>CAWIWT010000019.1:0-119746 GCA_963839725.1 uncultured Alphaproteobacteria bacterium | reverse complement strand
CCCTGCAGGTCGCGCCGCGTCATGTCGAGGCCGACGCCGTAGCCGAAGACGTGGTCGAGCGCTGTGCCCGTCGCGATGTCGATGCCGCCCTTCAGCGCGACCACCATCTCGATCTCGTGATGGACGTCGTTCGAGGCCGGTGGGTAGGGAAACACACCGGAGAGAACGATGTTGTCGGGGTTCTTCTGGAAGAAGAAGGGCGGGTCCTTGTTCGGGTCGCCGCCCATCTCGACCGCGTGCGCGGCGTAGTTCCGGCCAACGCAATAGACCCGATGAACCGGGAAAGAGCTCTCGAGTCCGACGACCGGCAGGCCGCGATCGCCGCGCGGTTCGAAGACGTAGCCTGCCGTTCTGCACATTCATCATCTCACTCCTGCGTAATATTCGACCTTCGCCTCCGCCCGCTCGATCAGCTCGGCAATCACGATGGCGAAGGCGAACAGCATGATGGCGAGCGCCCAGAACTGGGCCATGCGGAAATTCCGCGAGAACGTCTCGAACAGCGCGCCGTAGCCGACGATGGAGACCAGCAGCTGGCCGATCACCACGCCCTTGACGCCGCGGATCAGCCCGAGCCGGATGCCGGCGAGAATCTCGGGCAGCGCCGCCCAGAGGATGACCTTGCCGTAGAGCGCCGGCTTCGATGCGCCGTAGGAGCGGGCCATCTCGATCAGCGACGGCGAGATGTGGCGAACGCCGGCGCGGGTGTCGAGCACGATGATCCACACCGAGAACAGGAAGACCGCGGCGACGATCGTCTGCTCGCCGAAGCCGAACAGGATCATCAGCACCGGCACCAGCGCCGAGAGCGGCGCGGAGGAAAAGATGTTGACCCACATGCCGAGCAGGTCGTCGGCGATGCTTCACCCGGCCCATCAGGACGCCGAGCGGCACGCCGACCACGATCGACAGCGCCATGCCGATGAAGAAGGCGCGCAGCGTGGTGACCGTCGCGCCCTGCCAGGACGGCTGTCTGGACGAGATCGACGGCGGCGGCGAGCACGTCGCTGAACGGCGGCAGGAGGAAGATCGAGGTCGAGCCGGCCGACGATCTCCCAGAGCACGCCCCAGACGATCAGCGAGGCCATCATCGGGACGCGGTAGCCGAAGAGGGTCATGGCCGATTCACTCCACATATTGCTTCAGCCCCTGCCAGATCTCCTCGACCGTATCGAGGTAGTGGCGGTCGCGGCGGATGTCGTCGGGATCGCCGGTGCGGTCGATCGCCGGCTCGATGATCTGCGACACGCGGCCGGGGCGCGGCGACAGGAGGACGATGCGGTCGGAGACGTAGACCGCCTCCTCGATCGAGTGGGTGACGAAGATGAAGGTCTTGTTCTTGTTGGCCCGCAGGCGGATCAGGTCCTCCTGGAACTTGCGGCGGTTCTGCTCGTCGACCGCCGAGAACGGCTCGTCGAGCAGCAGCACCTCGGCATCGACGGCGAGCGCCCGGGCCAGTCCGACGCGCTGGCGCATGCCGCCGGAGAGCTCGTGCGGATATTTCTCCTCGAAGCCGGAGAGGCCGACCTCGGCGATGTAGTGGCGGGCGGTCTCTCGCGCTCGGCCCTGGCGACGCCGCGCAGCTCGAGCCCGAAGGCGACGTTGCGCAGCACCGTCGCCCAGGGCAGCAGCGCGAAATCCTGGAAGACGAAGGCGCGCTCGGGGCCCGGCCCGCTGACCGGCTTGCCGTTGACGGTGACCGCGCCGCCGTCGGCTCGAGCAGCCCGGCGATGATCTTGAGCAGCGTGGTCTTGCCGCAGCCGCTCGGGCCGAGCAGCGCGTCAGCTTGCCGCGCGGGAAGTCGAGGTCGATGCCGCGCAGCGCCTCGACCGCGCCGTAGCTCTTGCACAGCCCGCGCACCGAGACGATCGCGTCCATCGCGGCGACGGGGGACGGTTCCTTGCGCACGACTGCCATGGGCATCGTCACTTGCCTCTCTTCTCGGGCCGGAAGACGCGCGTCTCGACCCATTGCAGCCCGACCAGCGTCAGCGTCGAGAGCGCGATGATCGAGGCGATGGTCGCGTACATCGCCGCATAGTCGGCGCGCGAGCGGCTGAAGGTGATCAGGTCGCCAATGCCGGTCGGCGTGATCAGCAGTTCGGCGAGCACGACGCCGACGAAGCCGGCGGCGACGCCGAGCCTTAGTCCGGCGAAGATCACCGGGCTCGCATCGGGCAGGATGACCTTGAGGATTTGCTGGCGCGGCGTGCCGAGGAAGGAGCGGCACATCAGGATCAGCGAGGCATTGATGTTGCGCACGGCCTTGTAGGTGTTGAGCACGATCACCGGCAGCGCCAGGATGCATCACGGCGAGCGTCTTCGCCGTCATGCCGATGCCGTAGACGAAGGTGACCAGCGGGATGAAGGCGGCGACGGGCGCCGCCTGCAGCACGATGAAGACCGGGATCAGCAGCCATTCGCCGGCCGCCAGAGGCCGCAGAGCACGCCGATGCCGACGCCGAGGAAGGCAGAGAGCACGACGCCGAGTATCAGCGGCTGCAGCGTCGAGAGATAGGCCTTCGGCAGGCTGCCGTCGGCGATCAGCCCGACGAAGGCGACGACCGTGGCGGAGAAGGTCGGGAAGGCGAAACTGACCGGGATGCGGCCAGCCACCTCCCAGATCGCGGCGAACAGCAAGACCGACAGCAGCCGGAGGACGAGCGAGTTTTCGCGCAACCGGACCCCGTCGCCGGCCGCGGAGGCCCTGCCGGCAAGCAGCGACCTCGCCATCGCTGCGCATGCTGTTCGCCATCGTCCCGCGGCCCGCTACTTCGTGCCGAGCTTGCCGAGCGCGCGGTCGAGCGCGCCGACGTCCCAGAAATCCTCGACCTTGAGCGTCGCCGGGTCGCCCTCGATCTGGCCGGCGAGCGTGAAGAAGCGCGAAGTCGTCGGCCGCCGCTTCCGCGCCGCCGCCGTTGAGCGGCAGCGCTCCGGCCGCGGCCGTCTCCTTGTAGTAGGCGGCGATCTCGGCGTCGGCCTCCGCACCGAGGTCGGGCAGCAGCTTGTACTTGTTGCGGTATTCGACGGCGACGGCGGGGTTGGCGGTGATCTCGCGGGCGGTGTTGATCAGCTCCTCGACCAGGATGTCGACGTCGGCCGCATCCCTGGCGAGATAGTCGGCGGTGGCGAACAAGCCCTCGTCGGTGGCGCTGAGATCCTCGACCGGCAGCACGATGAACTTGTCGCCGGCTTCCGCCTGCAGCACGCGGCGGTTGGCGGCGTCGACGATGGATGCCTTGATCGTGCCCTGCAGCAGCGCGTTGCGGCGCACCTCGGAGCCCGGCACGTAGCTGATGTTGCTGTAGCTGATGCCGTGGTTCTTGGCCATCAGCAGCATCACCGCCTCGGTGCCGGAGCCGCGCGCCTGCACGGCGATCTCCTGGCCGTCGAGGTCCTTCCAGGTCTTGTAGAACTCGGTGTTGACGACCGGGAAGAAGCGCAGCGTCGAGATCTGCGCGAACAGCCGGATCGGCACGCCGGCCTTCTGGATCAGCGTATAGGGCGCGCCGATACCGACATCGGCCTGGCCGCCGACGATCGCCTGGGCGGCGAGGTCCTCGTCGTTGAGGATGATCAGCTCGACGTTGACGCCGCGCTCCTTGGCGCGCTCGATCGCGGCGAGCGTCTGGATCGATTCGATGCCCGGCAGGTCGCCGAAGGCGATGCGCATGTCGCCGGCATTGGCGGCCGCGAGCGAGGCGGTCGTTCCCAGCACGGCGGCAACAATGCCTGCCATGATCGTGCGTCTGGACAGTCCGGTCATTGTCTTCCTCCCAGTTTCTTGACCAATTGTCGATTGGTTAGACCTTGGCAGTGATTGGTCAAGCCGAAATCAGACGCTCAAATCTTGAGCTGTCGATTGACCGGAGGCGTCGATGCGATTATGACCAGCGCGTGCAACCAGGATGATTAGCGAATTGGTCAAACCATTGGACGATCCCGCGGGCGACGGCGGCACGCGGCGCTGGTGCAGCTCCAGGCCTATCTCGCGCAGCTCGATCTGCCGGCCGACAGCCGGCTGCCGCCGGAGCGCGAGCTCTGCGAGATCCTCGGCGTCTCGCGCGGCGACCTGCGCAAGGCGCTCGCGGTGCTGGAGGCGACGGCCGCATCTGGCGGCACGTCGGCAAGGGCACCTTCGTCGGCAGCCGGCCGATCGAGCGAGACGGTCGCGATCTCCGACATCGCCGGCGCGCTCCAACCCGTCCGACGTGATGCGCGCCCGCCTGATCCTCGAGCCGGAGATCGCGCGCGAGGCGGCGCTGCACGCGACGCTCGACGACATCGCCGCGATGCGCCAGTCGCTGGCGCAGACGCGCGAGCGCGACGACCTGGCGGCAATACGAGAACTTCGACAATCTGCTGCATCGGCAGATCGCTCAGGCGAGCCGCAACACGCTGCTGCTCGGCCTGTTCGACGTGCTGAACGCCATCCGCCGCGCCGTGGTCTGGGGCCGGCTGCGCGCCGACGGCGCGCGGCCGCCGGCGGACCACCACAGCTTCGCCGATCACCAGCGCATCGTCGACGCGATCGCCGACCGCGACCTCGACGGCGCGGCAGCAGCCATGCGCCTCCACTTGCAGCAGGTAGAAAGACGGCTGATCCAGGTGAGGGAGGCAGCCGAATAGGCCGATAGGGTTTGTCGCACCCGGGCAAGCTGACCGGTGGCATCCGGATCCTAGCTATATTCGGCAGCGACGCCGTACCGCTCTGCGAATAGCAGGAGGAGGCGTAGCAGCGCTTCTACCCGCCAGGCGGTTGCTATTCCCACCTCGCCGATCACGATGTTGATAGAGCAGCACGGGCCGCCCATCGGCGTTCCATCACATGCCGCCATGACATTGCCATGGTCACCTTTGTGAAACGGTTCGCAAAGGCGACAACCGGCTCGCTGCTGCGGACGATGCGGGACGGATAGATGCCGATCTGTGCTGCGGCGCCTCCGGTCCAACTGGAGCCGGCGTGGCGAAACCGTGCAACCGGGACAGTCTCGCGATGGATCGTAGACGTTCTCGTTGCGTCGAGCCAGCCGCGCGCTGCCGTGATTATCGCGAGAGGCGCGAGCCTTTTCCAAGCCCGGGCACCCAGGTCCGGGTCGAGCGCCAGGGTAGCGGCAAGGTGGGACGGCGGACGGCGCTCTGCCAGGCAAGCCTCGAGGTCACTTCGCATATCGCCTTCGAATACAGCGATCCGCGCTTTCTCGGGTTCGACGCCGTGATGCCCGACGAGCGCAGCAACGATGCGGCCGCAAATAGATGGCTAGGCGGAGACGGTGAATGGCTTCGGAGATCATCGGCGTGACGCTGCTTTTCGTTGGATCGACCAGCGGAACCAGTGACTGCATGGTCAATGGGCGGCGGCGAAATGCTCAGCGGCCATCCTGGCTACTGACAAAACCGACATAACCCCGTCTACTGCACGTTCTGTCAGTTTTGTCAGTTCGCCAGACATGCGTTTGCTGGTTTTTTCTCACTCACCGGATAACGTTGGTTAGGTTGCCACTGGCCGCCATCGAACTGATATGATATCTACATGTAGTCAACTTCAGTGTGACCATATCCATTAGTAGTGTCTGTGCCTGCTAGTGCAGGTAATTTGCAGGATAGAAAATGTACGACGAAGGCTCAACGGTTACTCGCTTCAAACGAGGTCGGTCCGGAAACCCGAAGGGTCGGGCTGTGGGGTCACGGTCGAAGGTCCTGGTCGCTCTTGATGCTTTTGGCGAGGGCGAAGCAGAAGCTATTATTAGGGTGCAGATCGAGAAGGCAAAGGCAGGCGACAGCATTGCCGCCCGCACGATCCTCGATCGCGTATGGCCACCCCGGAGAGGCTCGCGCATCCGCTTCGAACTGCCAATCGTAGAGACGGCTGCAGATCTGCCCGGAGCGATCGCGAGCATCAACCAACAAGTTGCGGATGGTGCCATGTCACCTGAAGAGGGCACTGCAGTGGTCAGTTTGCTGGAAGCGCATAGGAAAGCGATTGAGACGAGCGAGCTTGCCGATCGCATCGCGGTGCTTGAGGCGCGTACCAAGATAAGGCGCTAGGAAAATGAAGATGGCACTTAACGCGCGACTGACCCGGTTGGAACGAACGATCTTGCCCAGCGATCCTCTAGAGGATCTGACTGATGAAGAGCTCGTCGCGCGCATCAAGGACCTGGAGATCTGGTTCGCAGAGACCAGTGGATTGAGATGTGTCGACCACATAGTGGAGCGTGCGTCCCGTCGATGCGCTGGAGAAGCGTCGGCAGCTGCAGGCTTGGGCTGACCACCTGAGCGAAACGGCGAGGGCTGACTTCGCAAATTTTGATAGCCGGCGGCAATGTTCAAGATTTTTTTGGAAAGTTTAGCTCGTTGACCGGGCTTTTCCACCAATGTCGCCCAGAAGGATTGATCTGTACGCATATGCCATGTCGCCACAGCTGAAGCCGTCATGACCAAAGTAGCGGTTTCCCATGGAGGGTCGCCTCGTCGCGCGGCAGATAAGGTTTATCCGGCCCGAAAACCTGCAAGCTCCTTCGCAGAGAGATGGGGAATAAAGTGGGGAATGGGAATGCGCGGCCACAATATATGATATTATTTCAATAACTTAACCAGAGACTCTTGGTGGAGCCAAGCGGGATCGAACGGCTGACCTCCTGCATGCCATGCAGGCCTTCCGATCAATCGCCGGATTGACGCCGCACGCCTGGTGGCGCTGCTGCCCGTGCGGATGCTCGATGACGATCACCATGACGGCAGAGGTCGGAACGCGAGGCAGCCTCGGAAGTGTTTCGCTCAGATTGTGGAAAAGGGAAGGAGGCTTCCATGATTTGGCTGCCGCCGGGCATCTACCCCGGCCAGTGATCGTGGAGTCGTTCCATAAAGCCCTGATCGGCGGCACGGCGCGCCACAGGCGGCGCACGGCGCGATTAAAGGCCCCGGCTGGTAGTTCTCGGGGCCTTTTTGCTGGCGAACGCGCGTGTGGGCTTCCGTGCTAGGCGGTTTCCTCGGCTTCGATTTCGGCTTGTTCCAAGGCTTCGCCGTAATCCATCATCTTTCTGACCAAGACTATGAAGATCGTGTCGAACCCTTGCTTGCCGATATGGCGATATCGCTCATCCCGGAACTCTGCAATAAAGTAAATCCTCGCCGCGACGACCAACAGTTTCTCGTCGTGGGCGTCATTCCAGTCAGCATAGACGTCCTCAATATTCAATTCCGGATTGGCATCCGCCACCCTCCGGTAGAGGTCCATCACGTCACTGGGAAAGTCAGCAATTTGCTCTGGTGTAAGTTTAGTCATGGACGGCTTCCTTTGCGTCATGTTTTAGGAAGCTTCCTATTCATCACAAAAAAAGTGGGGCCGAAACAGCATTAAAACCCGGGATTAAATGCGGGTGCTTCGAAGCAAGCGGAGGCGCGTCATGCGAGTTTTTTCTGTGCGCGAACGGGGCTGAGCTTCTCGTTAAATTCGCGCCGGCAGTATCTGACACGATTCAATTCCGCGACCAAGGCGCTTGCCGAATTCGACCGGGGCCTTGTCTTTCCAAGGATGGTGGCGCGGACGGTTTTGTCGGTGAATTTCTCGGCGGTCTCCCAACGCGCTTGATTGCGCGGTGGTGTGATCGCTCTGTCGCCCGGGGCAGTGGACGGTCGCCAGATTGAACGACGCACCCGCTGGGTGTATTGGGGATTGTCCTTAACGTGCGGCGGCGTTAGATGCTGTTAATTTACCCAAAGTTACCCAAACCGCTCTCTCGGAAAATGCAAAAGCTAGGTTTTTCAAGGGTTTATCTGGTACGCCCAAGGGGAATCGAACCCCTGTTACCGCCGTGAAAGGGCGGTGTCCTGACCGCTAGACGATGGGCGCGCTCAGATAAAAGCGCCTATACAAAGTTTGGTGCGGCTCGGCAACCCGTTCGCATCCGCAAAATCACAACTTGTTTTGCCGCAGGCAGCCGCAGCTGCATGACGGAACAGAACGTCGATAGGGCCGATGCTTCGCTAGCCTCTGCGGCGGCAGCGCCAGTTCCAGTCGCGCTCCGGGCCAATGTCCACATGCACGGAATTTGTGTGACAATAGGTGCCCACGCCGCCCCGGTTGGGCATGCCGCGCAGGAAGGTGGCAAGCTCCCACTTGCTGACGCCCGGCACTTGGATGTCTGCGGCCGCGCAATACATATGCATCGAATTCCTGGCGCCGCGAGCAGCGATGTTTCGGGCGCGGCTGCGGTAGCCGGAGGTAACGATCAGCTTCCTGCCATAGCGCCGCTCGATGACCTTCAGCACGCGCACCAGCGACGGCTTCAGGCAGGCGACATCGACGCTTTCCGTCTGCTTCAGCAGACCATTGGGCGCAAGCCGTGCCATGCCAGCGGCCGATGCGAGCTGCACGCCGCCGCTGAATTCGTCTTCCTCGTGAATGTCCACGTCGCTGTCGTCGTCGATGCCAGATTTGCGCTTGATTTCGAAAAGGGCCGAGGCGCGCACGCCGGGCAGGGCGTCGTCTTCATTCGTATAAGAGGCAAGCTGAACAGGCTTGCGGATCTTGCCGCTGCTGCTTTCGGAAAGCGAAGCCATATCCAATTCGAGATTTGCCGGCGGTGCTTCCCGAACCGTTTCTTTGCCCGTCCCTTTCGCGGGGATGTTCTCGACGATCGTCTCCCTGACGGGCTTCTTCACCGGGGCCGCTGCACCGCTGCGGTCGGAGTGCACGGGCGCAGCTGATGCGGATGAGGTGCCAAACATCGAGCCAAAAAAGGATTTCTTCTTCGGCGTTTTGGCCTGAGGCACGGCGGCGGTTGCCAAGACCGCGCCGGAGGCTGTTGCCGGCTTGGCTTCGTCCGCAGACTTGGCAGCAGTTATCTCGGCTTGCTTGTCCGCTTTGACAGGCATGTCCTTATCGGACTTAACCGCGGAAATTGCTGCTTCGTCCGGCTTCTGCACGCCGTTGGGATTTGCGGCTGGCAGGTATGCCACCTGCGCCGGCAATCCGGCGTCATTTGCGGTTGCATTGGCAGCGACGGACCCGGCATCGCCGGGCGCACCGTCTGCGGAAGGCATCATTGCTGCGGAATTATTGTAGCCTTCGGCACTCAACTGAAGGCTGGGATCGCCCGAAGAGGTGCAGGAAGCGAGCAGAAGGGAGAACAATGCCCCCGCAACCGCAATCCGTCCCCCTCTCGCGCCACGCGTTACTCGCAAACTGCTTCCTTCCCACGTATGCGACCGGCTTTTGTGCCGACGGTATTCTCAGTCGAAACCGAAATGCCACGCCCTCAAAACGTGAGAGACGAACCCGGCGAATCCAATTCGTAGCCCAGTATCGGGCTATGGAAGAAATACGGCAACATCAAGGTCGATCGCCATGATTTTGCCCAATTTTAGCTTCGCCGAGCTGGCGAGCCAGGTCCACAGATGTTTGCTTATTCTTGTTGAAGGTGGGGCTTGTTTGTTTATTCAACCGGCCAGCGCGGCGCGGATTTTGTCGGCATTGGCGGCAAGGATTTCCGGTTTCTCCATCTGACCGGTATGAGGTTTCAGCGCCACGCCGTCGAATCGCGGAATGATGTGAAAATGTAGGTGAAAGACAATCTGTCCACCGGCAGGCTCGTTGAATTGCTGGACCGTCACGCCATCGGCGGAGAACGCTTTCACGACCGCCTTGGCTAGCTTTTGCGTGGTCGCTGTTGCGGCTGCGAGGCTAGCGGCATCGACATCAAGGATATTGCGCGATGGTCGCTTCGGGACAACAAGGCAATGACCTTCGCCGCGCGGCATTATGTCCATGAAGGCCAACGTCGCGTCGTCTTCGTAAAGCTTGTGACACGGAATCTCGCCACGCAGGATTTTGGCAAAAACATTGTCAGGCTCGTAGGTTGGCATGGTTCTTTCCCGTGAATCGCCCGCGAACTTCAGTTTGCTGCGGGTGCGGACATCGAACTGGCCGGTTTTGAGAGGAATGGCCGCACTATTTCGGCTACCCGCTGAGTCATCTCGTCTTTCTTTGTGGTCGCCGTGTGATCATATGTGTTGCCAAGTTGCTCAGGCGACAGACACAGCGAGTGTTCAGCGGCAAGCGCCAGACCCGATGATCTAATCATCGAATTGACACTATCGAAATAGGTCCGTTGTTCGCAAAACGGGCTGGCGAGCGGCCCATGCATGTATATGCAGGTCAACGATCTTTCTCGGCAGACTGTTGCTATCCGATTCAGATTTAGCAGGTTAGCGTCGTTCACCAGCAAGGGGTCGAACTTTCCAGGTTCCGGCATAATTGCCTTGCGATTTGTCTGTAAGACATAATCGTTTTCTATAACGGAGTTATCCGTGTCAGGTGTTTTACCGCCAGCGATTTTCTTTACGTAGTCAATCGACGCCTTCAGTTCATCCAAATTCATACTATCGAGCCACAACTCGCTGACTCGATGCAAAAAGCTGGCTCTTTTGGATGACATGGAAGGAACAGTTTCCTTCGGCGCGCGCATCATCATGTCGGCGGTTTGGAAGATGACAACGTCGGTCGGTGCATGGTCTTCAAGGATCGCCTCTAGCATTTCGAGCGTGCCGGCATAGCCGTAGGCTCCTGTCAGCGCGAAGTTGGTTGCGGTCTTGCCTGTGAGGGATTGCCATAGGTTGGCATTGATGGCTGTGCCAAGTGAACTGTCGCCTACGAACACAACATCGCCAACCGGACCAGCGAGCTTCCACTTCTGGTAGTCGACAAGCACCTGATGCGCCAGTTTCTGCCTGCCGGTCATTTGCGTGCCCACGATCAAAGCAAAGGCACAGCTCAGCGCTACAGACATCGCGATAGCCGCGGAAATGAGAAATGCGGGGCATCGGCCTGCCGTCTCCAATGTCGATATCTCGGAAGCAACCATTCGTTTGTCTCAGAACTGGAAGTAGATAAATGCGGAGATGTCGTTGAGCTTGAGAACAACGGCAGCGATTGCTAAGCCAAGAAAAGCGCCTTTCGCGGGTGTGAACGTGATTGGGGCGAATTTCCACTTCGAGGTAGCTATATCGGTTGCCGGATATCCAGGGGTAGAGAGGCCGACGCGGTAACTGCTGAACATCTCGTAGACGTTCGGCGTCGCGAACGCGATGAACAGACCAATCAATACTATCAGCCCATGGTCGTTGTCGGTGAGCGACAACTCGTCAAACGCCGAACCGAAATCGACCATTGCCGACCAGATGCTGAAGGTGGCGGTAAGACCGTCGGCGCGGAACGGTACCCAGGCGAAGGTCACTGCGAGCACGGTAAGTACCCAGGCAATGATTGGCCAGCCACGAAAACTATGGGCGCGGGCGCCGGCTCGGCTGTGCGAAAACGCGTGAGCTATGAGAAGATAGGTGCCATGCATGAGGCCCCAGAGCAGGAAAGTAAAACCCGCGCCATGCCAGATACCACCCAGCACCATCGTGACCAGCAGGTTCACGCGCTGCCGGGTTACACCAGCGCGATTGCCGCCGAGTGGAATGTAGAGGTAGTCGCGCAGGAAGCGGGACAATGTAATGTGCCAGCGCCTCCAAAAATCGATAATTGACGTTGCCTTGTAGGGCGATGCGAAATTGATCGGAAGATCCAGACCGAACAGGCGGGCCAAGCCGAGCGCCATGTCGGAGTAGGCGGAAAAGTCGAAATAGATCTGGACCGAATAGGCGATCGCGCCAAACCATGCATCCGCAAATCCGGGTTGCGCGCCAACGGCGACCGCATCGAACACCGCGCTTGCTGGAATCGCGGCAGTGTCGGCTATGTAGAGCTTCTTGATCAGGCCGATAGTCAGCACTGTCAGGCCGATCGCCACATTGCGCAGAATATCTTTGTTCTTGCGGTCGAGCTGCGGGATGAACTCCAGATGATGCACGATCGGTCCGGCGATAAGTTGCGGAAAGAACATCACAAACAAACAGAAACGCGTGAAGGAGCGCGAGGCGACCTCGCCTCGATATGCATCGACGAGGAAGGCGATCTTCTGGAAGGTGAAGAATGAGATGCCCACGGGTAACAGGACGTGAGCCCAACCTGGATCCTTGCCGGAAACTTCGGTGATCACATCGCCAAGGAAATTTGTGTACTTAAAATAGCCGAGCAGGCCGAGATTCCAGACCAGCCCGGCGGTCAGCCACGCCTTGCGCCGGAGCCCTTCCGTACGGTCAATCAGCAGCGCCACGACATAGTTGATGACCAGACTGACGCAAAGCACCCAAAGCGTTTGTAGCTGCCAGGCGCCATAAAAGATCAGTGAAGTGGCGATCATCCACCAAATGAAGGCGTTGGTATTCCACGCCTGCAACCACACTCCACCGATTAATGTGACGGGCAGAAACAGGAACAGGAATTGGAAAGAGTTGAAGAGCATCGGCCGCACATATCCAAGCCGCCGTCAGATCGCAATCGCGGAACGTACGCTACCCTTCGATTTCCTTGCGGAATGGGCCTCGCACTTCAAGAAATGCACCGATTTCGGCGACCTCGCGGCGTTCACGTTCAAGATAATCCGCGACGGCACGGCGCAGGCCCGAATGGGCGATGTAGTGCGCCGAATGCGTGGTGACGGGGCGGTAGCCGCGCGCCAGCTTGTGCTCGCCCTGCGCACCGGCCTCGACCACACGCAGTCCCTTGGCGATCGCAAAATCGATTGCCTGATGGTAGCAGACCTCGAAATGCAGAAAGGGGTGGTCCTCGATGCAACCCCAGTTGCGGCCAAATAGTGTGTCGGAACCGATGAAGTTGATGGCGCCGGCGATGTAGCAGCCGCTGCGCCGTGCCATCACCAGCAGGATGTCGCAGCGCATTCGCTCGCCGATCAGCGAAAAGAACTTTCGGTTGAGGTAGGGCCGACCCCATTTGCGACCGCCCGTGTCCATGTAGAACGCGAAAAAGTCGTCCCAGGCTTTTTCGGTCAGTTCGCCGCCGGTAAGCCACTCGATGGATATGCCCGCCGACAGCGCCTCGCGGCGCTCCCGCTTCAGTGCCTTGCGCTTGCGCGACACGAGAGTGGCGAGGAAGTCGTCGTAGGTCGAATAGGCCTCATTGAAGAAATGGAATTGCTGGTCTGTTCGATGCAGGAAGCCGGCGTCGGCCAAAGCGTCGACGTCGGCTTCATTCGCGAAGGTCACATGCGCCGACGATATGCCCAGACGATCCGTCACCGCCCTCAAACCCACCGCCAGCGTCTTGCGCGTGGCAGCGGCGTCTAGGTCGCGGCGGGTGAGGAGGCGAGCGCCGGTGGCTGGCGTGAACGGCACGGAGGCTTGCAGTTTCGGGTAATACTGCCCGCCGGCGCGCTCGAATGCGTCGGCCCACCCATGGTCGAAGACGTACTCGCCCTGGCTGTGAGACTTCAGATAACCGGGAATGGCGCCCAGCAGCGCGCCCGTGCCGTCCTCCAGCCGCAAATGATTGGCCTGCCAGCCGGTGCGAGACGTTGCGCAGCCGGATTCTTCCAACGAAAGCAGAAAATCGTATGAAAGGAAGGGGTTGTAGTCACTCGCCGAAATTTTGCGCGAGGTCGCGCGAAGCGATTCCCATTCGGACCGGGAAAAGTCCGCCATCGATCCGACAATGCGGATCGACTGTCCCGTGTGAGACCCCACCGTGCCGCTTTCGCTGCGCTGCATCATTTCACTGATATGTGCACTGCGAAAGCGTCGCGGCAAGGGCCATTTCACGCGGCAGCCACCTTTTGCGGCTCGAAGCCCTCGAAGGTCATCTGGTCGGCATGCGTGAAAGTTATCTCGACCATGATGTCGTCACGCACCGTCCAGCTGATCACTGGCATGCGCAGTCGCTCGCGCACGAAGGTGATGAATGGGTTCGGCAGGTGGTCGACGGCGTAGGAGACGAAATCGATGTTGTTCGCAAGCATGGAAAAATGCTGCTCGAGTTCCTGCGTCTGCGAACCCCACGCCGTGAGGCCGCGCGGAATGTCCGGCATAAGCCGGGCGAAATCGCGGATCAGCCAATGGTCGAACGACATGATGGCGACCTTGCCTCGATAATTCGCGAGGATATTGGCGACCGCCTCGACCAGCCCGGCATCGTGACCGGGAATTCCCTTCAGTTCGATCACAAGCGGCACGTGGCCTTTCACCAGATCAAGCAGTTCCTGCAACGTCGGCGCGTGGTCATTGGTGCCACCGATGCTCAGTGCGCCCATTTCGGCGGCGGTCTTCTGCCAGATGAAGCCTTCCTGGCCGGCCACGCGGCGAAGGTCGTTGTCATGAAAGACGACAACTTGATTATCGGCGGTCAGGCGGACGTCGCACTCGATCGCAAAGTCGTGTTCGACGGCGCGGCTAAAGGCCGAGAGGGTGTTTTCCCAGACCTTCTTGTTCATGTCGTGGTAGCCGCGATGCGCGATCGGGCGCTTTGTCAGCCAGGAAAGCTTGGGCATTATTATGCGACCTCAATGACTGCTTCGATTTCGACCGGCGCATTGAGCGGCAGCGACGCTGTGCCGACCGCAGAGCGCGCATGCTTGCCCGCGTCGCCAAGTACGGCGGCGATAAAGTCGGAGGCGCCGTTTGCGACCAGATGCTGTTCTGTGAAGTCGGGTGTGGAGGCGACAAACACCGTGATCTTGACGATGCGGCCGATTCTTTCGAGCGAGCCGAGTGCTGCGCGCGCCTGCGCCAGAATATTGACGGCGCAGTATTTGGCCGCCTCCTTGCCGGTTGCCGTATCGACATCGCGGCCGAGCAGGCCGGTCGCCAATAGCTTGCCGTCCTTGAGCGGCAATTGACCGGCGGTGAACAGAAGATTGCCGCTACGGGCAAAGGGCAGGTAGTTGGCGGCAGGTGCCGCAGCCACCGGCAGCGTGATACCAAGCCCCTCAAGCCGCTTTTCGATTGTGTCGTTCATTGTGTTTCCTTATCTCTAGCTGACTGACTCTTGACGGTGGTCAGATCTTCCGGCGGTTCTGCAATTTTTTGCCTAGCTTCCGCCACGACTTTTTTGAAAGATACGCCTATGAATGGCGGTTTTTCGACACCGATTGGAGACGTATATGCGCCCATCGCGCTTTCTGGCCGCAGCCTTCCTCGGAACTTCCGCGATTGTCGCATTTCCTGCCTATGCCGCTGCGCCACTGATTGCGCACCGCGCCGTCTATGACCTGTCGCTCGACAAGGCGTCCGACCGCTCGGGAATCACTGGGCTGCACGGCCGCATGGTCTATGAGTTCAATGGATCGCCCTGCGAGGGGTATACGGTCAACTTTCGTTTCGTGACGCGCATCGACACAGATGGCAATTCGCGGCTAACCGACCAGCAGACCACGACTTTCGAAGATGGCGGGGGCAAGACATTCTCGTTTGTGACAAAATCATTCACCGACCTTGCGCTGGAGCGCGAACTGAAGGGCATGGCGCAACGCGAACCGAACGGGCTGAGGGTCGAGATCGACAAGCCGGAGAAGAATACGCTCGAATTGCGCAAGACGCAGTTTCCGACGCAGCACCTTGTCGAATTGATCAACAAGGCCAATACCGGCCAGAATTTCTACGAGACGAACCTGTTCGACGGCTCGGACAATGGTGACAAGGTGATGACCACGACCGTCGTCGTCGGCAAGAAGACCGCGACCAAGGACACTGATCCGGAGTTTCCGGTGCTCGACAAGCTGGCAAATGACCAGTATTGGCCGGTCGAAATCGCCTATTTCAACGACAAGGGCGATGGCGGCGAGGAAGTGCCGGAATACCGGATAGCCTTCAAGCTGCACGAGAACGGGCTGACGCGCGACCTTGTCATGGACTATGGCGATTTCTCGATGTCCGGCAAGCTCGTCAACCTGTCGGTATTCGACAAGCAGCCGCAGCAGGCCTGCAAATAGCTTTCTGAACCTTTGCCGGTGCATACATGGACAACGACGCCATTTCCGACCTGTTTTCAGGCCTCGGCCCTGTTTCAATCCGAAAGCTGTTCGGTGGCAAAGGCATCTATCATGAGGGTGTGATCGTCGCCATCGAACTGCGCGGCGAGATTATGCTGAAGGCGGATGTGATGCTCGCGCCGGAGTTCGAGAATGCCGGCTGCACGCAGTGGACCTATACCGGCTCCAAGCATAGCAAGCAGGTTGCAATGCCGTATTGGACTGTGCCGGATGGCGCGATGGACGACCCCGACGACATGGCCGTCTGGGCGCGAAAATCCTATGAGGCGGGTAAGCGGTTAGGCAAGTAGCCTCTAAAGGGCATTTGCGATCCGAGCGGCTAGCCGCGCATTGTTCTCGACCAGCGCGATATTGGTCTTCAGGCTGGCGCCGCCTGTCAGTTCTAGGATCGTCTGAAGCAGGAATGGCGTCACTCGCTTGCCGGAGACCTCAGCATCGATCGCGGCCTTTTGGGCGGCGGCGATCGTGCCGGCCATTTCGGCGGCCGGAATCTCATCGGCCTCCGGAACCGGGTTGGCGATCAGCATACCGCCTTCCAGCCCGAGCGCGCGACGTGTCTTGAAGAATCCGGCAATGGCTTCCGGCGCGTCGAGGCGCAACGGCGCCGGGTAGGGCGAGGTGCGCGACCAGAAGGCCGGCATGATGTCCGAGCCGAAGGCGACAACCGGTACACCGAGCGTCTCCAGCACCTCGAGCGTCTTTTCGATGTCCAGGATGGCCTTGGCGCCTGCCGAAACAACGATGACCGGCGTTCGCGACAGCTCGTCCAGATCGGCGGAGACATCGAAGCTGGTCTCCGCGCCCTTGTGGACGCCGCCGATGCCGCCGGTGGCGAAAACCGAAATGCCGGCCATCTTCGCTGCGATCATCGTGGCGGCGACAGTGGTGCCTCCGGTACGGCCCTGAGCAACGGCAAAGCCGAGGTCGGCGCGCGACAGCTTCATCGCCCCTTGCGTCTGCGCCAGTGCCTCGCGCTCGGCGGGCGACAGGCCGATCTTGATGCGGCCATTGACCACCGCGATGGTAGCGGGCGTCGCGCCCTCGTCGGCAATGATGCGCTCAACATTGCCGGCCATGCGGCTGTTGTCGGGATAAGGCATGCCGTGGGTGATGATGGTGCTTTCCAGCGCCACCACGGGCCGGCCGGCAGCCAGCGCCTGTGCGACGGGCTCGAACATGTCGAGATGGGCCGTTGCCGAGTTAGGCGACATGAGGTGCTCCTTCGAAGTCCGCCTCTTGCAATGTCTGCGGCGCTGGCACAAGAGCCAGCGCGGCTTCGAAGGCTTGGCCGTTGAATGCAGCCACGGCGTCCGGGCTTTCCAGTGCAAGCAGTGCGGCGGCGAGGCCCTCGCGCACGGCCTCGCGGAACGCCGTGCCGCGCAGCATTGCCGCAGCCGCCGCGCCGACAAGCGCGTCACCCGCGCCGGTGACATCGGCGATATGCCGGGGTGCGGGGGGCGCGATGGTGAAGGTGCCTTGCTCGTCAAAAGCCAGCACGGGGTTGCCGCCACTCGACAGCACCGCGCGCTTCACGTCCAGCTTGCGTAGTGCACGCGCCATGTCCACCGTGGTTGCTTCGATGCCGAGCCCGGTCAACGCGCCGGCCTCTCGGGTATTGAGGAATAGGCATGCAAGATCCGGCAGGATCGGAGCGAGGCGAACGGCCTTGGCCGGTGAGACGGCGATGGCGAACACAGGCTTGCCACCAGCCAGCTTCGGGATGCGCAGGAGCGCTTCGATCGACAGGTTGGCGTCGCAGAAGATCGCGTCCGCCTTCGATGCGGCATCGCGCGCGGCCGCGCGGCGAAGCTGCTTGGCGAAAGCGATGTCATACAGCCCCATATCGGCAAGGGCTGCGATCACCTCGCCGCGGCGGTCAAGCAGCGCCGTGTAACTCGGAGTGCGGCGGTCAAGGAAGGTTACGGACAGGTCGCTGATACCCGCGTCGGCAATCGCCCGCGCCACCGTCTCGCCAGTCGTATCGCCGCCGCGCACCGACATTATCCAGCCGGCAATGCCGCGCTGAACGGCGTTGCGCAGCGCGTTGAAGGTGCCGCCGCCGACGTCCTCGCGCATTGTGCCCGGATTGGAGGCGCCCGGGACAAAATCGACGGCGATTTGCCCGCGCCGGTCGATATGCGCGCCGCCTATGCCGAGGATGATTTTCTGCATAGGGATCACAGCGGGATGTTGTCGTGCTTCTTCCAGGGGTTCTGGAGGTCCTTGTTGCGCAGCATACGCAGTGCGCGCGCCACGCGGCGGCGGGTCGAGTGCGGCATGATCACCTCGTCGACGTAGCCTCGCTCGGCGGCGACGAAGGGCGACAGGAAGCGATCTTCGTAAGCCTTTGTATGTGAAGCAATCTTCTCGGTGTCTCCGATGTCTTTCCGGTAGATGATCTCCACCGCGCCCTTGGCACCCATCACCGCAATCTGCGCCGTCGGCCAGGCATAGTTCATGTCGCCGCGCAGGTGTTTTGACGCCATCACGTCATAAGCGCCGCCGAACGCCTTGCGTGTAATAACCGTAATCTTGGGTACGGTTGCCTCTGCATAGGCGAACAGCAGCTTGGCGCCGTGCTTGATCAGGCCACCATACTCCTGCGCCGTGCCCGGCAGGAAGCCGGGGACATCAACGAAGGTGATCAGCGGGATGTTAAAGCAGTCGCAGAAGCGGACGAACCGTGCGGCCTTGCGACTGGCGTCGCTGTCGAGGACACCGGCAAGCACCATCGGTTGGTTGGCGACGAACCCCACCGTACGGCCCTCGATGCGGCCGAAACCGGTAACGATATTCTTCGCAAAACTCTGCTGGATCTCGAAGAAGTCGCCCTCGTCGGCGGTCTTCAGGATCAGTTCTCGAATGTCGTAGGGCTTGTTGGCGTTGTCGGGGATCAGCCGGTCGAGCGACAGATCATGGTCGGTGACCGACTGGTAGCATTCGATCTCGGGAATGTCCGATGTATTTGATGCGGGTAGGAAATCGACCAGCCTACGCATTTGCAGCAGAGTCTCGACGTCATTGTCAAATGCGCCGTCGGCAATCGACGATTTCGTTGTGTGGATCGACGCGCCGCCGAGCTGCTCGGCGGTTACCGTCTCGTTGGTCACGGTCTTCACCACATCCGGTCCGGTGACGAACATATAGGAAGTATCGCGCACCATGAAGATGAAATCGGTCATGGCAGGGGAATACACGTCGCCGCCCGCGCATGGCCCCATGATCACCGAAATCTGCGGAATGACGCCAGAGGCAAGCACGTTGCGCTGGAAGATCTCCGCATAGCCACCAAGTGCGGCGACGCCCTCCTGTATGCGTGCGCCGCCGGCATCGTAAATGCCGATGATCGGCGCGCGGTTGCGCAGCGCCATGTCCTGCACTTTCATCACCTTCTCGGCATGCGCCTCAGAAAGCGACCCGCCGAAGACGGTGAAATCCTTGGCGAACAGATAGACCGGACGGCCATTGACCGTGCCCCAGCCGGTGACGACACCGTCGCCGGCTATTTTCTGGCCCGCCATGCCGAAATCGGTGGAACGGTGCTCGACGAACATGTCGAATTCCTCGAACGAGCCTTCGTCGAGAAAAATATCGATGCGCTCGCGCGCCGTCAGCTTGCCGCGCTTGTGCTGGGCGTCGATGCGCGCCTGACCGCCACCCATGCGCGCGACCTCGCGGCGGCGTTCCAGCTCGTCCAGCACCTCTTTCATCGCGGCTCCCCCCTCAGTCACATTTGTCTAGGCGCATGGGCAGGCGGGCGCAACATTTGTGGTTGATGCCCGCGCAACCGCCCTACCAGCTGCCCGTGTTCGGCATCGACAGCCATGGCTCTTGCGGCGCAAGCGGTTCGCCTTCCTGCAGAAGCTCGATGGAGACGTTGTCGGGAGACTTGACGAACGCCATGTTGCCGTCGCGCGGCGGACGATTGATCGTCACGCCCATGTCCATGAGCCGCTGGCAGGTCTCGTAGATGTTCTCGACCTTGTAGGCGAGGTGGCCGAAATTGCGGCCGCCCGTGTAGACCTCGGGATCCCAGTTGAATGTCAGTTCAAGTTCCGGCGCGCGCTTGGCGACCGACGTTTGCTTGTCGGCGGGAGCGGCGAGGAAGATCAACGTGAAGCGGCCCTTTACGTTTTCGTGGCGGCGGATTTCCTCGAGCCCGAGTTTCTTGCAATAGAAGTCGAGCGAGGCATCGACGTCAGTGACGCGGACCATGGTGTGCAGATAGCGCATTCTTCTACTCCGTCTTGTCGGGAAACTGTTCAAACTGGCGCCAAATTAGGCAAGTGGGGCATCCATCGCAATCGCGACTTTGAGTCGGGTGTTGCTTCTAAGTGATCCCCGGCAAGGAACAAGCGCCAAGCCCAGTGAAAAACGCACGTAAGCCCTTGCGTTGTTCCGACGACGCGATGCTATCCTAGTACACAGAATCACGAGTGCTTCGTAACAAAGGGTGCGTTCAATGGGGGACAAGGCCTCTACTGCGGGGCGGAGCTTGGGGGATCGCGACGCACTGGATCATGACGATATCGGGGATGTTGCCGGTGTTGTCGAGGTTTCTGGTGTGATCAAGTGGTTTGATGTGGCCAAGGGCTATGGCTTCATCGCTCCAGACGACGGCGCCGGTGATGTTCTGCTTCACGTCACCTGCTTGCGTCGCGACGGCTTCCAGACCGCTCATGAAGGTGCACGCGTTGTTTGCCTTGCCAGGCGCGGTGAGCGCGGCATGCAGACATTCCGCGTTGTATCCATGGACAATTCGACAGCTGTGCATCCGGCTGAGATGCCGGAACAGCGCACGCATGTTACCGTGACGGCCGAAAGCGGGCTGGAGCGCGCGCTGGTAAAATGGTTCAACCGGACCAAGGGGTTCGGCTTCCTGACGCGCGGCGAGGGCACGGAAGATATTTTCGTGCATATGGAAACGTTGCGCCGATACGGCTTGACCGAGCTGCGGCCCGGCCAGGTGGTGCTTGTGCGTTTCGGTCGTGGCGACAAAGGCCTTATGGCTGCCGAAATTCATCCCGATATCGGTACCCTGCCGTCTTCGCACTAGTGCGAAGACGTGAGGGGAGTTGATATGATTTCTATGTCTCGGATTGACGGCAAATCTGCGAAGGTCACATTCGTGGCGGCCGTCATTTGTGCATTGTCGCAATCTGCCGCTTCGGCGGACAGCCAAGGGCAGACTTTGCCCACCGATCCTGCACCGCTGATCGCGGAAACCGCGACGGGCGAAAAATCCTTCACAATCGAAGTCGCCGACGATGCCGGTGAGCGGTCAACCGGCCTGATGTTTCGCCAGACCATGGCGGACGATCACGGCATGCTCTTCGTGTTCGAGCAGACGCAGCCTGTCGGCTTCTGGATGAAGAACACGCCGATGCCGCTTGATCTCGTCTTTGTCGGACAAGACGGCATCGTGCGCGCCATCAAGCAGGGCGTGCCTCAGTCCGAAGCACTGATTGCGCCGAACGAGCCAGTGCGTTTCGTGCTGGAACTCAAGGCTGGCACGGCGGCGAAGGCAGGTATCGTCGACGGAACCGATCTGCGCCATCCGGCGATCGATCAAGTCTCTGGCGCCGCCAATCCGGGGTGAGGCCTTCCCGATGATTTGAGCACGAAGGCTGCGCCAGGGGGCGATGTGACGTCGTACTTTTCGCATGAAGGTTTCGAGCTCGCCTATGTCGATCGCAGACCCGGGCGGGGTGCTGGCGAGCCGATCCTGCTGATCCATGGCTTTGCCTCCAGCCTTCAGGTCAACTGGGTTGTGCCCGGTTGGGCCAAGGTGCTGAACGAAGCAGGCTACCGGGTCATCGCCTTTGACAATCGCGGCCACGGACAATCGTCGAAAAGCTACGATCCGCAAGAGTATACGCCGGAGAAGATGGCGGGCGACGCCGCCGCGCTTCTCGGCCATCTCGGCATCGAGCGTGCCCATGTCATGGGCTACTCCATGGGCGCCCGCATCTCCGCGTTCCTGGCGCTTGCCGAACCTGCTATGGTGGCGACGCTGGTCTTCGGCGGACTCGGCATCGGCATGGTTGAGGGTGTCGGTGATTGGGACTCTATCGCGTCGGCGCTGCTGGCCGACGATCCGGAGGCGATTGGGGATAAGCGCGGCAAGTCCTTCCGGGCGTTTGCCGACCAGACCAAAAGCGACAAACGGGCGCTTGCCGCTTGTATTATGACCTCGCGTACGCTGGTGAGCGAGGACGAGATCGCTCGCTTGACGCAGCCGACGCTGGTTGCCGTCGGCACTCGGGACGACATCGGTGGCTCGGCCGAGGATCTGGCGGCGCTGATGCCTTATGGCGAAGCATTCGAGATCGAGGGCAGGGACCATATGCTCGCCGTCGGCGACCGGTCGTTCAAGCAGCGCGTGCTGGAGTTTCTCGCCGCGCATCCGATCTGAGCCGTTATCGGAGCACCGGCGGCTCAAAGCCCTTGAAACGCCGCCAAACCAATCCATTTGAGCATGCAATAAGGAAAATTGAGTTCCGATGCGCCATTGTTCAGGGTATACAAGCGCGCGACGGTGAGGAGCCGCGACGGAGGCAGGTGATGAATACGGTCAATCTGGTTAAGCCAAGTGCGGTTCAGCCCGTTGATCCGATCTGGAGTTCGGTGCGCAGCGAGGCGACGGAAGCCGTAACGAGCGACCCGCTGATGTCGGCGTTTCTCTATTCGACGATCCTTAATCAGGAAACGCTTGAAGACGCTGTCATCCATCGGATTGCCGAGCGGCTTGATCACCCTGATGTAGGGGCCGATATTATCCGCCAAACGTTCAAGGCGATGATCAACGACGTGCCTGAATGGAGCAACGCGGTTCGCGCCGACATCCAGGCGTATTATGACCGCGATCCGGCATGCGACCGGTTCTTCATGCCGATCCTCTATTTCAAGGGATTTCACGCCATTCAAACCCACCGGCTGGCAAGCTGGCTGTGGGGGCTGGGACGCCGCGATTTCGCTCTTTATCTGCAGAGCAGGTCGTCCTCCGTCTTCCAGACCGACATCCACCCTGCCTCGAAGATGGGTAAGGGCGTCTTCATCGATCATGCGACTGGCCTCGTTGTTGGCGAGACGGCGGTCATCGAGGACGATGTTTCGATTCTGCACGGTGTTACGCTCGGCGGCACCGGCAAGGCCGGTGGCGACCGACACCCGAAGATCCGCTACGGCGTTCTGATCGGCGCTGGCGCGAAAATCCTTGGCAATATCGAGGTCGGCCATTGCTCGAAGATAGCGGCCGGCTCGGTCGTGCTGTCGCCTGTGCCGCATAACAAGACGGTTGCCGGCGTTCCGGCTCGCGTGGTTGGCGAGAGCGGCTGCGACCGGCCTTCGCGGCAGATGGACCAGTTCCTGCCGTCGCAGATCATGGACCACGTCGTCAGCTTCGACATCTAGGCGACGCTGGGGACAGTTTACCTTGTTGCGGCTGAAGTGCTGTGCCGGTGACGGGTTCGTTCCGCCGGCACAGAGTAAACTGTCCCCCGGCGCCGGCCCCAGCCTTTACAGGCGAACCATCTCCGTGCCAGAAGCGCCAACCAATCAATCGACAGGAGAGGCGCCTTGAAGCCCGACGAGATCAAGAAGCTGGAAGCCTTTTTCAAGCGCACCTTCAAAAACCCCGAAATGCAGGTGAAGGCGCGTCCGCGTAAGACCGATTCTGCCGAAGTGTATGTCGGCGAGGAGTTCCTCGGTCTTGTCTACAAGGACGAGGACGACGGCGACTATAATTTCTCGATGGCGATCCTCGATATCGACCTGAGCTAAAGCGCGGGCCGCGCGATCATTGGGCGCTTTTCAGCATTTCGTAGGCTTTGGCCACGATCATTGCATCGAGCGTTTGCCAATCAACGAGAAGCTGGCGCGGGAAACGGTAGGTCAGGCTTAAATTGTCGGCAAAATCGACATCGCGCTCGCAAGGCGCAAGCAATTCCTCGGCGCTCTGGCCGCTGAGGCAGCGGGCGACGAATGGATCTTTGCCGGTGCGGTTGGCCGCCACCAGCACTTCGTTGAGATAGCCGGACTTAGTCGAGAAATCGTAGACCGTCAGGCCGCCGGGACCGGGTGTCCCGGGTGTGACGATCAGCGAGCGATAGATAGGGTTGAAGCGTCCGCTCATGTCGCGCGACATCATGCGCTCCTCGAAGGAGAGGAACAGGATGTTGCGAACGCCCTTGGCGTTGTTGAAGTCGTCGCGCGCCTCCTGGCTGTAGCCATCCAGCTTCGGCCAGCGCAGATAGAGGTCCAGCCTCGAAGCGACGCCATGTCGACGCGCACGCTCGAAGCGAATGGTGTTGGCAGGGGCTGCGATGACGTTCTTGCCGATAACGACGTTCCTTGGCGACACATCCTCGGTGTAGCCCGCGAGTGCAATGGAGGAGCCGAAAAACTTGCCGGCCAGGCTAAGGCCGATCGCGGTGATTGCCAGGAAGGCCAAAATCCAGAAGACACGCTGCATCAGCTGTGGGCTGATCGGGCTGTCCTCTAACCGCTCCACTGTCGCCTGGCTCATACTATCATACCCAAAACAGCGGATGTGTCCGATTTCGGCACGGTTAGACCGGCACGAACTCTGCCGGTGAAGTGAGAGAACTGTGCATTCCCATGGTAAACGGGAGGTAAAATTGACATCGGCCGAACTCGCTTTTGCTGTCATGTCCGGTATCACCGTTTCCGGGTTGCTCGGGTCGGTGATGGAACTCGCCATTGGAAAGCCACTCTCCTTCGGTGAGCAAATCGGCTCTCGGACGCGGTTTCTTACCTTTGCGCTGTCGATGGTCGTCGCAGGACCGATGATGCTCACCAACGATGCCATGCAGGCACGCCGCGACGGCAAGATCTCACAGCTCTATCTAGGGTTTTGTGGTCTCACCGCACTGGTATGGGCGGGAGCGCTTGGCATTATCGCCGTCGGTTTGATCGTGCGGGTGCTTGCTATCGGCTTCCAGGGCTGCTGGTGTTAGCGTACTGCCGCAACGCGAACAACCCCGGAGACTTGATGCCCCTCTATTCCATCGATGGCGTAGGCCCCGAATTCGCGGATGAGTCAAACGTCTGGATCGCACCGGACGTCACCATCATTGGCCGCGTACATATCGGCAAGGATGTGGGGATCTGGTTTGGCGCCGCAATCCGGGGCGACAACGAACCGATTGCCATCGGTGCGCGAACCAACGTGCAGGAACACGTCGTCATGCATACCGATCCCGGCTTTCCGCTAACGATCGGCGAGGGCTGCACAATCGGCCACAGAGCGCTGCTGCATGGCTGCACGATCGGCGAGAACAGCTTGATCGGCATGGGCGCTATTGTTCTCAACGGCGCACGCGTCGGCAGGAACTGCCTGGTTGGGGCAGGGGCGCTTGTAACCGAAGGCAAGGTTTTCGAAGACAATTCGCTGATTGTCGGAGCGCCCGCCAGGGCCATGCGTGTGCTCAATGCGAATGCAATAGAGAAGCTCAAGCAATCGGCCGCGCACTATGTCGGCAATGCCCGCAGGTTCAAGATCGGGCTGGAGCGATTGCCTTAGGCGGTCGTCGACCGCGCTGCGTCAGCAGTGGCGGCGCAGCCCCGACGCGATCGTCGCTTACCGCTGTATCGTCCGCTAATTTCCGAACGTGCAGCAACGCTATGGCGAAGTCACAAAAGGCGGAGCCGGCCCCGGGGACAGGGGCCGGCTCCTAGACCCGGTCGTTGGGGACGGGGAGGGTGGGGACTCGACCGGGCTTTCCCAAAAGCTCTTCCTAGCGGACGCTCGCCACTGCCTCGGCGCGGCCGTCATTGATCTTGACCCAGACGCCTGAGTTCGTTTCGGATTGACGCTTGAGAAATGTGTATTCGGTTTGCTTCCAAGCGAGGATGCGCGTCTCGAGATTGTCGAGGATGAAGTCGCCCTGGCTGGTGCGAACCGTGAGAACCGCATGGCCGTCGCCATTTGGTTGGCGAACCACCGTCATCAACAGATTGCCGGCAGGGATGCCGAGTGCGATCAACTCGCGACGCTTCTCAAGCGCATAGTCCTCGCAGTCGCCCTGACCGTCAGGGTACGACCATACTTCCTCGCGGCCCCATATTTCCATGTCGGTGCGCGGCGCAACGACAGCATTCACCGTGTCATTGATGTTGATCATGACCGACCACAAGCGGCGCGACAGTTCGACAGGAGCACGCTTCGACGATTTCTGCCGACACTCTTGCGGCGACTCCTTGCAGAATTCGTAGTGGCCAACCGGCTGCGTGGTACGCGCGCCAGTCACCATGGAAGAACCAGTTGCGTTAGCGATCGCCGTCAGCCCCAACAATCCGGCGAGCGCTAGAAACAGCAAACGTCCATTATGAATGAAGTGCATAGTCCCGTCTCCCCAACTGCGGAGACAATGACTGATGTGGATTTATTTGAGGCAAAATCGTGAAGCATAAATCGAGTGAAATGTGGGATATATTGTACTAAACTAAGAATAAAAATTACATAAAATTTGAATGAATTCAGTCGGCGAGGCTGGTTAGACTATGTCCATCCACGACAGCCGTCATCGACGCCCGAATACCGGAATACACTGTCGGCTGGCCGGTTCACGCGGGGACTTAGCGGTTTTGGGAGCTAGGCGGCTGGCGGGCTCCGTCTGTAGCGCCGCAGTCGAAAAACCGAAGGAGTCGTCGGTTTTTTTGAGTGGCATGCGCTTGCAATGATTTTTGTCCGAACGCAAACGGAACGGCGCGCCAGAGGCTCGCCGTTTTGGAGCCTACGCTCATGGTCAGCTTTTGCTGTTGAACTCGGATTCGAGTGTCTCTGATAACTGGACTACCGCAAACTCAATGGCGATGCCGTCTTCGAAATGACGGACGACCTGACCACGCATGGTGCCAAGAATGACCTGCACGCCGAGAGCGGGTTTGACCTCGATTTCCACCGCCGCACCGGAAAGCGACAAATCGATGATGCGGCACGGATAGCGGCGTCCATCGAGCAGCTGAAGGGTGCTCAATGGGTTGCGAGGCGTTACGCGTTCATGGCGGCGATCTTCAGGCAGATCCAACTCGTGCTTGTTGGCCAGCCAGGTGAGCTGGGCCGCAAGCTTGTCCTTCTTGCGATCGGAGGCGATGATCGTCATCGCGAAGCCGTCCGGCAGGATGCGCGTTATGACGCCTTCGACACGCCCGACATGGTCGATATAGGCGATTACTTTCTCGCCGAGAGAGCCGATCTCATCCGCGCGCAGTGCGACATTTCCCGGCGACATATCGACAACCTGGCACGGATATTCCGTCCGGTCCTCAAGCATGAACCGTCCATAGATCTTAACGCGGACCCTTTGAAAGTTCCGCCGCTCGACCCGTGATGGTGAATGGTCTAGTGCGGTCGCCCTGATCACTCGTTCTGCTCCGCTAACGCGTAGTCCACAGATAAGTACTAAAATACCCAGATTATCCAGATTATATAGAGCGGAAAGAGGTTAACGACCGGTAAGGGCAGGCGCGAATAGCCGCTCTGATCGCTGTATTTTGGTGATTGCTAGCCGATTTTTCCTCCTGGCAGCACAAGGAGGTGACGAATGCGCCGCGCACCCTCATTCTCGAACTCACTCATGGAGGCGCCACGTTGACCAAATGTGGCTGATGGAACAGGCACTGGCGGCCGATTTTTCAGGAACATTGGCTCGCGTTCAGGATCGACTACGCGCACAGTATCGATCGCGGTATCGACAACCGGATCGACGCCCAGCCAGTAAGGTTTGGCGTCGGACGAGACGATGCCCAGAGCGCGTTGACCGTCTTGACCGCCGTCCAAAGGAAGAAGCAGGAGTTCGAGTGCCAACGACCTCTGGGTTTTTGTCATACCCCGGTAGGTGACGACAACAACCGATTTGTCGGCGAAAGCGCTGCGAACCAGCCGAGCGGCGATCTTGCCATCCCTTTCGTTCCAGAGGGAAGCGAAGGCGCAACCCTTTAGTTCCTGGCCATAGATCGCGCAAAGCCGCGTGCCGGCGAGGCGGAACACTGCTTCACCGCGCGAGTCGGTCTCAAGGATGAAAGTGTCGCCGAGCAACATCTTTATGTCGGCGGGTTCGATTTCAGTTCGCCGAGGCGCGCGGCGTCCGTCGCGCAAACGGTTCCAATATTGGAACAGATTCACCGATGCTTCGCGTTTCATACCAACCCAACCTGCAGGATCTGCTGACTTGTGTGCCACCGACAAACAGTCGGACATCTGCTGTGCGTCTTCAGGACAGTTGGAGCATGAAGCGTGCCAGCCGCGGGGAATCGCCCCGGCGGCGGGTTAAGGTTAATTTTCTGTTTAGATTGCGCGCCGCAACTCGCTATGACATTTATCCGATCACTCCATGGCGCTGGTTGTCGACAACAGCTGGCGCCCCTCCAGTTAAGACTTGGGAAGAGCGGGGGCTCGACCGGCCGTTCAGGTAACATCCTGAGCGGCCTTTTCTTTTTGGGCTTGGTTCGCGCAAGCAGCGCGCCGGCAGCCGACGGGGGAAGTCGGATTTCGCTTGCCAATCGCCGCGCGACTTGCACTTACACTTGCTCAATGAGCGAGCCACCGATCAACGAGAACGAGCCGCGGCCTGAAGAGGTGCGGCGCGAGCCAATTCTTAACATTCCAGCGGTTGTGATGGCCGTCATCATCCCTTTGCGTGGCGATCCATGTCGGTCGCGTCTATCTGCTCGACGTCAGCCAGGACAACGGCCTGCTGCTGCGTACTGCGTTCATCCCGGAGCGCTATTTCTACGGACTCGACGTCTATGCGTTCACGACACCCATCACCTATGCGTTCCTGCATGGCAGCGCCGCGCATCTTCTCGTGAATCTGGTGTGGCTCGCCGCGTTCGGCTCGCCTCTGGCCAACCGACTCGGCGTCGTCCGGTTCGCGCTGTTCTGGGTGGTCACGGGGCTGGCAGCGGCAGCGTTGCATTGTGCCATCTATCCGCATAGCGAGGCACCGCTGATTGGTGCTTCAGGCGCCATATCCGGCATGATGGGTGCGGCGGCGCGTTTCGCTTTTCGCGTGGATCGCAGCGGCGGCAGGGCGTCTTTCTCTGGCCCGGCTCTACCGATCAGTTATGTCCTGAGGATGCGCACGGTTGTAACATTCCTGCTGGTGTGGATGATCGCCAATTTCGTCACCGGCGTCTACGGAATGGGTGTGGGTTCGGGCGTGACCATCGCTTGGGAAGCCCATGTCGGCGGTTTCGTCGTTGGGTTCTTTGGCATCCCCTTGTTCATCGCAAAAGATCAAGCGCGACAACAGTGGACGTAGCGATCTCGCAATCGATCTCAAACACTTGCAATGGTTGCCTGCGACAGGCACGATGACATTGAGCTCGGCACATCAAGCGCCGGCTTATACAGATACTGATGGGAGGTCGCCATGACGGTCAAGGCAATCCTGGAGCAAAAGGGGCACGATGTTTTCACGCTCGGTCCGAATGAGAAGCTGTCCACTGCGGCAAAGCTGCTCAGCGAGCGGCGCATCGGCGCGGTGGTCGTGACAAACGGTGACCGCAAGATCGTCGGCATTCTCTCTGAGCGTGACATCGTCCGCGTGATCGGCAAAGATGGTGCCGCCGCGCTCGACAAGACTGTGCGCGAGGTGATGACGCCCAAGGTCAACATCTGCAATGAGAACCACACCGTCAATGAGGTCATGGAAATCATGACGCGCGGCCGGTTCCGGCATCTTCCGGTGGAGAAGAACGGTCAACTCGACGGAATCGTCTCGATCGGCGATGTTGTGAAGCGGCGCATCGAGGATGTGGAGCGCGAGGCAGAGCAGATCCGGGAATATATCGCACACGCTTAGCCCAATCGCTGCGTGAAACATGCGCGGCAGTCCATGCTGCCGCGCGCCTTGCCTAAATTATCTGCGGCGGCGACTAAACCATTTCCGCGGACTGGAGAAGATCGCAAGGCGCCCATTGCGTTGAACAGCAGCTCATTCATGAGAGACCCGGGTGGCTGCACGCGCCAAAAAAGGGGCGGCGGGAATAAATCCGCGCCGCCCGGGCCCAGACAAACGTGAACCGGGGGATTTACCAATGTCGGGTTTTAATGGTCGGGCCCAATGCGGTCGAAACATCGTGCGGTTGAAAATCCGGTCGGCATAGTCAAACCGTTTCCCCCCGCGAAGGGCGCGCTGCAAAGCAGCACTTCACTTTATCTAGCGTTGTCTACGGACAGGCGAAGAGCTCGTCGTGTTCCTGGTCGAATTACTTGACGCATTCCACTCCTCGTGTCCCAACTCAAGATTGTGTTGAGTTGAAATCCAAAAACAAATTCAATACGACAATTGTCTAAATTATCCTATACAGTTGTCAAGTACCTGTTTGATCTCTGGGAGTGTTAATACGCAAAATTCTACCCGATTTGCGGCTCGTACGAAAGGACCAATTGCCATGGACAGTTATGCGAGGCAGTATAATGCAGGATGAGACGCCAGTCTCGAAACGCCAAAGCAACGTCTGAGGTGTTGCTGGAAGCAAAGGGTAAAATGACTCGTCATTTCGTTGAACTTCCGAACCCAGCCATTAGAAACTCCGCGCGTGCCATCGAAAAGATCGATCAGCGGCGCATCGAACTGGCTGAGGCGGTGCTCAAGACGCTTGGCGAACTCGGTTACGCGCGCACGAGCCTTCGGGAGATTGCCCAGCAGTCGGAATTCACCCACGGTGTTTCCCACTACTATTTCACCGACAAAGTCGATTTGATCTGCTGCAGCGTCCGGCACTACAAGTCAAAGTGCGTCACCCGCTACGATGAAATAACCGCTTCCGCGAAGACCCGCGATGAGCTCATGGAGGGCTTTCTCGAGAAGCTCGGGGAAACAATCAGGGATGATGCAGCGATGCATCGCCTTTGGTACGACCTGCGGGCGCAGGCGCTGTTCGAGGCTGCCTTCCGCGAGGACGTTCTGGAAATCGACAAGAGCCTCGAGACTATGGTCTGGCGCATCGTGTCCCGTTATGCGGAACTCGGCGGCACGAAGCCGGCGATTTCGGCAGAGGCGCTTTATGCGGTCTTTGACGGTTTGTTCCAGAAATACCTGTTGGGACATCTGTCGAACGACCGTCACGCGATTCCCAATTTACTTAAGGCCGTCAAGCAATTGCTGCCCATCATTGTGTGATCTGGCGAGGAACTGGTGAGCGCAGCGGGTCACGAGTCTGATTGTCGCTGATGCCGACACGCGGAAGCTTGCCTCGCCGCGCCGCTTGCGGTAGCCGAAGAAAACAAGCGCTTACTGAGATTTCCGGACGCACCAGATCCATGACCATCATCGACACACGCACGCCCGACCCGAAACGCTTCATCCCCGGCGCCACTGGCGATTGGGAGGTGATCATTGGCTTGGAAGTCCACGCGCAGGTGACGTCCGAAGCCAAGCTGTTTTCGGGAGCATCCACGGCGTTTGGCGCTGCGCCCAACGCCAATGTCAGCCTCGTCGACGCAGCGATGCCCGGTATGCTGCCGGTGATCAATGAGGAATGCGTGCGCCAGGCGATCCGCACCGGGCTTGGGCTGAAGGCGCAGATCAATCATAAGTCGGTCTTCGACCGGAAGAACTACTTTTATCCAGACCTGCCGCAGGGCTACCAGATTTCGCAGTTCAAGCAGCCTATCGTCGGCGAAGGGACCGTCACGGTGTCGGTCGGCCCCGATTCGAAGGGACAGTTCGAGGAGATCGAGGTCGGTGTCGAGCGGCTGCATTTGGAGCAGGACGCGGGCAAGTCGATGCACGACCAGCATCCGACCATGTCATATGTCGATCTGAACCGCTCTGGCGTGGCACTCATGGAGATAGTGTCGAAGCCGGACATGCGCTCGTCCGACGAAGCCAAAGCCTACCTGACCAAGCTGCGCACCATTGTGCGCTACCTCGGCACTTGCGACGGCAATATGGACGAAGGCTCGATGCGCGCCGACGTCAACGTCTCCGTTCGCAAGCCGGGCGGCGATTTCGGAACGCGCTGCGAGATCAAAAACGTCAACTCCATCCGCTTTGTCGGCCAGGCCATCGAATATGAGGCGCGGCGGCAGATCGCCATCCTCGAAGACGGCCGCGCGATCGATCAGGAAACCCGGCTGTTCGATCCCAACAAGGGCGAGACCCGGTCGATGCGCTCCAAGGAAGAGGCGCACGATTATCGTTATTTCCCGGATCCCGACCTGCTGCCGCTGGAATTCGACCAAGCTTACGTCGATGCGCTCGCCGCGCATCTGCCCGAACTGCCGGACGACAAGCGCCTGCGCCTGATTTCCAGCCTCGGTCTCTCGGCCTATGACGCCTCGATCCTGGTGTCGGAAAAGGCAATTGCGGATTATTTCGAGAGGGTGGCTGCCGGCCGCGATGGCAAGACGGCCGCGAACTGGGTGATCAACGACCTTCTCGGCGCTTTGAACAAGGCGGGCAAAGCCATTGAAGAGTCGCCGGTTTCGCCCGATCAACTGGGTGGGATTGTTGATCTCATCAAGGAAGGCACGATTTCCGGCAAGATCGCCAAAGACCTGTTCGAAATCGTCTGGAACGAAGGCGGAGACCCCAAGTCGCTTGTCGAAAGCCGTGGCATGAAGCAGGTGACAGATGCGGGCGCGATCGAGAAAGTGGTGGACGATGTAATTGCCGCCAATCCCGACAAGGTCGAGCAGGCGAGAGCCAAGCCGACGCTTGCGGGCTGGTTCGTCGGCCAGGTGATGAAGGCGAGCGGCGGTAAGGCCAATCCGCAGGCGGTCAACGATCTGGTGAAGGCCAAGCTCGGGATCGAATGATGTTCGTCCGCACTGCCAGCGCGCGCGACCTTCTGGCGGTGCGCGCGCTGCTGGTCGAGACATGGCATGCGACCTACGATCCGATCTATGGCGCGGATCGGGTCGACGAGATCACCGACGACTGGCACTCGATCGCCTCGCTGAAAGCGAGGCTGGTCAGGCCGAATTCCGAATTTCTGGTTGCTGACGACGGTAAGCGTATCGGCGGTATGGCTTACGCGGCGGCGACAAAGGATCCGGCGATCGTCATGCTGAACCAGCTCTATGTGAGCCCTGACCTGCAACGGTCAGGACTGGGAGGCATGCTGTTGCGCGAGATCGAAGACAGTTTCCCCGAGGCGCGCATCATTCGTCTCGAAGTCGAGCCGGCGAACGCTGTGGCCGCGGCGTTCTACACCGCCAACGGCTTTGCCGAGGTTGGCAACACCGCGAATTGCGGCAGCGCGAATTCCGCCATTCCGGCGAAAATTTACGAGAAAGCGCTGAGCTAGCCGACCTTCATTCAGTTCACCGACCATCAACCTTCAAAAAAGCGGTATACTTCTTCAATGATCGCAAGCTGATATAAATCGCGGCTGCAGCGATGAAAGCGGCTAGCCATTCCGAATCTACCTCCAGTTCTTGCTCGACCAGCAAATCACGGATCGTTTCGATTGCGAATAATACAACTATGATGGCAAATAGACCAGAATACTCACGGCGCAATACATTCCGAACTGAAAAAGGCAGCGATGGCGCCTTCCACCCGGTCAACCTCGGGAAAAAAGCCGGTACGTGGCTCGACCAATCGAGATACGCGCTTCCAAATTTCTCAGCTAAGAACCGTTCTTCTGTTGCGATAATGCGTTCGAGATAGATAACTAGGAAAAGCAACATGAGAATCGAAAAATAGATATCTTGCGTGAACAGCGCAATTGCCATGTAGATCATGGCATTGCCAAGATAGAGCGGGTTGCGTGTCAGGGAATAAATACCTGTCGTGTTCAGAGTGCTGGCGATTTGGCTACGCGTATTGCGTCCCGAAGTACCAGCTGGCACGAAGCCCACAGTGAACGCGCGAAGACCTAAACCTAGAAAGGCCAATGCGGTGCAGGCAAATTCGTAGAAAAAGTCAGCCATATCGCCAAAGTGAGTTTCAACCGCTTCGGGACGACTAATCGCGAGGAGACCGAGCGGCAAGAAGCCCAACAGCACATAGCTGCGCCAGCGAAACAGCCAGTCTCCCTGACGTGTGATTGCATCGATGATCATAGGTTGCACTTCAATTGGGACTGATTGTCCTTCTGCTTGATTATAGCCAGAAATGCGGCGGATTCTCTGACGTCCAATTCGCCATTCGCCCTCTTGCCATTGCCAATACCGGACGCCATAAGCGGTAGACCCCAGATGCGCTGGCGACAGGTAGTTCAATGAAGACTTTTATCACTCAGTTTTTCACCTGGTGGAATGGCCAGACGCTTGGCACGCGTTTCCACACTTGGCGCTACGGCAAGCGGGTCGGTCAGGACGACGCGGGCAACGTTTACTACGAAGGCGGTACAGATTCGGAAGGGCGTACGCGCCGCTGGGTGATCTACAACGGTGTGGCGGAGGCCTCGAGCATTCCGCCGGGCTGGCATGGCTGGATGCATCACCGCGTCGATGTCGCGCCCTCGCAGGAAAATTACAAGCCGCGCGCCTGGCAGAAGCCTCATGAGGCCAATTTGACCGGCAGCGCCGCAGCCTACCGGCCCAAGGGTTCGTTAGCGCATGGATCGCACCGGCCGCAGGTTTCGGGCGATTATGACGCCTGGACCCCAGGCGGTTAACCATCGGACTTTTCTCGCCACAATCCGGCATTAACGCCTTGTGACCAATCGCGGCGACCTGCCTGTCGGGCCATCAGGCGACCACTTTCCGGAATGATCCGCATGATGATGCTTGTACCTAAACTGCACGGCACAAAAATCGCGGCGACCTTAGCCCTCGCACTGACGGCAGGCGCGGTGCTGTCGCCCGCTTATGCCGAACGCATCAGCAATCCGGTCGCCGAGTTCACCGGCGTCGACAAGATCACCGGGCGCACCATTACCTTCGACGTCTATATCAACGAGACTGTGCAGTTCGGAGCGCTGCAAGTGACGCCGCGCGTCTGCTATTCGCAACCGAAGGAGGAAGAGCCGAAGACGGACTCCTTCGTAGAGGTCGATGAGATCACCCTCGACCGCAAGATACGGCGCATCTTCACCGGCTGGATGTTTGCCGAAAGCCCTGGCCTGAACGCCGTCGAGCACGCCGTCTATGACGTGTGGCTCAAGAGCTGCAAGCCGAAGTCGGATGTGCCGGCCCCGGAACCGGCAAAGACGAACTGACACCGGCGATACTACAGCGCCGCGCGTCCTTTCGGACGCGCAAAGGACGCTGTGTGTCTTAGAGACTGCGCATCGTGCTTTCCGAAAATCGATTCCGATTTTCGGGCCGATCCGGTAGCGCGCGCAGTCACGGGTTTACGGAAAAAACTTCGCGTTCGATTCGAGTGCCTCTGCCAGCAGCAGTTCATATTTGCGCCGCGAAACGTCGATTGCGCCGAAGCGCTTAAGATGCTCGGTGGTGAACTGCGTGTCCAACAGCACAAATTCACGCTCACGCAGGCGCTCGACAAGGTGGACCAGACAGATTTTCGACGCATCCGTCTCGCGTGAGAACATGCTTTCGCCGAAGAAGGCGCGGCCCAGCGTGACACCGTAGAGGCCGCCGACGAGTTGATCCCCGCGCCAGGCTTCTACGGTGTGTGCGTGGCCGATGCGGAAAAGCTCCAGGTAGGCTTCGCGGATCGGTGTGTTGATCCAGGTCGAGCGGCGGCTCTCGCGCAGTTCGGCGCAGGCGTCGATGACGCCCGCGAAGTCAGCGTCGAAACGAATATCGAAGATGCCGTGCCTGACTGCCTTGCGGAGACTCTTCGGTACGTGGAAGCTATCCAGAGGAATGATGCCGCGGGTTTCGGGCCGGACCCAGAAAACCTCGGAGTCGCTGGCATTTTCCGCCATCGGAAACACACCGGACGCATAGGCCTTAAGAAGCAGATCGGTCGGTATCTTTTGGCCGGGAGCGAGGGGACGAATCATACCGCCTTATTACGCGCTCCGCGCCAGATATTTTTCCAGCCAGTGGATGTCGTAGTCGCCATTGGCAATATCGCTGTTGCCGACGAGATCGCGGAAGAGCGGCAGTGTCGTCTTGATGCCGTCCACCACAAACTCGTCGAGCGCGCGGCGCAGGCGCATCATGCATTCGACGCGGTTGCGTCCATGTACGATCAGCTTGCCGATCAGGCTGTCGTAATAGGGCGGGATGCGATAGCCGGAATAGACGCCGGAATCGACACGGATGCCCAGGCCGCCGGGCGTATGGAAATGGGTGATCGTACCCGGCGAGGGTACGAAAGTACGCGGGTCCTCGGCATTGATGCGGCACTCGATGGCGTGGCCCTGGAACTTGACCTCGGCCTGGGTGACCGAAAGCCCTCCGCCCGAAGCAACACGGATCTGCTCGTGGACCAGATCCATGCCGGTGATCGCTTCCGTAACCGGATGCTCGACCTGCAGGCGCGTGTTCATCTCGATAAAATAGAACTCGCCATTCTCGTAGAGAAATTCGATCGTGCCCGCACCGGAGTAGCCAAGGTCGGCCACAGCCTTGGCGCAGATGTTGCCGATTCGGGTGCGCTCTTCGGTGTTGAGGGCGGGGGAATTGGCTTCTTCCCAGACTTTCTGGTGGCGACGCTGCAACGAACAATCGCGCTCACCGAGGTGGATACCCTTGCCAACGCCGTCGCCAAACACCTGAAGCTCAATGTGGCGCGGCTTTTCGAGGTACTTTTCGATGTAGACCGCGTCATCGCCGAAAGCGGCGCCTGCCTCGGATTTGGCAGTTTGCAATGCCTCGATCAGGTCGTTCTCGGTGCGCGCCACTTTCATGCCGCGGCCACCGCCGCCGGCGGATGCCTTGATGATCACCGGGTAACCGATAGCGGCGGCGATTTTTTTGGCCTCGCTCTCATCGGAGACCGCGCCGTCGGAGCCGGGCACCACCGGAATCCCAAGCCGCTTTGCGGTGCGCTTGGCTTCGATCTTGTCGCCCATGATGCGGATGTGGTCGCCCGAAGGGCCAATGAATGTGATGTTGTGCGCGGCCAGAATGTCGGCAAAGCGGGCGTTCTCCGACAGGAACCCGTAGCCAGGGTGCACGGCGTCGGCGCCGGTGATCTCACAGGCCGCGACGATCTGATGGATGTTGAGATAGCTGTCGCGTGAAGCAGGCGGGCCGATGCAGACGCTTTCGTCGGCAAGGCGCACATGCATGGCTTCGGCGTCGGCGGTTGAGTGGACCACGACGGTCTTGATGCCGAGTTCCTTGGCAGCGCGCAATACCCGGAGCGCGATTTCGCCGCGGTTGGCGATGAGGATCTTCTGGAACATCGGCTGCGCGACCTATTCAATCACCACAAGCGGCATTCCGTATTCCACCGGCTGGGCATCCTCAATGAGAATCGCCGTCACGGTGCCGGCACGCGGCGAGGGGATCTGGTTCATCGTCTTCATGGCTTCGATGATCAGCAAGGTCTGGCCCTCGCGCACCGACTGACCGACTTCAACGAAGGGCTTGGCATCGGGCGACGGCGACAGATAGGCGGTGCCGACCATTGGCGACGGGACAGCGTTCTTGGACGGATCGATGGGTGCAGCAACCGGCATGGCCGCTACCACGGGTGCCGCTGCGGTAGCCATCACCGGAACGGGCATGGCATGGGCGTAGGCATGGACAGGCGCCGCATGGCGCGCGACGCGCACCTTGAGTTCGCCAAGCTCGACCTCGAGTTCCGTCAGATTGGTGTCGTTCAGGATCCCGGCGAGATCGCGGATGAATTGCTGGTCAACATCCGTTTTCTTAGTCGACATGACGAATCCTTTTTCCTTGTAGTTCGCGGCCTAGAGGCGAGCGGCAAGCGCCTGAAGGGCGAGCGTATAACCGAGCGGACCAAACCCGCAAAGCATTCCGACCGCCACCGGCGCAATCATCGACTTGTGGCGAAAGGCTTCTCGGGCGTGAATGTTGGAAAGATGCACTTCGATGACGGGAAGCGGCGCAACCGCACGGATCGCATCGTGCAGGGCGATAGAGGTGTGTGTGTAGGCTCCCGCATTGAGAACGACGCCCACGGCCTTGTCACCGGCCTCGTGCAACCAGTCGACCAGAGCGCCTTCATGGTTGGATTGGCGGAAGTCCACGGCCAGACCGAGCTTTTCGCCGGCGGACTTGCAGTCAGCCTCGATGTCGGCGAGCGTCTTGCCGCTATATATCCCCGGCTCACGCTTGCCCAGCGTGTTCAGATTGGGACCGTTCAGGACGAATACTGTCTTCAACCCATGTACCTCTAGCTACGCAAACGCTTCCGGTCGCACGGCGCCCTCTATAGACGGCATAGCTTGCGCCGGGAAGAGCGCAAGCGGCATAACAGGCTGTCCACAATGGCGTGGCCATATTCAGCCCGCCAAGGCGTGAATATGACCCGAGGGATCGGTTTTGTATGGGTGGGAGCTCAACAAGCTTCCTGCGTGCAGGCGGCGGCCGCAGCAGCGATCTTTTCGGAAAGGGCTTCCTCGCCAAGCGCGCCGAACACGACTTCGTCGCCGACGACGTAGGACGGCGTGCCGGTGATCTGCAGCTTGTTGGCAAGGTCATAGGTCTTGCCAAAAATGCCCGAGATTGCTGGGTTCTTCATTTCCTCGCGCAGCTTGGCTTCATCAGCGCCGAGTGAAAGGGCGATCTTGATCGCGGCTTCTTCCGTCGCGCGGCCCTTCGATCCGATCAGCTGATTGTGGAATTCCTCGAACTTCCCCGGCATCAGGTGCAGGAAGGCCTGCGAAACCACATGCGCCTTCTGCAAATCCGGTCCGAGGATCGGGAATTCCTTCAGCACGAAGCGCAGATCCGGATTAGCCTTGGTCAAAGCCAGCATGTCGGCCTGCGCGCGCCTGCAATAGCCACAGTTGTAATCGTAGAACTCGACGATTGTGACCTTTCCCGATGGATTGCCGATCACGCCATCGGTGGCAGCGGAAAAAATCTCGCTCCTGTTGTCTTGAATGACCTGAAGATTGACCACCCGTTGCTGTTCCTGCTGCTTGACCTCAAGGGCTGCCTGGGCTTCGGAAATGACTTCGGGATTGGTCAACAGGTAGTCGCGAACAATTTTCTCGACCTGCGACCGGTCGAGATCGGCGGATGCCGCCACTACCTGCGGAGCGCTGCTGGTTACGGCTTGCGGTTTGCCAGCCAGGTAGCCGACCGCCAGCATCGCAAATGCGGCTACGATACCGGTTGTGCCCAGAAGGAGTGCTTTGTTCATCATCTTGCCTCTGTTTGCCGCGCCTGTTGCCTCAACGAGCGGCTAACCGTTTTTCTTCTTAGGAGTCCTGAAATTCACGATGTCCTGCGCGCGAACCCAGCCCGGCGAACCAACTTTCATCTTGGCCTGGGCGCGCATCGCGAAAATTTTAGCATCCTGGTAGTTACCGGAATAGAAGTTGCCCTCGGCGGTTGCAAGATCGGCCTCCGGTATATCGCCAAGCCGACCATAGGCCTGCGCTAGATAGCGGTAACCCATCGAGTTTTCACGGTCGCGTTCAAGGCCTTCAGTGATTTCGTTCACCGCCTTTTTGAGCGATGCCTGGTCTCCGGTCGCAATCAGCGCCTGGCCAAGAGCGATGCGCAGGATGCCCGATTTAGCCGGATCGAGCTTGACCGCCTTGCTATAAGCTTCGGCGGCTTGCTTCGGCTTGTTGGCCTTCATCAAGACGTCGCCGCGCAATTCCTGAAAATAGGGATTATTTGGCTGCGCCTTTGCCAGCGCATCGGCCTTCTTCATCGCGTCGGCAAGATTGCCGCTCAGATAGATGGCCATGGCCGTAGCGTACTTAGCGGCGAGACTGTCCGGTGCCTTGCGGAACAGGCGCGATGTCGCGCTTTGGCCCTGCGTGTATGCGGCAATCTTGGCGCGCAGCATGTCGTGCCGCTGTTGCAGCGCCTCAGGGTCTTTCTTGTCGAAGTAGGGGCTTTTCTTCGCCAGTTCTTCCATGTTCGCGATGCGGTCGCGCGGCGCCGGGTGACTGATACGATATGGATCGAGCTTGGTGCCAGACAGAGCCAAGGCATCCTGGAACCGCTCGAATGTCTCGAGCATGCCTCTGGCCGACTGGCCGGTAGCCTCAAGATATTTCACGGCCGAGCGGTCGGCCGTGGTCTCCTCGCTGCGCTGGTAGCCGAGCAACCCACGCGAAGCGAATTCGCCGCCACCCGCCATGATGCCGCCGCCGGCTTGCGCTAGGCCCTTCTGATCCGTCGCGGCACCGGCGGCCATGGCGCCGACCCCGAGCAGCGTTGCGACCACCATCATGGTCTGCGCCCGCGCCATCTGCTCACGGAGGCGATTCTGGTGGCCGCCAGCCAGGTGGCCCGCTTCGTGGGCAATGACCCCGATGATCTGGTTCGGCGTTTCCGATTGCAGCAGAGCGCCCGTGTTGATGAAAATACGCCGCCCGGCAACGAACGCGTTGAAGCTCTGATCGTTGATGAGGACGATCTCAACCCCGGATTTGGAGAGGCCTGCGGCCTTGAGGATCGGGCGTGCATAGTCACGCACCAGTGCCTCGATCTCGGCGTCGCGAATGACCGCCACGCTTTGCGCATAGGAAGGCAGGCAGGCAGCCAGCGTCATCGCGGCGCCGACCAATCCGACAGCGGCGTTGCGGGCGAGGCCGGCGAAAACGGTGCGTTTCGAGAATGTGTTCATTTCGGTATCAGTGGTATCCGAGCGCCAGTTTGGTGAAAAGGCGGCATTCCGCATCTCATGAACTTGTGATCCCCATATCAATCAGGCATTTGTGCGGCGTCGAGTGAACCGCGCGAGCAGAGGAACAGGAATGGTGTCGATCTCCCGGCGCGGCGAAGTCGAGCCGTTTCATGCCATGGACATTCTGGCGGAGGCCAATCGGCTGCGGGCGGGGGGCACGCCGGTGATTTCGATGGCCGTGGGGCAGCCGTCCGATCCGGCGCCAGCCGCGGTGCTTGAAGCGGCGGCACGCGCGCTGCAGCATGGACGGATCGGCTACACCGACGCGCTTGGCACGATGGCCCTGCGCCAGGCCATCTCACGCTACTATCGCGACCACTATGATGTTGAGGTGCCGGTTGAACGGGTTGCTGTAACCACTGGCTCTTCCGCTGCATTCAATCTCGCGTTCCTCGCCATGTTCGATGCCGGCGATTCGGTTGCGATTGCTTCGCCGGGTTATCCGGCCTATCGCAACATCATGGCAGCGCTCGGTCTCGACGTGGTCGAAATCGAGATTGAGGAAAAGCCGTTCCTTTCTGCGGAGCAGTTGGCGGCGGCGCATGCGAAAAAGCCGCTCAATGGTCTGTTGTTTGCCAGTCCCGCTAACCCGACAGGCGCTGCCGTACCGTCCGCCGATATGGCGGCGCTGCTGGCGACGGCCAAGCAACTGGGAATCTCCGTCATCTCCGATGAGATTTATCACCGACTGAACTATGTCGCGCCGGACGTAACGGCGCTGTCGTTCGACAACGACGCGACGGTCATCAACTCGTTCTCGAAATACTATTGCATGACCGGGTGGCGTATCGGCTGGATGGTTCTGCCGGAGAAACTCGTCCGGCCGATCGAGCGAATCCAGCAGAGCCTCTACATCTCTCCACCAGAACTGTCGCAAATCGCCGCCTGCGAGGCGTTCGGGGCGACCGCCGAGCTGGAGACGGTCAAAGCCCGCTACGGGCACAACAGAGACCTGCTGTTGCGCCGGTTGCCGGAACTTGGCTTTGCACTGGCGGCACCGATGGACGGCGCGTTCTATTCCTTTTGCGACGTCTCGAAACTCACCAATGACAGCATGGCCTTCGCACGCCGTATGCTCGCCGAGGCGCATGTCGCGGCAACGCCGGGCCGGGACTTCGACATACTGCAGGGCAACCGCTTCATGCGCTTTTCCTATGCCGGCAGCTATGACGACATGGAACAGGCGCTCGACCGCATCGAACACTGGCTGAGGTAAGACCGGTCAATGGCCGAGATTGAGGACGTGCTTAGCGACCTGGCCGCGGAAATGGCGGCGCGCACCGATCGCGGCGATGTCGCGACCTATATTCCGCAATTGAGCAAGGTCGACCCGCAAAAATTCGGTATCGCACTAGCCATGGTCGACGGGCGAGTGATCGCCGCCGGCGACGCCGAGGAGCCATTCTCGATCCAGAGCGTCTCCAAGGTATTCACGCTGACACTTGCGCTCGGCAAGGTCGGCGACACGTTGTGGAAGCGGGTCGGGCGCGAGCCGTCGGGCAATCCGTTCAACTCGATCGTGCAGTTGGAGCAGGAGCGCGGCATTCCGCGAAACCCGTTCATCAACGCCGGTGCGATCGTCGTGTCGGATGTTTTGCTTGCCGGCCATCAGCCGCGTGAAGCGATCGGTGAAATCCTCAGGTTTATCCAGTTTCTGACCGATGACGAGACGATCTTCATCGACAGCAACGTTGCAGGCTCCGAGCGTGCGACCGGCTTCCGCAATTTCGCGCTCGCCAACTACATGCGTTCCTTCGGCAATCTCGACCACCCGGCCGAACTGGCACTAGGGGTCTACTTTCACCAATGTGCCATCGCCATGAGTAGCCGGCAGTTGGCGCTTGCCGGCCGGTTTCTTTCCTGCGACGGGCGCAATCCGGCGACCGGCCATTCGGTCGTTTCGCCTGACCGCGCCCGGCGCATCAATGCATTGATGCTGACATGCGGCCATTATGACGGCTCCGGCGATTTCGCGTTCCGCGTCGGTATTCCGGGCAAGAGCGGCGTCGGCGGCGGTATTCTGGGAATTGTTCCCGGTGTGGCTTCGGTCGCGGTCTGGTCGCCTGGCCTCAACGCCAATGGCAATTCCAAGTTGGGCTCGATTGCACTGGAAAAGTTGGCCAGGGCGATGAACTGGTCAATCTTCTCACCCTGATCTCGACGAATGCGTCGCACGACGGCTGTGACGAGCCAAATAACCCGCAAAAACAAAACCGCGCGGCGGCTGCCACGCGGTTTTCAATTCAGGGCTTCAGCAAGAAGCGACCGGCTTAAAAGAAGCCCTTGCGCTGCCACCAGCCGGACTTCTTCGGCCGGTCGGGTTCAGCGGCGACTGGTTCGGGTTGGCGCACAGGTTCCACCGCAACGGGCTTGCTAGGCTCCGTCTTGGCTTCAACCACGGCCTCCGCCGCGACAGCGACCGCTTCCGCCTCGACGGCTCCAGTTGCTGCGGCTTTCTTGCGAGGCGCGCGCTTTGCGGGCTTCTTCGCGGCGGCTTCGGCGGGTGCGTCGTCGTTCGCGGCCTTCTTCGTCGAAGTGCGCCGCTTCCTTGGCGCCGCTACAGGCGTTTCCTTGGCAGCGTCGCCTTTAGTTGCAACGCTTTGCGCGGCAACGTCGATGGTCTCTGCAGCAATCGCCGCAGGTTCCGCCGCAGTGTCGTCGATGCCATCCTCCTCAACGGAGGTTGCCTCGTCGCCCTTGTTGCGGCGTCCGCCACGCTTACCCCGACGGCGCTTCTTGCGATCGCCGTCTTCCTTCGATGCAGCAACCTCGGCGCCGGCGTCCTCGGCGACGGCATCAACCTCGGCGGAGTCCGCCTCCATTGCCGCGTCCTCGGGTGAGTCACTGACCGCATCGTCGTTCGCCGCAGCGTGCGGCTGCCCGCCATTGTCGCGATCCCGGTCGCGTCCGCCGCGCCGCCGGCGGCGCTTGCGGCGCTTGCGGTCGCCACGCGGCTCGCCATCGACGGCCCCACGCGCATTCTCGGGTGGTGCTGCCTGAGACGCTGCTTCCTTCTCCTGCTCTTCTTCCTCCTCGATAACCGACTCTTCCTCATCCTCCAATTCGATGATCGGCATGGCAGGTGCGGCAAGCGGCGTGAGCGGCTTTTCAGCGATGGCGCCACGGAAGATCGCATGGTGCTGCGACCCGATCGTTTCGTCGGCTTCGATAGTGATGGTCAGGCCGAACCGCGCCTCCATCTCGGTGAGTGTGCTGCGCTTGTGGTTCAGCACGTACATTGCCGTCGCGGCCGGCGTCTTGACGATGATGTGGCTCCTCGAGTCCTTCATCAGGAACTCTTCGATCGCGCGCACGACTAGCAGCGCCACGGACGAATCGGAGCGAACATGGCCGGTTCCGCCGCAGTGCGAGCAGGGCTTCATCGTCGAATTCCAGGACACTGGCGCGGATGCGCTGGCGCGACATCTCCATCAGGCCGAAGTGCGAGATGCGTCCGAGCTGGATGCGGGCGCGGTCGTTCTTAAGATGGTCCTTGAGGCGCTTTTCGACCGCTCGGTTGTTGCGATTCTCTTCCATGTCGATGAAGTCGATGACAATCAGGCCGGCAAGGTCACGTAGGCGAAGCTGGCGTGCGACTTCCTCGGCGGCTTCCAGATTGGTATGGAGCGCCGTTTCCTCGATCGAGTGCTCGCGCGTCGAACGGCCCGAATTCACGTCGATCGCGACCAGCGCTTCGGTCTGGTTGATGATCAGATAGCCGCCGGACTTCAGCGTCACTTGCGGCTGCAGCATACGATCAAGCTGCGCTTCAATGCCGTGACAAACGAAGATCGGCACCGTATCGCGGTAGGGCTGGACGACCTTCGCATGGCTCGGCATGAGCATGCGCATGAAGTCTTTGGCCTCGCGATAGCCCTCCTCGCCGGAGACCGCGACTTCGTCGATGTCTTTGTTATAGAGATCGCGCACCGATCGCTTGATCAGGCTGCCTTCCTCATAGACGAGGGCAGGGGCAGTGGATTGCAACGTCAACGTACGGACATTCTCCCACAGCCGCATCAAATATTCGTAGTCGCGCTTGATCTCGGCCTTGGTGCGGCTTTCGCCGGCGGTGCGCAGGATTACGCCCATGCCCTGCGGGACCTCGAGATCCTGGACGACTTCCTTGAGCCGCTTGCGATCCTGGGCGTTGGTGATCTTCCGGGAAATCCCGCCGCCGCGTGCCGTGTTGGGCATCAGCACCGAATAGCGGCCAGCGAGCGACAGGTAGGTGGTCAGCGCGGCGCCCTTATTGCCGCGTTCCTCCTTGACGACCTGCACCAGCAGAATTTGACGGCGCTTGATGACTTCTTGGATCTTGTACTGGCGGCGCACCGGCCTGCGGCGAGACTGAATTTCTTCGAGTGCGTCCCCCGCGCCGACCGATTCGATCTCCTGCTCGTCGCCATGCGGTTCGGAAAGTTCTTCAACCGTGCCCCGGTCTTCCGAGGCGGATGGCGCGTCGCTGCGCTCGACCGCGATCTCTTCGGAAACGACATCGGCATCGACAGATGCCGCGATCGCTGACGATCCCGACTCGAATTCCTCGTTTGACGGCGCATCGCCGTTGCCGCCCGCATGGGCCGCATCTTCGGTCTCGCCGGCGGTTTCGCGCTCGTCGCCAGCGTCGGCGTCGCTGCCGTCGTTTTCGCCGTCCAAGCCGTCCCCGGTGCCCTCGCTGGAAGCCTCGCGCAACTCGTTTCCATTGCGGTCACGGTTGCGGCCACGGCGGCGGCGGCGGCCACGCCCGCGGTCCTGGCGCTCTTCGCCGTCGCCGTCTTCATCGGACTCGTCTTCCGCCGCTTCGGCCTCGGCCTTCAGCAGCGCCTGACGGTCGGCGACCGGAATTTGATAATAGTCGGGGTGAATTTCGCTAAACGCGAGGAAACCATGACGGTTCCCTCCGTACTCGACAAAGGCGGCCTGAAGGGAGGGTTCAACCCGGGTTACCCGGGCAAGATAGATATTTCCTTTTAGCTGCCTCTTATCCTGCGATTCGAAATCGAATTCTTCGATACGGTTACCGTGAACGACGACGACCCGCGTTTCCTCCGGATGGGAGGCATCGATAAGCATTTTGTTGGGCATTATATTTTTTCCTGCCGAACACACATTGCCCTCCGCCCGGCGGCAGCTTGGGACGCTGCCACTGCACGGTAAGGGTTTGCGCTTCGGTCATATTGATGTCCGCTTGCCGCCGCCGCTGCACAATGGTGGTGCCGCCCGCAGCCGTACTGGCGCGGTATGTCGCGGACCTTTCCATGATTGCGCTTGTGGACATTGCGTGCGCTGCGGATCCTTTTTCAACCAAGCCCGGATAGCCCGGACCAGCTATTTGCTCACATTGAGCCGGCGCGAATGGCATTCACGCCGTTTTCTGGCGTACCAGGCGCAGCTCCCGTGCCCCGCCGGTACGAATTCTGTTTTGGACACCGATGCACGGAAAGAGCTTCCGGCCGCATTTGCCACGCGCTCCCAGTCCACACCTTTATAAGATCGGCGACGAACTCCGGGCATTGCAGTGTTCCGATACCGCTTTTATGATTTGCATGACTTTTAGGCAACCCCGGATTCTGCTTGCCGACAAAATGGTTGCCGTGGCGGAAGGTGGCTTTGAAAAGGCTTGGTTAACCTTATCTGAATACCAATCGTTAAGTGGAAAGTTCCACGGCGAAACAAGGTGTTTGCCGTTCAGTAGAGTGTCTAACGGGTACTAGCATGCAAAGCACTGGTCGGGCCATTTGCAGAGTATTTAGCGGCATGTCTGCCGCCGTCCATTGCTGCTGGTTGATGATGGCCGCGATGGTCATCATGGCGATCATTTGCACCGGCTCCTTTGCCGCCAGCATTGCGGCAAAAGACTTCAGGATGGCCGGCGATGCGACCAACACCCGCGTGGTGATGAATTTCGAGGTCGAACCCGAATTGCACTGGATGCTGTTGCGAGGACCCCACCGACTGGTCATCGACTTGCCGGACACACGTTTCGCCTTCGAAAAGAAGGCGTTGAAGCCGCGCGGTCTCGTCCGCAAGGTCACCTATGGCAGCCTTCATGGCGGCAAGTCGCGCATTGTTCTTGCGATGAAGGGCCCGTTTGCGGTCGAGCAAGCGGATGTGATTGCCAACGAAGACGGCAAGGGCTTTCGCCTCGCGATTGATCTCGCGCCCACGAGCGCCCAGGATTTCGAGGCGGCCCTGGCGGATCAAGCCACGACGACTGCATCGACCGTGCCGCCGAAGGGCGATCGGGTCGGACCTTCCGTCGATCGTCCGGCGAAACCGTTCACCATCGTGATCGATCCCGGTCACGGCGGGATCGACGGGGGCGCCAATGGCGTGGGCGGAACCGTCGAGAAGGATATCACGCTGGCGTTCGCCAAGGAGCTTCGGGACCGCCTGCAGGCCGAAAACCACTATGTCGTCCACATGACGCGGACGACAGACGAGTTTCTGCGGCTCGACGACCGGGTGCGTATCGCGCGCGAAAATGGCGCCGACCTGTTCATCTCGATCCATGCCGACACCATCCGGTTCAAGGATATTCGCGGCGCGACCGTCTACACCGAGTTCCGACAAGGCCTCCGACGCCGAAGCGCAGGCGCTCGCCGATCGCGAAAATCTCTCCGACCAGTTGGCCGGTGTTGACGTCGGTACAGAGAATCATGAGGTCGCCGACATCCTCGTCGATCTGATCCGGCGTGAGACGCATGCCTTCTCGATCAGCTTCGCCCGCACGCTTGTCGGCGAACTGTCGGACAGTGTCGGCCTGATCAACAATCCGCACCGCTTTGCCGGCTTCAAGGTCTTGAAGGCTCCGGACGTGCCTTCCGTCTTGGTCGAGCTTGGATATCTCTCCAACGCAAAGGACGAAGAGCAATTGCGTAACCCGGAATGGCGAAGCAAAGCGGTAACGTCGATTTCCAACGCGATTACCGCATTTGCCGCGTCGAGGGCGGCAGCGGGGGGCTGACGGGAAGCCGCTCCGTTGCCGGGTCGCCACGTTGGCGACTGTCGCGTAATTTCAGAAACTTGGCGCGCCGGTTGCCGTATTTTATCCACATCAGGGCGACATGGGTATATAATTGGAGTTGCCCCTCGGCTAAAGCTGCCAAGGTTGTGCGTACCCAACAAAAACCGCCGAGTCTGGAATTGGAGCGGAAATGATTCGTCTCATCGGCTATTTCTTCGGGATTGGCACAATGCTGGCGCTAATTGCTGCCGGTGCCGTGGCGATTTTCGTGAGCAATCTTGCCAAGGACCTTCCCGACTACGAGGTGCTTTCGAAGTACGAGCCGCCGGTAACGACGCGCATCCATGCAGTGGATGGGTCGCTGATGGGCGAGTTCGCGCGCGAGCGCCGGCTGTACCTGCCGATTCAAGCAGTGCCTGACCGGGTAAAAGCCGCGTTCCTGTCCGCGGAGGACAAGAACTTTTATCATCACCCCGGCATAGATGTTCAGGGCCTCGGTCGCGCCGTCATAACCAATTTGAGGAACGTAGGCTCGGGTCGCCGACCGGTTGGCGCGTCGACGATCACGCAGCAGGTGGCGAAGAACTTCCTGCTGAGTTCCAGCCAGACTTATGATCGCAAGATCCGCGAAATGCTGCTCGCCTTCCGTATCGAGCAGGCCTACTCGAAGGACCGCATCCTCGAACTCTACGTCAACGAGATCTTCTTCGGCCTAGGCGCCTATGGCATTGCCGGCGCGGCGCTGACCTATTACGACAAATCGGTCAATGAGTTGACCGTCGCCGAGGCGGCTTATCTGGCCGCGTTGCCGAAAGGCCCCTCCAACTACCATCCCTTCCGCTACACCGAGAAGGCGATCGAACGCCGCAACTGGGTGATCGACCAGATGGTCCAGAATGGCTATGTTTCGCCTGAGGAGGGCACCAAGGCAAAGGCCGAGCCCCTCGGCGTCACGCCACGCCGCAACGGCACCTACCTGTTTGCAGGCGAATATTTCACCGAGGAGGTGCGCCGCGAAATAATCGCCCGCTACGGCGAGAATGCCCTCTACGAGGGTGGCCTATCGGTGCGGACAACGCTTGACCCGGAGCTGCAGCTGATCGCGCGCAAGGCGATGCAGCACGGTCTGCTGAAATATGACACGCTGCGCGGCTATCGCGGTCCGTACAAGCATGTCGAGATCGGCAATGACTGGGGCATTCCGCTCGGCGAAGTGAAGCGGCTCGACGACGTTCCCGAATGGAAGCTTGCCGTGGTGACCGACGCTACCGATGCCGGCTTGATCATCGGCCTGCAGCCCAAGCGCGAGGTTTCGGGTGTGCTGTCGGCGGACCGTGAGATAGGTACGATCGCCAAGGAAGATATGAGCTTCGCCATGCGGCATGTCGTCGATGGCAAGCGGCTTAAGGCAAACTCGCCTGCGGATGTGCTTGATGTCGGCGACGTCGTCTTCGTTGAAAAGAAGGCTGATGGCGACGGCTACCTGCTGCGCCAGGTGCCGGAGGTGTCCGGCGGGCTGTTGGCTATGGACCCGCATACCGGCCGCATACTCGCTATGGTCGGCGGCTTCTCCTATTCCGAGTCCGAATTCAACCGCGCCACCCAGGCCTATCGCCAGCCCGGTTCGTCGTTCAAGCCGATCGTCTACGCGGCCGCACTTGATAACGGCTATACACCGGCGTCCGTGATTATGGATGGTCCGATCACCATCCATATCGGCAACGAGACCTGGACGCCGAAGAATTATGACGGCAAGGCCGCTGGCCCGTCGACGCTGCGCAACGGTATCGAACGGTCGCGCAACCTGATGACGGTGCGGCTTGCCAATGACATGGGCATGAAACTCGTTGTCGAATATGCCGAGCGCTTCGGCGTCTACGACAAGATGGCGCCGCATATTTCGGCGGCTTTGGGTTCCGGTGAAACGACCGTCATGCGCATGGTTTCGGCCTATGCGGTGATGGCCAATGGCGGACGGCAGATCAAGCCGTCGATGATTGACCGCATCCAGGACCGCTATGGCAAAACGGTGTTCAAACAGGACGAGCGCAGCTGCGAAGGTTGTGTCGCGACCGAGTGGAAGAACCAGCCTGAGCCGGAACTTGCCGACAATTCCGAGCAGGTGCTGGACCCGATGACCGCTTATCAGATCACCTCCATGTTGGAAGGCGTCGTCCAGCGCGGTACGGCTGTAACCGTATCGGAGCTTGGTCGTCCGATTGCGGGCAAGACCGGCACCACCAATGACGAAAAGGACGCCTGGTTCATAGGCTTCACGCCGAACCTCGTCGTCGGGCTCTATATGGGCTTCGACAAGCCGCAGTCGCTCGGCAAAGGCGCTACGGGTGGCGGTCTTGCCGCGCCCATCTTCAAGGAATTTATGGGCGATGCGCTCAAGGAGACGCCGATCGTCGACTTCCAGGTGCCGGAAGGCATGAAGCTGATCCCGATCAATCGCAAGACCGGCATGGAGGCGCTCGAGGGTGAGGCAGGTACGATTATCGAGGCGTTCAAGCCGGGTACGGGCCCAGCCGACAGCTATTGGGTGATCGGCATGGACAGCGAGTCGATGTCGGCGGAACAGCTTTCGCCGAGGGCCAGCGAAGCCATCAACAGTGGCGCTGGCGGCGGTCTTTACTGATCGCGGCAGCGCTCCCACTTTACAGCTTGGAGGCGCGTGCCTATGGTCCGCGCCACGTAATTCCCGTGCGATTTGAAAGGCCACATAGCTGCTATGCGTGCAGAGACCGAAAAGCTCGTCGATGAAATCAAGCAGGCCATAAGCCTGCTGAGGAGGCATCTTTGACTGGGATACAGCCCTGAAACGCCTCGACTATCTGAACAACCGCGCCGAAGACTCCGCCCTCTGGAACGACCCGCAGGAAGCCCAGAAACTGATGCGCGAGCGTCAGGGGCTGGACGACGGCATCAATTCCATCAAGCGGCTCAGCCAGGCGCTTGAAGACAATACCGGTCTTATCGAACTCGGCGAAGAGGAGGGCGATGCCGGCATCGTCTCCGAAGCCGAAACCGCGATCCGTTCGCTCTCTGGCGAAATCAAGGCCCGGCAGATCGAGACGCTGCTATCGGGAGAGGCCGACGCCAACGACACCTATCTGGAAGTCCACGCCGGCGCCGGCGGCACCGAGAGCCAGGACTGGGCGAACATGCTGTTGCGCATGTATACGCGCTGGGCCGAACGCCGCCGCTTCAAGGTCGAAGTGTTGGAAGTCCACGACGGCGAAGAGGCCGGCATCAAGTCGGCGACGATCCTGATCAAGGGTCACAACGCCTATGGTTGGCTGAAGACCGAATCCGGCGTGCACCGTTTAGTTCGGATTTCACCATATGACAGCAACGCCCGCCGACACACCTCGTTTTCGAGCATCTGGGTCTATCCGGTGATCGACGATTCCATTGAGATCGACGTTTCTGAATCCGATGTCCGCATCGATACCTACAGATCGTCCGGCGCGGGTGGCCAGCACGTCAACACGACCGACTCCGCGGTGCGCATCACGCACATCGCCACCGGCATCGCTGTCGCTTGCCAGGCCGAGCGCTCGCAGCACAAGAACAAGGCCAAAGCATGGGAGATGCTGCGTTCGCGCTTGTACGAGGAAGAGCTCAAGAAGCGCGAAGCAACTGCCAACGCAACCGAAGCAGCGAAGACGGATATCGGCTGGGGTCACCAGATTCGGTCATACGTGCTCCAGCCCTATCAGCTGGTAAAGGACTTGCGCACCGGCGTCGAAAGCAGCAGCCCGTCCGACGTGCTCGATGGTGACCTCGATGACTTCATGGAGGCATCACTTTCCCACCGCATCGATGGCGGGGCAGGGCAGTCGGTCGCGGATATCGACTAAAGTATCCGTGTTGGTCAAGGAAGGGATGGCGTCCAGGTTCGCCGGTCCCTGAGCAGTGCGTTTGCGAGCACGATGATCTTTCGCATGATAGCGGTGATTGCGACCTTTGCGGCTTTTCCGGCGGCTTTGAGCTGGTCGTACTTTGCCTTGAGATCGGGATTGAATTGGATGGCGACGAGCGCCGGCATGTAGAGCGCTTGTCGGACATTGGACCGGCCGCCGCGAATGAAGGCGCGGCCGGTCCAACTCCCGGACTGTCGTGTGATGGGAGCGAGGCCTGCGAGTGAGGCTGCCTGGCCCTGACCGAGCGTGCCGAGTTCGGGCATCTCGATGAGGAGCGCGAAGGCGGTGATGGCCGAGATGCCCGGGATCGAGACGAGGATGCCGAAGCGGCGGGAGAGGTCCGGCTCGGCCTCGATGAGCGTCAGGATTTCCTTCTCGATCGCGGCCATCTGACGCTCGATCTGCCTGAGCTGTTCGGCACTATGGCGCTTGAGGATGGCAAGGTTCAGTGCCTTGGCTCTGTTCTTTGCCGCCGTACGATTCTTCACGAGCGCCTCGCGGGCCATGTACAGATCCTTGAGATCGTTGAGAAGCGGGCTGCGCACGGCCCGCGCCTTCAGGTCGAGCAGGGCGCCCATGCGCGCCAGCATGGCTGCATCCAGCCGGTCGGTCTTGGCGGGCCTGCCGGTAGCCTCCGCGAAGCGCCTGGCCTGTCGCGGATTGACCTTGACGAGGGCAGCGCCCGCCGCCGCCAGACTGCGCTCGAAAGCCCGGTGATAGGGGCCCGTCGGCTCATAGACGATGCGGGTGCCCTGAATGTGATCAAGCTGGCCCAGCCAACTCATGAACGACCTGTGGCCGGCAATGTCGTTGGCGAAGCGGCGGCTGGCGCCGTCGCTCATCCTGTGGGCGTCGAGATGGTCTTTCGAGATATCGACCCCAATGGTATCGTTCGTCATCTTTCGCTTGTCCTCTGCTTGTCATCCGGAGCCGAACTCCGGGTATCCGTTCAGGACCAAAGAGAAAGACGAGGGCGATCAAACTCTAGTTCGACCCGTCAACGGTCGGCATTTCAACGATCCCACCCTCGCCGCTGACGAGAGGGCTGCGACCCTCTCCCAGCGGTTCCTTCTTCGCCCGTTCGGCAGCAAAAGTCATAAGACAAGCATTTTCGAATCAGCATGATCCGAAAATGCCCTATCCTGCGGTGGCTTTTGTTGCCGCCGCATTGTTGAACCGAAAGGCTGAAGGGAGTCCAAAGGTGCCCTTCAAGCTTTTCTGACGTGCGTCAGCGAAATCCAGCATCGTTGCGGGGTAGCGGGCAGCGCTATTGTTGTCGGCACCGAAGAGGGCTCCGCACTGTGTCGGTAATCAACCGTTAACCATGGCGGCGCAGACTTCTCTCTTCGGTGGCCGACACTGAAATGATCTGCGTCATTGTGCAGCGCAGCATACTGTTGCTTCGGTCAAGGAATCGGTCCAGCCTGCAGAGGTTGGAGGAAAAAGCATTGATGGCCGGCCGCGGCATGGATCAACGCTGACGGACTGGCCGAAGGGAAGACACGTTCCGGGAACGGGCAAGCCTAGCGCTTGAGACCTCGTTTGACAGGAATGAGCCATGCCCATACCAGCCTTTGCCAACCATTCCCAGGTTCGCGCGCTTTTCGGTCGCGCAACCCTTTCAATCATCGCTTCCGCGGTTGTCTCCTTCGTCTTGGTGGTTGGTGCCACCGCGCCCTCGGTGGCGCATGACGCCAAGCCAACCGCAGCAAAGCCCAATGGCTGGAAATATCCGTTTTCCTGCTGCTCTGGCTACGATTGCCGCGAAGTGCCGCAGGCCGCGATCAGCGAACGGCCAGAAGGCTATGTCATCGAGGGTACGGGCGAGGTGGTCGCCTACCAGGATCGGCGGCTGAAGGACTCGCCCGATGGCGAGTTCCATTGGTGTTCGGTTGCGGGCAAGAATGATGGCAAGACGATCTGCCTGTTCGTACCGCCGCGCTCCTACTGACTCTGCGCGGCTTGCCAACCGTTGCAGTCTGTGGTGCCTTTGGTTTCGTTAAGCCGGAGGCACCTCATTATGTCGATCAAAGGAAGCTGTCACTGCAAGGCGACGACGTTCGAGCTGGCGGGGGCGCCAGCGACGGTGACGGCGTGCACGTGTTCATTCTGCTCCAAGCGCGGTGCGCTGTGGGCCTACTATTCGCCCGACGATGTAGCCTTCAACTCGACCGATCATCGCGGTACCTATCAATGGGGATCCCGGACCATCAAGCATCATTTTTGCTCCGTCTGCGGCTGTGGCACCTATACCGAGACTCCGGACTGGAGCACTGGTGAACCAAACTTCGACAATCCCAAGATCAGCATCAATGCGCGCCTCTTCGATGACTTCGATCTCGGCGCGGTGGAGGTCGTCATGATCGACGGCAAAAACCTCTGGTAGCGTAAGCCGTTGCGTTCCGCTTTTTGCCGCATTTCATGGTAGAAAGGCGTGAAGGGATTCGCACCGCAATCAGTCTGTTGCGGTGAAGAGGGAAACAGTCATGAAGAAGAAGTTCGTCGCTCTGGTCGCCGCTACGGCGATGCTTGGCGCATGCTCGACCGATCCGTACACGGGTCAACAGAAGGTTTCGAACACGGCCGGCGGCGCGGTTCTCGGCGCAGGGCTCGGCGCGCTTGCCGGCATGGCGGTCGGCGGCAGCAAGAACGCTCAGCGCAATGCCGTTCTGATCGGTGCCGGCATTGGAGCGCTTGCCGGCGGCACGATCGGCGCCGTGATGGACAAGAACGAGGCGGAACTGCGGGCACAGTTGCAGGGCACCGGCGTCAGTGTTACGCGCACCGGCGACCAGATCATTCTCAACATGCCGTCGGACATCACCTTTGGTGTCGATCAGGATGCGGTGAAGGCAAGTTTTTATCCGGTGCTGAACTCGGTTGCGCTGGTTCTACAGCGCTATAAGTCGACGATTGTCGATGTCTACGGCCACACCGATTCCACCGGTGGCGACCAGCACAATTTTGACCTTTCGCAGCGCCGAGCGCTTTCGGTCGCAAACTATCTAAGCTCTCAGGGCGTGGATCAGCGCCGCTTTGCCGTCACCGGCTTTGGCAAGACCAGGCCGATCGCGTCGAACGCGACCGAAGCGGGCAGGGCACAGAACCGGCGTGTGGAAATCCAGATTTCGCCGCTAACGGAATAACATGCGGCAGTCATAAGCTGAGTATTTTGGTTGTGTGCGTCAAGTTCTGCAATTTGGGCGGCCATGAATTTGGTCATGCGGCTTGGCGCAGAGCGAGTTTCTTGTGCTCACGCAGGTCGTCCATGTTGATGTAGCGGTTGGCCTCCATCCAGTTTTCGTTGGTTTCTACGGCCAGTGCCCTGACCAGGCGCAGGCAGCTCTCGGCGTTGGGAAAGATGCGCACGACATAGGTGCGCCGGCGGATTTCCTCGTTGAGCCGCTCGAGCATATTGGTGGACTTCAGGTGTTTATGGTGCTGGCGCGGCAGGCGGAAGAAGGTCAGCGTGTACTCGATGGTTTCCTCCACCCACGTCGTCAGCCGCGGATAGCGGGCCGACCATTTGGAAAGCCATGCGGCGAGATCGGCCTTGGCCTCGGTGAGATCGCGCCGATCGTAGAGCCAGCGCAACTCCTGCAAGCAATCGTCGCCGTGCTTGCGCGGCAGGTGATCGAGCGCGTTCCTGAGGAAGTGCACATAGCAGCGCTGCCATGCCGCTTCGGGGACCACCTCGCCGATCGCGGCGACCAGACCGGCATGGTCGTCGGACACGACCAGCTCGACGCCCTTGAGGCCACGCCCCTTCAGTGAGACCAGGAAGTCCTTCCAGGCCGAGCGGCTCTCGCGATTGGCCATTTCCACCGCCAGGATCTGGCGCCGGCCGTCCCAGTCGATGCCGACCGCGATCAGCACTGCCTGGCTCATGACGATGCCGGCTTCGCGCACCTTCTCGTAGCGGGCGTCGAGGATGAGGTAGGCAAAGGGCTCTTGAAGCCGGCGTTCGGCAAAGGCTTTCAGGCTCTCGTCCAAACGCTTGTTGATGGCCGAGATCGACGAGGCCGAGAAGGCATGACCGCACAGCTCTTCCGTGATCGCCTTGACCTTCCGGGTCGACACGCCCTGCACATACATCTCCGCAAGCGTCGCCACCAAGGCCCGCTCGGAACGCTGGTAACGCTCGAACAGTTCAGTGGAGAAGCGGCCGGCCCGGTCCTGCGGAACCCGCAGCTCAAGCTTGCCAACCCGGGTGACAAGGGTGCGGCCGTAATAACCCGAGCGATAGCCCAGGCGCTCCGGCGTGCGTTCGCCCTTCGAAGCACCAAGCGCCTCGTCCATCTCGGCCTCGAGAACTTCCTGCATCACCGCACGGATCACTTCGTGTAGCCCGTCCGGGTTCGACAGCAGAATGTCTTTGACGGCAGCGCTGGCGGATTTACCTTCAATCTTGGTCATGGTGGCGTTCCTTCGCGGGAATCGGTGACGTTGAACATCACCAGCCTGCCATGACCGCCCTCGCTCAGCGAATTTGCAGAACTCTCAGCACACTACCCCCGTCCTGCTTTCTCGTTGGGGTTTGGGTGGCCACCGGGCTGACCAGGGAGAAAGGTGGCGTGGGGCTGATCCCGTCCGGTAGGCGGGGTCGGGGAGGTTTGGTAGCTTCCCAAGGTCCGGCCCCCGGCTGTCCGGCCCTACGGTCAGAGCGACACAGGGGGATCGGTTGTAGGGAAAACGTCGGTGGTGCGCGCCTGCCGGGCATCGTTCGAACTAAAAACAACGCGTTGTCGTTCCTGATCCGGCAGGCGTGCACCGCCTCCCCTCATCCTGAGCTTGTCGAAGGATCTGAAGGGTTCAACGACCAGGCCGGAACATCCGGAGCGTGGTAACGGGAAGCTGGCAGGCTTAGGTCAGGCCACAACGGCTTAAGTCAAGAACCGCTCATAAATGACAAGTGGCTTACACCTTACCGGCGACCATCATGAAGGCAGGCATGTCATTGCCGAAGCCGAGAACATCATCGTCCTCCTCCTTCCGCTTGTGCGGGCGGCGCGCTTCTCGACGCGGATCCTGACGATCCGTCGGTTGCGATTTGCGGGCACTATTTTCGCTGCGGATTGCGTCGCGGCGTACCGCGCGATCGTCATTGGCGGCGATAACCGGCTGCGGGGCTTCGTCTATGTGCTCCATAGGAGCCTGCGGAGCTTCGGAACGGCGGCCGCCACGGGCGTCGCGAGGCTTGCGGTCGCGATCGCGTCCACCACGGGCACGCTCACGGCGCGAGGCGTCCTCGCCACCGTCTTTGACGACCACAGTCGACAGGTCGCCGTCGTGCCAGTCGATTTTCGTGCCGATCAGCCTCTCGATCGCATCGACATGTTTCACATCGCCCTTGGTGGCGATGGTGAAGGACTTACCGGAGCGCCCCGCCCGGCCGGTGCGGCCAATGCGGTGGACGTAGTCCTCGGCATGGATTGGCACATCGAAATTGAAGACGTGGCTGACATCCGGAATGTCGAGGCCGCGCGCCGCCACATCGGAAGCGACGAGCAGCTTCAGTTTGCCGTCGCGGAAGTTGGCGAGCATCTGCATGCGTGCGCGCTGATCCATGTCGCCATGCAGCGCGCCGGCGTCCAAGTCGTATTTGATCAGCGAGCGGAACAGTTCCGACACTTCGATCTTGCGGTTGCAGAAGATGATCGCGTTCTTCAGGCTATCGGCTTCGGCATTGATAAGATTGCGCAGGACCTCGCGCTTGTCCCAAGGCTTGCTGCCCGACTTGACCAGTCGCTGGATGATGCCGGTTGCCGCGCTCGCCGCTTTCGAAACTTCGATGCGAACCGGCGCATGGAGGAATTTTTCGGTAAGTTTCGTGATCTCAGGCGGCATGGTTGCCGAGAAGAACAGCGTCTGCCTGGTGAAGGGGATCATCTCGCAGATGCGCTCGATATCGGGAATGAATCCCATGTCGAGCATACGATCCGCTTCGTCGATGACCAGAATTTCGACGCCTGTGAGCAGCAGCTTGCCGCGTTCGCGGTGGTCGAGCAGGCGGCCCGGTGTGGCGATCAGCACATCGGCGCCGCGCTCAAGCTTCTTGTCCTGTTCGTCGAATGACACGCCGCCAATCAGCAGCGCGATGTTGAGACGGTGATTCTTGCCGTATTTGATGAAGTTCTCTTCGACTTGCGCGGCGAGTTCGCGCGTCGGCTCGAGGATCAGCGTGCGCGGCATGCGGGCGCGAGCCCGGCCCTTTTCGAGGCGCGTCAGCATCGGCAGCACGAAGGATGCCGTCTTGCCGGTGCCAGTCTGGGCGATACCGAGCACATCCTTGCCTTGAAGCGCGTGCGGAATTGCGCCCGCCTGGATAGGCGTGGGAATGGTGTAGCCAGCGTCGCTCACCGCGGAAAGAACCTTGGAGGAGAGGCCGAGATTGGCGAATGTCAACGCTTCTTGAGCGGAAAGGTCGTCTGTGGACAAGTGTTTGGCTGCTTCAGCTTTTCAAAGGAGCGGCCATTGTGCCGCTGCAACATGATCGCGCTTTTGCCGATCTTCCGTCGCGTTACGAGGTGAATCCCATTTTGTCAATATTATCAGGCGGTTTTTGCCCGCTCACGCGCCTTCAACATATGGTGTTGTGGTTTTTGCGTTGCAACATGGTCAATAACGGAACTGTTCCGCCAGGATGCGCTCGTCCCAGGAATGGCCTGCATCGAACAGCAGCGTGGCGGTCAGAGACGCCGATTCCGCGACCGTGACAGCTACGACGGACTTGATTTCGGTATGATCGGCGACGGCGTTCACCGGGCGCTTCGGCTCCTCGAGAATATCGAAGCGGACGGTAGAGCGGTTGGAAAGCAGTGCCCCACGCCAGCGCCTGGGGCGGAAAGGGCTGACTGCCGTCAGCGCGAGCAGGGGGGCGTCCAGCGGGACGATCGGGCCTTGCGCCGACAGATTGTAAGCGGTGGAGCCGGCAGGCGTGGCGACCATGACGCCATCGCAGATCAGTTCATCGAGGCGCACCTTGTCGTCAACGCTAATCCTGATCTTCGCCGCCTGGTACGACTGGCGAAACAGCGAGACCTCGTTGATGGCTAGCGCCTTTGCTGTCGTGCCGTCGGCTGAGACGGTTTCCATTTCAAGCGGCCGGATGGTCTCGGCATCGGCCGCGGCAATGCGCTCCGACAGATCCTCCAGGCGATACTCGTTCATGAGGAAGCCGATGGTGCCACGATTCATGCCGTAGACCTGTTTGCCGGTCCCCATGGTTTCGCGCAGCGTCTGCAGGAGGAAGCCATCGCCGCCGAGCGCCACCAAGACGTCCGCGTCCTCGCGGGAGGTTCGGCCATAGGCGCTCGTTAGTTCCGCTGCTGCCTGTTCGGCATCGGGCGTTCCGGACGATATGAAAGCCAACGTCGTTCGAACTCTTTGCTGATGCACCGGTCTCTTCCCGCAGGCTTGCCCGCCCACACGGGCGTAGCATGGTGCGGCGCTCGCGAAAAGCGTCGCCGTCGCCAATCGCGTCGAGCGGCAAGTTTGGATTTAAAAAGTCGTGGTGCCCCCGGACGGAATTGAACCGCCGACCTTCGGTTTACAAAACCGCTGTCAAAACCCCAGCACGACATGACATGCTGTGACTATCATTTGAAACTATTGACTTTTTTCGCTTGTGGCCGCAAGTGTCAATGCATGCCGTGACTGATTTGCGTGTCCCCGGCGTGTCCCCGGCGAGAAAGGAACCAAAGTGAAATTAACCCCCGACATCATCAACGCGCTCGAGCCCGATGCTTCAAAGCGCCTGGAAATCATCGACGACGATACCGAAGGCCTGTGGCTGCGCATCACGCCGAGCGGCGTCAAGACATGGGTCGTGCGCTACCGTGCCAAGGGAGGCGGCACGACACAGCGCAAAACGCTTGGAAGGGCTTCGAAGATCGGCCTGGCGCGCGCCCGCACAATGGCGAAAGCAGTCATCGGTGACGCCGCCAGGGGCATCGATGTGATCGCCGTGGAGAAGGCGGCCAAGGTCGAAGCGGATCGCGCCTCCAAGGATCGTCTAGACGTGCTGGCAATGGACTATTTCGCCGACGCCAAACGCGGCACCCATCGCGCTCGTTCGCGACCGAAGAAGCCGAAGGAGCTGAAGCGCGAGCAGGATGTCTATGACAAGTGCATCAAGCCGGTGTTCGGACAGCGCGCCATATCATCGATCACGCGACGCGATGTCGTCGACTTCGTCGCCAGGATGACGAAGATCGCCGGTTCTCGCGGCCGCAAGTGTCACGCCCTGATCAGCCAATTGTTCAGCTATGCGGTGATGAAGGACATTGTTCCGGCCAACATCGCTTTCGGCGTGCCGGTGGTGATCCCCGGAGAGCGCGAGCGCACCCTGACCGATCCCGAGCTTCGCACAATCTGGCGGGCTCTTGACAGTCCCGGGTCTGTCGGTTCGAACCAGTCGATCGAAATGGCGCTGGCGCAGCAATTCCTCGCTGTCACCGCGCAGCGTTCCGGCCAGGTGCTGGCGATGCAATGGTCGGAGATCGACTTTGCCGAGCGCGTCTGGAAATGTCCGGCTGGTATCATGAAGAAGTCGCGCACCCACCTGGTGCCGCTTAGCGGCCTCGCTCTGGCGATCCTGCACGATGCCGACAGGATGATCGGCGACAACACCTTTGTTTTCGCCTCGCCCGAGACCGGCCATGCCGATGCGTGTCGACGCCTCCAGCCGGGCCTTTGCCCGTCTCACCGCGAGATTGAAGATCGACAACGCCGCGCTGCATGACTTCCGACGCACGGCAGCAACCGCCATGACCGGCCGTCTCGACGTTCCCGAGTTCATCGTCGGCAAGGTGATGTCGCACGGCAAGGATGGCCGCAACGTCACCGCCAAGCATTACAACATGCATGAATACATGCCGGAAAAAGCCGATGCGTTGGCGAAGTGGGCCGATCTCCTGACCGACCTGGTTGCTGACCGGAGTAATGTTGTGCGGCTGCGGGGGAGGGCTGCATAGAGCCGGGGCTACACTTTCAATAGTGTAGCGCCGGTGGCATTATCGCCGCATGCCAAAACCGCACGTCAGCATTCGGATCAACTGCCCATTGCCGTTGTACGAACGGATCAGCGGTTATCGCCACGAAGCCCGGCACGAAACCCGCGCCCAGGCGATGATTACCCTGCTCGCCGCCGGGCTGGCGGTATTGGCGAAGCCTGCCAGCCTGCCGCCGCCCGCCAGATCCGGACTGCTTCCCTTCGCCGGTGCCGAGCCACGCAAGCAGCGGGCCAACGGCGAGACGCGGCCATGAGCCGCCGCGACCGACCTGTCGCCGACCATCTGGCCGACATGCTGGACGGCTTGCGGGCGGAAGGCATCCCCGACAGGCAGATCGCCCGCGAAACCGGGCTGGCGAGACAAACGATCCACCGGTTGCGCAGCGGCGACGGCCGGCAGCCGGGCTGGGATACCGTCAGGTCAATCGAGGAAGTCTATCAGCGGCGGGTGCCGCGCACCGGGACTAGTTGAAGCGCTGGCTGTCCTGGCCAGGCGCGAGCAGCGGGACTTCTTGATTGACGGACCTGAGTTCGAAGGAAGATCCATGAAGGAGTCGCATCGGAATATTCTGGAAACTAGGCACCGACGTCGCTACTCACATCAGCTCTTCTCCCCCAGGGCGAGTGTAGCCGCCTGTTCTAGGCTTATACCTCCGGCAAGTGGGTCGGCGTGCCGGTGCGCAAGTAGCCATTCGGAACCTTCGCGGCGATAGACCAAGGTAACCCGTAACGCCCAGTTCTGTGCTGGCAGTCCGCCGACTTCGACATACGGTCGTTCGATTATCGCCAGCATCACCATATCCGCAGAACCGTACGCATGAACAAGTTCCTGCTCGAACGTGCCGTTCTTGAAGAACCTCCCGATGGCCTCGATCCGTTCGGTTGTCAGCTCCGAGGCTCGCGACGGTTTCCCGCCAAACGGCGACATTAGCGTGAAGTCATCGGTGTGCGGGATCATCTCGTAGTACGTAGATATGTCCCCCCGCATAAGCGCGGCGTTTGCTTCCGCAGAGCGGTGGAAAAGGTCAGCAATTGTTTGTTCGACACCAGCGTCCCCGCGAGCCTGCCTTGTGGCGCACGATTTTGTCGCAGTATGTGCCAAAGCAAGGCTGGCGCTCGCTGGAGCGAGAATGTCTCCTGACATATCAGTCTCTCCTACAAGGTTCCTTTGAGACGAAGGTGTTGAGCGCGTCCCAGCCTCCCCGGAGGTCTCACTTCATTGATGTTGAATCCAGTGATATGTTTTCACAGATATGCTGAACAGAATTGATCTCTCTCGCGCCGATCTCAACCTGCTCTATCTATTCGAGGTGGTCCTCGACGAGCGACACGTCGGCCGGGCAGCCCATAGGCTTAATCTCACTCCTTCAGCAGTCAGCCACGGCCTGGCGCGACTGCGCAGCCTTCTCAATGATCCGCTTTTCGTCAGAACGCCCAAAGGTGTAATGCCGACGGCCCGCGCGATGGAACTGGCCGAGCCGATTGCCGATGTTCTGGCGCGGGTGCGAAGCGTTATCGCGACCGCAGAGCCATTCGATCCCGCCACTTGCAAACGCCGGTTTACCATCGGCGCGCCTGACGGGGTCTCGGCGGTGTTCCTGCCGCCGCTTCTCAGCGAGTTGCGCGAACAGGCACCGGGTATCGACATCAGCGTTCGTCAACTGCTTCCCGCACCAGGCGGAACATCGCCCGAACATGCATGGCGCGACGTCTTCGCCGACTTGGAAGGGGGAGCGATGGACATCGCCGTCATTCCGTCCAGCCAAATGCCCGCGCGCTTTCATGCGCGCATCATCTACGAGGAGGATTTCGTGATCGCCATGCGGACCGGGCATCCGTTCGCGGAAAATCCCACTTTGGAACAGTACTGCAGGATGCAGCATCTAGTGGTCTCGTTCACCGGCGATACCCATGGCTTCGTGGACGAGGTTCTGGCCAAAGAAGGCTATTCTCGACGGATCGAGCTAACCGTCCCTAGTTTCATGTTTGCTCTCGCTGTCATCGCCGAGACGGATTTGATCTCCGCAATGCCAAGGAGATTTGTCGCCAGGCATGCGGCACGGTTCGGGGTGGTATGTCTGGAGGCGCCAATACCGCTCACGACTTTTCAGCTCAACGCCATCGCTCCCAAGGCGGCAATGATGGATGCGGGGATTGCGTGGCTGTTCGAGCTGCTCGCCCCCTAAACGCCACCGCGAGCATCCAACGCTCGCCGAAACCACTACGACTGACTGCAGATCGCACCGCAGGTTAGCATGGCCATGCACCCGATGAGCGCGAATAATTTGGTCGTTTTGATTGCCTCTCCACCCGTGGTCGGAAGGTGCCGCCGCCGGCTCCGATGTTCTGGGCCGTTATTCAGCGTCCCTCGTCACTCAGCATGTGATCCGCCAGGCTGTAGCAGTGGCTCGCCTGATAGGCATTCCGGCCCCGGTTCATGTGCGTCAGGTTGAACGCCCGGATGGCCCGCAACGCACGGCGCGCCGCGAGGAATTTGCCGATTGAGGAGAAGCCGCGGACCTTGATGCCGAAAATGTCCTCGCCGCGGGGGAAGAAATAGCCGACGTCTTCCGGCGTCATGACACAGCGTTCAAGGAAAGCTTCGTCCACTTGGCCCTGATCGAGTGAATGGTCTGTGGTGAAATCGGAAAGATGCACCACGAATAGGGCGCGGATGCCCTCGCCGTCCGCATAGAGCGAGAAAAGCTCCATCCAGCTCGCATTGACGCGAACGAGCGCCTTGCCCGGAGTCGACGGCAGACAGGAAACCGACCAGTAATGCCGCTCGGTCCGGCGCGGGATAGGGATGCAGTCGCGGCCGTAGCGCCGGAGAATCTCCAGGACCTCTTGCGCCTGCGGCCGCCGCCGCAGCTTCTCAAACCGCGCGACGTATTTGAGACGCAGTTCCAAGGACTCCGAGCGCTCGTCGGCGTCGCGCAGGATCGTCTTGCCCTGCATCCAATCGCGCTGCTGCTGGAGATTCAGAAATCGGCGCAGACCGGTGGTGCTTGGGCGGCGAGCCGCGCACACGTCAGGTACCATGGAATCAACCCCACGCTCCGCCTCAGAATGGCCTCTCGGCCTTGTCGCTGCGATACAGCTTTACCAAGGTTCCCCCTAGTTTGACCTGGTTTCGCGATCTTGCGCCAAGCGTTCCACGACTGCTGGTCGCGCCAACACCCGAAGAGGTTGATGCGGTCTCGATCGACCGAGTCCGCGCTAATCGACAGGTCAAGACAGCCGTCGTACTTCCGGGCCCGTTCGACCATGCCGGCCTGGTCGTAGTGTGCGGCCAGCTGCGGGCCGTCGCCAGGGAAAAGATCACTCCAGGACAACGTTTCTCTCTCGACCGCCTCGAGGTATTGCCCGGTGCCTGAAATCCCGTGTGAAAAGACCGGTCGCTTATCTTTCCACTTTTGGTTCATCCCCGATATTCCCGCTGTCCACAAGCTGTCGCGGGTGTTCCGCAGGACACGCCCAGCGTATGGTTCCAGTCATCTCAGGCCCCTTGATGAAAGCCGCTTGGTCGGCGGAAAACGCTGAGGGGTATTAACTGAGGCCCGTACTGGTGGCGGCCGAATTTGGGCGCAAGCTCGAACGACGCTGATGCCAGAGACCGACGGGCACCGCTTGAAGCGGTTGCAAACGCGGACAGCGGACCGATGCTGCCATGAAGGCCGGGCAAGACCTTCGATGGTGCGTGACACACAGCCCTCACGGGATGTTGTTGCGCGGTCCGGGAAGGCGGGCTCCGGTGGAAACGCAGGAACCGCACGCCCGCGACCGTCAACGCAGGTTAGCGAACCGTCGAGCCTTTCGAGGCTTTGCTGCTTCGTGAAACCTAAGCTGACAGGGAGGCGCTGAGAGAAATCTCGGCGCCTGCTGTCTTTCTGGAGGCACGTCCGTCTGGCTTATTTGGTCCCACTTCGCATGTGGCAAAGCGAGCAGGAAATCATCGCCTCATTTGAACCATCTTGTCAGCGGCAGCCGCCGCCAGTTCGGCAAACAGATCCTGAAGCGCCCGTGCTGTTTCAACGACGGCGAAATCGTATCCTTTCTCCTCCAGCACGTTTGCCAGCTCCTCGACGAAATGCGCCTGGTGATCGAGCGCCCCGAAGACCCGGCGCACCCCAGCGAGCGTCACATCCGGCCGCCATTTGCTTTCCGATATCGGCCTGTTCGCGCAGCGTGGCCAACCAGTCAGTGCCAGTCATACGAAGATAGTCCGGAGTTTAGGCCAGAAACTTACCGGATCCGCTTTCGCTTCCCAAGACGCACATGGCTTAGGAAAAGACAAATCGTGACATCAGGGATCTCAAACTTCGAGGCATTCCAGCTCACGCGAGGCGGCACAGGTACGTGCGCAGCCCGGCGCGAGGGTTACCCCATTCACACTTGCCGCTTCCGCGCGCCATCCTCGCCTACTCCGGAAAGGATCCCCATGCAGAAATCCACTCGCGACCGCCTTGAAGAGGTCCTTGCCCGCCTTTCAGCCCGTGGAACGGTAGGCTCTGGAACCGCACTGACTTCGATTCTGCTGCGCAACCCGCAGGTGGCGAACCATTTCGACCTGACATCGATCTCGCTGCCGATGCCCGGCATGGCCCTGCCGGCCGGCCTGATGCTGTTTGCCCGCCACGGCGTCGACCGTCGGCTTTTGAACATCGCGGCGGCGGTGGAGAGGGTGTTGGGAAGATGAGCTTGGCTACCTGGTAAGGCGGGCCCGCGCTGCGTCTTTCGTGGCGCGAAAGGCCGAACTTGCCGAAATCGTCGAGATCGAGCCTGACCTGCCATATGAAAGAGAGGTGCGACCCGATTTGTGCCGTTCGACATTTTCACGAGCTTGGTCTCGATAGGTAGCTGTTGATCAGGCGGAATGTTTCTCGCTCGACAAGCCCGTCGCGGAGAAGCTCACGGCGATCGATGACGGCTTTGTGAACCACTGCTTCCAGGGCCGTCTCAATGACAATTGCCGTAATCCCTGGATCGCGATCCGCGGGCAGTTCATCGGCATGGGCGCGAAGGAAACGCTCGATTGCGGCGGCGATCTCGCGATGCGTATCCATCACCTTCGCCAATCGCCCGACCCTTGGCACCTGTTCGTTGAGTATCTTGTGGAGCGCCGGATGAATGCGATGTGCGTCCGCGCCGGCACGAATGATAGCCCTCAGGCCGTCCTCCAGGGTAACATTTGCCGGGTCGTTCAGTGCGTGACGCATAACCTCGATAATTTGGTTGGCGTGTTGCTCGATGAGGGCGGCGACCAAAGCCTCCTTGTTGGGAAAATACTGATAGAGGGAGCCAATACTGACGCCGGCGCGCTCGGCGATCCGGGCCGTTGTCGCTCCTTCATATCCATACTCGACCAAAACCTGAGCCGCGCCTGTGATAATTGCGTCCACCGTGGCTCTTGATCGCGGCTGACGCGGCAATTTCCTTGGTTTTGTGTCGACAAATCGGGTGTCCATGTCCCGCCACCGAATGCGAATAGCCGAATGTGAATAAATCATCACATACTGCGGCCGGCGCTGCAACAGAATCTCACCCATCTGGGAACTCCCATGGGAAGCGGCCTGCTCCAAGCAAGTGAAGCTCTGCGAAAGGGATTTGGAACGCATGTCCTATGAATTGATATTGCTGACGCACGCATCCGCCCTCATCGGGGCCGCAGGATGCTTGGTTATTGCCGAGTTTCTTCTCCTGGCAGCCAGGTCAGGCCCGGTGAAGTTCGCGAGCGCAGCACTGATCATCAGGCGCGTCGGCAATATCCTCACGGGCATCGGAATCATTGCCGGCATCGCGCTTTTCATTATCGGTCGCTGGGACTTTCTTACGCCGTGGCTCGTCGCGTCGTTCGTCTTGATCGTGTTGCTGATCGGCGTTGGCCGCAGATTGGTTGAACCCTGGGAAACCCGCCTGAAGATTTCCCTGGAAACCGGCCGCGCATCCGACACTGGCATTGGACCGCTCGTCGGCGAGAGAGGCGCGTTGCTGGGGCGGATAATTGTGATCGGGCTTTTCGTGCTGATCATCGGCCTCATGACCTCTAAGCCGGATCTTTCGCTTTTGTCCTGATCACCGACCTAGCGAATGCGAAGTTTGGTCCCAGGCGGAGGTTGTACGCAGTGTCGATGAACGACAGCAAATGGCGAGGGTGACCTACACTAACGCAAAAGTTTGACCGGAAGCGGAATGGCGGCTTTTGCGTCCGAAGAACGATATACGTTCAGCCCAGTAGGACCAAGGTCTGAAGCTGACCGATATCGTTGAAAAAGTCGGGGTTGCAGCAGTCCTGAAGCACTTCTCTATTCGGCGCGTTGAGGTCAAGCGCTTCGAAGCTTTCCGCTCTGCCGGTGATTGACGTCGTTCGCGGGTTCTTGCTTCTCTTCGGGATCGGCTCCTCGGCCCTCCCAGCATGGGATCGGTAGAATGAGGTGGCCCAATCTGATTCGCGTTCTGATCGCGATGATGCGACCGACACAGGGCTTCAACGAACTCACCTCATCCATCGTCCCGCAAAGGACGCCTGTCCACCGGCAAGTGGAACTCTGTCGCCTCCTTTTTCCGTGGCCGATCAGATAGCCATCGGCGTGCCTTCCTTTGTCCAGCGGAACTCGGCGCTGTCGGACCACATACGATGCATGATCACCGCCAGTCGGCGCGCCAGTGCAACGATGGCCTTCTGCCGGCCGCGTCGTTTCGCGACACTCATTGCCCAGGCTTTCAGCCAGGACCATTTCTTTACACGGGTCAGCATCACATGCGCCGCTTCGTAGAGAAGCGTGCGCATCATGGCGTCGCCACATAGCGAGATACGGCCGACGCGATGACTCTCGCCCGATTGGTTCAGCACCGGGGTCAATCCCAGCGCCGGACCGACGGCTCGTGAGTTCTTGAAGCGAGCTGGAACATCGATGGTGCTGGTGAAGGCAAGCGAGGTGACGGGACCGACACCGGGGATTGTCATCAAACGTCGGCAGGCCTCGTCATCCCGCACGATCGAAAGCAGCTTGCGGTGGAGTTCCATGAATGTCTCACGAAGCTTGTGCCGGGCGGCCAGCAAAGGTTCCATGACCCCACCAAGCTCCGGGCGTTCTTCAATGAGCTCCCGGATTCGTTCGTCAAACCCGATTACGCCGACGATGCCGACCTTGATCCCAAAGTTGCGCAACAGCCCGCGGATATCGTTCTCGATGGCTATAGCCTTCTCCTGCAGCAGCCTACGCGCGGTCAGCAGAACACGACGTTGTTGGCTGATCAGCGTCTTGACGTGCACCGGCCGGAACAGATTGACTCGCATCATCTGAGCGATCCCGCGTGCATCGTTGCGGTCGGTCTTGTTCACTTGTGCCTTGAGAAAGGCCTTCGCATGCCGGGTCTCGATGCAGATTGCCGGCAGGCCAGCCTCGACCAAGCCGCTGAACAGCCACTGCGATAAGGGACCAGCTTCGAGTCCGATGCGCACGAGCCGCCACGCGGGATTCTTCAAGGCTCGGACGAGATCTTCCGGGTGACTGGAGACCTTCAACTCGCGGCAGACCGCGCCTGTTTCGTCCACGATGCAAACCGACGTCTCTTTTACTGAGATATCTAATCCGGCATAATGTTTCATGCTGCGCTTCTCCTCTGATGCTTGTGGCTGTTCCAGACAGACCACGTTCTATCATCAGCTCGAAGCGCAGCACCTCCACACATCCCACCAAGAGGGGGCTCAAGCCGAATACCCCATCTGATTCAATCTTCTCTTGTAAGAGGGAGATTGAGTTGATGATGGGCGAGCGAACGGTGATGCAGGAGGCGCTGTTCTACGAGTTCAGCCTTGAACAGCATGTGCCAGCCGATCACCTGCTTCGCTCGATCGACCGCTTCGTCGACCTGTCGGGCATCCGTGTGCACCTGCGCCCCTTCTACAGCGAGATCGGGCGTCCCTCGATCGATCCGGAACTGATGATCCGGATGCTGATCATCGGCTACTGCTTTGGCATCCGATCGGAACGACGGCTCTGCGAGGAAGTGCATCTGAACCTCGCCTATCGCTGGTTCTGCAGGCTCGGTCTGGAGGGCGACGTCCCGGATCACTCGACCTTCTCGAAGAACCGCCACGGCCGCTTCCGCGACAGCGACCTGCTGCGCGAGCTGTTCGAGACGACGGTGCGGCGCTGCATGGCGGAAGGGCTCGTCGGCGGTGACGGCTTCGCGACCGACGCCAGCCTGATCAAGGCAGACGCGAACAAGCAGCGTTCGGCGGAAGGATCGGAAGGGGTCGACTGGGAAGCGATAGCAGCCACCCGCCGCTCGGTCAGGGAGTATCTCGACACGCTGGATGATGCGGCGTGGGGTGCAGCCAGCGAAGTGAAGCCCAAGTTCGTCTCGAAGTCGGACCCGGCAGCGCAGTGGACGGGCGCACTGAAGGGCCATGCCTTCTTCGCCTATGCCGCCAACTACCTGATCGATCTCGACCATGCGGTCATCGTCGATGTCGAGGCAAGCCGCGCCATCCGCCAGGCGGAAGTCGGTGCGGCGCGCACCATGATCGAGCGCACGCAGGATCGCTTCGGCCTCTATCCGGAGCGGCTGGCCGCCGACAGCGCGTATGGCTCGGCCGAGATGCTCGGCTGGCTGGTCCATGAGCGCGGGATCGAGCCGCACATTCCGGTCTTCGACAAGTCGCAGCGCTTGGACGGAACCTTCGAACGGGCCGACTTCACCTACGATCACAAGGCCGATGCCTATATCTGCCCTACCGGGAAGGAACTCAGGCAGCGCCAAAAGGCCTATCGGATGCCGCGCCCTCTCGTCGATGAGAACGGCATGATGCGCTATCGCGCCAGCAAGCTGGACTGCGACGGCTGTTCGCTGAAGCCGCGATGCTGCCCTAACGCGCCCGCCCGCAAGATCCTGCGTTCCATCCACGAGGGTGCTCGCGACATGGCGCGCGATCTCGCCGCAACCGATGCCTATGTCACTTCGCGCCGCGAGCGAAAAAAGATCGAGATGCTGTTCGCGCACCTCAAACGCATCCTCAGGCTCGATCGACTGCGATTACGAGGACCGAACGGTGCCCGTGATGAGTTCCACCTCGCAGCCGCAGCCCAGAACCTCCGTAAACTCGCAAAGCTCATCCCGATACCGGAACCGAAACCGGCATGAGCGGCAATCGCCCCATGCATCCGCTCGCAATCTTCAACGCAGCCCTCGATCCGCAGCCGACTTCTTCAACGATATCGACCCGAAGCGGCCCTTGGTGGGCCGATTTGGCGGCTCGTAAGCGGACCTTCGCTGGAACCAGCGGCTTTGACGCCAAGACAGACATTGCCATTCCTCGACACCGATCGCCGGACACCAGCTTCCTCAGGCGGTCCTATCAATCGAACCTACCTGCGCCGATGCCCGAGAGGAGTAACTTTCGATGCTGAAGCGGCGGCAGACCAAACCGCTTTCTGAAGGCGCGGCAGAACCACTCCGGTGAGGTAAAGCCGCAGGCCACCCCGACCGCCGATGCGGTCATGGTCGTCGAACTCAGCAGATCGCGCGCACGGTCAAGGCGCAGGTCCAAATAGTAGGCAGAAGGGGTTTTTCCGCCATGACCCAGAAATAGCGCTTGAATACGCCGTTTGCCCAGTCCGCTTCTGCGCGCGATCTCATCCATCGCGAGAGGCTCTTCGAGGTGGTCCTTCATCAGAGCGACAAGCAGTCGGAAGTGCGGATTGCCCTGGGCGCGCTTGCTTTGTCTTTGGGGCGCACCCGCGGGCCGGATCGACCCGTGGATTAGAGCTTCTGCCGTTCTGACCGCCAGATCGGGCGAGGACACCTTGGCGATCCACGCAAGCATCGCGTCCCCGGTAGCCGTTCCGCCCGCAGCAGTCAAACGCTCTCGGTCAAGCGCATAGATTGCCGTCTCGAGCGAAATTTCGGGATAGGTCTCTCGAAAGCCGGTCTCAGCTTCAAAGTGAACCACGGCTCGATATCCAGCGAGGAGACCAAGCTCGGCGAGAATGACGGTGCCAGTGTCGAGGCCACCCAACATCCCACCCAAGCGAGCCCGTTTTCGGAGCAACGCCTTGGTGGGTTCCGATACCTCTGCCAAAGGATCGTAGCCTGCGCACAGCAGAAGAAGTGACAGATCCCCTGCGTTGGCGACGAGACCAGACGGCACAACCGGCACGCCGTTTGAGGCGGCCACTGGCGCGCCGTTTTGGCTTAGCGTTTCCCATCGAAACACCGAGTGCCCTGCGACCTTGTTTGCGAGCCTCAGTGTTTCGGTCGCCATAACATAGGCGAGAAGCTGGAACCGCGGGAAAAGCAACAGCCCGACCGTATGCTGTGTGGGGGAAGTCATAGGTGCATAATAAGTCAATTTTGGAGCACTTCAATGCAATGAACGGCAGGCAAAATGTGGCAACAGGAGAAACAGAACCAAGAACTCGACACAAGGAGAACACCATGACCATAGCCAGCGCGATCGCTCGATCGACTCCGATCGTGTGCCACGAGCCAGAATGGGAGACGCGGCGCGAATTGTCCGCGGTCTATCACCTGCTCAAGAAGTATCGGCTGACAGACCTGACCAACCAATGGCACGCGGCGCGCGTTCCGGGTGAGAAGGCGCTACTGACCCATCACTACGGCCTTTTCAACGAGGAGATCACAGCGTCGAACCTGATCAAAGTCGGCTTCGACGGGACCAACATGAACCCGGAGAACGGCGAGCCGAACCCTTCGGCGACCGAGATCGCGAAGGTGTTCTTCGAAGCGCGTCCCGAAATTAACTGCGTGATGCACATTCATACCAAGGCAATCATGGGCGTTTCGGCGCAGTCGACGGGTTTGCAGCCCTATAGCCAGGCCTTCCTTATGATTGGTGGTGCCGAGCAGATTGGCTACACCCGCTACGAGTTCGAATGCACCGACGACTTCCTGTCCGGGCTCCTTAAAGCGGCCCATAACAAGTCGATGATCGTAGAGGCTTTCCACGGCGCCTTTGTTCTTGGCAGGACTGTGGGAGAAGCATTCTTCCGCTCATTCTATCTCGACCAGGCATGCGCTGTGCAACTGGAGGTTCAGTCTGCCGGCGCCGCAGGTGCAACTCTGATGACGCTTGGCCAACCCGAGATCGACCGCCATCTCGCGGATATGGCAAAGAGCGACTGGTACGGCTACGACGGCGAACTCGAATGGAAAGCGTGCCTGCGCTGCGTCGATCGCGAGTCGCCTGACTACAAGAGGTGACACTAGCGGTGCCGGAGGTCGTCCTTCATCTTGTGGTCGGCAAGGAGACGGGCCGTTGCTACCCCTGGGGCGGTCGAGCCAGAAGGTTGACGACAACGTCGATTCCGCCCAGATGCCTCGGCACAACAATGGCGTCCACCGCACGTCCATGTGCGGTGGGGCTCTCGGAGCGAATCTGGTGGCCGACGCGTCAAGCGTCAGCCGGAGTCGCTTCTTGCCGTGGAACGAACGTCCGCTGGTGAGAAGCGCTCCGTGTGACCGGAGATGGCGCAACCACGAGTTCCAGCGGGATCGCCGGCAAGGTCTGCTTTCAGGAAGCCGCGAAGCCGACCTCTACGGCCGACATGCGGCGCATTGCGGACTGCCTGGTTGTGGGCCGATAGCGGAATGACAGCTTCGGGCCTCGGATCTTCAACAGCGGACCTTCGGGTCGGTGCAAGTATCGCCGTGACGTGGCGGATATCGTTGAAAAAGTCGGGGTTGCAGCAGTCCTGAAGCACTCATTCAATCTTCGTTGTAAGAGGAGATTGAGTCGATGATGGGCGAGCGAACGGTGATGCAGGAGGCGCTGTTCTACGAGTTCAGCCTTGAACAGCATGTGCCAGCCGATCACCTGCTTCGCTCGATCGACCGCTTCGTCGACCTGTCGGGCATCCGTGTGCACCTGCGCCCCTTCTACAGCGAGATCGGGCGTCCCTCGATCGATCCGGAACTGATGATCCGGATGCTGATCATCGGCTACTGCTTTGGCATCCGATCGGAACGACGGCTCTGCGAGGAAGTGCATCTGAACCTCGCCTATCGCTGGTTCTGCAGGCTCGGTCTGGAGGGCGACGTCCCGGATCACTCGACCTTCTCGAAGAACCGCCACGGCCGCTTCCGCGACAGCGACCTGCTGCGCGAGCTGTTCGAGACGACGGTGCGGCGCTGCATGGCGGAAGGGCTCGTCGGCGGTGACGGCTTCGCGACCGACGCCAGCCTGATCAAGGCAGACGCGAACAAGCAGCGTTCGGCGGAAGGATCGGAAGGGGTCGACTGGGAAGCGATAGCAGCCACCCGCCGCTCGGTCAGGGAGTATCTCGACACGCTGGATGATGCGGCGTGGGGTGCAGCCAGCGAAGTGAAGCCCAAGTTCGTCTCGAAGTCGGACCCGGCAGCGCAGTGGACGGGCGCACTGAAGGGCCATGCCTTCTTCGCCTATGCCGCCAACTACCTGATCGATCTCGACCATGCGGTCATCGTCGATGTCGAGGCAAGCCGCGCCATCCGCCAGGCGGAAGTCGGTGCGGCGCGCACCATGATCGAGCGCACGCAGGATCGCTTCGGCCTCTATCCGGAGCGGCTGGCCGCCGACAGCGCGTATGGCTCGGCCGAGATGCTCGGCTGGCTGGTCCATGAGCGCGGGATCGAGCCGCACATTCCGGTCTTCGACAAGTCGCAGCGCTTGGACGGAACCTTCGAACGGGCCGACTTCACCTACGATCACAAGGCCGATGCCTATATCTGCCCTACCGGGAAGGAACTCAGGCAGCGCCAAAAGGCCTATCGGATGCCGCGCCCTCTCGTCGATGAGAACGGCATGATGCGCTATCGCGCCAGCAAGCTGGACTGCGACGGCTGTTCGCTGAAGCCGCGATGCTGCCCTAACGCGCCCGCCCGCAAGATCCTGCGTTCCATCCACGAGGGTGCTCGCGACATGGCGCGCGATCTCGCCGCAACCGATGCCTATGTCACTTCGCGCCGCGAGCGAAAAAAGATCGAGATGCTGTTCGCGCACCTCAAACGCATCCTCAGGCTCGATCGACTGCGATTACGAGGACCGAACGGTGCCCGTGATGAGTTCCACCTCGCAGCCGCAGCCCAGAACCTCCGTAAACTCGCAAAGCTCATCCCGATACCGGAACCGAAACCGGCATGAGCGGCAATCGCCCCATGCATCCGCTCGCAATCTTCAACGCAGCCCTCGATCCGCAGCCGACTTCTTCAACGATATCGGCCCGTTGCTGACCTTGGGCAGCAACGAACGAACGACGGCTTTCAGCAAAAGCGGTCTTTGAGGACAGATTGTTCGGGACGACTGGAATTTTCCTCCACCTTGACTTCGGCTGCCAGGCGGCCCAAACCTACTGATCAAATCAAATCAGACCATTGAGGCCGCCATCTCCAAGCCTACTTTCGCCGACATCGCTCGCCACGCTGGCGTCGGCACAGCCACGGTCGAGCGTGTGCTGAACAGCCGCGGCGGCGTCAGGCCCGAGATCGTGGAGAAAGTGGTCGCCGCCGCGCGCGCGCTCGACTATCCGCGCCGGCTGCCGGAGGCACATCGCGGCATCATCCGCATCGAGGTCATTCTGGTACGGCCGGAGACGACGTTCTTCGCCCGGTTGTCGCGGGCTTTCGAGCGCATCGCTGCGACGCTGGACCGGACGGTTGCGGTCCACCGCACCTTTGTCGCCGAACTCGATCCGGCGGCGATCGCGGCGCGCATCCGCGCCCCCGGCATGCGCCGCGCCGGGCTGATCCTCGCAGTGCCCGACGATCCGCTGGTTCGAGATGCGCTGCGGCACGTGGAAGCCGAGCAGACTCCCGGTGATCGAGATCGTCACGCGCATCGCCGGCGAGCCCGCCGGCTATGTCGGCATCGACAACTATGCGGCCGGCCGAAGCGCCGCGCTTTATCTGTCGAAGATGCAGCGCCGCCCTGGCAAGGTCGCGGCCGTCTGCCACAGCCAGATCTACCGGGTGCACCGCGACCGCATCCGCGGCTTTTCCGACTATCTGGCCGAGTACCCGCGCGGCGACCTCGACTTTGTCCATGTGATGTTCGGCAAGGACGAGCGGCACATAAGTGCCGAATTGCTCGCCGACGCGCTGGTGCGCTGGCCGGACCTCGTCGGCCTCTACAATGCCGGCGGTGCCAATTCCGGGCTGTGCACGGTGCTGCGCCGCCACCCACGCGGCAAGGAAATCTTCTTCGTCGGTCACGAGCTGACCGAGTTCACGGAGTCGGCGCTGCGCGACGGCGTCATGGATGTCGTGCTCGACCAGGCGCCCGAGGCGCAGGCGCGCCGCGCCATGGACCTGATGTTGGCGCGGCTGGGGCTTCTGGAAATGCCCGTCGACAATCCGCCGGTCCGCTTCGTCACCTTCACCGCCGAGAATGTCTGATCTGATTTGATCAACGCAAGTTGCGGCGTTCCCGCCTGCGCTGCGGTGCTAAGCCGGCAGCAGGCGGGAGCAACAACCGTGACAAAACGTATGACAGTCGAGGATCTGCACAGCGAGAAAGGGCTCTCGCAAATGGCTGCAACTGCATGTTGACACGCCGCGCGAGGCCGCAGCCGCTGTCGAAGCCGGCATCGTTATCCTGTCCTGTGAGCCCGACCACAATCTTGAGGGCATCCGCGCCGCCGCGCCCTTCGCCTTCCTTTCTGTCGGCATGCCGCATGGCGCCGTCGCCTCGCCGGAAGAGGCGGTGCGGCTCGGTTTCCAGATGCTGCGGCGCGGCGCCGACGCGGTCTATTGCTCGCACTCGCCGCGCTTCGATCGAGGCCATGGCGGCGGAGGGCATCCCGGTCACCGGCCATGTCGGCCTGGTGCCGAACCGCGCCACCTGGACCAATTTCCGCGCCGTGGGCAAGACGCCGGAAGAGGCACTGAAGGTTTTCCGCGCTGTAAAGGACCTTGAGAATGCGGGCGCGGCCTGCGTCGAGGTCGAGGTCGTGCCTTCGCCGCTCGCTGACCACATCACCCGCGCCACGCACATGATCACCATGGGCATGGGCTGCGGCACTGCCTGCGACACGCAATATCTGTTTTCCTGTGACGTGCTTGGCGCCCACACCGGCCACTATCCGCGCCATTCCAGGCGATATGCCGATTTCGTCGCGCTCGAGGCCGAGCTGCAGGTCAAGCGCGTCGCCGCCTTCCGCGCCTTCGCCCGCGACGTCGTCGAAGGCAGCTACCCCGAACCAAAGCATCAGGTGGAAATGGACGCCGCCGCGTTCGACCGCTTCCTGACGCTCGCCAAATCCCTGTGAGGCCCACCATGGACGATCTCAAATATGGCACCCGCAACAAGCGCGGTGACTGGGCGCCCAATGAGCCGGCCGCTACCGCACCGCTCTTCGTGCTGCCGCCGCGTCCGCTGCAGTTCCTCAAGTGGCTGCCGCACTATTTCCTGCCGTATAATGTTCTCTTCGCGCTCTCGGCGGTGGCGTGGTGGCATTTTGTCCTGCCCGAGCCCGAGGTGATGAAGACGCTGGCCTTCGGCTGGATCGTAAAACTGTTCCTGGTGAACGTCGTCGCGGTGTTCCTGTTCTTCGGCGCGTTCGAGCTAAAACTCTACGTGCTGCGCACCCAGGCAAACCGCTTCAAGTACAATGGCAAGTTCCCGGCCGAGCAGCGCTCGAAGGCGTTCTTCTTCGAGCGCCAGAACGTCGACAACATGCTGCGCACCTTCGGTACCGGCCTGCCGATCTGGACGGCGATCGAGGTCGTCATCCTCTACGCCTATGCCAACGGTTTTGTCCCCTGGCTCACCTTCGCGGAAAACCCCTGGTACTTGGCAGGCCTCGCGCTGGTCATGCCCATCATCCACGAAACCCACTTCTTCCTGCTGCACCGCGCCATCCACTGGGGTCCGCTCTACAAATGGGTGCATTCGGTGCACCACAATTCGGTGAACCCGTCTCCCTGGTCGTCGCTGTCGATGCACCCGGTGGAGCAGGCCGGCTATCTCGGTGTCGCGCTTTGGCATCTTATCATTCCGTCGAACCCGATCATGGCGCTCTACCAGCTGCATTTCGCCGGTTTCGGCGCGATCCCCGGCCATGTCGGCTTCGACAAGGTGGAGCTCACCGATGACGCTGCGGTCGATAGCCACGCCTACATCCACTACCTGCACCACAGATATTTCGAGGTGAATTACGGGGACGGGCTGATCCCGTTCGACAAGTGGTTCGGCACCTTCCACGACGGCAGCAAGGACGGCGAGGCCCGCATGCAGGCCCGCTACGAGAAGAAGAAGGCACGCGCCAACGCCGCGGCCTCGAAAGGGCAGGTCTGATCGCTATCCGCCGACAACCCATTCCCGCGAGGGACGTTCCGGAAAACCGGGGTGCGACCGGACACCCGTTCCTGAGGAGGAGACCCCATGAAGAAACTGATACTAGGCGCCGCGATGACGGCGATGATGAGTTCCACGGCTATAGCCGAAAAGATCGGCGTCAGCATCGTCAGCTTCGACAACAATTTCCAGACGCTGCTGCGCCAGGGCATGGAGGCCCGCGCCAAGGAAATCGGCGTCGACATCCAGGTCGAGGACGCGCAGAACGACGTCGCCAAGCAGCTCGACCAGGTGAAGAACTTCATCGCCAGCGGCGTCGACGCCATCGTGCTGACCATCGTCGACTCCTCCTCCGGCGAGGCGATCACCGAGGCGGCGAAGGCCGCCAACGTGCCGCTGGTCTTCGTTAACGTCGAGCCGAGCAATGTCGCCGCACTTCCGGACAACCAGGCCTATGTCGGCTCCAACGAGATCGAGTCCGGCACGCTCGGCGCCTTCGAGGCCTGCAAGATGCTGCGCGCTAAGGGTAAGGCGAACGGCGCCTCCGGCTACATCCTGATCGGTGACCTCGCCCACCAAGCTTCGGTCCAGCGCACCAAGGACGTGCACGACATCCTTGGTGTGGACATGTGCAAGTTCATCAAGCTGGAGCACGAGCAAGAAGCAAAATGGGCGCGCAACAACGCCCAGGACGTCACCACCAACTGGCTCTCGGCCGGCCAGCCGATCGACGTGGTCTTCGCCAACAATGACGAGATGGCGATAGGCGCGATCCAGGCCCTGAAAGCCTCCGGCACCAACATGGACGACGTCGTGGTCGTCGGTGTCGACGCCACGCAGGACGCGCTGCTCGCCATGCAGGCGGGCGAGCTCGACGTCACCGTGTTTCAGAACGCCAAGGCACAGGGCGGCGGCGGCATCGACACCGCGCTGAAACTCGCCAAGAACGAGGATGTCGACAGCGTCGTCTACATCCCCTTCGAGCTGGTAACGCCCGCCAACATGCAAGACTACCTTTCCCAGAACTGATCCTCCACACAGTCGGGATGGAGATGGGCAGCCGGCCAACGGCTGCCCCGGACCTTGCAGATTTGACCGAAGGGAACAAAAAATGGCCGGCTGGATCAGCGCCTGCAACCTTGACGACATCGAGCAGGAAGGCGTCGTGCGCTTCGACCATGGCGGTCGCACCTTTGCCATCTACCGCTCGCCTTCCGACGAGGTATTCTGCACCGATGGCCTGTGCACGCACGAGAAGGTGCACCTCGCCGACGGCCTCGTCATGGACTACGAGATCGAGTGCCCGAAGCACTCCGGCGCCTTCGACTACCGCACCGGCCAGGCCCGCCGCCTGCCGCCCTGCGTGAACTTGCGGACCTATCCGGCGAGAATTGACGCAGGACAGGTGATGATTGACCTCGGCTAATTAGTTCTCATTCTCCCAAATACCAAGACATTCCTTTTACAACGGAACAGAAGATCGCCTAGCCGATCATGACTGGCCGTTACTGGTCGGCGTCGCTTTCACGGCGCCGTGAAACGGCCGAGATGCGGCGCAAAGGACCATTCGCGACACGCGTGACCCGAGTCCGGTTCGGGCCGAATGCGGACCGGCAGCTTCATTTTGCGGATCATCAAAAGCGGACGGCAACGTCTTGACCTGACCGAAAGCGGAAGCTGTTGGTTCGGGTTCTTTGGCTTGCACGCCTCCAACTTCTTTAATCCGGCTACCCCGTTAGGCAGCGCGGATCTTCTTTTCGGCTCGCGCCCATTCGGGAATCCACTTGCCATGCGCGGCGAGCAGGTCATCGACGAGCGACCAGATCTGGTCGAGATCCAGTTCGGCGGCGGTGTGAGGATCCATCATCGCGGCGTGGTAGAGGTGATCGCGGTCTTGTGTGGTCAGTGCGCGTACCGTCAACTCCTGCACATTGATGTTGGTACGGATCAGCGCCGTCAGCTGCGGCGGCAGGTCGCCGATGTAGGTCGGCTGGATGCCAGAGGCATCGACCAGGCACGGAACTTCCGCCGCGCAATCCGCCGGCAGCGAGGTGATGCAGCCATTGTTGCGCACATTGCCGTAAATGACCGAGGGCTCGCCGGTCCAGACCGAGTTCATGATCGACGAGGCATACTCATGGCTCTCCGCGACCTCGATGGTCTCGGCGCTGCGATAAGCGTCGGCGACACTCTTCCAGCGTTCGATTTGTTCGACGCAGCGCTTGGGATATTCGTCGAGCGGTATGCCGAACTTCTCGATCAGGTCGGGCCTACCGTCCTTGATGAAATAGGGTGTGTATTCGGCGAAATGCTCCGAACTCTCGGTAACGAAATAGCCGAGCCGGGTCAGCATTTCGTAGCGCACCTTGTTGGGGCAGCGCGGGTTCCAGTCGCTCGGCTTCGGGAACCGTCCTTCACGGTAACCGCGCAATAGGTCGGGATAGAGGTCGTGATAGGACCCGTCAGCCTGCCGGTGCTCGAATTTGAGATAGAAGGCCATGTGGTTGATGCCGGCGGCGCGGTAGCGGATGTCCTCGATCGGAATGTCGAGATCGCGCGCCAGCTCAGCCGCCGTTCCCTGCACCGAATGGCACAGGCCGACCTGCTGGATGGTCGGATACTTCTCGGCGATCGCCCAGGTGTTGATCGCCATCGGGTTTACATATTGCAGCATGATCGCATCCGGGCAGACGGCGAGCATGTCCTCGCAGATCGACCAGAGATGCGGCACGGTGCGCAGGCCGCGCATGATGCCGCCTACGCCAAGCGTGTCGGCGATGGTCTGCCGCAGCCCATATTTCTTCGGCACCTCGAAATCGGTGACGGTGCACGGCTCGTAGCCGCCGATCTGGAAGGCGACGACCACGAAATCCGCACCTTCCAGCGCCTTGCGCTGATTGGAATGCGTCTCGATCTTCGCCTTGGCGCCGAGCGTCTTCGCCAGTTTGCCGGCGACGATCTCGCTTTCCTCCAGCCGCTGCGGATTGATGTCCATGAGTGCGATGGTCGCTGAAGACAATGCCGGGCGCTGCAGCAGGTCGCCGACGATGTTCTTCATGAACACGGTCGAGCCGGCGCCGATGAATGTGATCTTGGGTTGCTTTGCCATAAGGTGACCTTCTGATTACGCCGCAACCTCGAAGGCGGCTCTGACGAGCCGTTCGGTGTAGGCGGTCTTGGGATTGGACAGGACCTCTTGGACGGGCCCTTGCTCGACGATCTTGCCGTGCTGCATGACGACCACGCGGTGGCACAGCGCACGCACGACCTTGAGATCATGCGAAATGAAAAGGTAGCTCAGCCCACGCTCGTCCTGCAGCCGCCGCAAGCAGGTCGATGATCTGCGCCTGGACCGAGAGGTCGAGCGCCGATGTCGGTTCATCGAGCAGGATGAATTCCGGCTCCAGCGCGATGGCGCGGGCAATAGCGATACGCTGGCGCTGCCCACCGGAAAACTCGTGCGGAAAGCGCGACAGGATGTTGCCAGGCATGCCGGCGCTGACGAGGGCGTCCGCCACCCGCTCCTGCCGCTCCTTGCGGCTATCGCCGATCTTGTTGACGACCAGCCCTTCCTCGATGATCTGGCCAACCGACATGCGCGGATTGAGCGAAGAAAACGGGTCCTGGAAGACGATCTGCATGCGCGACCGGAATGGCCGCATCTCGGTGCGCGTCTTGTCCTGGATCGGTGTGCCGTCGAAGGCGATCTCGCCCCGGTCGATCTTGGTGAGGCGGATTAATGCCTGCCCGAAGGTCGTCTTTCCGGAACCGGATTCGCCCACCAGCCCAAGGGTCTCGTGGCGGCGCAAAGACAGGTCGAGGCTGTCCACGGCGACCAATTCGTGAAGCTGCGGTCGGAAGAAGCCGCCACGCTTCAACATGAAGGAAACGCGTACCCCTTTGCCGTCAAGGATGATCGGCGAGTCCGCCGGCAAGGGATTGGCGGAACCCTTCGGCTCGGAAGCCAACAGCCGCTTCGTGTAGGGATGCTGGGGGCTGTCGAATAGTGCGGCGGTGGTATTATGCTCGCGCATCACGCCGTGCTGCATGACGTAGACATAATCGGAGAACTGGCGCACGACCGTAAGGTCATGGGTGATCAGGATCACAGCCATTCCGAGCTTCTTCTGCAGATCGCGGATCAGGTTGAGGATTTGCGCCTGCACGGTGACATCGAGCGCGGTTGTCGGCTCGTCGGCAATCAGCACGTCAGGGTTGTTGGAGAGCGCCATGGCGATCATCACACGCTGGCGTTGGCCGCCTGAAAGCTGATGTGGATATTGGTTGATGCGCGACTCCGGGTCTGGAATCTGCACCTGAGCAAGCAATTCGAGTGCCCGGGCGTGCGCCTGGCGCCTGTTTATCTTCTGATGGGCGCGGATCGCCTCCACAATCTGCGTGCCGACGGTATAGATCGGGTTGAGCGAACTCATCGGCTCTTGGAAGATCATTGAGATGCGGTCACCGCGCAGCGAGCGGCGCTCGCGCTTTGAGAACTTCAGCACATCACGGCCGTTGAACTCGATCCGCGCTGTGTCGGCAATGTGGGCGCGCTTCGTCAGAAGGCCCATGACAGTGCGGGCGGTTACCGACTTGCCGGAGCCGGACTCGCCAACGATTGCGATCGTCTCGCCGCGGTAGAGCTGGAACGAAACGTCCTTCACCGCTTCCACCAAACCATGCTCGACCTTGAAGCTAACCTCAACCCGCCGAGCGTCGATAACCGGCTGGCCCTCCTTGGCAGCCTTGTCGAGGCGTTCTTCAGGTACTGTCGTTTCTGGCGCGGTCATGGCGGTCTCCGCACTCAATACGGATCGATGGCGTCGCGCAGGCCGTCACCCAGCGCGTTGAAGGCAAACACGGTGATCAGCACAGCGCCGACCGGCGCCAGGATCCAGGGATAGGAACCAATTGCCGAGTATGTAGCGGTGTCCTGCAACATCAGACCCCAGGAAATCAAAGGCGGCTTCACCGCGAAGCCAAGGAACCCTAAGAAGGATTTCAGTAGGACCACGGTCGGTATCGCCAGTGTTACGGCAACAATGACGTGGCTCATGATGTTCGGGAAAATGTGCTGGAAGATGATGCGCAGGTCGGTCGCACCAATGGCGATCGCCGCCCGTACATAGTCGACGCGCGCGAGCGCCAGCGTCTTGCCGCGAACCTCTCGCGACAGTTGCGCCCAGCCCAGCGCCGACATGACGAAGATGACGAAGGCAAGGAAAACATTGGTGGGCGCCGTGACCGGGATCAGCGAGGTGAGCGCCAGATAAAGCGGCAGTTGCGGGAAGGCGAGGATGAGATCGACGAACCATTGCATCCACGCGTCGAACCGCCCGCCGAAATAGCCGGAAACCATGCCGACAGTCGTGCCGACAATGGTGACAATGGTGACGACGATCAGCGCGATCATCAGTGAAATGCGCGAACCGTAGAATATGCGCGACAGCACATCGCGGCCGAACTTGTCGGTGCCGAGCAGGTGAAAGGCGCTGCCATCGACAGCGCCGAAGAAATGACGGTCGGCGGGAATAATGCCCAGCAGGCGGTAGGGCGCCCCCTTGACGAAGAAGCCGAGCAGTTGCGGATTGTCGTAGTCCGGCCCGACGATCGGCTGGAATGTGACGGGATCGAGTTCGTCCGTTTCGCGGATCGGATAGCTGCGTGGCGAGGTGAAATTGCTGTCGCGGTCGAAGAAGGTGATCGACTGTGGCGGCGCGAAGCCGATGTCGGTGGCCTTCGGATCGACCGGAGAAAGGAAGTCGGCAAACACTGCCATGAACAGCAGCGCGATGACCAGAACGAGGCCGATCATGCCGGTCCATGAGCGCTTCAGGCGCCGCCAGACCAGCGCGGTGTAGCTTTCATGACTATGCGCGGGAGGCGGAACGGCTGCAGCCCGCGTGGGTTCGGGAGGCGCTTCGAGCGGTTTATGATGCGTTGCTGCCTCGATGGCGATTTGTTCGGTGGTCAGGCTCATCGTCAGTTGCCCTCCGCACCGATGCGAACACGTGGATCGACCAGCGCAAGCAGCATGTCGGCAATGATGTTGCCGAGGATGAGCGTCGCCGACAGAACCATCATGAAGGTGGCGGTGACATAGACGTCGCCCACCCACATGGAGCCGACGATGGCCGGCCCGACGGTCGGCAGCGCGAAGATGATCGCCGTCTCGATCTCGCCCGTGAGCATGTAGGGCAGCACGACGCCCTGATACATGATAAGCGGATGCAGCGCGTTGGGAACGGCATGGCGCACGATTACAGCGCCTTCGCTCAAGCCCTTGGCGCGCGCCGTCTCGACATATTGGGCGTTGAGGGTGTCGAGCAGGTTCCCGCGCATGACGCGCATATTGTAGGCGAGGCCGCCAAAGGTGGCGATGGCGATGACCGGCCACACGTGTTTCAACAGGTCGACGAACTTGTCCCACGACCAGGGCGCGCCGCCATAGCGGGCCGAGTGGAAGCTGTTGATGTCCGACACATTGAAATGGAAGACCAGGATGTAGACGATGATCAGCGCCATGAGGAAGCGCGGCACCGTCATGCCGAGGAAGGCGATGCCGGAAAGCAGCGTGTCGACCCATGAATATTGCCGCGTCGCGGCGAAGATGCCGAAGGCGATGCCAATGATCGACGCCAGGATATGGCAGACAAGCGCCAGCGCCAGGGTGCGCGGCAGACGCTCGCCGACCACATCGGCCACCGGCTTGTTGTAATAGAGGCTGTGGCCGAAATCGCCGCGTGTGAATATGCCAGCGATCCAATTCACATACTGGACAGGCAGCGGCTTATCGAGGCCGTTGGCAACACGGTAGGCCTGCGCCTGCGCTTCCGCTTCCTCGTATGAAGCGCCGCCCTGATTGATTGCCTGCGAGCGAATGTAGTCGCTGTAGTCGCCCGGCGGCGCCTGGATGATCGCGAAGGTCACAACGCTGAGCACGAGCAGCAGCGGAATGGCCGAGGCGATGCGCATGAGCAGAAATCGGAACACGGCGTTGGCTTCTCTGCGGTTGATGGCGCCCCAACGCACCCGGCGGGCGCCGATTCTTTTGGGGAAGGGGCTCCCCCGGCGGGCTTTGGACCAACCGGAGGAGAGCGCACTTGGGAGGCGGTTTAGTTGAGCGGACCGCTGTCGCCAGGCTTGCCGGGCAGCTGTTCGGCGAACAGTTCGTAGCTGCCCTGCTTGTCGGCCTTCACATACACCCGTTCACGGATAATCGTGTCCTCCGCCCAGTTGAACATGTAGATCGGAGTACCAACCGGAATGTTGGAGAAGCGCTTGTTGATGATAAGCGCACCTGGATATTCGGTCAGGCCGACCGAGTTCACATTCGCCGTGGCAACCTTCTCATACTGCTTCATCAGCTCGGTGCGTTCCGCGTTGTCGTTGCTGGCGATGAACTTATTGACGATGTCGACAAGCTCCTGCTCGAACGGCATTAGATCGAGCTGGCCGCCTTCCGGTGCGCGGTGGTGCCAGGCCGTACGCGGGCCTGTGGCGGCGAGTTGCGATGTGTTCTGCACCACCGAGGCGAGTTCCGCCTGATTTCGATGAACCATCCAGTCCCAGCGGCCGGCGTACATACTGGCATCGCGCTGCTTGCCGTCCAGAGAGTTAAGGACGACCCGGATGCCAAGCTTCTCCATCTGGCCGACAACGCCTTCGGCGAGGTTCTTGTCAGTGGTGTAGTCTGTGTTGACGAGCAGCACGACCTCGACGTCCTTGCCTCCGGCCTTGTCAGCCGGGAAGTTGACGAAGCCGTTGCCGTCCGTGTCCTTCAGTCCGACCTTCTCCAGTAGCGCCTTGGCGCCATCGACATCGAACGGATAGTAGACGGCGGAAGCCCGGTCATAAAAGCTGGTAGCCGACGACAGGCCGGCGGGATAGATCGCGGTGAACGGTCCCTTGACCAGAGACTGGCCGAGCTTCTCGCGGTCGACGGCCATTGTAATGGCCTTGCGGAAGTCCTCATTGCGGTTGAGTTCGCGGACCGCCTGAGCGCGTTCGTCCGGCTCGCCCCAGCCGTTTCCCGAGAAGTTCAGGTAAAGATTGTAGCCGATGGTGCGTGGCCCGAAGGCCAGACGCGCGGGTGCGGTTTCCTCAGCCGCGCGCTTCAGCGCTTCGACGAAATTTTCCGGTTGTTCGAGGTTTGAAAAGTCCGCCGAGCCTGCAATCGTCTGGACATCGCGGTCGGCCCAAGTCGAAAGCTTGTATTGCAATTCGTTCAGGTACGGTAGCTGGTTTCCGGCCTCGTCTACTTTCCAGTAATAGGGGTTGCGGCGCAGCACGATGATATCGTCCGGGCGGTAGGCCACCGGTGCCCAGGCGCCCATGACCGGGAAATTCATGAACTCCGGCGGGAACCCGTTCTTGTACTGCTCGTATGTGGTTCCCGGTGCGTATTTCGGATGCTTGGTCTTCAGGATATGCGACGGTCCCGGGCAGAACGTCCCATAGGCCATTGAGAACAGGTGTTGGCGCGGAACCGCGTCCTTGAAGGTCCATTCGATCGTGTATTTGTCGATCGCCTTCAGCTCGGTGCCGACGCCGAATGTCTCGGGCGTAGCGCCATTCAGCGGCGATACGTTGGGATCGACGACATTGTCGTCCCAATAGAACATGATGTCCTCGGAATCGAAAGGATCGCCGTCCGACCATTTCGCGCCTTCGATCAAATGCATGATCAGCTTGTAGCCATCTTCCGACCATTCCCAGCCCTTGGCCAGATTGGGAAGCGGCTCCATATCGGTCGCTTCGACCTGGAACAGCGGTGCCGTACGTGTCAGGCATTCGAACATGCCGATGTCAATGCCGCCCCAGCCTTGGGTCTGACCGGCGCTGTAGTTCCAACCCTCCGGTCGCCCACCGATGACATGGCGCATCGTATCGCCGTAAACGCCTTCGCCGTCCGGCATGTTCCCGGTCTTGAAGACCATTGGTTCCTTCGGCAGCCGCTCGGCGAGCGGCGGCAGCTTGCCGGTCTTGACGAACTTTTCCGTCACCCAGGCAGGTTCCTTGTATTCGGGCAGCGCCTTGAACTCCAGGATGGAGTCGCGCGCCACGTAGGTGATCTTGCCTTGCGCCGGAAATGGTGGCTGCTCCGGTGCCATGGTTGGCTCGGAGGCCCATGCCTGCGTGGCAAGCGCCGAAATACCCATGAGAAGGATGGCGGTCCTTCCAAAGCCGTAATTGAATGTCATCGATACTCTCCCATTTGCGCCGATCTCCCGACCGGCTCCTCCTCAAAGCCGGACCTTCTGGCGGTCCGGTTTCTCAATGCGCGCTTGCGATCGGCCGCCAATCGGCGGGTAAGCCTACTCGGCGGCCTGATTGCGTTTCGCCGTCTTGTCAGCGCGCAACTCCTCGATCGAGCGGACCGGACGGCGGGCGACGCCTGCCCATTCGCGTGTTTTCACGGTGGCGCGAGCAAGCCGATCCTTGGCGGCAGGCACGGCGTCCGCATATTGCGGAAGCCATTGCGCCTGTGCGACGACCATTTCGTCGACCATCTGCCAGACCTCCTCCGGCGTGCAGATAGCGCCAACCAGCGGGTCATGCAGAACCGCGAGCTTCAAAAGGTCGAGATCGCCGGAAACTGCGGCATGTACCGACATGCGCTGCACGTTGATAGATGAGACGCAAGTCGCGGCGCAAGCTTCTGGCAAGGTGATGCCAGCGACCATGTTAATGCCAAAACGATCAACGAAACCGGGTGATTCAATGATCGCGTCTTCGGGAAGATTGGCAATGACGCCCTTATTTTTGACGTTGAAATGACCGCGGTAAACCCGCCCGGTCTCCAGCGCCTCCAGGATGTGACTTGCATGCTCGTTAGAGCGCGCCGCCCGATCGAAGGGCTTCGACGCCTGTTCAAGGAACATCGGATATTCGGTCTCGAACCAATTTCGGTTCTCGGTGGAGTGGCGCAGGTAGCCGCCGGTCTCGCCGTGGATCCAGTCGGACATGTCGATCCATCTGGTGATCTCGTCCGGTCGCTTGCGGTACCAAGGCAGGTATTCCGATAAGTGACCATTGCTCTCGGTCGAATACACGCCGAAGCGCTTCAGAACGTCGATGCGCAGCTTCTCCTGCTGCGAGAAGTCCGGATGCGCCTCGAAGGCTGCAACCAGTTCTTCCTTGCCGATCTTGCGGCCGTTCAGGCGCACATCCACAAACCATGTCTGGTGGTTGATGCCTGAGCAGATGAAGTCGAGTTCGCCGTCCTTGGCGCCCAGGATCTCGGCGATCTGTTCGGCGCCATGTTGCACGCCGTGGCACAGCCCGACCGTATCCACCTTGCCGTATTCGATCGCCGCCCAGGTATTCATCGCCATCGGGTTGGCGTAGTTCAGGAATTTCGCGCCTGGCTCGGCGACTTCTCGGATATCTTTGCAGAAGTCGAGGATGACCGGGATGTTGCGCTGGCCGTAGAGAATGCCGCCGGCGCAGATCGTATCGCCCACGCACTGGTCGACGCCATATTTCAGCGGAATGCGGATATCGTCGGCATAGGCCTCCAAGCCGCCAACGCGCACACAGCTAATGACATAGCGCGCGCCCTCGATCGCCTTGAGGCGGTCGGTCGTAGCGGTCACCTTGGTCGGCAGGTTGTTCGCTTTAACGATCCTCAACAGGATCGTTTCGATCATCTTGAGATTGTGCTGGCTGATGTCGGTCAGCGCAACCTCGATATCACGAAGCTCAGGCACGCATAGAATATCGGTGAATAGCTTCTTCGTGAAGCCGATGCTACCAGCGCCGATGATTGTGATCTTGAAGCTGCTCATTCCAACCTTCTCCCGCAGGAAACTTTGACCGATGGGTAAAATCGGTTCGCGATCACGAACGCAACTGATCCGCCAACCTTGGCGGCAACCTTCCGCCCCATCAGCTCCGAAATTTGTGTCTGCGTTTCAATTTTGCTTAGTATGCGGAAGATCGCTTCGTTGTGATAGGGAGCATATGTGCTTTGTAGGGTAATTCTGTGCTCAATGAACTCATCGACTTAGGACCGATTATGAAATTGGTGTCGTTGCCGCGTGCGCGACAGCGACTGCACATCATGCCGACGAGCACCGGTTACGAAGTTCGAACCGATCCAAGCTACAGTTGGGATGGGCGCAAACGGGGGCAGACACCGTTCACCGTGCTGCAGTACACGATCAGTGGGGCTGGCAATCTTCGCTACGGAAATCGTTCCTACCGTACGCGCCCTGGAGAGATAATGCTCGTCGTCGTCCCCCATGCGCACCGCTACTGGGTGGAAAGCGGCGGGCGTTGGGAGTTCTTCTGGATATCCATGCACGGCGCCGAGGCGCTGCGCATTCACCGCGAAGTCTTGGCGGCGGCAGGCCCTGTCTTCAAGGTAAAGGCCGAAACGATCGAGGCCTTGGCCAGCTGTACCCATCAGATGGTGACCAGTCACGATGCGTCGCCGGCGCACGCCTCGGCGATCGCCTATCAGGCTTTGATGGCGCTCTACGATGATGTGTTCGGCCCCCATCCGGTAGATCCGGAGCAGAGTCTCTGAACTTAGGCGAGTGATTGAGCACATCGGTGCGCACCTGCACCAGCCATTGCCGGTCAATGAACTGGCGCAACTATCAGGTCTAAGCCGTGCGCATTTCTCACGGGTGTTCGCGGCACAGCAGGGCGTTCCTCCCGCACAGTTTGTATTGCAGAAGCGCCTCGACCGTGCAGTCAAATTGCTGACCATGGCCGCCGACCTGCCGGTGAAGGACATTTCCGGCATGTGCGGATTTGACGATCCAAACTACTTCGCCAAGGTCTTTCGCCGGGGATTCGGGGTCAGCCCGACCGAACTCAGGACAACCGGAATGTATTCGAGCCTTCCAGCTCAAACGGACAGATGAAACACGGGAGCAAATGGATGAAGCAATGTGTTTATATCTACCGACGAGCGGTACAATGACGGGGGGACGATTAGATACCGGTACTGCTGGAATGGCAGTGATTGGTGTTAGCTGGCACGGTGAATTCGCTACCAGCGAAGTCCGCTTTCGGCAAACGGACGACCGTGTCTGAATGACCGAGATGCGGCGCGAAGCAGCCATTCGTGGTTTGACGTTCGAATGTCAGCTTCGGAGTCGATAGTGTTGAAAAAGTCCGGGTTGCAGCAGTCCTGAAGCACTGATTCAATCTTCGTTGTAAGAGGAGATTGAGTCGATGATGGGCGAGCAAAGTGTGATGCAGGAGGAGCTGTTCTATGGTTTCAGCCTGCAGCGGCATGTGCCGGCGGACCACCTGCTCAGAGCGATCGACCGCTTCGTCGATCTGTCCGCCATCCGCCAGTATCTGGCGCCCTTCTACAGCCCGATCGGCCGTCCCTCGATCGACCCCGAGCTGCTGATCCGGATGCTGATCGTGGGCTATTGCTTCGGCATCCGCTCGGAGCGCCGGCTGTGCGAGGAGGTCCATCTGAACCTGGCCTATCGGTGGTTCTGCCGGCTTGGCCTCGAGGGTGAGGTGCCGGACCACTCAACCTTCTCCAAGACCCGCCACGGACGCTTCCGCGATGCCGATCTGCTGCGCGAACTGTTCGAGACCGTGGTCCGACGCTGCATGGCAGAAGGGCTCGTTGGCGGCGAAGGCTTTGCGGTCGATGCCAGCATGATCGTCGCCGACGCGCAGCGTCAGCGCGGGATTGAAACAGCTGAGGAGCTCAAGCCTGAGGCCAAGCGGGCCGTGGCCGAATACCTCGCCACCTTGGATGATGCCGCCTTCGGGGCCGCCACGCCGGTGGAGCCCAAGTTCGTCTCACCTGTTGATCCCGCCGCGCGCTGGACTGCCGCTTGGGGTGGCCCAGCCGTCTATGCCTATTGCACGAACTATTTGATCGACGTGGAGCACGCCATCATCGTGGACGTGGAGCCCTCGACCGCGGTGCGCCAAGCCGAGGTGACGGCCGCCAAGACGATGATCGAGCGGGCGCACGACGAACTCGGCCTCTGGCCGGAGCGGCTGATTGCCGACACCGGCTACGGCTCGGCCGAAATGCTGAACTGGCTGGTGCATGAGCGTGGGATCGAGCCGCACATCCCAGTGTTCGACAAGTCCAAGCGCAAGGACGGCACCTTCTCGCGCGAGGACTTCGCCTACGACCATAAGGCCGATACATACATCTGTCCTGGCGGGAAGACGCTCAGGCAGCGCCAGAAGACCTATCGGGTGCCACATCCTCTCGTCGACGAGAATGGCATGATGCGCTATCGCGCCAGCAAGCTGGATTGCGACGCCTGTGCCCTGAAGCCCAGCTGTTGCCCGAAGGAGCCGGCGCGCAAGGTGCTGCGCTCGATCTATGAGGGCGCGCGCGACATGGCCCGCGACATCGCAAAGACAGACGCCTACCAGATCTCACGCTATCAGCGGAAGAAGGTGGAGATGCTGTTCGCGCACCTCAAGCGCATCCTGAAGCTCGATCGATTGCGATTGCGCGGCCCCTGTGGTGCCCGCGATGAGTTCCACCTTGCAGCCATCGCCCAGAACCTCAGGAAATTGGCCAAGATCTGCACCCTCGGAACACACGTCCGAGCCACTTAGGGCGAGGAGGTCGCGTCGACCTTAATCAAGACGCTTCGGTGCGAGGCGATCCACGGCTTCATCGCCGACTTCTTCAACACTATCGGCCGCATCTCGGTCATCGACCGCCCACGGCGGGAATGTCGTCTCTTGGCGCAACCTTCCCGTTCGAGAACCGGAAGAATTGACCCATGTACGACCCTCGCTGCCGGTGCGCGCACGGCAAGTTCCCCCGATCATTCAGACGTTGGAGAAGTCAGAATAGTCCGCATGCGCTCAGTGGGCTTCGCGACGAACCGACTTGACCCGGAGCGGTTCGGGCAGCGTCGCGGAGCGAACCGCTCGAACTGCCGCTTGTATTTTACCGGAGAAGATCTCGACCGGCCTAACCCCTCGGGTAGGGTTCCTGCAAGAGAGCGACTCAAGTAAGATGGAACTCTGATCTCGCGGTTGCGGCCGAGCTTGACGCCGCACTCGACCTGGAGAAGGTGCATCCCATCATGCCGCGAGCTGATCAGGCGTGGACCACAGCAGACCCGGACCTGATGCCGCTGCACGGCTCGTCGCGGTTCAATGCGTTAATTGACAGCAGCTCGCTGTGAAGTCTTAGGTCAAAGAGAACGAGGCACGGCTACCTGGAGGGGAGGAGAATGCCATGAAATCCGGAAGAGACTGTCGGCGCCATCCGCAGCGGCAATGCGACCCTTCCCTATGGCGGTGGCGTATACGGTCTGATGCAGTGGGAAGTGACCGTGGCGGAAATGCTCTCCGACGTCGGCTACAGCACCGCGATGTTCGGCAAGTGGCATCTTGGGGAACACGCAAGGACGGTTTCCGACCTACCAGGGTTTCGACGAGTGGTACGGCGTCGATTCCACCGACGATTCGGCGTATTCGTCGCTGCATGGGTTCGCCGAGAGCGGACTGCCCGAGGCATCCGTTTTCGAGGGCCGGAAAGGGGAAGAGCCCAGGAAAGTCCGACCTTACAATCTCGAATATCGCCCGCTCATCGATGGCGACCTGACGACCAAGGCCGTCAACTTCATGACACGCCAGGTGGAGGCCAAGAAGCCGTTCTTCCTCTACATGCCCTATACCTTGACGCACTTCCCGGTGCGCCCGAATCCAAAGTTCGCCGGCAAGACAGGCAATGGTTTCTGGGCGGACACGCTTCTCGAGATCGACACCAACGTCGGACAGCTGATGAAGACGGTCGATGATCTGGGAATCCGCGACAACACCATCTTCATCTTCACGGCCGACAACGGACCGGAGGTGCTGCCCGTCGGCAACAACAGCGTGACCATCGAGACGGCCGGCGTGGGATCAGTCGGCCCTTGGCGCGGCGGCATCCTCACGCCCCTGGAAGGCGGCTTGCGCGTTGCGTTCGCGATGCGCTGGCCTGGCAAGATCGCCGCAGGCTCGGTCAGCAATGAAATTGTCCACGAAATGGACCTGTTCCCGACTTCGCGAAGATCGCCGGCGGTAAAGTGCCGAGCGATCGCGTCATCGACGGCATGGACATGACCGACTTTTTCACCGGCAAGACGCAGAAGTCGCCCCGCGAAGGCTTTATCGTCTATGTGGGCAGCACGTCTTCGGCGCGAAGTGGCGCGACTGGAAACTGCTCTTCAAGGAAATCGACACGCCCCTCGGCAAGATTACCGAATACCAAAGCCCGAAGCTCTTCAACGTTCTGAACGACCCGCAGGAATCCGAGAACACGCTGTTTCCGAACCTGTGGGTCCCGAAAGCAGCCCTGCCTCAACTGGAACAGCACGCGGCCTCACTGAAAGCCAATCCGCCGATTGCACCTGGGCAGACTGATCCCTACCACCCGCCGCAGTGACGCGGCTCGAGCTACTGAAGTCGCACCACGCTAGCTTTCATGGCTGCTGAACGATCACTGGGCTCTCTTATCGGCGGAGTAGCCCGGAAGGTCTGCAAACTGTCCAATGTGCTCATTTGATCAGCTAGTTGGGAAGGTCGCCTCATGGCGCGAAGGGGCCATTCGCGACGCGCGAGACTCAAGTCGGCTTCGGGCCGGCGGACGGACTGCTTCGAGGTTCGGATTTTAAGAAGCGGACCTTCAGGTTCCCGCAGGCGTCGACGTAATCTGACCCGAGGGGGACGATCGTCGATCCGCTGTCGAAGGTCTGAAAACGGAACATCCGGCAGACCTCCGGACGCCGGAGCCTGCAGGGCAGCCGATGTCGGAATGTGTTCGCGTGGCTCACCTAAATGGAGGACTGTGAGCCAGCGCGGCGGGTACCAGTATGTAAACTCAGGAAACGGCGCTGGTGCTCTAGGTTGTGTTTGGCGCCGAATGAGCCTTACCCTCGCTCCAAACGCAAATCAGGAGTATGATTTCGCATCGCCGGCTGGGACTTCACGAGGCCGGCGACTGAGAGCGCAAGACTCCCGCATTGGACTGGGCGCGCTCCAACAGCACTGCTCGGTGCGCTCACGAGACCAACTGCCTCTGTCGGAATCTCTTTTGTCGATTCCGGCCGCAGTAGACTTTTGAAGTTCGGAAGAGGGAACTCTCCCATGCAAATCATCCCGAGTCGCCGCCGGTTCATAACCGGACTTTCAGCAGCCGCTGTCGGCCTTATCGGCGTACCGAAATCTCTTCACGCGGAGCAGCCGCCAGAAACGACTACAGTGCGTATTGGGAAATATACCGGCCCGGCAGTCTGCGAGGCTCCCAAATACGTGGCTGCGGAGTTGCTGCGCGCCGAGGGTTTGACCGATGTCCGCTATGTGGAGCACGCAGGCCCAGGAGAATTGGATTTTGACACCGATTTTGCGCCAGGCTGGATCAGTTGGATCGAGACCAGTGGCGAGCCATGGACGGTGTTGACGGGCCTGCACTCCGGGTGTCTCCAACTCATAGCAAATGACTCCGTCCAAGCCGTCTCGGATTTGAGGGGGAAGAGAGTTGGCGTGCACGACAAGACTTGGACCGAGTATCGACTGGCGACGCTCGTGGTCGCCTATATCGGGCTCGATCCCAACAAGGATGTTGAGTGGGTCGCGAATGACAAAGCTACATTGGTCGAACAGCTCGCCGGTGGAAAGATCGATGCCTTCCTGGGCGCTCCGCCCGACCCGCAGGAGGTGCTCGCCCGAAAGATTGGCCACGCGATTCTCAACACCACTATCGATCCCCCGTGGTCGCACTATTACTGCTGCATGCTGGGCGGCACCGCCGACTTTGTCGGAAGGCACCCGATAGCAACCAAGCGGGTGGTTCGCGCCTTCCTCAAGGCCGTCGACATCTGCCGGTCACAGCCGGCCGTGGCTGCCCGATCGGTTATCGACTACGGCATCACTGAACAATATGATTTCGCGCTGGAAGGCTTGACGGAGGCGCGCTACGACCGGTGGCGCGATTTCGACCCCGAGGACACACTCCGCTTTTACGCCTTGCGAATGCAGGAAGTCGGCTTCATCAAGTCGACCCCACAGCAGATCATTGCCAAGGGCACAGATTTTCGCTTTCTCGACGAGCTGAAGCTTGAGTTGAAAATGTAAGCGGGTGGCGGGCAGGCGCACGCGTTCTGCTGATGGCGCTGTTGCCATGCCGGCGCAAGAGAGGGCGGCTGTCGCTACCCGGTTTTTTGGTCTGAACGTCGGCAGTTTGAGCTCTGAGCCGACCTACCGCCAAGTTAAGTTCAAGGTCGACAAATGGCGCAACCTTCCTGTTCGACAACCGGAAGAATTGACCCGTTCCGGACCTAGCCGGCAAGCGCATTGAACGTCCCAAATGGGGAAAGCGGTCGTTGGCTGTTTCCCAAAGGGTAATTGGCAGCACTCCGATTTCGGCCCGCTACTGGATCATGCCGGACGTCTGTATCCGGCAGGCAAATATCAGGATCGATACGCAGTAGGAGGAGTCGAAGAGCGGCTGGTTCGGCCGCTGGAGCCGTCTTAGCTTTCGGCTCAACCTGTTTGGTCGGGAACGAGGCCTGCCGGGCCCTGCCACACGTCCCGCAGTCGCCGCTCCTGGCTGATATAGGCCTGGGCTGCTTCGGTCTGGAACAACTCGTGCGTCTCTGTTTCGTCCTCAGCGACCGGCGTAAGCGCGACATCGGTATAGTCGCGCCTCTTGGGGTCGCGCTTGATGGTTAGATAGATCATGCGCAGCCGCAGATAGAGCGAGATCCAGCGGTACTGCTTGGCCACCGTCTCGAACCAATATTTTGGATAGAACGACCAGACCGGCTCCATCGGCAGCGTCGGCCTGCGTTCGCGACGGAATTTCATCCGCAGGAACCCACCTTCGAGCGGATGGATGTGCTCGATGTGGATGCAGCCTGTGAACCAGGTGATCAGAAACAGCGTATTGCCGCCGCTTGCTCTCGTCGCGAAGGCGCGGCGCACAATCGTCTCAACGTGCTCAGGGGTATAATAGTTCTTCCACGCCATCCGATAGGCGGAGTCCCATTCGGCGCGCGACATGCGTGGATGGTCAGTCGCGATGTGGAAGAGATCGTATTTGTTAAGGTCAGCGTCCATCGGCGTGCCCGCGCGGAAGAGTTTTTGGTGATCCTCCGATCCGGGCAGCGGCGTGAGGTAGAAAAACTCCAGGAGGTCGACCGGGAGTTCCTTCTTGATTACTTCGACATCGTGCAGCACGGATTCCACGGTGTCGTTGGGGAACCCGATGATGTAGCCAGCATAGGTGATAATGCCGGCATGCTTCCAGTCCAGCAGCATCTTGCGGTATTCGGTGATCTTGTTCTGCTTCTTTTTGGCTCCCATCAGATTGGCCGGGTTGATGTTCTCAAGCCCGATAAAAACCCGGCGCACGCCCGCCTGGCGGCATTTTTCGATGAAATTCGGCAGCCGATAGCACAGCGTGTCGACCTGGATGACGAATCCGAATTCGAAACCTTCGACCTCGCGAAGATGGATCAGGCGATCGAGAATGATCTCCCAGTCCTTGTTGCGGGCGAAATTGTCATCGGTGATGAAGAACCTGTGCAGGCCCTGCGCGACATTGGCGCGCACGATCTCCTCGATGTCGTCCGGCGAGCGCCGTCGGGACTTGCGTCCCTGCACGTTGATGATGGTGCAGAACGAGCACTGGTATGGGCATCCGCGGCCGGCGTCGAAGCTCGTCACCGCGCCCGCCGTGCGCTTGACGCGTTCACGCGGAAGCAGCGGAATCGGCGTACCTTCGATGCTCGGCAAATCGTCCATGAAATTGTAGAGCGGCTTCAACTGCCCCGCAAAGGCGTCCCGCAGGACCTCATCGAGCCGACCTTCCGCCTCGCCCGCGAACACCGAGACGCCCAGCGCCTGCGCCTCGGCGAGTGCGGCATCCTTGCCGTCGAGCATGGAAATCACGCCGGACATGTGAAAGCCGCCGAGGCCGACCTGTATGCCGCGTTTTCGGAGCACACGCGCGAGATCAAGCGAGCGCGGAACTTGGTTCGACTGCACGCCGACCAGCATCACCATACCGGCATCGGCGGCCTCGATCAGCCGCACCAATCGGTCGGGACGGATATGCGTATTGGTCTCGTCATAGACATGGATATCGATATCCACGTCACTGCCCAGCACCTTCCGGTCGGCACATTCCTTGGCGATGCCGGAAAGCGCCGCCAGCGAATTCGACGGGATGGCGGAGCGGAACCATTGGATGACGTAGCCGTCGTCGTCATAATGCGACGGCTTGAGCAATACGAGACAAAAACGCTGATTCACAAAGGCTCCTTACCTCGCGAGCGGTCCCTACTTGCTCGCAACAGGCATGGTCTGCCGCGAAGCATTTCCCGGTCGAGCCTAGGGCTTCTCCACACCCGCAAGCAGCTTCTCACATTTGATGACCGCTTACCAGCGAGGCCGGAAACTCATGCAGCCCAATGACAAATGCCAACTCCTGTCTTTAGTCGCGCGCTCCGCACAGACAATTGGCCGCAACGAAGCGGTCCTGCTTCCCAGCGAATTACGCGTATCAGCACATTATTTGACCGTTGCCTCAATTCCTTACCAAGCTACTTTGCCTACGAAGGAACGAGTGGCGCTACCCGAGCGACTGCTCTGGAGAGATAATGGGTCCGGATCGCGACACTCGCGAAGGTGAGTACCAATGTCGGGAGTTGGCGGATAGCGTTGAAGAAGTCGGCTGATGTGAGGTGTTCGGTAGCTCGCTGGGCTCAGAGGAGTAGAGGCCGTGGCCTCTCATGCCGCTTCCGGCATCGGGCCTGGGATCAGCTTTGCCAGTTTGCGGAGGTTTTGGGCGGTGGCTGCGAGGTGGAACTCATCGCGGGCACCGTTTGGTCCTCGTAGTCGCAGGCGGTCGAGCCTGAGGATGCGCTTTAGGTGGGCGAATAGCATCTCGACCTTCTTCCGCTCGCGTCGTGAGGTGACATAGGCGTCCGTGGTGGCGATGTCGCGGGCCATGTCGCGAGCGCCCTCGTGGATAGAGCGCAGGACTTTGCGGGCGGGTGCGTTCGGACAGCAGCGGGGCTTGAGGGCGCAGGCGTCGCAGTCGAGCTTGCTGGCGCGGTAGCGCATCAGCCCGTTCTCATCAACGAGGGGGCGCGGCATCCGATAGGCTTTCTGACGCTGCCTAAGCTCCTTGCCGCCCGGACAGATGTAGAGATCACCCTTGAGGTCGTAGGTGAAGTCGGTCCGCTCGAATGTGCCGTCGCGGCGCTCGGACTTGTCGAAGACCGGAATGTGCGGCTCGATCCCGCGCTCATGCACCAGCCAAGCGAGCATCTCGGCTGAACCATAGGCGCTGTCGGCAGCCAGCCTCTCTGGATAGAGTCCGAAGCGCTCCTGGGTACGCTCGATCATCGTGCGCGCCGCACCGACCTCGGCTTGGCGTATGGCCCGGCTCGCCTCGACGTCCACGATAACGGCATGATCCATATCGATCAGGTAGTTGGTGGCGTAAGCGAAGAAGGCGTGGCCCTTCATCGCGCCGGTCCACTGCGCCGCCGGATCTGATCTCGACACGAACTTGGGCTTCACTTCGCTCGCGGCACCCAGGCCGCCTCATCGAGGGTGTCGAGATATTCCTGGACCGAGCGGCGGGTCTCGGCCATCGCCTCCCAGTCGACCGGCTCCGATCCTTCCGCCGAGCGCTGCTTGTTCGCATCCGCCTTGATGAGGCTGGCATCGACGGCAAAACCCTCACCGCCGACCAGTCCTTCCTCGATGCACCGGCGCACGGTCGTCTCGAACAGCTCGCGCAAGAGATCGCTGTCACGGAAGCGGCCGTGGCGGTTCTTGGAGAAGGTGGAGTGGTCCGGAATATCTGCCTCCAGACCGAGTTGACAGAACCAGCGATAGGCGAGGTTCAAATGCACTTCTTCACACAAGCGGCGCTCGGAGCGGATGCCAAAGCAGTAGCCGATGATCAGCATCCGGATCATCAGTTCGGGATCGATCGAAGGTCGGCCGATATCGCTGTAGAAAGGCCGCAAATGCGAGCGCAGGCCGGACAGGTCGACGAAACGATCAAGCGAGCGCAACAGGTGGTCGCCCGGGACATGGCGTTCGAGGCTGAACTCGTAGAACAGCGCCTCCTGCATCACCGTCCGCTCGCCCATCATCGCCGAATCCTCCAATTCCAAAGAGGACTGAATCAGCACTTCACGCCACAAGCAACACCGACTTTTTCAACATGGGGTAATGGGGCGGCAGCTCTTCTCGGAGACCGATAGGATCGGCTCTGTCATTGGAAGAGGAGACCGACCATGGAGTATTTTGCAGGTTTGGACATTTCGATGGAAGAGACGCATGTGTGCGTTGTCGACCGTGAGGGAGCAGTCATTCACGAAGCCAAGACGGTGTCGACGGCTGAGGCGATCATTGCATCGCTGGTGAAGGCGCCGGCTTGCCGACGGGTCGTGTTCGAGACCGGTCGCATGGCCCCGATGCTCTACCACGGCCTGCGTGACCGTGGCGTGCCCGTCGTCTGCATCGAGAGCCGGCAGGCCTATCAGGCGCTGAAGTCGCTTGCCACCCACAAGACCGACCGCAACGATGCCCGCGGCCTGGCGCATCTCGCCCGCAGCGGATTCTTCAAGCCGACCCATGTGAAGTCCTTGCCGGCGCATGCCATCCGATCGCTGGTCATCGCGCGCAAGAAGCTGGTCGGTCAGCGCGTCATGCTGGAGAACCAGATCCGCGGCCTCGCCGTGGTGTTCGGCGTCCGACTACCGCGGGCACTCAGCCCCGCCTTCATCAAACAGGCGCTGCAAGCAAGCGAAGGAATTGACGGCCTATCCGCCGCCATGCGAGGCCTGATCGCGGCACGGGCTGCCGTGCTTTCGGCTGTCTCGGAAATCGATGCCGACATGAAGAAGATGGCCAAGGCTTCCGGCGTATGCCGCCGGCTGATGACGATCCCCGGCGTCGGCAAGCTTACCGCGCTGGCCTTCGCGGCCGCTGTCGATGATCCCGAACGCTTCCGGCGCTCCCGCGACATCGGCGCCTATCTCGGCCTGGTGCCGCGTCGCTATCAGTCGGGCGAAGTGGACTACACAGGCAGCATCTCAAAATGCGGCGATCGACGCGTGCGAACCCTGCTCTATGAGGCCGCGAACGTCTTGCTGACGCGCTACAAAGGTCCGCTGAAGCTGAAGGATTGGGCATTGGCCATCGCAGCGAGGTCCACGATGCGAAAGGCGCGGATCGCGCTGGCAAGGCGGCTTGCCATCATCATGCATGCGATGCTGCGGCACGGCACCGAGTTCAGACCGGCGTAGCCGATCGCGACAGACAGGAGACCGAAACCAGCTCCCGAGCGGGAGCGACGCCCGAGGGAGGGCATGGAAGACGGCGCCGATACTGTAGCATGCGGACGATCTGATCGGCCGACTGCGATTTCAACCAAGCCGCTCCATACCCAGCTGACCCCATCAAGTGCCTATGAGCACGCAGAGAACACAGGCACCCGAAAGCGTCGATAACGCTCACAACCGAGCCGTCGCCCTTGACCCATTAGAGAACAAAATCGGCGCAACCACGACCTACAGCTTGTCATGGTCAAGGTCTGCTTTTGGGCAGTGGCAAAAGGCGCATTGAACGGCCGACTTGCGGCGCAAAGAAGTCATGCATTGGACATTGCTGGATTATGTGTCCCGTCATGTCCGGGTTTGTCCAGTGGTATCCTCCCGCCCGCATGGGAGGCGCTCAGGTCGCAATCATCGGGCACCAAACATGTTAGCTGTTGGTGATATACTGCCGAAGGGCAGGGTGATAGGCTGCTCGCGCAAGAAACGGCGGGCTGTGCCGCGGCCCGTACGCCTTTTGAGGGAGGATCGAAAAATGGCCTACTATGTACTGCTCACCAACTTCACGGATCAGGGCGTAAAGACAGTCAAGGATACCATGAAGCGTGCTGACGCATTCAAGGAAATGGCGGCCAGAAGCGGAGTGAAGGTTCATTCACTATTTTGGACGCTCGGACAGTATGACGTTGTAGCGATTGCCGAGGCCGACGACGATATTTCAGCGACAGCTCTAGGTCTGTCTATAGCATCGCTTGGTAACGTCAGAACGCAAACTCTAAAAGCATTCGACGCCGCAGACATGGCAAAGATCATCGCCAAAATGGGCTAATGAAGCCTGTGGGCAAGTGGTGCGACTGTTGGCCCACCACAGAGCCTGCTGGGCGCTTGGTAGCGCGCCGGGCAGGCCGCTTGTCGATTAGGTCCTCACGCGGTCAAACCGTTGCTCAGCTATGACAACAGCAGAGGCGGTTCATAGAAGACCGAGAGGCGGCATTCCTCCAAGCGGTTTATCGTTACAATCGCTGATGACGTCCTCTGTGATGCTATCACTGAAATAGACTTGATTGGCGTCGCCAGCAAAGCCGCTAGTGAAGATTGACGTACGCACCGCCGTCGACCAACACAGCCGCCCAGTGACGTATGAGGCCATGTCAGAGGCAAGAAACGCGACGACTTGCGCCACATCCTCGGGCTTCCCCCAACGTCTTAACGGAACGCGCCTTTTTTGCGGCGGGCGCAAGTCACCTAAGTGGGCCGCGAGCGGATTGGCAGCTTCAGGCTAGGGATTTTCAAGAGCGGACATTCAGAGTCGGCGTAGCAGCGTCGTGACCTGACCCAATCCGGTCATTCCCACCGCATTTCGGCGTCTCCAAAGCGGACACTCAGCCAAGCCGGCGCTGATGACCTAAGCGGACATCTTGTCGAGAGAGCATTCCGTTCAGAACTCGTGGATGGAAGGATCGGCGCGTTGCGCATACCGAGTAACCCCGCCATCCTCTAGTAGAGCACGGTCGCGCACACTCGCGTCCGAAGCAGGACTAGAATAGGCTGAAAGGCAAAGTCGCTACGACCGACCAGGGAAGGCGCACGGCACGTATGGAGCGACGGCTTACCGCAATACTTGCTGCCGACGTGGTTGGCTACAGCCGCCTCATGGGCGAGGACGAGGTAGGCACGCTCGAGGGACTGAAGAGCTGCCGTCGCGAACTGATCGACCCCGCGATCAAGAAGTACCACGGCCGCATCATCAAGCTCATGGGCGACGGCGCGCTCGTCGAGTTCGCCAGCGTCGTCGATGCCGTCCAGTGTGCTGCCGTGATCCAGCGCCGAATGGCCGACCGCAATCAAGGGCACCGCCGAAGCACGGCAAATCCGGTTTCGCATCGGTGTCAATCTCGGCGACGTCATTGTCGAGGGAGACGATATCTATGGCGACGGGGTAAACATCGCCGCGCGCCTGGAGGCGATGGCAGAGCCCGGCGGTATTTGCATCTCCGGCACGGCGTTCGATCACGCGGTGCACAAAGTGGATGTCGGCTTTGCCGGTCTCGGAGAGCAGCGCCTGAAGAATATCGCCGATCCGGTTCGCGCCTATCGGGTTCTGCTCGATCCCGGAGAATCGGGGAAGATCGTGGCCGCGCCACGCCGGCCGGGCTCCCGGGTCATGATTTTGGCAGGAATTGCAGCAGCCCTGCTCATCGCCTTGCTTGCAGGCATTTTTGCTGGCATGGCAGAAGCCCTCCGCGCTCGCAACGACCATCCGTTGCGGTACTGCCATTTGCAAACCTGAGCGGCGATCCGAGCCAGGACTATTTTGCCGACGGCATCACCGAGGACTTGATCACCGATCTTGCCAAGCTTTCAGGTCTCGATGTCATCGCCCGCAACTCCGTTTTCGCCTACAAGGGAAAGCCCCTCGTTTTGGCCGATGTCGGGCGTGACCTTGGCGTGCGCTTTGTCGTTGAAGGCAGCGTCCGGCGGACCGGCGATCAAATCCGCCTCAATGCGCAGCTCATCGACATCGCGACTGGCGACAATCTGTGGGCCAATCGGTTCGATCGCGGCATCGCGGACGTGTTTGCCGTCCAGGACGAGATGAGCCGGGAAATCGCCAAGGCGCTCGGCGTGCAACCTTCGGCAGCGGAGAGCGAGCGGATGGCACGCCCGCCGACTGCCAATCTCGAGGCCTACGATTACTATCTGCGTGCCGAGCAGGCGGCGCGCACCGGTCGGGCGCGCCGGGCTGCGGGAGGCGCTTGCGCTCTATGACAAGGCGGAGGAAGCTCGACCCCGCTTTCGCCGAAGCCTTCGCGGCCGACGCACGCACGACTGTCTATATTTGGCGCGCTGGCTTCGATGACATCATCCAGAGCGCGCTTGCGCGAAAGAGAGCCTATGAGAAGGCAAGCCGTGCTTTGGAACTCGATCCGGACCTTTCATCGCCCTATGCCATTCTCGGCATCATGCAGGTCGTGGATCGCCGTTACGAAGAAGCGATCGCCTCGGCGAAGCGGGCCGTCGCACTCGGCCCCGGAGACGCTGAGGCGCAAATAGCCCTCGGATACGTCCAGTTGTTCGCCGGCAATCATGCCGAGGCGGCCACTGCCGTCGAGACGGCACTGAAGCTCGATCCCAATCTGCTCCCCATCGACCGGGAAGTTGCCGGTCTCGTCTTTCTCCTTCAGGGCGACACCGCGAAAGCCATCGAGACTCTCGAGCGCACCCGCGACGATGCGCCGGCGGCGGGCGGTTTTCGGATTCTGCTCGCAGCGGCCTACGCTCGCGCCGGCCGTTTGCAGGATGCGAAAGCGGCAATCGCCGATGGCCTCCGGCTGGTGGCTAGGACCGAATCCCTTGCTCGGCGGCGGTCATTGGCATGCATTGGCGAATATTTTTGCGCCATTTTCGCAACGCTGAGGACTTGGCTCTTATCATCGACGCCCTGCGCCAAGCAGGCCTGCCCGAATGGCCGTTCGGCTTCACCGCCGACGAACAGGACCGGTTGAAGGGCGCGGAGATCGCGTCTCTCGTCCTTGGCCATACCCTGCAAGGCCAGCTCGAACCCGACGGCCAACCGGCCATCATGCAGATCGGACAGGATGGCACGGCGGGCTTCCGCACGATGACGCGAATGCTCACCGAGAAAGTCTATGTCGATCGCGACCTCTTATGCGAGCAGAGCGAGAATCTGTTTGGACGCCCCGACTGTGGTCCCGTCTACAGACGCAGCGACGCTGCCGGCAAGGGGTATTCCTATGTCAATTCAAGTAAGGTGTTTCACTTCGTGACGGTGAATTGAGCTCGCAAGTCTCAGGGGTTATTGATCAAGTTCCAATCCGGCTGATCGACTGCCAACTTTGCTTCGACGACCGGCCAGTTAGCATCGGCCTTCGGAACAAGATCATCGGCATTGTCGGCGAAAGCGGCCGCGTTCCCTTCGTCATAGATCAGGTAGAGCTTGCCATCGATGATCTTGAACGCTTCCGGATCGACATTGACCGTAACCGATCCGTGAGTCCGCGACCTCGCCGGCGCAGTAACCACCGTATTGAGGAGCGTATTTGGCCGGCTCGCTCATGAACATTTCCTGGTGTTCCTTGCTGGCGAAATGCCACGGCGTCCCCAGCCACTCATAGGAGAACTCTTCGGAGCCCTTCACCGCCTTGCCGTCGGTGAAATAAGCGACCGTGTCGTAGCCCATGATCGCCACGCCGCCGAAATAGCCGGTGTTCACAGAGTCGTCGGCGAAAGCAGATCCCGCGCCGGCAATCGCGGCGAGCGCAAATGCGGCTGCCGACGCCGAATTGCGAACCAGTTTCGACGTGATCGCTATGCTCATCTGCGTTCTCCGTTCAATCGTGGATCGCTTCGCACTTCGCAGCGTTCGCCTCGCCAAGGACTTCGGCCTGGCACGTGGCGCCATGGCGTTTGAATAGTTTTATGATGTCGGTATTGCCCTTCCAGAACGCGCGGGTGATCGGCCTGTAGCCATGACCCTCGGGATGGTTCACATCCGCACCCTTGCGCAATGAGGAATTCCGCCAGTTCGACGTGGTTTTCCTCACCCGCCACTATTAACGGCGTGACGCCAGACTTGTTGGCCGAGTCTTCGAGCACCGCCCCCTTCTCGAGCAACAGCTTGGCGATCGGGAGGCTTCCGGAAAAGGCAGCCGCGTGGAGCGGGGTAAACCCACCGGAATTGCGCGCCATGACGTCGGCGCCCTTGCTCAGCAGCAATTCCGCGATGGCGAGCTGGTCGTCGAGAGCAGCAGCGATGAGGGGGGTTGCCTGGTCGCGCGCCCGGCTGTCGACATCGGCACCGCCGGCCAATGCTTGCTCGACGGCGGCTTTGTTGCCGGCGGCGATGGCGTCGAACAACACATCGCCCGCGTCTGCCGGTGTCGCGGCGAACGCCAACACACAAAGTGCCAACAGCCCACGCATCCTTACCGATAGCACGCGCGGGGATGGCGTACAAGTTCGGCAGGGCGGTGGTCCGCGACATGGCGCTCTCACGTTGCCCGCCAGCGAGCCAGCAAAAGGAATGTCCGCTTCGGATTGCGCCACGAATGACCGGGATTGGCGCAACCGCGACCTCCAGCGTGGTCGCCGGCATTGTCCGCTTTCAGGCGGTGGCAAAGCGGGCCTTAACGACCGACATGCGGCGCAAAGCCGCCATTCGCTCAGCGTGTCACGAACGTCGTCTTCGGGCCAAGCCGTTCAGAAGCATCCATGCCTTGACGCTGGCCAGTCTGCCTGCGGTGGAACCCACGCCTTCTAACCTAGAAGGATCAAAGGCGCGACGATACAACACGGTCACCCTAACGAAAGTGCTACGTTATTTGCATCTCCGGCAGCTTCGGCCAGAGCCCATGACGGCCAAGGATGCGGCTTACCTCGTCATGCGCAAGGCACGCGCCCAGCGTGGCTGAGAAGGGCTGCCTGCGGATCTCTCGCTGAAACCTTCGTTCGTGGTCAGGCGTTCCTGGCGGATTGTTGGCCGAACCGGAACACGCTTCGAACCGGCCCCGCCATTGGCCCACAAACGCGAAATGGAGTCGCGAAATGGACACCCCAAAAAATAGCACGTCACGCCGGACATCCAAGGATGAGGGCGAGGCTGAATTCCACAAACCGGGCCGGCTTCTGATGCTGGTTCTTTTCGCGACATCCATGGTGGCCGGGTGTCAATCCAATGCTGCGGGGAAGCCGGGCTATCAGCCGACAGGCTGCGGCATGGTCGGATCGTCCTGCGAAGCGGCCGCTGATGCCCGAACGCCGCTTCGCCTATGCCTGGCGTAGCGCAAACGCGCGTGGTCCCTTCATCGAAAGCCAACCAGCCTCGCATGCCGCAGCTTGTCCTCGCCGCGCAGATGGCGGACGCGGCCGATGATGCCGGGCTTCAGCCATTGACCGCATCCTTCGCCTTCTGCGCATGCAGGGCGGCGGCAGCCCGATGTTGGCCTCGACCATCGCCCTGAACTGCTCGCCATCCGGCCTGCCGAACGTGACGAAGGCGCTGCCGACATATGGCGCGGCTGCCGATCTCGCCCATCAGCGCCATCGTCGGCTTGCCGGGCGCGCGCTGCACGCCGAGGATCTCCAGTTCGGTCTCGACGAAGCATTTGACCTTCAGCCAGTCGGTCGGGGCGCCGCTGCGGTAGGGCGAGCCGCGGCGCTTGCAGACGATGCCCTCCAGGCCCATCCGCTCGGCGGCGGCGAACAGCTCGGCCGGCGTGCCCAGCAAGGCTGTCCGAGTACTGGATGCGGCCGCCGGGACGGATCAGGCCTCCAGCCGCTCGCGGCGCTCCTCCAGCGGCTCGCCGCGCAGATCCTCGCCGTCGAGGTGCAGCAGGTCGAACGCCATGAAGATCAGCTGGTCGGAATGCGAGCGCACGACCGCCTGCAGGGCGTGGAAATCGGAGAGGCCGGATTTCATGCGGATAGACCAGCTCGCCGTCGATGATCGCGGACTTCACCTTGATCTCTCCCGCTGCGGCCTCGGCGATGATCTTCAGCCTGTCGGTCCAGTCGTGGCCGCGCCGGGTGAAGACGCGGACACCGCCGCTGTCGATGACGATCTGGCAGCGCCAGCCGTCGAACTTGACCTCGGTCGACCACTCGCCGGTGGCCGGCGGGTTCGCGACCAGCGTCGGCATCATCGGCTCGATGAATGTCAGCCGCTCCCCGGAGTTGGATCGCTTCCCCATGCCCCCGACGATACTTTAGGATTTTCAACAACGCCATCGCCACATTGAGAGGCGCCAGCCACCACCAGTGCATGCATTTGGGGCCGTTCCTTCAACTTAACTATTCTGGAGTAGTGAAGAGCCAGCATGCTCCACTATCCGGATGAATCACTGTGCTTCATTCCGCCGCCTCTTCCCTCGGCACCTCGTCCTCCGAGTGTTCGATTTCCTTTTCGATCACCGCCAGGCCGGCCAGCGCCCGATCAAGCTCCTTGCGCGCCCAGCACATCTTGCGCAATCAACGCTTTCCACATGACTTGGCCCAGTTCGGCAATATCGCACGTGCAGCACATCGGGTCCGATGTTGCGTCTTTGGATCATTCTGAATCAGGCCTGTCTGACACGTCGTAACCCGAGCTTGCCAGAGACCGCTGCCTTGCGAACCGCAGAATCACGCCCAACGATGCCGCGATAGGTATCGCCAACAATACGCCAATGAAGCCGAACAACCATCCAAAGGCGAAAAGTGCAAACATCATCCAGACTGGGTTGAGCTTGACGCGACGACCGATGATGCGCGGCGACAGTACATAATCGGCAAGCGTTTCCCCGACGATGAAGATCCCTCCCACGATAGCAACAGGTACCGAATTCGGCCAAAACTGCGCCATTGCAACGCATACCGACACAAATAAACCGGTGGCGGCCCCGAGGTAGGGAACAAAACTGATGAGGCCGGCGGTGATCCCGATCAAAACGGCATGATTGAGCCCGGTCACGCTCAGGGCGGCGGCATAAAGATCGTAGAAATCGACCCAGTGCTTGTGGCTTGCGATCGCTTCACGGGCGTCGCGCTCCACAAGCAGCAGCAGAGTGTTGTCGGGCTTGAAATCGAGATGCTGAGCACCGCCGTTGTTGACGGCTTCGCCGAAAGCTTCAATCCGGCGCTCGATGACAGTTTTCATATTGGGTACTCCTTGCTTTGGCGCGTTGCGAAAAAGCCAAGGATCGCGTAAGGAAAACGTGGCTAAACGTCTCTTCCCCTACGCATTTCTTGGCACCCCGGCCGCGCAACGCTCGCGGCGGGGGATTGCTGTGGTCAAGCAGCCGGTTTTTTGGCTTTCCGCTAAGCGGCGTCGTTCGTCGAACTCTCATAGGCACGGCGAATATCGGCGCGCAGATTGCCGACCCTCCATCGGTTCAGCCGATCGCCTGGCCCTGTCTTGAATGGCGGGGAATAGACACCGGCCTTGATGCCTTTCCAGAGCGTGGAGCGGTGAATGGGGTTGGTGCCGCCCCCAAGGACGGCGCAGGCGCCGGTTTCGTCGATGATGTCATCATCATCCAGCTCGGCCATGCGCCAAGGAACCAGCGCCTGCTTGGAAGTTGACGTTTTCAATTTCTGGTCCCAGTTGGGCATACGCATTTCTCCCTGCGCCTCGAGCAAATCGGAGCGGCGTCGATAGACGTTTGTCGATGTAGGTTGGTTTGTCGGGAGAAGTTTTGCCGTCGAATGGCCGCAAGGCAAGAAAAGTCTACTTTGAAGTACTTTGAAAGCTTCGGTTAAGAGAGAAAGTATTTTATAAACAATGGTTTGTCAGTAGTGCCGCGGGCGTCGAAACGTCATCCAATCAGCCTTCCCGGTTTTCTCCACCATCTGCTCACGCAATATGATGCACTCACGAACAACGTCAGCCCGATCCGGATGGTCTGTGGGGTTGCTCATCAACCAGTCTTCATGGCTCAGCAAGCGCCGGTAGACACGGTTCACATGCTCGAAAGTCGCGGGACCTAGCGGGTCCGGTCGTGGTCCGTAGAGGGGAGTAGTTGGTGATAAGACAAGTGTGGCCGAGCGCTCCGCCTGGTCGCGTAGACGCCCTATCGCCGTATAGACGGTTCCATCGGTGCATTTGAATCTTTTCACAAGCTCGGCAACCGGCCTTTGGAGCTGACCACGCGGAAGGTCCAGCAGCGGCCTGATTTTCTCATCAGGGATCCGTCGCCGCCTGCTCATCCGGCCATCTGCCGCAGAGCAAGCGGGACGACCAGTGAACGGCCTTCGATCGCTGCCAGCACCTGCCTTTCCAGTACCTCGATGGCGATCCGCTTTTCGGCGAAGTAGTCATATTTTGCATAGAGCTTCGAGGTGACTGTGCCCTTTGTCGTCGAGATGTGGTTGAGCACGTGTCCGACGATGAACGGGGACTGGCCGGCCATCTCCATGAAGGTGGCGGCAGTCTTGCGAAGGGCGTGTGAACTCCAGTGCGGGAGGCCGGCTACGATTTTGTCGCCGTTTTTGTCGACGAGAGTAATGCGGTTGAGGTTGCGCCCGACGCTTTCCGCCGACAGAGTCCCCTCGCCCGCTTTTCCCGGGAAGACCGCATCGCCATTTTCACGCCCCATGCGCAGCGCGAGATTTTCATTGGTGGCAATCTGCTCGCTAATCAGCGAAACCGCCGTGTCGTTCAGCGGCAAAACGTGAATCTGCTTGTTCTTCGAACGCGATCTCGGCAGCCGGAACACGCGCGCGTCGAGATTAAGTTCGGACAGCCGCATGCAGGCGATCTCCGAGACGCGACATGCGGTGAGTAGTTGAAGCTTCAGGATCCGCGCCGTCGATGCCGAAACGGCGTCGGGCAGAACACGCCACAGATGATGGATCTCCTTGGCGGTAAGGATGCGGCCGCCTTCGTCCTCGTCGTCGTCGATGGTGGTGGGCGGCGCGAAGGGTGGCTTCATGCCGCGCATGGGCTCGTGATCGAGGTCGCCGCGGGCGAAGGCCCAGTTGCACAGTGCCCGGCAGTCCTCGAATACCAGGTTTGCTTCCTTTGTGACGCCGCGCGCCAACATGGCGTCGAACACCTTCGTGAAGTCGCGACGATGGAGATCGGCGAGTTTGATATCGCCGATCAGCGGCACTACATTGAAGTTGAGGCGGCGGGTCTTTTCAGGAAGAGAGCGCAGGCCGGTTATGGCGGCAAGATGAGCGGCGACAAGGTCGGAGAGGCGGGCGGCCTGTGTATCGGCCTTCCTCTCGGCGACCGGATCGGCGCCCCCATCGACGATCGCCGTACGCAGCTCGCGCCATTTGCCTCGCGCCTGGGCAAGCGAGATGTCGGCGGCAGTACCGATCTTGACACGCTGTTTTCTGCCGGTTGCGTTGCGATAGAAACCGTAGAAGGTCTTCAGGCCGGTTGAGGAAACAGTGAGAGTAAAGCCGTTCTTCGACAATGTGTCTGTGAAGGCCTGTTGCAACCGGCCCGGAGGGCATTTGATGGCCTTGAGCCACTTGTCAGTAAAGTCGAGTTTCGTCACGATTTGCATGATCGTCGCTTTCTGTCGCTTGAGCAATCTTGGTGTCGTTATGTACCATTTTATGTACCGCAGACCCTGCGCTGGTACAAGACAGCAAGCGACAACGATCGACACTGTGCGACAGATAATGCTTACGTATCAATGGTTTGTCAGACAGAGAAAAATTCTAAACGACAGCAAAAAACAGCTTGGAACCTACTGTTAACCGGTTGGTCGCTGGTTCGAATCCGGCCCGGGGAGCCAACAATTTCAAATATTTAGCAGTCTCGCAGAACCCTTAAAAAACATGCGATCTACACTATGTCTACACACTGGTCCTGATCTTTCGGCCATTGTGACGAGTGGCTCCTCATCGCATTGGGCGCTCCTCACTATCGGCATTGCGTTGTCGGTCCGCATGACCCGCCTGCTCTGCAAAACGGCGATGGATGCGAACATGGCAATTCCCAACACGCCAATCGCCACCATAGCTGCGAGCGTCGGGAACACCCCCAAGTCGGCCCATCAGAACGGTAAGACCGAAAGGGGCGAAGGCGGCACTGAATTGGCGCGCGGCTGTTACCCAGCCGACATGCGCTCCGTAGCCGTCGCGGCCGAACAGTTCGAGCGGCAGAGTGCCGCCAACGATGCTCATCAAACCGGAGCCGAGACCGAACAGGATCGTGAATAGGGCCGCACCGGCGACTGATGGGGCGCTGACGAGCAGCGCCAAAAGCCCGGCCGCCAGTAAGGCCGTCGCCAAGGGCGCGAGCCAGCTTTGCCTGAGGTTGTGGCCGAACAGCATGTTTATGAAGCGGCTGGCGACCTGCGCCGGTCCGAAAAGGCTCGCGACAAATACGCCGGCGGTACCGAGCCCAACCGTTGCGGTCAGCGGCACCATATGCACCAGTATGGCCGAAAGTACGAAGCCCTCGATGGCAAAGCCCGCGAGCATCAGCCAGAACAATGGCGATCGGCTTCCGCCATGACGACGCGGTGCTGCGCAGGTGGAGCTCCTGCCTCGACCTCGCGATTTGGGGAAGCATGCCGCGACCGCATGGCCAGCCAGGCATGAATAGGCAGGCAGACCAGTAGATTGAGCCCGGCATAGACGATCAGCACGTCTCGCCAGCTCAAATATTCATGCAGGAAGGTGGTGAGCGGCCAGAAAAGGGTCGACGCGAAGCCGGCAATCAGCGTCAAATGCGTGATGCTGCGCTGGGCATTCGGCCCGCCAAGCTGCACGATGGCGACAAAGGCTGTGCTGTAGAGAACGAAACACGAAGCGGCTTCCATCGCCAACACGCCCGCCGCGAAACCGAGCCGGCCGGGCGCCAAGGCGCACAGCAGAAGCGCCGCCGCAGCTGCAATCGAGCCCGGAACCATCAGGCGGCCGGCGCCGAACCTATCGGCCCAATGACCGGCGATCGGCGCAAGCAAGGCGCCAGCAAGCAACGCCACCGACAAGATGCCAAACACCCATTGCTGTGACCAGGCGAGTTCCGCCGCCATCGCCGGCGCGAGAATGCTGTAGCTGTAGAAAAGCGTGCCGTAGCCGATGATCTGGGTGATGCCGAGCGCCCAGATCACTGGCCATGGGGCGCCGCGATCGGTCATTCCGCCGGTTCCATGTCTCTTGCCTTGGTGGAAGAACCGCACCCGCAGCCGGACTTGCCTTCATCCTTGGCCTTGGCGTCGGCCACACAGCAGGCATCGACTCCTGCCGGCGCAGCGCCGCCGCAGCAACCGGATACTGTTTCGCTCTTCTGGCAGGACGGTCTGCTCGTTCTGACCAGGCGCAGCAAACACCGGTTTCCGGCAGCACCAGCTGAACGTTGCGGGCACCGGCATGATCGCTGGCCAGCTCCGCCACCACCGAACGCACCTGCTCGTATCCGGTCGCCATCAGGAAAGTCGGCGCGCGGCCATAGGACTTCGATCCGGCGATGACAAAGTCAGCTTCCGGGTGGCTCAGTTCGTCGATGCCGTGCGGCGGAACGGTGCCGCAGGAATGGAAGTTGGGGTCGATCAGCGGAGCCAGCCTCGGCGGCGCTTCAACCGCCGGGTCCAGCTCGATGCGTAACTCGCGCAGGAAGGTAAGATCGGGGCGGAAGCCGGTGGTGACGACGATGCGATCAACCTCCAGCGAAATCGGCTTGTCGCCCAGCGTTGCCTTGACCAGCACGCCATCCGCGCTTCGGAACGACGCATTCGACTGCGAAAGGCGCCAGCATCTGCAGGCGGCCATCCTCCATCGCGCGTTTTGCAGCGAGGCCGAGTGCGCCGCGTTCGGGCAGTTGGTCGTTCAGGCCACCGCCCAGCAGCTTGCCGATGGATTTGTGCCGCAGCGCCCAGAGGATTTCGGTCTTGGGATCGTCCTGCTGCAGTTCCATCAGCGCCAGCGCAACATTGATGGCGGAGTGTCCGCCGCCGATCACCAGCGTGCGCTTGCCAGCATAGCGCTCGCGTTCGGCCCGCACCACATCGGGAATGCCATAGGCGATGCGGTCGCTGCAGCGCTGCTCGCCTGGCACGCACAGGCCATCGACGCCCATCGGATTGGGCTGGGTCCAAGTTCCCGAAGCATCGATGACGGCTCGGGCCTTCAGTCCGATGCTCATCGCCGCTGCGATCTATATAGCGGACGACGAACGGCGCGATTGCGCGATCTTGCGGAACGGACCTTGTCATGCCCTTCGCGGGTGATGCCGGTGACCGTCGCGCCGAGTTTCAGGTTACCGGCGATCTCAGGCACCGCCGCCAGCGGGCGAAGATAGTGCTCGACCAGCTCACCGCCGTTCGGAAGGCCGCTCGGATCGGGCGCCCGCCATCCGACGTTCTCAAGCAGTGATCGCGCAGCGCTGTCGATGTTGTAGCGCCATGGCGAGAATACCCGCACATGCGCCCATTCGAGCAGCGAGGCACCGACGCTTTCACCGCGTTCGAAAATCACCGGGCGCAGGCCGCGCTGCACCAGATGCGCTGCCGCCGCGAGGCCGACAGGACCAGCACCGATGACGGCGACGGGAAGTGGAAGATCGAGCGAGAAGTGCATCAGATTCCATCCTTCTAGAATATTCGAATTATTGTGCCAAAAAAAGCTCATGCGAGCTCCTTTGTCTTCGATGCCGGGGTGCAGGAGCCATCCGCGCAGCACTCATCAGCGAGGTAGCCGATCAAGCCGTTCATGCTGGATAATTGGCCCGGCAAATCAACGTGGTCGCCTGCCGTTCCTGCGTGACCAAGCCGACATCGATCAGGCGCTTGCAGTGGTGCGAAAGCGTCGAGGCCGGCACATCCAGCCTTGTCTGGATATGACCGACGGGCAAGCCGGTCTCGCCGGCGCGCACCAGGATTCGGTAGATGTTGAGGCGTGTCGGGTTGCCGAGCGCTTCAAGCTGGGAGGCTGCTTCTTCGAGTTTCATGGAAATAACAATTACACGCGGGAGCTATGCGTCGTCAAGCCTAATTTCGATAATTCTCGAAATTACCTGACCCGCCTGCCTTGCGCATCGATGACGACCTCACCATCCTCCTTGGTGAAGGGGCCGATATCCGGGTTCGGCAGAATGTCCAGCACTGCCTCCGAAGGTCTCGCCAGACAGACACCGAGCGGCGTCACCACGATCGGCCGATTGATGAGGATCGGATGCTTCAGCATCAGGTCAATGAGTTCGTCGTCCGTCCATTTCGGATCGCCGAGGCCGAGCTCTGCATAAGGCGTATCCTTTTGACGAAGCAGCTCACGAGGCGAGATTCCCATCGCCTTGATCAGCTCGACCAGTCTCTCCCGCGAGGGCGGCGTCTTTAGATACTCGATCACCTCCGGCTCTTCGCCCGACTTGCGGATCATGGCCAGCGTGTTGCGCGACGTGCCGCAGGCGGGATTGTGGTAGATCGTGATGGTCATTCGGCGGGTTTCCTCTGTGCGATGCTATGCGGCTCGGCCAGCAGCCAGCCGGCCACGACCATCGCGATCAGCGCGCCCGCAAGCTCGGCAACAATGAAGCCTGGAAGATCGATGGGCCGGATACCTGCGAACGTATCGGAGAAGGCGCGGGCGACCGCGACTGCGGGATTGGCGAACGAGGTCGAAGCCGTGAACCAGTAAGCCGCGGTGATGTAGAGGCCGACCAGCCAGGGGATCGACTCCGCACGAAAGCGCAATCCGGCAAGGATCGTGAAGATGAGGCCGAATGCCGCCACGCTTTCCGCAATCCATTGGCCGCTTCCGGTCCTGACCGTTGCCGACACCTGGAGAAGCAGCAGGTCGAACATGCCATGGGCAACAAGCGTCCCCAGGAATCCGCCGACAATCTGGGCGATGACGTAGACCTGCCGAGTCCTTGAACGCGATCTCACCTCGCAAAGCGAACACCAGCGTAACCGCCGGATTGAAATGCGCGCCCGAGATCGGACCGAGAATGGTGATCAGTACGACCAGGATTGCACCGGTCGGCAGCGTGTTACCCAGCAGCGCAAGCGCGATGTCATCCGTAAGGCGGTCGGCCATGATGCCGGAGCCGACCACGGTTGCCACCAGCATGGCTGTGCCAAGTGCTTCCGCAGCGAGGCGGCGTGCCAAGTCGAATGCCATGATGTTCAACCGGCTTTGGGCAACTCGCGGCCGATCTCGTCCAGTCGCTTCTGTAGTGCAAGCTTGTCGAGAGAACTCATCGGCAGGCTGATGAATATCGAGATGCGGTTATTGAGCATTCTGTAGGCGTCAGCGAAGGCGAGATGTTTCTCGGCTTCGGTGCCTTCCACAGCGGCCGGATCCGGCAGGCCCCAATGCGCCGTCATCGGCTGGCCGGGCCAAACCGGGCAGGCTTCCGCTGCCGCGTCGTCGCAAAGAGTGAATGCGAAATCTAGTTTCGGCGCGCCGGGCGCGGCAAATTCGTTCCAGTCTTTCGGGCGGGCGGACGAAATATCGTGGTTGAGTGTCTTCAGCAGCTGCTCGGCGAAGGGATGGATTTCTTCCTTGGGATGCGAGCCTGCGGAGAAGGCCTTGAACCTCCCCGCACCTACACGATTGAGGATCGCTTCGGCCATGATCGACCGGGCAGAGTTACCTGTGCAGAGAAAGAGAACTTTGAAGACGTGCTCGCTCATGGTGCTTCCTCCTAGCAATTACATGTCACGGCATCGATCACGGGCCGGCAGAGTTCCGGGCGGCCGTTGCAGCAATCCTCCATCAGAAATGCCAGAAGATCGCGGAAGCCGGTCATGTCGGCGATGTAGCGGATGGTTCGACCGTCGCGTTCAGTGCGCACAAGCCCCGCATGACCGAGAACCTTGAGATGCGCCGACGTCGTGTTCTTTAACGTGCCGAGACGCGACGCGATCTCACCAGCCGGAACGCCCTCACCGCCTGCCTTTACGAGCAGGCGAAAGACTTCCAGCCGGGTGTCCTGACCGAGCGCGGACAATGCCGCAAGGGCCGATTTCTTATCCATATATCCAATAATCCAGAACTATAGAGATTTTTGGTCGATTCGTGTGACACCTTATGACATTTTCTCGAACCGACGGTTTGCGCAGCGCAGCAGGACAACTGGTCACAGATCCGGTTTTGCGGGGCAACCAGCGCCAGCACAGCAGGATGTGCCAAAACGATCAATCGCGGTGCACTGATGCATGGCAGACGAAGGTACGACGATCATACTAGGCATACCGATACCATCGACCGATCCGGTGTTTCTTACGATCGTCGGAATTCACATTCTGTTCGGGTTGGCCGCGGTGGTCACCGGCGCGGCGGCAATGTTGAGCAGAAGGGCCGCGGTCCGCACTCGAACTGGGGTGTAATCTACTTTTGGTGCCTCTCAGGCGTGTTTGGCACGATGAGCGCCCTCGCATTCATGCGTTGGGCCGAAAACTACCACCTGTTCATTCTGGGGACGCTTCATTCACCGCGGCAAAGTTCGGGCGCACCGCTGCCCAGCGGCATTGGCGCCACTGGCCCAGGCTGCATCTGACTGGAATGGGCGCATCGTACAGCGTCACGATCACGGCGTTCTACGTGGACAACGGCAAGAACTTGCCGCTGTGGAAGGAACTTACGCAGTTGCGTTCTGGATCATTACAAGCCTGATCGGCGTCCGCTAATCCTCCACGCGCTGCTGCGGCACCCGTTGGTTCGGTCCAGATCGCTTGCAGCGACATCGCACGCGGTAACGAATGGCGCGGTATCCGCCAGCGTGTCGAAGAATTCGTTCACCGAGGGTTTGTGACCAACCGCCTGCGGCACAGTGGCCCCTCTCTTCGTCAATAGCGGCCAAAGGCGGCTCCTACAATAGGCACCAAACCCACTGAAGGGCATTGCCGGCTGTTGCCGATCCGATCGGAGCGCCGAAAAACCTGGCCGAAGCTATGAGCCAGGCCATCTGAGAAACGAGACCGGCGCGAGTATCCATTGATGACCGGGCAGTCTCAACGGCCTAGAAGGATTCGAAGCGAAGCGGCAGTCCCCGTCCTATTGACACGACGTCAGGCGGCAATATGGCGATACCGTCGGCAAGAGCCATCGCCATCAGGCTTGCAGACGAACCGCGGCCGAGCATGTCCAGCATAGGTCGCCCCAGTTTGTCGCGTCCGGTAATTCTCACAGGAACGAATTCCGTTCGTCCGAGACGCTTCTCATAAGCGAATCCGCGACCGCCGGAGACCATTCAGGCACCACGCTGCCGAGTCCCGCGATCGTCCGGATCGCCGGAAGGGCGATCTGGCGAAACGTGACGAGAGCGGCGTTCGGATTGCCGGGCAGGCCGGCGAAGAGCGTCTTTCCCATTAAGCCGATCTTCACCGGCTTGCCGGGCCGCATAGCAACCTTCAGGACATCTAATTTGCCGCCGTGGCGATCGAGAGCCGAAACCACATGGTCCTCTTCGCCAGCAGACACGCCGCCTGTGGTGATCAGGACGTCACATTCCTTCGTCGCGTTGCTGAAGGCCTCGACGAGCGCCTCCCTCCGGTCCTGCACGATCCCGAAATCGATAGCCTCCGCCCAGCGGAACTGGGCCAGCATCGAATGGATCATGACCCTGTTGGAGTTGTAGATCTGTCCAGGCGCAAGCGACTGTCCGGGATCGCGCAGCTCGGACCCGGTAGAGATCAAGCCAATGCGTACCTTCCGGAGAACGTCGATCTTCGCGAAGCCCTGCGCGGCGAGAAGGGCCAGCCTTTGCGCGGTCAGCATCTCCCCCGAGTCCAAGAGCGGCGCTCCGGCACGGACGTCCTCGGCAGTCTGCCTGATGTTTTCTCCTCTCCTGGGGAGTCTCAGGATCGAGATGCGATCGCCTTGGCGCTCGCAATGTTCCTGCATGACAACCGCGTCGAATCCTTCCGGCACGGGCGCGCCGGTGAGGATTCGGATGGCTTCCATTGAGGCCGGATTGCTGCCGCGGCTCGAATCGCCGGCAGCGATCCGGCCTGAGAGGGAAAGCTTCCAGGGACCGGCCCCGCGGAGATCAGAGGTCCTGACCGCGTACCCATCCATCGCTGAGTTGTCGAAGGGCGGCAGGTCCATCTCGGCGACGACATTCCCGGCCAGCACGCGTCCGGCCGATGACGTTAAGCCGAGGTTCTCCGTCTCGAGAACAGGCCTGGCAATGGCAACCGCCTTGGCTGCGGCGATGTCGACGGGGATGACCTTCGCGTCCGCGCCTGCGCTGCAGATTTCATTTGCCACTGCGAGGGCGGTTTCCATGGTCGTGTCTACTCCGGGAGACATTTGAGATAGGCGATTACGTCTTGCACTTCAGGCTTTTCTATCCGGCGAATAGCACCTTGATTGACGTAGGGAGTCCAGGAAACCGCGCAATTCTGCCGCGGCGGTGCAACGCCACGGCAGGATTCGAGGGAAGACGGACTCAGCCCGCTTGGTATTCCTGCGATTTGAACGAAAGGTGCTTCACACCCTCGGGCGCATCCGAGATCTTTCGAATGTTCGCCCAGGTCTGCTTGTAGTTCGGCAGGATCAGCTCGTTAGTGCCAGCATTGATCGCATTTCCAACGACGCCAGTCGGGAAGCCGAACAACATGAAGGTCTCGCCCTTCTTCGCGGTAGGCGTCGGATAGACCATCGCCTGTGTTGATCCGCTCTCATTATAGACCTCGACGAGATCGCCTTCGTTGACGCCGAGTTCGGCCATGTCCTCGGGGTTGATCTCGATGAACGGAAACGGCCAGCGATCCATGACGTACTCGCTGTCCTGATCGAGGAAGGCATTTTGCCAGACGTGGTTCGTGCGGCCATTGTTGACCAGATACTTGTTGTTCTTCTTCTGGTCCTCCTTGCCTGGCGCCTGCAGGCCGCGCCAGATCGACTCCATGAACGTGGCCTTGCCGTCCTTCGTGCCGAACTTGCCGTCGGTGTAGAGCCGCTTGGTGCCGACGATCTTGCCGTCCTGGAATCTGGTCGCCGGTTCTTGGAAGCCGTTGTTGCCCATGGCCTTCAATCGCTCATAGGTGACGAACTCACCCCCTCCAGCGTTCTTGTTGTAGCCGTCCATGAACGCGTCTTCCTCGGTCTTCCAGTCATAGCCCTTGAACTGGTCGGCATAGGCGTTGTCGCCCATTTCGCGCAGCACCTTCTCCATGTGCTGAGCAAGTCCGGCCGCGATCAGGCAGTCGGGTTTGGCGTTGCCGGGTGGGTCCATGTAGCGCTCGACGAGCCGCATGCGCCGCTCGCCGTTCATGGAGGTCAGGTTCATTTCGCCGGATTCGGCGGCCGGAAGCCAGACATGGCTTGCCGCACCGATCTTGGACGGGATGATGTCGACATCGACCGAGAACAGCCCGCCAGCTTTGATCGCATCCGTGATCGCCTTCACCATCGCTTCGCGATCACCGTACGGTACGGCGTTCATCGCGTCCTTTACGATGTCGGTCCGCTTTTTGTAGACCATGTTGAACTGGTGGGCGTTCAGCGTGGTCTTGTAGTGATCGCAAGCCCAGATGTGGTGGACGCCACCTTTGCCTTCGATCAACAGCTTATCGACATAGGCAGCGGGCCGACCGACATGAGCATCTGACGGACGCACATAGCCTTCCTGGTGCCCTCCCATTCGGACGCAGCCGCCGCCTTCGCGGCCGACATTGCCGGTGGCGAGCGCAACGTTCACGAGGGCGGCATTGGTGCGGTAGTTGTCGTTGCCCCAGATCAGGCCCTTCTCGTAGGCGAACATCGTCCGCCGGCGTTTGCCTTCCTTGGGTTCGGCGATCCACGCCGCCGACTGCTTGATCTGGTCGACGGTCAAGCCGGTGATTTCGGATGCCTGCTCGAGCGTCGTCCTGTTGGCAGCAAGTGCCTTGTCGAGGTCTGTTGTCGAGGCTTCGATGAAGGCTTGGTCGACCCAGCCCTTGTCGGCGATCTCGGTCAGCCAAGCGTTGAACAGCACCATTCCGTGCCGGAGTTGATGGCAAGGTGCATGACGTTTTCCTTGCCGGCTTCCGCCTCGGAGGCGTTGACCGAGACGGTGCGACGCGGATCGACGAAGATGATGTCGCGCATTCGCATGCGGCTCGTCGGGAAGTTGGGTCTTCTTCTTGTCCAGGGATGTTCCGCGCAGATTGGGAACCCAGTGGTTGAGGAAGTAGTTGGTCTGGGTTTCGAGCGGATTGTTGCCGACCGAAACGAGCGTGTCGGCCAACTCGGCATCCTCGTAGCAATTGTTGAGTTCGCCGACGCCCATGTCGCGGGTCGCATGGACCTCGGAATTGTAGGCTGGCCGGTTGTGGATGCGGATGTTCTTGATCTTCATGGAGCCGAAATAGAGCTTTCCAGTGCCCCAGGTGTTCTCGTAGCCGCCAGCCGAGCCGCCATGGTCGAAAACGGACACGAACAGCCCGTCCTCGCCTTGGTCCTTGATGACGGCCGCTGTGACGCGCGCGACTAGATCCAGCGCGTCATCCCATGAGGTCGGCTGCATTTGGCCATAGCGCCAGACCATGGGTCGGTCAGGCGCTGTAGCTGCGAGTTGCGCGCCGCGGAATAACGCAACTCACCCATTCGGGCACCGCGCACGGAGCCCAGCCCGGAATTCACCTCGCAGTCGACATCGGGCTTGATGACGATGTGGACGTCCTGGCCGTCCTGCTTGACGATATTGTACATGGACGGCGCGTACCAGGCGGCGTCTCAGCCGGCTGCTGCTCCGCAAGATTGACGCCGAAGGCGTTGGAGCCGGGTCGGTGCCGCCTTGTTTGTTCACTGGCCACGTATAGGCGTGATAGCCGCAGCCGACGATGCAGTAGTGGCAAGTGACGTTCTGTTCTTGGCATCCGCCGGGATGATCGGCAGGCGGTCGACGTGACGTTTGTAAGCCATGATCCAAGCCTCCCTCAGAGCACGTTGCTGAAACGGCCGTAGAGCAGTTCGTCGACGCCTTCGGCGTAGATGTCGCCTTTGTCGTCAACCCGCAGCGCATATTGCGGAAGGTTCGCTGTCGACTGGCCCAGATTTGTTGGCCGCCGGCATCGGCATCGAAGCGCGAATAGTGGCCGGGGCAATTGAACGTGTGATCGCTGGCGTTGTAGTTCAGCGGGAATCCTTTGTGCGGACAGATCGTCGAAAAACCGACGATGTCTCCGTCTGGCCCGGCTCCGCCTTCGACCTTGATTCCGAGCTTCAGAAGCACGCCGGGTGCATCTGCGTCTGGATAGCCGACTTCGA
>CAWIWT010000018.1:0-280355 GCA_963839725.1 uncultured Alphaproteobacteria bacterium | reverse complement strand
GTCGCCATATATCTCGCCGCCGAACAGGGCCTGGAGGTCGTCTAGGGAGAGGGGTTGCACACCACCGGCCTCCTGATTTATCTTCCTGGCGTCCGGCTCTCTATTCGGACCTTGAACCTGAGCCCCCCTTGCCCTGCCCGGCACTGGGGGCTCCGACTTTCTGGCGTCGAAGCATGACGCCCCTCCTCTCTCTCCCTCCCCGCGGCCCTCTAGTCCTGCTTGAAGCACTCTTTCGAGAGGAACAACTTGCTGACCATGTACTTGCCATCGAGCTTGGTCGAAGGTATCTTCCCGTTTGTTCAGGTGCTTGTAGATGGTCTTCGGGGTCCAGCCCCAGCCTCGTGGCCGTCTCGATGACTGAGAGCGCCTCCCTCTTCGACTTACCAATGCTCCGGCCCATCTTCGAAACTCCTTCGCTCCCTTGCTGGAATTACTTGGTAATCCTACCCCCAGGGTCCCTGGGGCTGTCGACTAACCATCTTTGATAGGTTTTAAGGAAATCTTTCCTAAAAGAGGCAGGACCCCTTCAACCAGGGGCCATTAGATGGGTCCCTTCAAGCCAGGTTGGCCCCCTGGGAGGCTCGCCAGCCGCAGGAAGGGGTAGGGGGAAGGTCAAGTGGCCCAGGAGGCCTTGGGCCTGCTGGCGAGCCCTCCCTGGCCTGAAGGAAAGGGGGCCATTCCCATGGTCCTCAAAGGGGGAAATAATATTCTCCTCCTTGGCAGCGTGCTTACGCCGCCTCTTCGGCAGGGGGCGGGTGAGGGAATCCGCCGGCTCTCCAGCCAGGCGGCGATCTCGGCCTCTGGCCAGGCGCGGGTGCTCGGTCCCAGCCGAATGCCTGGAGGGAAGTCGGCGCGCTGGATGATGCGTCGAAGCTGAACCCTGCTGCCAACGATGCCTCGGGCCTTGAGGTCGTTGAAGCGAAGAAGTCTGTCAGGGACCATGGTGTCACCTCCATTTAATACTAGGAGATAACCACCGATTACATTGTTGATGCCAGCATAATGAGCTGAAGGAAATTGGCTGAATTAATTTCAGTCATTGTCGCCGCGGATGTACTTCCGCTCGGAGTCGAACACTTTGAGATAGTTGTAAATTTGCTTCTCGCTCAAACCGTGCTTTTCAGCGACGGTGCTGACCGCCCACTTGGTCTGGTGACCGTCCTCCTCCAGCCTGGCGACCTCCGCTACGATCTCAAGCTCGCGCGCGATCTGCTTACTCGTTCGGCGGTTGCCCCTTCCCGTGTGTCCGTCGAACTTGCCTGTCCTCACAGGTTGAGGAAGATCGACCGAAGCTCCTCGGTGATCTCCCCGCCCTTTTCGACGTACTCAATCAGCGGCTGCTGGTCGCCCTTCATCGCCCTCATGATCCGGAGCGAAACTAACATCCGCTGGCGACCCTCGGGCGTCGAGCTTTCCAAAGCCGCCTGCCGCTGCAGCTCCTCGAAGTACTCATCCGTGAGCCTTGTCATCCCACGATCCTCTCGATCAGCTCGGCGAGCCTTTGGAGCGCGTCGGCCTTCTCTTCCCTGTAGCTGTGCCTGTCGTAGATGCCCTCGACGCCGCCCACGGCGTGACCCATCACCCTCTCCGCTAGGTCGGAGGGGACGCCGGCCCTGGACATGAGGGAACGCGCGGTCCTCCGAAGGTCGTGGAACTGCCACTGCGGCATCTCGGGCAGCCGCGCATCGAGCGACCGCTTGCCCTTGGAGAAGCCGCTGTAGGGTCCATCGCCGCGGCCGGCGAACACGTACGGCCCCAGCCGGGGCTGCGCCATTATGACCTCGACGGCAGCCTTCGGAAGGACCAGCGACCCGGCGTTTCCCTTCTCGCGCTTCTCCGTCGGAATGGTCCACTCGCCCTCGGGAGTTATGTCCTCCCACCGCATGCCGGCCACCTTCTCCCGCCGCTGGGCAGTAAGAAGGGCAACCCTGACCATCGCGCCGTAGGTCCCCGTCTCTGTCGCCCGCCAGACGGCTCTGAGCTCCTCGTCGTCCAGGATGCGGGCCCTCTGCCGGGCCTTGGGGTCGGTTCGCCTCATGCCGCGGACCAGGGGAGGCATGTAGTCGTCGTGGCGCGTCGCGAACCAGTTCATGATCGCCCGGACCGTCGATAGGACGTAGTCGGCCTGCTTGCCGCCGGCCTCCTCCTCCACGGCGTCGAGGAGAGCTACCACGTCGCTCCGGCGGATGCCGAGGAACGGCCGGTCGCGCCATGCCGGATAGATGCGAGCGTTCAGGAGACGGGTGACTTCGGTCTCCGAGTGCATGCCCCTGGCCCGGACGTGCCGCTTCAGCCAGAGCTCGGCAACCTCGCAGAATGTCGCTGGGCGGGCAGCGGGTGCCTCCCTGGCAGGCAACCCGGCGCGCACCCTGTTGAGGGCCTCCCTTGCCCTCTCCCTGGCCTCCGTCACCGTCATGGCATCCGCCGGCCCGATCGTGGTCCACACCTGCTTGCCTTCCAGGTTCCTGGCGACGGTGACGAAGGTCTTTACTCCGCTCGGAGTGACCCTGACGTAGTGTCCGGCGAGCGCCGGATCGGGGTGGGCGTACCTGATCTGGCGGGGCTTGAGGGCCGCGACGCCGATGTCCGTGAGCTGCTTCCTTGCCATGTGGCTAACCCTGGGCTAACATGATCTGACGATAACCAGAAGTTACATCTGGGGACTAGATGGAAAATCTATAAGCTATTTCCGGGGGTTAGTGAATCAAAAGTTTTCTCCTGTTAGCCCATGTTATCGGTCGTTCCCCAGACTACGAATCTGGGGGTCAGGAGTTCGAATCTCTTCGGGCGCGCCACTCAATTAGTTGAAAAGATTAAGCTTTCGTCGCGGGTATGTTTGCTGTTGAGTCTTTAGTTTGCAGCCGGTTTGCAAACTTCGTTCCTTCAGCGTTCTCAAAAGCGTAGATGGCAGCCTCTGCCAGGCGCTTTGTTCGCGAAAGATATCTTTCGAGAACCCTTGTTACAGACTGAAGCGTGTGACCCGTGATCGCAGCGATTTGCGGCACTGTGGCTCCTGCTTCTGCGAGCAACGTTACGGCGGTTCCGCGGAGGTCGTTGAAACGTAGGCGCGTGGATACGTTGTCGCTGTAGAGCCCGCATGCAACCATATGCTCACGCCACTGCTTCCCCAACTCCTTGTCATTCTTCGCCGTATGCCAAGGGGTGCCATTGGCGCGAGTTAAGATAAACGGACCTCGCTTTGGAGTTGTATCCAGCATCATCTTTAGGGCGGACGTAGCCTTGATCCAGACACGCATTTTGGTCTTGGACTGTTTCAGGCAGATCGCCTCGCCATCGAAGTCGGACCAGCGCAAACGAACTAAGTCGCCGTACCGCTGGCCGGTATGGATAGCCAAAATCATTGCTCGCTGAAGCTCGACGGGAGCATCTCTCATAAAGGTCAGCACGTCCGATTCAGTCCAGATGATCTCTGACCGATCAGCCTCATAAATCCTCTCGAAGCGTTCGAGAGGATTTCGCGCAATTCTGCCTTTGCTTTTTGCGTACGAGAAAACAGCCGACATGACCGTCAGCCGGTTGTCGGCTTCTCGAGGCTTCTCACGAGCGACTTCCTCCTGATAGTCGATGAACTTGCCTACTACCTTGGGTGAGGCCAGCGCGATAATCGGCATAGTGCCAAACCTCGCTTCTAGCTTAGTGAGCATTCTTTTGTATTCGCGCTGGGTGGATTCCCGCTTCTTGCTGAACCTGGGAGACGAAAGATATTCTCTGATCAAACTCGCGAGAGTACCCACATCGCGAGGAGCCCCAGCCTCGGCCTCTTGATAGTCTGCCAAAAATTCGGCAGAACCAGGTTCGCCGCGGAGCCTTTGGCCGGTGCCTCTATGATAATAGTAGGGCTTACGCGTGCCGTCAGACAGAGTTTTGTAAGTGGTATTTATTCCCTTCAGGGTGACTTCAACCATATGACGCTTCCCATGCAGCAAGCGCTGCATCCGGATTGGTAGTTGCAGAGACGTCGATACCGTCGAGCTGGTTAATGGCCCTACGCAAGGCGTCCAGCGAAATACGTCCGACTTGGTTCAGACGCGGTAGAAGATTTTTGTGCGCGTACCTGTCGTAAGCAGCGACAGGAAGCGAGCAGAGCGCTGCAGCTGTTTTCTTGTCCACCATGAGCGGGGTGACATTTGAAGGGAACGCGTCAACGTTTCTCACGCGATCACCAAAATTTCGTCGATCCGAAGTTCATGCCGGAATTATAAAGTTCTGGTTTCCAACCCTCAACAAAAAGTTAGTAACGGCTCAAAAAAGACCCATAGAGAGGAATTTTTGATCGCAACACGGTCATTGGGCGCTTTGCGAATCCCAAAAGTCCGGGACGTCGGTCTTTCGCTTTTTCGGCCAAAGGGAAGAGCAACTGAATACTCCAGATTCTTTCGCGTGACTCCGGTCTGCTTTTGGCAACCGGCATTCCCGGCGTTGTGAGATCCGCTGCGTGATTGCTCTCGCGACTCTCTGACATCGCCAGCTTAGATGCCCTGGCGAGTTAGACCTGCCGTGAGAACATGCGCAACGGTACGAGGATTTGTTTGCTCCGCCATGACCCGCTCTTCCCAATTTCCGCGGCGCCAACTGAGGATGTCGCATTTACCGTCGAGATATCTGCCAGGTGTGATCTTAAACGCCGGGTCGAAGAGGTGGGCCGAGAATACCTTCGAAATTGGTGAGTTGACTGCTTCAAAATATGTATGCAGTCCGAAGGCGCCGGGGGCAACGTGATAGCCTCCGATCTCAAGCCCGGTCTCGATCCGGACGGTCGCTAGGCCCGCGCATTGCGAACGAGTTGACATACCACGGTCCCACAGCAAGCCAATGATCTGGGGTATCAGCAATCTAAGGGCCGCCTCACGAGAGTGCATCGAGCTAATCTTGTTGCGTGTTCTCAGAATGATGATGTTCGCTGTCATGGTCTGCGCCCTCCAGAAGCTTTCTGACAGTAATTCTTTACTCTGTTAAGAAAAACTATCAGCAATTTCAGGACGTCACAAGCAGTGGTGATAACCAGTTTGAGTCCATTTGTCAATATGTCTAATAGCGCATCGTCCATAGACGTGCATATTCTCCCCTACGCTGAGTTGGAGCGCCTGAAGGCGGTGGTCGATGCGATCGTTGCTTGGTGGCGAAGCGACCGACGTTCGCTATCGGTCCACTACATGAGCCGATATTGGATAGTTGTGGAAGACGCGAACGCTTCGGGACCTCGGCGAAGATAACGCAACTTACCATGGAGACTATGCGTGTTAGGCACATCCTATGTATTCAGGTACCAACTCGACGAGCGCCCGACCGGGGGCGACTTCTTGGGTCCCTTCGGGGCGACCAGAAAGCAGATTCGGTCCGCTCTACTCCCTTACAAACGAGAGTGGCCATGTCTCCGCTACACACGTGGCAAGCACGATAGCTTGGACCACGTCATTGACGTCTGTCAGATCCGCGATCTGGTCTCGCTGACAGGAGATCGTTCGCTCGCGGAGCATTGGGCACGGGAAGTCGACCACGAAGATGTATCAGGCGAGATCATCACCTTCATGGGCGCCGGGATTGATGAGATTGTCCTTGCAGACGTTGTCCTTGTAGCCGCGGCCTACAGGTTCGAAATTTCGCAAAAGCCTTATTACTTCCGCGTCCAGAACTTCATCTTCCCAAGCGATGCCCGCTTTGACCTAGTGCGCTTGCATGAGCTGGGCAATCCGGACCAAGTCAGCCGCGATGAACTTAGTTCAATCCATGCCGCTCTTGTATTCGAAGCGGAGGACTGGTCATGAGTAGTCTGTTGCCGCAATGCATCGTCGACCAGCTTAACTCCCAAGCGCGTCCGCGAGTTTATGAAAAGGCAGAACAATCGACATACTGGTACTGTATACCGGAGAGTATTTGTGTACACTCCATCCAACTTACGGCTATCGAAAATGCGGGAGGCGGCTATGCCCTCTCCCGTTGAGAAGGTCCTGACCCTGGAAGACCTCAGTCGCGCCTGGGCGGATCCAAAACATCCCAAGCCCCTGCGATGTAGGATGGTCGGTCTCAATTCGCTTGGGCGCCATAGTGGAACGTCGCTGGAGAATGTGGCGCTTGACGTCGCTGAAATGCAACGCGTCGCCGCAGCCGTAAATCCTCGCGCTATAGGCCTCACGCTCGGTTATTGGGCGAGCGTTCGCAGCGCATGCAAGACGGCTATCGATCTCTACAACAACAACTTCCAGCCGTTGCCAGAAAAGCAGCCTCTCTCGGCCAAATGGCTGGAATTTTGGGGTCACCTCGCCAACAAGTACGAAAAGAATATCATGTCCAGCCTCGTACATGGTTCAAATCGGCAAGGGATCGAACCGCAAGAAATTGACGACAACGCCCTCTCGCATTTTGAGCAAACGCAGGGAAGCAAGCGCAGCAACGAACGTGAAAAGTATCGCCGAGGGCGCCGCAAGCTGTGGAATGTCGTCCGCGAGGGGCATCCAGACCTCGGCCTAGCCTCCGTCACCGTACCGAGTATCGAGTATCGGCGAACTCGAATTCCCTATGGTGCGCTTACCCAAGAACTTCGCAGCGACATCGATCGCTATCTGCATTGGTGTTCAGGTGCCAATCGCTTCCGAAAGAACTCTCGCAAGCGGTTCCTGTCAGCTCGGACCCTCATTCACCATAAGAACTATATTCACGCTGCAGCTGACGCGCTGGCGAGATCGGGCGTAGAGATTGGTTCGATTTGCCGCGTTTCGGATCTTCTGGTTCCGGATCGCGTCCGTGAAATCTGCGACGTTCGGTTCGACAAGGCCAACCGTTGCGACACTGCCTACAACTTCGAGCTCGGGCGAGTTCTCGTGCAGCTCGCACGGTGGGTTGGGGTCGACGAGGCGCAGCTCACGGAGGTTCGAGACATCGTGAGCGAGCAAGAACGGCCCCCCATGAAGATGACCGATAAGAACACGCGCACGGTTTCATTCTTCCAGGGCCCAAAGAACCTAAGTGGACTAGTTCAACTCCCGGCGCGCCTTTTCGACGAGGTGCGACACGGCAAGGGGAACAAGCGCAATCGGCTTGCCAAACTTCAAGCCGGTATTGCTATCGGCATCTTGACGTCCATTCCGATCCGGCGCGCCAACTTGGCAGCCCTGCAGTTTGGAGAAAACATAGAACTGATTGCCGGGCAATCCACTCTGCGAATCCCTCGTGACGAGGTTAAAAACAAGCAACCGATCGAGTTTGATATTCCGCCAGAATTGGAAGCCCTGCTGAACGAATACCGCGATCATTTCGTGCCGACGTTGACGGCTGTGAAAACTTGCCAATCTGTGTTCATCGATACGCAAGGCCGCATCAAGGGGGCTCCGGCCGTCTCGCTTCTGGTAAAGCACTACACGAAAAGGTATCTGGGCCGAGAGATCAACGCCCATGCATTTCGTCATCTCGGAGCAAAGAATATCCTCTCAAATAGCCCGGGCAATTATTCTTTGGTTCAGGATTTGCTTGCTCACACCAATCCTATGACTACGAAGAATTTCTATACCGAACCCGACACAAAGACTGCAGGACGCTATCACCACAGGCTGCTCATGAAGCGCATCAAACGTGAAGACTTGGATTAACCGAAGCCTCGAAGGAGCAAATCATGAGCTACCGGAACAAGTCACAAGGACTGCCGCTTGCGTCGTGGCCTCTCGAAGACCAGCGTCTTTGGTCGCTGAAGATGGAATCAAGGCCATTCACCAAGGGGGGTCGAAGGAACCGCCTATCGAGCGTAACTGTGAGGGGTCGGCGGTACTCCTACGGACTATTTCTCGCTTTTCTGAAAGCTCGATATCCTCATCTCCTGCGCGCATCACTCACCGACCGGTTGGTTGACGAGGTCATTGAGAGCTTCGTCAAAGAACTGGGTAAAACGTGCCGTGGGACGACAATCGTTATCCATCTGGAACGGCTGTTTTTCGTAGCCCGCAGTTTAGCGCCGACGGTTGACTTTCACTGGATCTACAAAGCCGCTCGGAGCCTTGCTGCCGAGGCACCCCGTTTGGTGCACCCGATCATTTTCTCGTCGCAGCTGTATCAAATCGGTCTGGAAGGATTGGACCATGCAGGGGATGCCGACATCAATCCCAAGTATCTTCGACAAGAGCGCGCGTTCAGGGATTCCTTGATTGTTGCACTCCTGGCGGAGGCCCCGATGAGGCGGGGTAGCCTAGCGGGAATTCTCCTATCCGATCTCGTGAAAGTCGACGATGTCTGGCAGGTCTATGCGCGTGCGGAGAACGCGAAAACACGCAAGCCGGCCGAGTATGAACTCTCGCCGCTGCTTTCTCGGCGCGTCGACTATTACCTCGAGAAGATTTGCCCGCGCTTTCCGGGCGCGGACAGTCACGACGGTTTGTGGCCGTCCTTACGGAAATGCACCCTTCGCGGTAATTCAATTGGTAGGATCGTAGGAGGTTTCACGACGAGCCGATTGGGCACACACGTGTCACCGCACGCATTTCGAAGGGCCGCAGCTGCGACGATTGCATTCGACGGCCCGGAAAATGTCCTGAGCATCGCCGATCTGCTGGCGCACTCAGATTTTCGGATCACGAAGCAACATTACATGCCTGCCGCTCAAACCCGGCGGGCTGGGCGCGAGTTGGCTCGGATCCTGCTGACAGCGGTGGAGAACACTCAATGAGCTACAATGTGTATCGCTCATGCTCCATCTGCTTCGCGATCGCGCATTCAATCGTCGAATGGAGCGTGTATCCTCGAAAATCTTATCCCGAGACGAGGGGTGGCGATCATGCGCGCCTGTAAAACCTGCTGCTTTGCGGTTTGCGTCGATTGTTTCTTCGCTATGCAGCACCAACCGTCCCCAGGTGGATACTTCAACGAAAAGCGCCGTATAGGTGGCGAAGCTAGAGAGAGCAATATGCGCCTGCCGGTCCGGATCAATGCCAGGGTTACTGCAAGGGTTGCCATCATCGAGCTTCGAAGCCTGCTCGTAGCGGATGCACCCATCAGTCGGAGGCGACGTGACGATCTGATCGACAAGGCGACTACGCTCGCACGTTCATCACAAACCCAGGCTTGGGCGGCGCAGCGTCTATGTGCCTTGATCGAGCAGCGGTTCGCGCGGAACCCAGATACATTTCAGCCATCGAAGGCAACGCATGTCGCGCTCCAGATTCTCTGGATGTTGCAGGAGGGGAGTCTGTAGTGGCGAGCGGGAGTCTTGCCTTCAGGAGGATCCGGCGTTGGCGCCACTCGATGTTCGTCCAGAACTCGAGCCGTGCTGAGTTCGCCCAAAGACGGATCGTCTGCTCGATGATGCTGTTCCTGAAGCCGCGGACGATCTGAATCGCCGCGCGGTGCGGCCCGCTTCCGGCTCCTCTACGTTTGTCAGAAGGGTGCCAATTTTCCGAATGTGGGAGCGCCAAGAGCGAACCTGCTGGCCACAGATAATTTCAACAGAGCAAATCGCCCATCGGCCTGGCGGTGCTTCGCCGCCTCAAACCACTCGACTTGAAGCTCCACTACACCGACCGCCATCGCCTTCCAGAGGCGGTCGAGAAAGAACTCGGGGTCACCTTCCACAAGACGGCGGCGGAAATGGTGCCCGTCTGCGATGTCGTCACCATCAACGCACCGCTGCATCCAGAGACGGAAAATCTCTTCGACGACGCGATGATCGCCAGGATGAAACGCGGCGCCTATCTGGTGAACACGGCGCGCGGCAAGATCTGCAATCGCGACGCCATCGCCCGCGCGCTTGAGAGCGGCCAACTTGCCGGCTATGCCGGCGACGTCTGGTTCCCGCAGCCGGCTCCCAAGGATCATCCATGGCGGGCGATGCCGCATCACGGCATGACGCCGCACATTTCGGGATCGTCGCTCTCCGCCCAGGCGCGCTACGCCGCCGGCACCCGCGAGATTCTGGAGTGCTGGTTCGAAGGCAGGCCAATCCGCGAGGAATATCTGATCGTCGACGGCGGCAAGCTCGCCGGCGCCGGCGCGCATTCCTATAGCGCGGGAGACGCCACGCGCGGTTCGGAGGAAGCGGCACGCTTCAAGGAGGGCAGCTAGCCAAATAGCCACCAGACCGTAGCCGCTCCGGCCACGACCGCAATCAGCCATATAGCCAGCGTCCAGCGGCCCGGTTGTGGCCCGCCGTAGTCAGGCGATTTGTCGTAGCCGGTCATTGGCTGAGTTTCCTCTGGCACAGGTCAGAAATCAAGGGATCGCCAGCAGCGACACGATCGCCGCGGCGCCGATGAGCGCGATCTGTGCGAACTTCTCGGCCACAGCGCGTTGGCCAAGATTGCGCCGGATGTCACCGAACACGACGATCGAAGTCGCCGTGACGCCGCTGGCGACCGTGAGCGCCACGGTGACGAAGAAGATGATTTGAAATGAGAGCATAGAGACCTCCGATGGTTGATCGGAGGATTATCGCGCGGTGCCGGAGACTGTGTATAAACTCGCACGGTTGCCCGGTGAGAGCGGCGAATTTCCGGCAATCCTGGTCGAAATTCTACACGATCAAACCTTTCGGGTAGCGAGTTCCTCTTCGATCTTTGCGCGATTGTTTCCGTACTTTTTTACCAGCCTGAGGGCATCAGCCCGTTCGAGATGGTGCTTCTTCATGAGGTACCCGACTTCATAGTCTTCGCCACCGTCGACCCGTGCTCTGTCTTGCGGACCACGCTTCGACTTGTCGTCTGCCATGACAACCTCCGTGCGATCGCCTCGCCCAAACCTGTCAAGGATAATCCTCTAATCGACGGGGACAAGGACTTAGTCCCCAACCATGTCGAAACCGCACAACTCCGAGGTCGCCGGGATAAGCCGATCCCTTAAGCGTGCCGACGAGAGCTTTAGAGGCTTACTCTCCGCGATCAACAGAACCGGCCAGCGTGTCGCATCTACGAAGGGAGTGAATTACGCACCGGCCATTATGTCCGAGCATCCCGATGCGGGGGCACGGTCAAGCGGATCGCGGCGATAGCTTGGCGTGAAAAGCGACAGGCGACCGGATGTCTCCGATCGCCTCCGTCCGGTTCTTGGCTCTATGACGCGCTGCCACAAACAAGCCGGTGGGCGCGAGCTTGTCCTGGATCTGGCCCTGTGCGGGCGCATGGCGATGCACGCGCGCATAGAGCAGGATCGCCGGCGCGGCGCTCGGGGACATCATGGCGACCATCATGACCCACCACATGGCAATCATCAGCGCCCAGATTGCGAGTCCCCAGGTCCGCGGTTCTATCGCCGTGTCCATGCTGGGCGTGTCCATCCCGCTCATGTCCATTCCGGACATGTCCATGGGCATATCCATGCCGGGTACGTTGGGGGTCGCGCCCCCGGTTTGCTGATGGGGGAACAGCGCGAGCCTTGTCATCTCCCACGCATTCATGCCGAGCCCTGCACCGGCGACGATATAAAGCCAGGCCAGCAGGCACAGTGCCACCAGCCCCGCGATCGTGACGAGGCGGTCGCGCCTGAGCAGGCGTTCGAGTGGCGACGCGCCGTTCATCCTGCGCGCGTCAGTCTCGCACAACCCCGTGATTGTTGAGATGCAGCCGCGCGAACTGGCCGTAGCTGTCCTTCATGTCCACCTGAACCAGGCCACTGGTCCTGCTCGACGCACTGCCGATCTCGGCGACCGCATACTCGAAGCCGTTCGGCAGCACGATCTGTGCACGCGAGTCCTCGCCGGTCACCTTGTTGCGGATCGGCTCGCCGACCGTTTCGATATAGTCCTTGACAAAGATGCGGCCCCTGCGGCCGTCGATATCGAGTTCGAGATCGATCTTCGTGAAAACCGGCTCGTTCATTTTTGTCACGGTCGAGGCGTAGACGGCGAACATCGTCGCGAACGGATCCGTGTCCTGGCCCGTCATGATGCGCAGCAGAGCTTCGCGCTGCCGGTCGGTTGCGTTCTCGTCGACGAAAGCGATGGCTTCGCCGTTGCCTTCGTGGATTGGCCCGGGCCATTTGAAGATCGCAGCGATCCGGAGGCTGTCGAGATGGGTCTCTCCATGATGACCTTCATCGATCTGGATGCCCGCCACGGCATGGCAATGGCCCTTGTCGGGCAGTGCGTTGAATTGACAGTTGCAACCATATTCGCAGGTGCAATTGACGAGTTCGCGTCCCTTGATCTCCCAAGACGTCATGACAACCCTCCTGATGTCGAAGCCAAAACATCCTTATATCAAAACCGCACCGTGGTCGTCTGTGAGAACGCGCACAGTTGAGGGAGAACTTGGAACGCAGCCAGCGGAACCACAATCCGTATCTATCGGTGGAGAACCGCAAGGCCAACGCACCGATGGTGGAGGCGGTGCGAAGGATCGCTGCGCAGAAGGGCGTGACGCCGGCGCAGGTCGCCCTCGCCTGGCTGCTCGCGCGCAAGCCCTGGATCGTGCCGATCCCGGGGACAACGAAGCTGCATCGGCTCGAGGAAAATCTCAGTGCGGTGGATGTAGCGTTCTCGCCCCAAGACGTGCGGCAGATCGACGAGGTGTTCGACCGGATCGAAGTGCATGGCAACCGCTATGCCGCGGCCACGCAGGCACAGGTCGATCGATGATAACCTCAGGGTCGTGCGCGCGGCATGGCGCGGCTGGCATGACCGACAGATATCACAGGAAGCACACCTCAGATCGACCGCAACGTGGCTGAGCGGGTTGGCACGCAACTTCCCTTCTCCAGCGCGTCGGAAGGTGACCTTGGTCGAACCAAGCGAGCCGCGCAAAGTCACCTCATTGGCCATCAAACAGCCAACGTTGAGGGCGAGCGGGGCGTGCGGCGCCCCGACGGCAACAAAGATGCCTTTGCGCCGCAGGCGGGGAAGCAAAGCAGCCAGCGAAGCGCTATCGTCCCCGTCCACAGTCGCTATAGCGAGGTCGACAGGAGGTATTGCGTCTGCATCGATCGACGCGATCACCCGGTCATCCACCGCGGCGACAGCCTTGAGAGCCACTTCGCGGCGTCCAATCGCGAAAACTCGAACTCGCCCCCAAGGCAAGCGCGGCAATGACGGCGCTGGATTCAAGAAGCCCACTGGCGCCATTGACGGCGACGGTCGCGCCTGGAGCTATATTGGCCTTTCTCAACCCGGCATAGGCTGTCGCGCGAGCCAGCCGAGACGGCAAAGCACCGCGGGCGCGATGTCGATGCCGTCGGCAATCGGAAACAGGCAGCCGACTGGTAGGCACACCTTTTGGGCATAGACGCCATCGGGCCATTCCCGAAGCAAGGCGACTGATTAAGGACTCATAGCGAATGTCCCGGCGAAGACGCGCTCGCCGGTGGCGGCAGGATGATCCGGCTCAATTAATACGTTGCAATACACGCGCTGGCCGACCTCAAGTCCGCGGATCGAACTTGCGACGGCCTCGACGGTTCCAATAGCGTCGGTGCCTGGCGTAAAAGGTCTAGGCGGCGTCGTGTAGCCGCCGGAGCCATCAACGATGCGGATGATGAACGGGGAGACGAAAGCGGTATCAAGACGGACGATGGCGATCCGGGACGCAATATCGGGTCCGGAACATCTGCGACACAGAAAATCCTGCTGCCATCGCTCGGCACGCTTGACATGTGACGCCAGCTATTGGCTGCTGATCGGTCACGCTTTCCTCCTGCTCCCGTTGCTGCAAGCGCGTTGCGTCGGCTGGAAGCGAGCGTCAACGGCATAATCCAATAATCCTTCAAATGTTAGTGCAGGGCAGGTTCTAGTGCCACGATGGAGTCTTCTGCCCAAGCCACAGAGAATGCTACAGTTCGGCCTTGGTAGTGGCCATGACGCCCAGCGGCACCGACGGTGTCTGGCGTCTCGGTATGCCGCTCCTGGAGCAGCACGACCGGCGTACGACGAGGTCGCACTGCAGGACGATCCTTCGACTGCGTACACCAGCCTTGCCCGATATGCGCTCGAGAAGAAGCTGCGCTCCGAGGCTGCCAAAAGTTTCAGCCGGCTGGTCGATGACAGTCAGGAACGGCGACAGCACGGCAAGATGCTCAACGTCGTCGAAGCACACGAGGCCCATGTCGTCGGGAACCGAGAGACCCCGTTCGCGTAGCGCCTGCATGGCGCCGACGACCGTCATGTTATTCACGGTGAAGATTGCAGTTGGCAGACGGTCGAGCATCAAGATTTGCTGGGTGGCGCGATATCCCCCGATCTGATCCACAGTGGTACGGACGACCAGTTCCTCACAATAGGGAATGTCGGCCGCAGCGAGTGCCTCTTGATAACCCCGCAGCCGTTCGCGTCCGGTGGATGTATCTTCGGCGTCAGTTATATGGGCGATGTGGCGATGGCCGATGGCGACGAGGTGTTCAACCATGCGCCGGGCGCCTGAGGCGCTGTCGCTCACAACAAGATCACAATCGAGATCGGGCAACGCCCGATCAACCAGGACGACCGGAAAGTTCCTGCGCAGCAACGGAAAGACACTGTGACGTGAGTGATCGCTTGCGGGCGCGAGCAACAGCCCATCGACCCTATGTGAGACCAGGTCTTCGATATATTCTCGTTCAAGCCTCAGATCGCCCTCGCTGTTGCACAGGAGCAGTCTGTAGCCCGCCTTCCGGGCAGCGGTCTCGGCGCCACGCACGACCGGCGAGAAGAAGGGGTTCACCACATCGGGTACGATCAGCCCGATGGTAGCCGTTCGCTGCGAGACGAGCCCGCGGGCGATACGGTTCGGCACGTAATCGAGGGCTTCGATCGCCTCTTCGACGCGGCGTTGCGTTTCTTCATCGACACCCGCGCGGCCGTTGATGACCCTGGAGACGGTCATTGCCGACACTCCGGCACGCTTTCCGACATCGCGAAGCGTAGGCACTAACTGGTGGCTCCTGTTAGCTAACAATGATGTTTTGTTACATACCGATGAATATTGCGCAACTGTCTAACTTTCAGCTTGATAGCCAGCATATGACATGCATTGTTATCGATAACAAACAAGCGCAAAATCTTTGGATGGAGGAAAAACATGAAACCGAAATCGCAATGGATTTTTGGATGTGCCTCACTGGCGATCGCGGCCGGCCTGACGTTACCCACGGGGTCGGCCGCGGCCGAGGGCTCTTGCACTCCGGGCAAGACCAAGAAGATCGCCTTCATGCTGAAGCAGCAGACGGCGTTTCGCTATCTGAACGCCGACGTCCCCTTCTTCAAGAAAACGGCTGAGGCGGCCGGTTACGAAGTAATCGTCCAGTCGGCCGAAAACGACGCGCAAAACCAGATCTCACAGGCTGAGAATGTCATTACCCAGGGCGTCGATGCCATCGTCATTCAGCCGGTCGATTTCAATGTCGCGAGCGGCATTGCCGAGATGGCAACGAAGGCCGGTATCCCCCTTGCATCCTACGACGACCTGATCCTTGGCGCCGCCCAAGCAGGATATATTGGCCGCGACCCGAAGGACGGCGGTGCGGAAGCTGCGCGCGCTATCGTCGCAAAGGTGCCGAAGGGCAATTATGTGCTGATTGGCGGCGATGCCGGCCAGACGGGATCGACGTTGATGCAGGAAGGCTATCACTTGGTGCTCGACCCACTGGTCGAAAAGGGCGACATCAAGATCGTGATGGACCAGTTCACGCCAGCGTGGAAGACAGAACCCGCACAGGCCAATGCCGAGAACGCATTGACTGCCAACAATAACGACGTCCAGGCCTTTCTCGTATCCTATGACGGAATGTCGCTTGGCGTTCTACAGGCGATCGAGGCAGCAAAGATCGAACCCGGCAAGATCCTGGTCACCGGCCAGGACATGGAATTGTCGGCGGCCCAGGCGATCGTTGAAGGTCGCCAGTTCGGCAGCCTTTGGCCAGCACCGGATGAAATGGCCGTCGCCGGAGCCAAGGCAGCGGTCGCAATGGCAGAATGCAAGGATATTGGGGCCACCACGACCGCCGATAACGGCTCCGGCCAAATCCCCTGGGTCAAGACGCCAATCTATCTGGTTAGTCAGGACCAGATGGCCGACTTCGTTTGCAAGCACCAGTTCTGGCTGAAAGTCGACGAAGTCTACAAGAACGTGCCGGAAAAGAAGCCGGCGTGCCAATAAGCCGGCCAGCGGCATGGCCCTCGGGACCGGTTCGCCAAGTCAACAACGGTCGGCGCTCCCCGCCGACCGTTCTGATGCTGCGCCGCTTCTCGAAGCCTCTGGCCTGACCAAAGTCTTCCCCGGCGTGCGAGCGCTGGATAACGTCGATTTTTCGATTGCGCCTGGAGAAATCGTTGCGTTGCTTGGGCAAAACGGGGCGGGCAAGTCGACGCTCATCCAGATCTTCGCGGGCGCGCACGCGGCGGGAAGTTATGCCGGTTTGATCACCTTGCGCGGCCATCCCTATCGTCCCGGAGGGGTTGCGGATGCAGAGGCAGCAGGCATCGCGTTGGTGCCGCAGGAGATCAACGTCCTCTCCGAATTGACCGTCGCGGAAAACATCACACTGAACGACGAGCCGACGCGCTGGGGCGTGATCGACGTCGCACGCCGTCTGCAAATCGCTAAGGAAGCTGTTGCAGAATTTGGGCTCGACGTGGAGCCCGAGCACCCCGATGGCGTCGCTCGACCTTGCCACACAACAGCTGATAATGATTGCCCGCGCACTCGCCAAGAAGGCCCGCCTGCTCATCCTGGATGAACCGACAGCAGCGCTGACGCAAAATGAATTGCTGCGCCTCTTTGACAAGATGCGCGCCCTGAAGGCGCGCGGCGTTGCCATCATCTTTGTTTCTCACCGGCTGGCCGAGATCTTTGCGATTTCCGACCGCATCGTCGTCATGCGCGATGGCCGGGTACGCGGGCGGCACGTCACCGCCGAAATCTCGCGGCAGGAGATTGTCGGCGAAATGATAGGAGAGATGACAGCCCCGCTCCAAGCGTTCTCCAACCACGGGTTTTGGCGATATCGCGCTCGAAGTGCGAAGCCTGCGAATTTTCGATGCCGAGGGACGCCCGCGCGTAGACGGGCTGGATGTGTCGGTTCGAACAGGAGAAGTCGTCGGCTTGTTTGGCCTTCTCGGCGCAGGCTGTATCGAAGCCGCGCTGGCGATCTATGGAGCGTATCGAGGCAAGCGCGAGGGGCAGATCATTGTCGAAGGCAGGGAAGCGTTGATCGAGAGGCCCGAGGACGCGGTCGCGCTCGGACTTGGGCTCATGGCACAGGATCGCCGCGACTGTCTCATCGCGGAGCATTCGGTTCGAGAGAATGTCGGCATCGCCAGCCTGGATAAGGATATCCGCAAAGGAATACTCGATCCCGCTCTTGCGCGGCGTCGCGCCCAAGATCAGGCAAATGCACTGAAGATCAAGGCCGCTTCAGTCGAGGTAGAGGTGCAGACACTGTCAGGCGGGAACCAACAGAAAGTCCAGATAGCTCGCTGGCTGGCCGCCGACACCCGCATCCTTATCATGATCGATCCAACGCGCGGAGTAGATGTCGGCGCTCGGCGTGAGGTGAAGGCCATCTGGTCTGAACTGAGCAGGAGAGGACATGCGCTCCTGCTGGCTTCGACCGATGTGGAGGAACTTGTCGACGTCTGTGACCGGGTCGTGGTGATGAACACCGGCAGGCCCGTTGGCGAACTCTCCGCCAGCGAACTGACGGAGCGCAACCTTGTGCGGATGGCATCGGATGGCTGAGCAGGATCTGCAATTAGCTCAGACAGAGGACGCAACCATAAGCGTCGAGGAAAGCCCACTTGCGCGTCTGCTGCGCATCACTGCGCTGCGGAATTCGATGCTGCTACTCGTTCTTGCTGCGGTCTGGCTGTTTTTCTATTTCAGTACCAACGGCATTTTTCTCAGCCAGCGCAATCTCGTCCTGCTGGCATTGCAGACCTCGATCGTGGGTCTGGCGGCGATCAGCGCGGTAATGCTTATCGTGACGCGGAATTTCGATCTGTCGGTGGGGTCCGCTGTCGCTTTGGTCGGCGTTGTTCTCGCGCTGCTTACTGTCAAGCATGATGTCGGCCCGATTCCTGCAGTCGCTGTCGCAATCACGAGCGGGCTTCTCATGGGGGCATGGCAGGGACTTTGGGTCACGCGCGTGGGGGTTTCTTCATTCATTGTCACGCTTGCCGGGATGCTCTATTTCCGCGGCGTCTCGATGATTGCCACCAACGGCGCGACCGTCGCGCCGCTGCCGCGCACCTTGACCGGCTTCGCCACCGGTTTCCTGCCGCCTGCGCTGTCGATCGGAGCGATTGCTCTCACCCTCCTCGGCTATGCCGCGTTGAGGCTTTCCGAAGTCCGCAGGGCGCAGGCTCTGGGGGTCACGCAGAACGCAGCCCAGGACGTAGCGCGTTCTATTTTGCCCGCAGCTTGTGCAGCCATTATCGCCGCGTGGGTCGTGTCGCTCCAGGGGATTCCCTACCTTGTCCTTCTCGTGGCGATTTGTGCGCTCGCAGCGGAGTTCGTGATGCGGCGAACCAAGTTCGGCGCCCAGCTTTATGCAATCGGTGGTAATCCGGAGGCCGCCCGGTTGTCTGGCATCAACGCAACCCGCGTGATTTTCTGCAATTTTGTCATCGCGGGCTTGGGATATGGCATTACAGGCGTCGCACTCACAGCCCGCGTCAGCGGCGCGATTGGCGGAAGTGCGGGCCTGTTTCTCGAACTTGATGCGATTGCGGCGGCAATCATCGGCGGCACATCACTGTCAGGGGGGCGCGGGCGCGTGCTCGGCGCGCTGCTAGGCGCCGTTTTGATGGGAAGCCTCAACAATGGGATGAGCCTTATGAACGTGCCGACCTTCTACCAGGACACGGCACGCGGCGTGGTCCTCCTGCTCGCCGTGGCCCTCGATCAGTTGAGCCGGCGGCGCGCTGGCGGCCTCCGATAAGGACCACTTGTGTCGGGAAAACGGCCATAATGCTTTGCATCCGCAATGACCGCATCGGGTCACAAGCTGTCATTCGACTTCGCAGCCAGTATCGCTGCCGCTAGCGCTGAAGCAAGCCCCAGACGAGCGAGCAGTGGAGACGCTCTCTTGCTGGAGCGCCACCGTTGGTCGGGCGAACTCCAGGACACGCACTTGGAATTGAACCCGAACAGGGTGACGCCTGGAAATACGCGCGCCGACGGGCTGAGACCAAGTCCAGTCAGAACCCTTAATGATCTCTTCGATGAGCTGGCTATCCTCCGCCAACTCGCTCTACCAGATATCTCGGCCAACTGCAAAAGACGGCAGCGACACCTATTGACTTGCTCATAATATTCTGAATAAATCATACATAATGTCGCAAAAGACGACATATCGGGAGGACTGATGAAGATCACCGGCGTCAGCACGCACGTCTGCAATGCGGAGATGCGCAACTGGGTCTTCGTTCGCGTCGAGACGGACGAGGCCGGGCTTTTCGGCTGGGGCGAAGCAACGCTGGAATGGAAGACGCGGGCCGTGGTCGGCGCCGTCGAGGATCTCGAGGCGCTGCTGATCGGGCAGGATCCCCGCAATATCGAGCAATGTTACCAGATCCTGACGCGGCACGGCTTCTGGCGTCTTGGGGTCGAGGGCATGTCCGCGGTCAGCGGCATCGAGATCGCGCTGTGGGACATTCTCGGCAAGTCGCTTGGCGTCCCAGTCTGGCGCCTGCTCGGCGGCAAGGTGCGCGACTATCCGCGCACCTACACCCATCTCGGCCTTGGAGATATGAAGGCCGTGTACGAGACCGATTCCGTCGCCTCGATCATTGAGCGCGGGCGCATCGTGACCCAGGCTGGCTATGACGCCGTCAAGGTCGTCTGCATTCCCTATACGCACTACGTGTCGCCCAACAAAGCGGTCGATTCCGTCGCGACCATGATCGGCTCGCTGCGCGACGCTGTCGGGCCCGATGTTGACATCATGGTGGACTTCCACGGCCGACCGGCGTCGGTGAATGCGGCGATGGACTATCTGAAGCCATCGAGCCCGCCCGGATCATGTTCGCGGAAGAGCCAGTTCCGCCCGAGGATGTTGCCGGACTGGCCCACATTACTGCACGGTCGCCCGTGCCCATCGCGTCTGGGGAACGTCTGATCGGGCGGCGCGAGTTCTCGCATTCCATTGGCGCGCGTGCCTTCCACATCGCGCAGCCGGACATCTGTCATACGGGCGGCCTGTTCGAGACGAAGAAGATCGCAGCCCTTGCCGAAACGGCGGGCATCGGACTTGCACCGCACAATCCGCTCGGTCCTCTCGCTGGGGTCGCGGCGCTTCATTTCGGCATGTCCACTCCCAATGTCATCATCCAGGAGGAGATGTCGGGCGCGGTGTCCTGGTACGACGAGGTCGTGACATGGCCAATCGAGCGCAAGCCGGGCCGCTGGGACCTCCCCGAACTCCCCGGCCTCGGCGTCACCGTCAACGAGGACATCATTGCTAAACATCCCTTCCAGCAGGAGGTGCTGCACGCCCGCAATGCGGTGATGGCCGACGGCACAGTGGTCGACTGGTGAGCGCGATGGGCGGACGGCTGCAAGGAAAGGTCGCCATCGTCACCGGTGCCGGACAGGGCATCGGTGCCTCGACCGCCCGCGCCTTCGCTGCGCAGGGGGCCGCGACCGTGATCGCCGAACTCAATCCGGAAACCGGCCAGGCCATCGCCGACGAGTTGCTGTCATCTGGCGCGCAGGCGCTTTTTATCGAGACGGATGTGACCAGCAAGCCCGCCGTGGCGGCCATGGTGTCACATACGGTCGAGATATTCGGCGGCGTCGACATACTGATCAACAACGCTGGCGCTAATGTCTTTTACGAGCCGCTGGCGATGCCTGACGAAGAATGGGATCGCTGCCTCAAGCTCGACCTGGAAGCCGCCTGGCTGTGCGCCAAAGCAGTACTGCCAATCATGCTGGACAAGGGGTCCGGTGCAATCGTCAACATCGCGAGTTGCCACGGATTCCGCATCATCCCGCACACCTTCCCGTATCCGGTCGCAAAGCATGCGCTTCTCGGCCTGACTCGCTCGCTCGGCATTGAATATGCGGCCCGCGGCATAAGGGTCAACGCGATCGCCCCGGGCTACATCGAAACGCCGATCGCCGAAGCCTACTGGAACACTTTTCCTGACCCCGCCGAAGAGAAGCGGCGAGCCTATGACCTCCATCCGCCCAAACGAATTGGACGGCCGGAGGAGGTCGCTATGACGGCAGTCTTCCTCGCTTCGGACGAAGCGCCGTTCATCAATGCCGCGACGATCACCATCGATGGAGGCCGTTCGGTTCTCTACCACGACTAGCAATCAAACAGCTCACAGGGAGGAACTCATGAGACTGACACGCAAGACTATCGCAGCAATCGGCACCGCCGCCGTTGCGCTCTCGCTTTCCCAATTTGCCACCGCCGAGGATGTGAAGATCGGCTACATCAACAAGATGGGCGATCACCCATGGTTCGTCGCCGAGGTAGCTGGCGCTAAAAAGGCGGCGGAAGACGCCGGTGCGACTTTCGTTTCGCAGGACGTCCAGTTCGACGCCAACCTGACCATCACCACGTTTGACACAATGGTCGGCGATGGTGTGAAGGGCGTTGCCATCGTCGTGCCGGACAAGGCGCTAGGCCCAGTCATCGCCGAGAAGGCCAAGGCGGCGGGAATTCCGCTCGTGGCCGTTGATGACGACATTTATTACGAAGACGGTTCACAGGTGCCCTATGTCGGCATGAACGCCTACAATATTGGCGCCCGCGTCGGCGAGGAACTGGCCAAGCTCTACACGGCCGAGGGATGGGCGAACAAGGAAGTTCGCATTGCATCCATCGAGGATCGCAAGGCTGACACCTGCATGCAGCGCAACAAGGGCGCCGAGGAAGCGTTCCTGAAGGCGGTCCCCGACTTCAAGCCTGAGAACATCGTACGCGTCGCCTATGACAACACGATGGTGAACTCCATCGACGTGATGACGACCACGCTGACCGCAAATCCCAACGTCACAAACTGGATCTTCTATTCCTGCAACGATGATGGCGTTCTGGGTGGCGCTCGTGCGCTCGAAAATGCCGGCTACAGCGCCGACCAGGGCATGGGCATCGGCATCGATGGAAGCCGCGCCTGCGAGGCCTTCGGTTCCGGCAAGGCCTCGGCGTTCCGTGGGACGATGTGGCTGAACTCGGCCAATCACGGGGCCCTGGCGATGAAGATCCTGCTGGCATCGATCAAGGACGGGACTGCGCTGCCGGTTCAGTCCTTCACCGACCCGGAATACATCACCGACGCCAACTTTGCCTCCGACTACAAGGCGAAGCTCTGCCCCTGATGAAACTGGCCGTGCGTCTGCACGACGCACGGCCTCCACCTGCCGAAGCACATCCGGCGTACCGCCAAGGTCATCATCGGGAGAATACCTTGACGCAGTCCGACTTTTTCAGCCTGGACAACGTTTCGAAACGCTTCGGCGTCGTTCAGGCGCTCGACAAAGTTTCTGTCGCGTTCCGGCCGGGCGAACTTCTCGCACTGGTCGGCGAGAACGGTGCCGGCAAGTCGACGATGATGCGGATTCTCGAAGGCGTATTCCAGCCCGACAGCGGCACGGTCAATGGTGATGGCGCCCCGGTGTCCTTTGCCGAGCCGCGCGACAGCCATAAGGCCGGCATACGCGTCATCCATCAAGAACCGGAGATCGTGCCCAACCTCACAGTTGCGGAGAACATTTTTGTTGGCGAGATGCCGCGGCTTGGCGGCCTGTTCCTCGATTGGCGCACGCTGGAGGAGCGCACCAATGTAGTGCTGACCGCCTTCGGTATGCAGCGCGACATGAGCGCCCGCCAGCTCTGCTCAACGCTTGGACCGGCCCAGCGACAGATGGTTGAAATCATGCGCGCGGTTAGGGCCGGCGGCCGGCTCATCGCCTTCGACGAACCGACCTCGTCGCTGACGGACGACGAGGCGCGGCGGCTTTTCGCGGTGATCCGCAGGCTTCGCGCCGATGGTGCTTCGATCGTCTACATCTCACACAGGTTGAACGAGATCATCGATCTCGCAGATCGCATTGTCGTTCTGCGCGACGGCAGGCTGGTGGACGATTTGCCGGCGGCCGGTGCGACTGAGCAGGGCATAGCCAAGCTCATGGTAGGACGGGACGTTGCCGACCTCTTCACGCGCGAGAGCAAGGGGGGCAGGACATCATCCTGAAGGTCGATCGCCTGACTACCGACAAGGTGAAGGACGTCAGCCTGACCGTCAGCAAGGGCGAAGTGCTCGGCATAGCAGGGCTCATGGGCGCAGGCCGGTCAGAACTTGCCAAGGGCATTTTCGGCTTCGACCGGCGACGTTCCGGCAGCGTTGCCATGAACGGCGTCGACATTGCGCCGGACAGCCCTCAGGCCGCCATCATCGCCGGCATCGGCTTTGCGCCGGAGGACCGCAAGCATGAGGCCCTTCTGCTGTTTCGCAGCATTCTGGATAACGCTGCGCTTTGCGTGACTGATAAGACCGGACGCTTCGGCTTTTTCAGCCGGCACCGGGCAATGGACATCGTCGCGCCGCTCGCCGCCAAGATGTCGATCAAGGCGCCGAGCCTCGACGAAGAAGTCTCGAAACTGTCCGGCGGCAACCAGCAGAAAGTTGTTCTGGCGCGCTGGCTCGCCCGCCAGCCGATGTTGCTGATCCTAGACGAGCCTACCCGCGGTATCGACATCGGCGCGAAATCAGAAATCTATCGCCTGATCGGCGAACTCGCGGCGAACGGCATCGGTGTGATCCTGATCTCATCGGAAATGCCCGAACTGATTGGGCTTGCCGACCGCATCCTCGTCATGGCCAACGGCCGCATCACTGCGGAGCTCACCCGTCCCAACATCGACGAGGCGGCTATTCTGCAGCATGCCATGCCGCCATCGCCCTCATCGTCCGGAGACCATGTCCAGTGAACACCGTCCAGCTTAGATCGTCCGCGTCGGAAAACCCTCGGCACGCTATGTCCCGGGTCGTCGAGCGTGTCGGCGTGCATAATATCAGTCTGCTGGCGGCGCTTGCGATCCTGATCCTGATCTTCGGCCTCCTGCGCGGGGATGTCTTCTTTTCCAGCCGCAACGTCCTCAACATCGGTCTCGGCATTACCATTCTTGGGGTCCTGGCGATGAGCCAGACCGTCGTCATCGTGGCGGGAGGACTCGACATAGCGGTCGGCGCCATCGTCGGCCTCACCACGGTATCTACGGCCATGGCCATCCAGTCGACGGGCTCGCCGGCCACTGGGATCGTCGCCGGGCTCGTGGTGGGCGGCATCGCGGGCCTGGTCAACGGCATCATCATTACCTATGGCCGCGTTAACGCGGTGATCGCCACGCTTGGCACGATGGCGATTTTCCGCGGCATCGCCTTCATCATGTCCGACGGGCAATCGATCGCAATCTTCAGCGACACGTTCCGCTTCATTGGGATCGGCCGCATCCTCGGACTGCCTCTCTTGATCTGGATCCTCATCCTGACTGCTGTGGCGTTCCATTTGTTCCTGGCGCGGTCGATCGTGGGCCGCAACATCTATGCGTTGGGCGGCAATCCCATCGTCGCGCGCTTTTCTGGCATCAACATCAATCGCTACCGGGTCGGTATCTACATCATGAGTGGGGTCGCGGCAGGCCTTGCCGGCATCTTGCTTGCCGCGCGCACGGGGTCCGGACAGCCAGTGTCGGGCTCGCAGGGGCTGGAACTAGAGGCTATCACGGCGGCTGTCCTCGGCGGCTGTGCCTTGCAGGGCGGAAAGGGAACGATCGTGGGGGCGCTGCTAGGCGTCGCGATCATCGGGGTGCTGAACAACGGCATGATCCTGACCTCAGTACCTACTTTCTACCAACTGCTTGCAAAGGGATCGCTGTTGATCCTTGCTGTGGTGATTGCCGAATATCACTTGAACAGGACGTGACGATGGAGTCCGCCACCGCCCCTGATGTGCAGTCGAGACCAGCGCCCGCCCCCCCGAGGTGACAGGCCTTTCCCTGAAGGATCGCATCGCGCGCGATCTCGGACAGCGCATCCTGTCCGGATACTATCCTCCGCTTGCAATCTTGCCCACGGAAGCCGAGTTCTGCGCGCAGTACGCGGCGAGCCGCACCGCCTTGCGCGACGCGCTGCTTACGCTTTCGGCGAAAGGGCTGATCGAGGCGCGCAAGCGGGCGGGGACGCGCGTACGCCCGCCGGCGGAATGGAACAGGCTGGATGCGCAGGTTCTGGAATGGATGGGCGAGATCGAACCCGACCTTGATTTCGTGCGCGGGTTGATCGAGGCGCGTCTGGTCATCGAGCCCGCCGCTGCAAGGCTCGCGGCCAAAATGGCGAGCTCGGGCGATCTCGCGGTGATCGAATTCGCCTACGAGGCGATGTGCGCGGCACCCGAACACGACCTGGCGGCATGTCTCGATGCCGACGTCCGGTTCCATAGCGGCATTCTGCGGGCGAGCCGCAATCCCGTCTTCGCCAAACTTGGCAAATATGCTGGCGGCAGCGTTGAACTTCTCTTTCAGGCTGACCACTTCTGTCACGGAGAACTACCAGCGCACTCTCAGCGCCCATGGCGATGTGCTCGAGGCAATACGGATGCGCAGGGTCGACGAAGCTCATGACCAGATGAAAGCGCTCATCGGGATCGCGTCGAATGACCTTCTTGCCGTGGCTCGCAAAGATCGGCACGACCACCATCCCATCCGGCCAGTTGCCAAAGCCGATGCCATCTGAATTCGATGATCGACACAATCCGAATTCGCAGCGGCGACTTATCCGCTGAAATTGTGCCTTCGCTCGGGGCTGGTCTCGCGCGGCTCGACTACCGGCGCGTGCCGCTCTTCAGGCCATGGCCAAACGGTGGGAGCACGAACCCTTTCCGATCTTGCTTGCAACCTGCTTTTGCCGTGGTCAAATCGCATCTCGGGCGGCGGATTTGTATCAGACTCTAAATTCTACGAGCTGCTTCCCAACGTAGCGGGCGAGCCTTTTCCAATCCATGGCAATGGGTTTTCGAGCAACTGGATCGTCGACAGTCTGGCAGGGGACAGTGCTGACTCTGTCGCTGATTAGCGACGGACCCGGCCCATACAGATATCGCGCTGCGGTGACCTACGCGCTGACAGGTACCTCACTCGAAATTACACTTCAGATCGTCAATCGGGCGGCAGTGCGATTGCCCTTCGGGCTTGGCATTCATCCCTGGTTTCCACGGACAAGGCTCACGACGCTTCAAGCACCGGCATCGGAGGTTTGCATCGAGCTGCCCAACCATCTCCCCGACAGATTCGAGGATATCAAAAAATATCCTGAGTGGGATTTTCAGAGCCCCATCCCCTTGCCGAGGGGATGGATCAACAATGTGTTCGCCGGTTGGAATGGCTTGGCTTTAATATCCTGGCCGGAACACAATTGCGGCCTCAGGATCGAAGCGTCGTCGCCTCTGGACTTTTACCTGGTCTATTCGCCATCGGATGCGAGCGACTTCTTCTGCCTCGAACCGGTGAGCCACGTGGTCGATGCCCACAACTGGGGATCGTTAGGCAAATGGAATGGATTGTCGCTGGTGGACTTTGGTGAGAAGTTAGAGGCTCGTTGCACGTTTGCCGTCACTTAACCCTAGCCTCTGGCCGAGAGTCAGTACCGTACCCAAAGGCGCTCTGGCGCAAAGGGAGTTTCCCGACTTCCAGTTTCGCACCGTGCTCCCTGCGATCACACCGCGACCGCCCTCTCCCAGACTCGAAGTCGCCGACGCTCTCACTCAGCTGCGACTGAGCTGCCGCTCGCACCTGTGGCTCCCTGCAAGCTCTCGCTCCCGCCGCTCGTCATGATGGCCCAGATCATCACGCGACCATCTTGCTGGCTGAGGCGCAACCGCAGCGATCTTCGGAGTACGACGAGCAAGCAGCTGGACCAACCAGGGCCGCCTCTGCTCCGATGCCGCTGGGCATAACGGATCACGAGCAGGCGGCGCCGGCCACCAGCAATTGCCGGAGGCATCGATCTCCTCGCTCGGTAATACCTCCGCAGCCGTCTCCTTGCCGCCGCTGGAGTTCTCTGTCGCGGCACCAGGCCAAAATCCAGGCAGCCAGGGTCCTGCCGCATTTGAACGCCCGAGGAACTAGGAAACGCTGCCACGTCTCGGAGCGCGCGCCGGTCGTCGACGAAGTTCCAGCACGCTTTCGGCCACGGCTTACCAGCCGCCGTCGATGGCGATGTTCTGGCCGCTGATCATGTCGGATGCCGGCGATACCAGGAACAGCACGAGACTTGCCACGTCCTCCGGCTGGATCCGGCTCTTGAGCGACTGGTTCTCGAGGATCCAGTCATTGTATTGCTTGAGCCGGTCGCCGAACACCCGCGCTTCGGCCTCCGAGACCACCGCGCCCGGCGACACCGCATTCACCCTGATGCCATGTGGGCCGAGTTCCCTGGCCAGCGATTTGGTGAGGCCGAGCATGGCGCCCTTCGACGCGACATAGGGCACATAGCCGTCCCAGCGGCCGTTGAGCGTCACCGAACAGAAATTGACGATCTTGCCGTAGCCCTTCGCCTTCATGCCCGGCGCGCAGGCTCGTGCCAGCGCAAAGGCAGCGGAAGAATTGACGCGGATCTGGTCCTCATATTCGATCAGCGAAAACTCTTCGAACGGGACGGTTGATGATCAGCGCCGCATTGTTGATGAGGATGTCGATCCCGCCTTCAGTCGGCCAGCGCCTTGATCGCAGCCTCCGCCTCGGCCAGCCGGTTGAGATCGCAGCCGACGAAGGCGATGCTGCCCGCCGCGCCCTTCGCAAGCGAGGCGGCGATCTCCGGCCCCTCCCCGATCTCCGGCCGGTCGAGCAAAAGCACCCTCGCGCCGGCCGCGCCAGCGCGGCCGCCTGGGCGCGGCCGAGCGAGCCGAGGCCACCGGTCAAAAGCACGACGCGCTTGGAGAGATCCGTCATTCCTGCCTCGCTACAAAATGCCGGCGACCTCGTCGATCGAGGTCTCCTCGATGCGCTTGTCGAGCACCACCTCGCCGCGCGCCATCGCAACCACGCGGTCGCAGCATTCGAACACATGGTACATGTTGTGGCTGATGAAGACGCAGGTGATCCCTTGCTCCTTCAGGCTGCGCACGAAGCCGATCACCTTCTTCGTTTCCTTGACCGAAAGATGGTTGGTCGGCTCGTCGAGGATCATCACCTTCGACTTGAAATGCATAGCGCGCGCGATGGCGACGCCTTGCCGCTGGCCGCCCGACAATTCGCCCACCAGCGCGTCGGGCGAGCGCAAATGCAGGTCGACGTCGGCGATGGCGCGGATGCTTTCGCTGCGCATCCTCGGCTGGTCGAGGATGCCGATGCCGCCGATCGAGAAGCGCAGCGGCTCGCGGCCGATGAACAGGTTCCTGGCGATCGACATGGTCGGCACCATGGAATTGTACTGGTAGATGGTCTCGATGCCGAGATCCATCGCGTCGCGCGGGCTGGCGATGCGGACCGGTTTTCCCTCGACCAGGATCTCGCCCTGGTCGGCCCGCTGCACGCCCGACAGGATGTTGATGAGCGTGGACTTGCCGGCGCCGTTGTCGCCGACCAGGCCCAGCGCCTCGCCGCGCTTGAAGTCGAGGCGTTATCCCCTTCAGCGCGTGAACGCCGGAGTACCATTTGTGCAGGTCGCGGACGGAGATGATCGCGTCGCTCATGCCTCAGCCCTCCATCTTGATGGCCTTGGCGCGCTTGCGCATCCAGGCATTGGCGACGACGGCGAAGATGGTGAGGAAGCCGATGGCGAATTTGAACCAGTTGGCATCGACCTGGGAGAGCACCAGCCCGTTGTCGATGACGCGGATCAGCGTGGTGCCGATGATGCCGCCAAGCACGGTGCCGATGCCGCCGGCCAGCGACGCGCCGCCGATCACCGCGGCAGCAACGGCCTGCAGCTCCAGCCCCTCGCCGATCGACGGCAGCGGCGATCCCAGCCGCAGCACCTGGATCATTCCGGCGAAACCGGACAGCATCGAGCAGAGCACGAAGCAGGCGAGCTTCACGCGAGCAGTCGGGATGCCCATCGAGGCGGCGGCCGGATGGAAACCGCCGGTGGCCTTGATCCAGTTGCCGAAATTGGTGCTGGACAGCATCAGCGACGTCAGCACGGCGATGCCGGCAAACCACAGGAACGACATGCGGAACATGTTGCCGGGACCGACGAACGAGGTGAACAGCCAGGTCGGCAGTCGGCGGAAGCAGCGGCGGGAAGCCGCCCGAGACGACGATGGTCAGCGAGCGGGCGATGAACAGCATGCCGAGCGTGGTGATGAAGCTCGGTATGGCGAACCAGATCGTCACATAGCCGTTGATGAAGCCGATCGCCGCGCAGACGAGCGAGGCCGGCGAGCATGGCGACGGGGAACGGCGCGCCCTGCACCATCAGCACCGCCATGGTCATCGGCATCAAGCGCGAACACCGAGCCGACGGAGAGGTCGAACTCGCCGCTGATCATCAGGATGGTGACGCCGATCGCGACGAGCCCGGTCTCGGGCAGGATGCCGAGCATGCCGCGCAGATTGTCCTGATTGAGGAACACGCCGTTCGAGCGGATCTGGAAGACGACCACCAGCAGCACAAGCAGGATCAGGCCCGCCAGCTCAGGCTTTTCCAGATAGGTCTTGAACAGGCGTTTCACCGCAAGCTCCGCGCGTTTGGCGACTCTCGGTCCGCGGCCTGGCGGCCGCAAGGCGCCGCCAGGCGAAGCCGCGTCAGCGCATCCCCTGCGCGGAAAGCGCCATCATCGCTTCAACCTGGTCAGGCGCACGATGCCCTTGGCCGGTGTCGATGTCGGATGGCGCCAGACCGACCGTCTTGCTCAGGTAGACCTCCATCACCGGCATGAAGCCCTGCATGTAAGGCTGCTGATCGACCAGGGCCTGGACATAGCCTTTCTGCATCTGCTGCAGCACTTCGGGAACGAGGTCGAAGCCGCCGAGCAGGACCTTGCCCGGCTCGACGCCGCGATCCTGCAGCGACCGCGCCACGCCCGCACACCAGAAACCGGTATCGAAATAGGCGGTCGTGTCCGGGTGCGCGTTGAGATAGGCGCCGACGCGGTCTGAGGTGATAGCGAGGTCGGTGCCGCTGTCGATGCGCTCCCAGGAAACCTCACGGCCGGTATTGGCGGCCTTGTATTCCTCGAGGAACTTCATGACGCCGGCGCCACGGCTCTCCGACCAGTTCTGGCCGGGCGCGGAGATGCCGACCAGCACCTTGATCGGCCCTGCCGCTTCGGGAAGCTTTCGGAGATCGCCTTGCCGAGCGAATAGCCAGCCGGCACGAAGCCTTGCCGATGAAGGCCTGCCGGGCATTGCCCTTGGCGCCTTCGGTGTCGTCGACATTGACGGCGATCACGATAACGCCGGCGTCGCGCGCCTCCTTGATGATCGTCGTCGAGGGCGTTGTTGTCGACGATCGAGGTCAGCAGCGCGTCCGGCTTGGCGGCAAGGGCGGCGCGCATGTTGGCCGACCTGCTGCTCGATCGAGCCTTCGGTCTGCGTGAAGATCATGTTGCAGTTTGCCTGGATCTTGGCGCAGGCGTCGTCATAGCCCTTCTTGACCGCCTGCCAGAAGGTGTTCGAGGCAGACGAATGATGCGTGAAGACGATGTTCATCGGTTCCTTCGCGCTGGCGGCGGATGCCGCCCAGCCAGGGCCGTGCCCAGAAGAAGGATGGATGTCAGTCTCTTCATGTTAGTCCTCCCATTGGATTTCATCAGATGTGCGCCTTGTCGGAGACGCGGCGATGGACGGTGTAGGCGCGGCCGAGCTCGGGATTGAGCTCCAGCCCCAGCCCAGGTCCCGGGCGGCACGGTGATCATGCCGTCCTTCACTTCCGGCAGCGCGGTCACCAGATCGCGGTACCAGGTCCGGTAGAATGCCCGCACGCTCTCCTGGACGAGCGCGTTGGGCGCGTTGAGCGACAGATGGGTGGAGGCGGCGAGCACGACCGGGCCGGTGCAGTCATGCGGCGCGACCGGCAGCCGCCAGGCTTCCGCCATCGCCGCGATCTTGCGCGCCTCGGACAGGCCGCCGCACCAGGATATGTCGAGCATGATGATGCCGGCCGCACCTGTCTCCAGGAGGTCGCGGAATGCCCAGCGGCTGCCAAGCGTCTCGGACGCCCAGATCGGCGCCGGGCTTGCCGCCTCATAGCGCTTGAGGTCGCAGAGGCTGTCCATGCGGATGGGGTCTTCGTGCCAGTAGGTGGCGAACGGCGCCAGCGCCCTGGCGATCTTGATCGCCGGCAGCAGCTGCCACATCGAATGGAACTCGACCATGATGTCCATCCTGTCGCCGACCGCCTTGCGGATCTTCTCGAAGGGCTCGAGCGCTGCCTTCAGGTCGGCGGCGGAAATGTCCTGGCCGCGCGTCTTCTCCGCGGCGTGGTCGAACGGCCAGATCTTCATGGCCGTGATGCCGTCTTCGAGCAGCTCTTCGGCCAAGTTCGCCGGCGCGCAGCAGGAAACCGTTGAGGTCGTCATAGTCCTGCTTCGCATCCAGCCCATAATTGGCCGTGGTCTGGCCCTTGGCGTCCTTGATGTATTCGGTGCCGGCGCAGGTGTTGTAGGTGCGGATCGACTGGCGGCTGAAGCCGCCCAGCAATTGCGCGATCGGCTGGCCGGTGGCCTTGCCGAAAATGTCCCAGAGCGCGATGTCGAATGCCGAATTGCCGCGGACCTCGACGCCGCTGGAGCGGAAGCCGAGATAGCCGACAAGGTCGGCCGACAATAGGTCGATCTGCAGCGGATCCCTGCCGATCACCCGCGGCGCGACATATTCATGGATGTACTCCTCAACCGTGCGGGACAGATAGAACGTCTCGCCAAGGCCGGTGATGCCGTCGTCGGTGTGGACCTCGACCCAGATGAGGTTCGGCCGTTCCTGGATGCGAATGGTTTCGATCGCACGGATCTTCATGTCAGGCGATCCCTGCATCGATCAGCGCCTTGACGCTCTTGTCGAAATGCTCCGCCATGTGCTCGGCCGCGAGCCGCGGATCGCCCTTGACGATCGCCTCGGCGATGTCCTCGTGCCCCTTGATCATCTTGAGCTGGGCCTCATCAGAGGAGCGTGTCCGCCAGCCGATCACCCAGGTGCGCCGGGTGACGCCGCCGAAGGCCGTCACGATCAGCGAGAAGACCGGATTGTGCGATGCCGCGGCGATCGCCTCGTGGAAGGCGATGTCATGCTCCATGACCAGCTCCGATACCTTGTAGCTCTCGCGCATCATTCGTGCCGACTGGGCGATCGCGGCCGCTTCAGCCTCAGTGCGCCGCAACGCCGCCAACGCCACCGTGCGCATCTCGATGGTCCGCCGCACGTCGTAGACCTGCTGCACGCTGATCTGCTGCGTGGTGATGCCGTGCTCGATCACCATCGACATGGCGCCGGTGTCGAGCTTGGCGACGGTGGCTCGCCGTCCGGCGCTCATGTCGATCAGCCGCATCGCGGAAAGCGAGCGGAACGCCTCACGCACGATGGTTCTGGAAACATTGAGCTGCCGCGTCATGGCGGCTTCGCTCGGCAACAGGTCGCCAGGCCCCAGTCCTTCGGAGCGGATGTGCTGGGTGATCGCCTGGATCGCCGTGCTCACAAGGCCGGGAATTGGCACAATCGATGTATCTGGGCGGTCTCGCATTCCCGGCTTCCCTGAACCTGTATGACAAGTTGTGGTTGATTTGTTCATAGTTGTGAATAAAGATGTGTGTCAAGTGGATTCTTGGCGACGCTGTACGGGATAGGGAAAATGCGAAGGACTGACGCGGAACTGATCTTCGATTCGCGCAATGTCGTGGGAGAAAGCCTGATCTGGGACGACCGTCGCAACCGGCTCCTCTGGGTCGACATCGTCGGCCGAAAAATCCATCGGCTGGACCCGCTGACCTTGGATCATGAGTCCTGGGATACGCCCGAACTCGTCACGTCGATCGGCCTGCGTCACGACGGCGGCGCCATCGTCGGCCTTCGCAAGGAACTCATGTTGTGGGATTTCGGTGGACCGTTCAGGACGATCGCGCGGATCGAGCCCGACCATCCCGACACGCGGCTGAATGAAGGCGTCGTCGCACCGGACGGCTCGTTCTGGGTGGGCACGATGATGAACAATATCGGCGCCGGACGACGCACCGCACCGCCATCACGCGCGACGCCGGACGGCTCTACCGCGTCGACGCCGGCGGCGACGTGACCCTCCTCAGCGAGGATCGCTTCGGCATCACCAACACCATGGCGTGGACTGCGGATGGCCGCTTCATCACCGCCGACACGATGAAGAACCAGCTCTACAGCTACCGCCTGGACCGCGCGGCTTCACACCTCGACGACCGACGGCCGTTGTTCGGCGGTTTTGCGCGCGGGTTGCCCGACGGGTCCTGCATGGACGCTGACGGCTATCTCTGGAACTGCCGCGTCGTCGGCGGAAGCTGTGTTGTCCGTATCGCCCCCGGCGGGGCGCTGGACCGGCTAGTGGAGCTGCCTTGCAGCTGGCCTACGAGCTGTGCCTTCGGCGGCGAAAATCTCGACACGCTGTTCGTCACCTCGGCCCGCTTCACCATGAGTGCCGACCATCTACAGGCAAATCCGCGCGAAGGCGGGCTGTTCGCGATACGGCCGGGAGAGCGCGGCGTCCGGACAAACCGTTTCGGGTAAGTCATTCCGGACGCCCACGCGTTCGCTCACAGGTCGCGGGATCTTGACATAACCCCGCCTCCACTCAGGAGAGGTTTGTTTTGTTCACCCGACGATCAGGCCGTTAGTCTTCAAAAACCGAAGCGGGAAACGCTGGAAATCTACAAACTGGACGATTTGAAGACGGCCGAAGGCATGGTCCAGATCGGTTTCGACAGACTTAACTAGCGCCGTGGGTTTTGGGGTGGTCAGATATCGCAATTCATGGAGCGCCACGCAGAAATCGACGCTGGCTGATATCGACATTCAAAACGAGGGGGTCTGGCTCGCGTCACCGGAACAGTTCAGCCAATCCAGACACCTCTCGGCTGGATGAAGACAATTACGTGTCATCTGTTGCTGGGTATCTGAACCGGCAGGTGCTCGATGGCAAAATCCAGAAACTCTTTCTAATCGCTGATCCCAGGTCGCTTGGTGAGCTCCGCAAGCATTTTCATGCCGCGCTTGAGGCAACGCTTATTGGACAACTGGCCAAGGATTTGACTGGTCACCCCATCGACGCGATCGAATCAGCGGTTGCAAAAGAATGATGAAGTCCGCGTTCGGATTAATCTTTGCGCTCCTCGCGACGCCCGCTGGAGCTCAGGACTTGCCTGACATTGCCAAAGGCAAGGCTTTGATTGAAGAGAATTGCGCGCGCTGCCACGGCATTGGCGTAACCGACAAAAGCCCTCACCCGGAAGCGCCGGAATTCCGAACTCTTTCCAAGAAATATCCACTTGCTTCTTTGGAAGAGGCATTTGCCGAGGGGATTTTCACTGGTCATCCAGATATGCCGGCATTCCAAATGACGCCTCAACAGATCGCAGAAGTCATTGCCTACATCGGAAGCATAAGTCCGAACTAGGCAAAGCATGTTGATGCGGCGCGATTGCCGATGTGTTGAAGGCTGAAGCGTTCCGCAACGGTTTGGCGCTTCCACCTTCGCCGACGTCCATTTCGGGTGACCATCGCGGAGGCGATGGCGCTCCCCGCTGCGCAGGCACCATGTTTTGTCAAACACTCAAGCATGCAAACCCCAATCCGGTAGGGTCTCAGTTTGAAATTTGAGCCGTCGCTTGTCGCACCCGGCCCCGAACTCCCATATGCTTACCGCAAAGCATGGGAGAAACTAGTTATGCCTTTTTGGGTGCAACTCACTTTAGCGGGCGGCGACAAGAAGGAACCTGTCTACGTCAACCTCGAAGTCGTGACACATATGCTTTCGAGAAATCCGGGTACCCGCATTTTCTATCCCGGAGATCGGACGGACTATTCCGATGTCGTCGAAGAAGCCAACAAGATTGTCGCTATGAAGGCCGTCAGGTGATGCCAACCGGACCTAAAGGCCAGAAGCGACCCGCCGACGTGATCGGCAACGCAGTGGCAGGCCGGCGCCCGTTGTGACCCGGGAGTGAGGTGAGCGCCGGCCCTTAGGCGGCCCAACGGCCGCAGAGTGAACTTACCGCAACGTCAGGTCAGTATTTAGCAACACTTATCCCAACACACAGGAAATCCCATGAACACATTCGCCGAGCCCCGCGCTGGACGCCGCGAAGTTCATCATAGAGTGCTATAAGGACAGTCCGACGCTCACCCACGAGCATATGAACGGCAAGCCTATGGTCCCGGTAGAGGGGCAGCCGCAGGAGGGGGAGCCGAAAATATGGCCAGCATCAGGCCGAGGCCCGTCGCCAAGCTGGCTGTTAGCCGGAGATTTGCAATTGATTGCAATCGCAGTCAGCGGAATGACCGCACGCTCGGCATGGTGCTGACAAAACTTGCTGCCTAGGGTCAGGACCTATTAATTAGTTGAATTGAAGGTGCTGCGATGATTTAAGGTGGCAGGAGGTGCTGCCTTGAGTGATTTGCTGATGCTAACGCCGGAGCAGATGCGGCGGATTGAGCCCTATTTTCCGCTTTCGCATGGGGTTCCACGAGTGGACGACCGGCGGGTGCTCAGCGGCATCCTGTTCGTGATCCGCAATGGTCTGCGCTGGCGGGATGCTCCTGCTGGCTACGGCCCACACAAGACGATCTACAACCGCTTCATCCGCTGGAGCCGGCTTGGCGTATTCAACCGCATCCTGGCCGAGTTGGCTGCACGGGGTGGAAGCACCGACAAGCTGATGATCGACGCCACTCATCTGAAGGCGCATCGAACGGCGGCCAGCCTGCTCAAAAAGGGGCTCTACCCCGATGTATCGGACGCAGCCGAGGCGGGCTGACAACCAAGCTGCAGGTGGTCTGCGACGGCAAGGGACGGCCACTGATGCTGCATCTGAGCGAGGGCCAGGCCAATGACCACAAGACGGCAGCAGCGGTCGTTGAACAACTCCCGCCCGCTCGCTTCCTGCTCGCTGACAGAGCCTATAGTTCCGCGGCCTTCCGTCAGGCTTTGGCCGAGCGAGGCATTGCGCCGTGCATTCCGCCACACGCCAAGCACCGCATCCAGCACAGTTACGATCCCGTGCTATACCGCCAGCGCCACAGGATTGAGAACACGTTCGCTCGCCTCAAGGACTGGCGGCGCATCCACACTCGATACGACCGGTGTGCTCACGCCTTCCTGTCAGCAATCGCCCTCGCCGCGACATTCATATTCTGGATCAATAAGTCCTGACCCTAGCTGAAGCCCGGCCTGGTCGGGCGGTTATAGGCGGGAAGTATATCGGATGGTGGCCCGATGTCGCGTTTCACCGCATCGGCGGTCGAGAGGCGATCCGTCGCTGCCGACATATCTGTGAGGGCGTGACCCCCGAAACCGACGTTGCCGACTTTCCGGAGGGAACGCGGTCTTTGCGATACGCGGGCTTCACAGTGTTGTAGTTATACGGCCCAGGGCATGATTCTCGCGCCGATCGCGGCGCAGCTCTCGAGCATAATCGCTATTGAATCAATCCGTATTGGCGCGCCTTGTTACGGAGGAACGGAAGCCCGTTGCCCATCACCTCCGCCTCATCCTTGGCGACAGGCCGCCAGACCGAGAGACCATAGGAGACCTCGGGTGGCATGTTGATGAAGCTTTCCATCGCAAGTCCGCCTTTGAAGTTGATGGCTGCCAAGGTCGCGTAGATTTCGTCCCAGGCGCAGTTGCCGGTGCCGGGCGTGCCGCGATCGCTTTCCGAGAGGTGGACATATTTCAAGTGATCGCGCGCCGCGAGAATACCGTTGGCCGCGCCCTTCTCTTCGATATTCATGTGGTAGGTGTCGAGATGGACGAAGACGTTGTCTGCGCCGACCTTCTCAACCATCGCGACAGCTTGCGCGCCGGTGTTGATCAGATGGTTCTCGTAGCGGTTGACTGCTTCGACGCCGAGTTCGATGCCGCGGTTCTTGGCGTGCTTGGCGGCGGCCGTCAGCACACGCGCGATATTGTCGTATTCCTTCTCCGTAGGCGGCATGCCCGTGCGCTCGCCGATACCGCCGTAAATGACGCCCGACAACGCCAGTGCTCCCATCTCCGCAGTCTTGTCGATCGCCTCCTCGAGATAGGCGATGGCCGCTTCGGGATGCACCGAGGCCCATGCCCGCTCCGGCAGGCCGAGGGAACACACCGCCGGCAGATTGTGTTTTTCGAGAAGCGCGCGAGTGTGCGCGGCATCGACAGCCGGCGCGTTCAAGAGCGCGATCTCGATAAAGTCCATACCATAGCCGACGGAGGCGGCGATTGCCTTCTCCGCACCTTCGCGGTTCCAATTCATCGTCCACATGCTGGTGTGGACACCAAAGCCCTGCATGAGCGTCATCCTTCCATCAGTTAAATAAGCGGACCTTCCCGGCGAGCCAGCGCAGGATCATTACGGTGATCATCAAAATGCCCCACACCGCAGTCGCCAGATGCTGGTTGGCGCCCATCAGGTTGAGGCCCGAAGACAGAAGCTGTAGCACGATCAAGGCGATGAAAACGGGAATGACCCGGCCAAAGCCGCCGAACGGGTTCACCCCGCCGAGAAAGCAGGCCAGCACGGTGATCAGCAGATAGGACTCGCCGTGCCCCACCCGCACCGAGTTGAAGCGCGCCAGCATGATGATGCCGGCCACCGCGCACATCGCTCCAGACAGAGCGTAGACCAGCACCAGAACCTTGCGCGTGTTGATGCCGGAATAGCGTGTCGCCTCGATGTTGGAGCCGATCATGTATGTATTGAAGCCTAGCTTCATGCGCGTGAGCAGCATGTTCCAGATCAACACGCACGCGATGAAGATGAGCAGAGGCACCGGTATGCCCAGGATCGAACCGTGGCCGATCTGCGCGAGAAACGCCGGGAAGCCGGAGACATCGCCGCCGCGGGTGAGGAATTCTCCGAGGCCCCGCAGGAAGATCATCATCGACAGGGACACCAGGATCGGATGCGCCCTGGTGTAGGCGATGACCAGCCCCATCATAAGGCCGCTCAACGCCCCGACGCCAATGGCAAGAACGGAGCCCAGGATAAAGGCGCCAGCGCCCAGCGTCGACACCTCCTTGGCTCTTCAGAACCCAGGCAAGCGTCAGGCCGGCAATGTTGGCGGTGAAGGTTATGGCGAGGTTCAGCCCGCCGGTAAGGATCGGCAGCAGCATGGCAAGCGTCAGCAGGCCAAGTTCCGGCAACTGGGATGCCACCGAGCCGAAGGTCGCGGCCGAGAGAAAATTCGGCGCGGCGAAGCAAAAATGAACATCACGACCACAAAGGCGGCGAGCGGGCCGACCATCTCCGGCCCCGAACACGTTACGCATCCGGCCGATCAGCGCGGTCATGCCTGCACCCTCCGGCTCTTCAGGAATGGTAGCAGGCGCTCGATGCTGGTATTCGACAGCGTAATCGCCGCGAGGATGATGGCGCCGACGATCATCTTGAAAGCGAATGGCGACACACCCATCAGGTTGAGCCCGTTCTGGGTGATCGACACGAGCAGCACGCCGAGGATGCAGCCGAGCACGCTGCCCTTGCCGCCGCCAAGACGTGCGCCACCGAGAACGACGGCAGCCAGCACGTCGAGCTCGCGGCCGTAAAGCGCGTTCGGCACGACCTCCTGCGCGTAATGCGCCTGCACCAGACCGGCGATGCCGGCCATCATCCCGAGCCAGCCGAAGGCGATGAATTGCATCGCGCCGATATTGATGCCGAAGCGTCTCGCCCCCTCGGGATTGTCGCCGAAGGCATAGAGCTGGCGTCCTATCGTGGTGCGGGTGATCAACGCCCAGGTGGCGAAGACGCAGATCGCCATTATCAGCACAGGCAGCGTGATTTCCGCCCAGGTGCCGTCTGCCATCTCGCGCTCGAAAAGCACGACGCGCGTGGTAAGCCAGTCCGGCAGATTGTAGATCGACACGCCGCCGGTGAAGAACATCAGCAGGCCGAAGAAGATGTTGAAGGTCGAGATCGTCGCGACGATCGAGATGATCTTGAACTTGTGGATCAACAAGGCGTTGACGCACCCGAGCGCCACGCCGATTGCGCCTGCGACGATCAGGCCGACCACCCAATTGCCGCCGCCGATCCAGCCGAGGAAGGTGACGGTGAGGTACTGCACGACCGATGCGGCGACGGCGAAGGAGATGTCGATGCCGCCAGCGATCAGCACCACGAGCAGGCCTACCGCGAAGATGATGTTCACCGAACTTGTGTTGAGCAGATCAAATGCATTGCCTAGCGTGAAAAAGCGGTCGGTCGCGAAGGACAGAAAGACACAGATGACGGCGATAACCGCCAGCAGCGCCAGTTCGGTCGCGTGGGAGCGGGCAAACCTACGCATAGACCGCCCCCTCGATCGCCTCGAGCGTGGTCGCGCTGGGCACATACTCGCCGACAATCCGGCCCTGCGCCATATGCAGCACGCGGTCGGCGTGGAAGTAGACTTCCGGCACCTCGTCGGAGATCAGGATGATTGCCAGGCCGCTGTCGGCAAGCTTCGACACGATCTCGAAGATGCCTGCGCGGGCCCCGACATCGACGCCGACGGTCGGCGCATCGAGGATCAGCAGCTTTGGGTCGGTCGCGAGCCATTTGGCGATGGCGATACGCTGCTGATTGCCGCCTGACAAGGTCGAGATCGCGTCGGCCTGCTTGCCGATCTTGACGCCGAGGTTCTTCACCCAGCCGCCCACGAGGTTCCGCTTGCGGTCGGAGGAGATCAGGCCGCCGGACAGGACCTTGTCCAGCGAGGAGATGACCATGTTGTCGTCGATCGCCTGCGGCTGAATCAGCCCCAGCGACAGGCGATCCTCCGAGAGATAGGCGATGCCGGCCTTGATCGCGTCGCGGTTGGAGCCGAAGCGCACAGGCTTGCCGTCCAGGACGATTGTCCCCGATTTCGGTTTGCGCATGCCGAACAGCGTCTGGGCCAGTTCGGTGCGCCCGGCGCCCAGAAGCCCGGTGATGCCCAGAGTCTCGCCGCGCCTTACGGTAAACGAGACGTCCTCGAACTCACCAGTCCGGCCAAGGCCCTTGACTTCGAGCATGACGGGACTGCCGCCCACGCTGCGCGTGCGCACCGATTGGTCGAAGGTTTTCCCGGTCATCAGCTCGGTGATGCGCGACTGGGTCATGCCCTTGGTCGGATAGACCCCGACGAGTTTACCGTCGCGTAGCACCGTAACCCGGCTGGAAATCTCCAGAACCTCCGCAAGCCTGTGGCTGACGAAGACGACTGCCACGCCGGACGCCGACAAGTTTCGGACGATGTCGAGCAAATAATCGGTCTCGCTCTGGGTGAGCGAAGCCGTGGGTTCGTCCATAAAGACGAGCTTGGCATCACCGACCAGGGCTCGCGCAATGGCTACGATCTGCCGCTGCGCGATCGGGTAGTGATGGAGCGCACGGTCAACATCCAGCGTGACGCCCAGCCTGGTCAGCGCCTCGGTCGCGATACGACGCATTTCGGCATAATTGACCGGCCGCGGCCAACGGCCAACCACCTTCTGGAAGGCGATATTTTCCGCCACGGTCATCTCGGGAAACAGCGCCAGATCCTGCCAGATGACCTGGATGCCGCCCGCCTGCGCAGTAACTGGTGACATGTGGGAATAGGTGTGGCCGTCATATTCGATGACGGCTCCATCCTGGGGCCTGTAGACGCCGGTAATAACTTTGATCAGGGTGCTCTTGCCGCAGCCGTTCTCGCCGGCAAGGCAATGAACTTCGCCAGGCAGCACCTCGAAGCTGACATCTTGCAACGCCCGCACGCCGCCGAAGGTCATGTTGATGTTACGCAGCGACAGTAGCGGTCCTGTAGCATCGGTCGACTGTTCAGCCATGATGCAACGTCCAACGGGATGAGGGATGCGGCCGAACGTTCCACAGCACGTCCGGCCGCCTTGCCTTGGAAGGCTGCTACAGGCCCATGGCGGCCAGATCGGCAACCGTCTCCTTGTTTATCGGCACCAGCTGATCGACAATGATATTGCGATTCTCGAAGTCCGGCTTGACCGCGCCCAGGCCTTCGATTGTGTCGCCGTCCTTGACCTCCTCGCCCTTCATCAGCTTTTCGGCGAGAGTGACGAAGACTTCGCCAGCCTGCTTGGGGTTCCACATGAAGCCCCCGGAGATGGCGTCGCTCATAATTAGCTTCTGACCTTGCCCGGGCGAGAACGGTCCGAGCACGAAGATTTCGCCGACCTTGCGCTTTTCCTCGATGGCTCGGCCGGCGCCGATCGGACCCTGGCTGCCGAAAGCAAGGAAGCCTTTCAGGCCGGGGTTCGCCGAGATCAGATCCAATGCGGTGCTGCGGCTCTTGTCGACATCCTCGGCAACGCCATAGCGCTCGCCGACCAATTTCATGTCGGGATGGTTCTTCTTCAAATACTCGATCGCCGCGTCGGCCCAAGCGTTGTGAAGCGGCACCGTCAGTGAACCGACGAAGACGGCATACTCTCCCTTGCCTCCCATCTTCTCGGCCAACAGCTTTGCATGCGCCTCACCGAAACCTTCCGCCGAGGCGAGCTCGAAATCCCAGTCGGCTCCCTTTTGGCCCGGCGATTCATGAGTGATGACGATGATGCCGGCATCCTTGGCTTTCTGTAACACCGGCTCCAGCACCTTGGCGTCGTTCGGGACCACGCCTATCACCTTGACGCCCTGGGCGATCAGATCCTCGATTGCACGCACCTGCAATGCCGGATCAGCGCTCGGTCGGTCCGACCATGAAGGCATCGACGCCAAGCTTCTGGCCGCGCTCCTTTATGCCAGCTTCCATAGCGTTGAACCACGGTATTCCTCCGATCTTGACGACCACGCCGACCTTCCCGGCCTCCTGCGCGAAAGCGGCAAACGATGCAACGAGCGAAATCGAAGCCGCTAGCACGGCGACCATGAGCTTTTTCATGCTTACTCCTCCATATCGTTTCCTTCGGGAGATCTCCCGATTGCTGACACCCCGCGAACTTCAAAGCCAATGTTCAATGAGCCTGTGCCCGGTTCCTCCAGTCGAGGTGCATAAGTATTTGGCATACTTGTACAATCGATGGCGCAGGGCCGATGCGCCGTTTGCCCCAGGTGCCGTTAAACGGCACTGACGGTCGATGGCGAACTGTCCGACAAGACGGACAATTCGTATATCGTAGCCTTCTTCCTGACCTGTTGATCCACGGTTTTCTCGGGCATGCCAACAGTACGGCCATGTGGTCCGAAACAACATCCAGTATACCACGAATTTGCAAGCACGAGCCATGTCAATCTCGACTTGCCAAGGACAAAGGCGCATTTGGGTCGTCAGCGACAACTATAAAGGCGCGCATGCTGACCCAAGCGGCCATCCGCCGCTTCAATAGCGACGGCTGGCAGGCGGACGAGCTTATCTCTTTGCGCACAGCCCAGCCCTCGTGATCAATGAGGTCTGCCGGCGTGACCGGGATACTGCGTTCGCGCAAGTATTCCGGAGAGGCCACTTTAAGCGGCTTGTCTCTCAGGATTCGGGACGTGCCGGGCTTGGAAGTTCAAGCCAATCTGTCGAGTTCCCCGTAAAGCGCTTGAGAATGGCGGTAAATCTTCTCGAACACCGGCTGCATGCGCGAGTAGGCTTCCCCCCAGGCAGGGTCCGGCCGCATCTCCGGTGAATAACGCACGAAGGCGGCGGCCGCCTGCCGGAGATCGGAGAAGCGCCCTTCCGCCGTCGCTGCGAGGATCGCGGACCCGACCACGCCGCATTCAGGTTCGGTCGGAACGACGATCGAAATGCCATAGGCGCTGGCCTTGATCTTAAGCCATAGTTCCGACTTTGCCCCGCCGCCCGACGCGATAACGCGCTCGAGCCTGCAACCGCTGTTTTGCTCCATGATGCGGATGTGGCGCGCTACCCCAAAGGCCACGCCTTCCAGAACGGCGCGATGGAGATGGGCGAGACCGTGTTCGGCGGTGATGCCGAAGAACTGGGCGCGGGCGTTGCGGTGGTTGCCGAAGCGCTCGCCAGTTAGATAGGGCAGAAAGAAAAGCCGGTCGGCCCCCGCCGGTGCTTGCGCCGCCTTGCGCGCGATCTCGTCATAACCAAGCGATTTCTCGTGAAAGGCGCGGCGCGCCCAGCGCATGGCATCGCCGCCGGTTTCCAAAAGCATGAACGCGCCCCAGCCGCCTTCCGGCGTGCCGACATTGGAGATTTCGGGATCGAGCAGCGGCTTGTCGGTAATCATGGTGACGATGGCCGAAGTGCCCGTAACGTCCGAGCCGAGGCCCGGGCGGCATACGCCGGAGCCCAGCAGCGCGACGGGATAGTCGCCGCCGCCGACCAGGACTGGCGTGCCTTTGCGCAGCCCGGTCTCGCGTGCGGCGGCCGCAGTCACAAATCCGACAATCTCGACCGGCTCGCGGATTGGGGCCAGTTTCGCGATGTCGAGGCCGAGACGATCGCACATCGCGGGCGACCACGCGCCGGTTCTCGGGTCCATGAGGAAGCTGCAGGCGGCTTCCGTCCGGTCCATTGTCGCTTCGCCGGTCATCCGAAAATTGACGTAGTCCTTCGGCATGATGACGATTGCCGCGCGGTCGTAGGCGTCCGGGTCGTTGTCGCGGAGCCATTGCAGCTTGAAGCCCGGCCAGGCGGGTGTCGCCGGATTGGCGCTGTCGGCCAGGTAGTCCGCAGGCGCATATCGGGCCTCGAAAGCCGCCACGAGCGCGGCCGTTCGCTTGTCGTTCCAAAGCGGGACGGTTTTGCGCGTGAGTTCGCCATTTCCGTCGAGCAGGACGGTGCCGTGCATGTGCCCGCACGCGGCGATGCTGCTGATGCGGCCGACGGCGCCGTCTACCGTGTCGAGCACCGCGCGCACAGATTGGACGACGCTCGCCCACCAGTCCCGGGGGCGCTGCTCGGACCAGCCATATGCCGGCACGATCTGGTCGTGTTCCACGGCGCGGATGGAGATCACCTCGCCGTCTCTCCCCACGAGCGCCGCTCGCACGCTGCCGGTGCCAACGTCGATGGCCAGGACGAGATCGCTTTTCATGCTCGACCCCTTTTTTCCCGGTCGAATTGCCGGGTTTGCGCCGCGCCCTTATCGACCTCGCTCGTGCCGTTGCGCTTGCGAACCTGCGCTCCCGACTCAGATCGCAAGATCCAGAGCGACGTCGCCGCTACGGCGGCGATATCGATCGTCTCCGGTTCAACGGTGTTAAAGGCGCGCGTGGAATGGACGATCTCCCAGCCAAGTTCGCGCAGCCGCTCGACATGCGCATGCGGTTCCATCTTCAGCGATCTAGGGGTAACCAGGATGCGCTCGCGCATTCTTCAGGCCTTTGCCGCCGCCAAGGCAATGTCTGAAAGGCGGTCGAATTCCGCGCCTGCGGTCGGAATGTCGATGTGAAATACTTCGGCGATGACCTGCGTCCAGCCATGGATGAAATAAGTCCAGCCATCTTGGATCTGGAGGTTGCGCGACGTCTGCTGGCTGCGCGCCTGGTCAAGAAAGATCAGGTCGCCACGGTAATTGAGGTCCCAGGCAATGCTCTGCTCGGGAAACCGGACGGCATCGGACAGTGGCGAGCCGGGCGCGTCCTTGCCGAGGCCCGTAGCGTTGATAATGAGCGAACCGGGCGGAAGGCTGGCAACGACTGCGTCGTTAGCTTCGGGTTCGGGAGCCAGCACATAGTCGATCGGCACCGCGGAATCGATCTGGCGATGGATGCGCGCGATCTCGTCGAGGCGGTGCTGGCTTCGATCGGAAACGATGATGCGGGTTGGGACGTTCGCCACGCGCGCCCGCCGCATGAGATGCCATGTGATGGCGATCGTTGAACCGCCGGCCCCCATTGAAAAGAGCGCACCGCCGGTTCGCGCGAAAAAGCCCGTGGGCAGGAAATTGTCCAGCGCGAGCCCAGAAGAGATCGGATCCTTGGCGTGGCACACGAGTTGCGCGCCGCGTTTGGAAATACAACTCGTTTCGCTCATCAGCCGAGCATGCGGGTCGACGATGTCGAACCTATCGCGGCAGGCTTCGTAAAGATCGATCTTGTGCGTGGTCACCAGTGCGCCGTGCGACTGTGGATCGTCGCGGATAAACTCGACTGCCGCGCGATAGGCGGCCGGCTCGGAGTGAAGCGGAAAGTCGATGCCTGAAATCGTGGCGTCGAGCTTAAGGTGCTTCGCCCAAGCCGGGAAGACTTTCATGATAGAACTCTTGGCCGTCGTGACTCCGATGAAATAGAGAGTTGGTCGCGTGGCCTCGCGATAGGTCACAGCCGAGTTTCCCGCGCTTGCGCTGCAACCCTCACTGCGGCGCGGGCACTGCGTATGATGTCTGCGCAGCGGCCGTCGCGAAAGTCTTGAGTGCGCGCGATCCAGGTGCCTCCGACGGCGATGCCCGACTTGAGGCGCAGCCAGTCGCCGATGGTCGCCTCGGTAACACCGAAGGTCGGGAGGGCGATGATATCGATTGGATTTTGCATGGAGCTGCCTCCTTGCCGGTCAGTCGGTGCGCTTAAAAAGTTTCGCGATATCGCTGGGCGCGCGCGACGTAGTTTGGATTCTCGACCAGGGCCCAACCTTCAGCCCCATCCGAGACAACGCGGTGACGCATCCCGCGCGAGCGCTCGATATGCCGTAGTCCTGGCCGGAATCCGCCGGGTAGCTGAACATCATCAGAAGATCGTCCGCACCTGTATTGACCGACCGGTGAATCCAGAAAGGTGGCACGTAGCAGATGGTCTGCGGCCCTATCTCGACGATGCGCGTTTCGCCGTCCGGCGATTCCAACTGCATGACGCCAAATCCTTTCTGGCCATAATAGACTTCGGGCCGATTGGCCTTTGCATGGACATGTCCACGCGTCAGGAAGAATTCTCGGCCGACTTTCCCCGGGCTCATTCGCGTGACGCCGAAGATCAGGTCTCCGGGATCGGCGGAGGGGCGGAAATCGCAAACGTCGTAAACCACCGGGTCGCATGTTGTTTGGATCAACGCCGTCAGAGCTGCCTCATCCGCATAGATTCCACGAAGGTCGCTCAAGCGCTTATCGTAGCGCCCCGTACCACCAGTCATTGTTCCCGCCAGCATCGAGATGCTGCAGGTTGCCGGGTCAGCCAAATTCATCGACGCCTCTTTTGTACTTCCGCTACATAATGTGGAGATTGTCGTCAAATAATCTCGACGAAGAAATCAGTGCCGCCGTTCTTTCTGGTTTAGAAAGATGACCGCCTGCCGTCAGGCTGGCTTCACGTTCGGCACGTTGCCTGTTTGCTTGACCTCCGAGGCCGCAGTTCCAATCATTGACAGAAATAGAACGACCCTGAAATAAAACACCGGAACAACCTCATGCCGGATATGGAGTGCCTCGTGTTGTTGCAAATCGCGTTTGACAAGGCTGAGCACCTGGCCTTTCTTGCGCGCATGCAGGGTATCGCCGACATCATCGAGATCGGCACGCCATTGCTGAAGCGGTTCGGCGTCGGCGCGATCGCTACCGCGCGCGAACTGTGTCCCGATACGTTGGTGCTGGCAGACACCAAGACGGTGGATGGCGGGCAGTTCGAGGCGGACATGGTGTTCGGCGCGGGTGCCGCCATGATGACCGTTTTGTCCTGCGCCTCGAAAGCGACCCACGATATTGTAGGCCAGCGCGCCGAGGCGTTCGGCGCCAGCGTGATTGTCGACACGATCACTGAATTGGGCAAACCCGAGCTTCTGCCGCCAGATGCGGATTTTCCATCGAGCTTCGCCTATGTCGCTGTGCATTCGCCGACCGACGCGCGCCTGGCAGGCAATACCTCGACCTCGCACATCGAAGCGGTCGGCGCGATGCACACCCGAGGCTTCCGGGTTTCACTTGCCGGCGGGATAGGCCCCGCCACCCTGGAAGCGGCGATCGCAGCAGGACCGGAAATTCTAGTTATCGGCAGCGCCATCACCGAATCCGCAAATCCCCAGGAGATTGCCCGATGGATCCGCGACAGACTGCCAGGGCCGGGCCTTGGCTGGCCGTGGGACAGGAAATAGCCGGCGTTCTCGATCGCATCGATGCCGACGCCTTCGCGCGCCTGGTGGCAGCCTTCGACGATCCCGGCCGGCGCTGGTTCTTTTCCGGCCAGGGCCGCTCCGGCCTGTCGGCGCAGATGGCGGCCATGCGCTTCATGCACCTGGGACACACCGTACATTACGTCGGCGAAGTCTCCGCACCCTCGATCCGCAAGGGGAACGCCCTGCTGATTGTCTCGGGCTCGGGCGAGACGCCGATCAGCGTCAACTTCGCGCGCCTGGCGAAGTCGGAAGGCGCCTACGTGGTGACCCTTACCTATAAGCCCGAAAGCACGCTGGCGAGCATCGCGGACCTGGTGCTTCCCGTGCCGATCGAGGCCACCGCGCAGTTCGGCGGGAGCCTGTTCGAGCAGTCCTGCCTAATCCTGCTGGACAGCGTCGTCCTGGCGCTGGCCGCCCGCCTGCCTGAAGCCCACGAGACCATGCTGTACCGACACACCAACCTGCAATAGGCTCGTGATGCCAGCCGTCCTCTCCATCGGCGACTGTCTTGTCGACGCCATCGAAGTCCAGCCGGGCAGCCCGGAGCGGCACCCGGGCGGCGCCGCCCTCAACCTTGCGGTCGGACTATCACGTCTGGGTCTCCGCTCCGGCCTCGTCGCTCGCCTCGGCGCCGATCCTGACGGTTTCCGGCTGCGGCGCTACCTGCGCGACGAGGGCGTGCACCTGTTCGAGACGCGGACCGTCGATCCGACCGGCGTCGTGATGTCCAGCAGGCTGAACGGCGAGCCGGCGTACAGCTTCGCGCCCGTCATGTTTCGACGCAGGATCGCGTTTACGGACCCGACGATCACCGCGATCGCCAACGCCAAAGTGGTCGCCGTCAATTCGTTTCCCTTCGACAATGCCGGGCAGGTCGCGGCGCTCCTTGAGGCGCTAAAACGGGCGAGCGGCTTAATCGTCGTCGATCCCAACCCGCGGCCCAGGTTGATCGCCGATGTGGCCGCCTTCCGGGACGGTGCCGAACAGGCATTCGCCCGCTCGTCGATCGCCAAGATCAGCGACGAGGATGCCGACCTTCTCTATGGCGAAACCGAAGTCGAGGTCGTCGCGCGCCTGCTCTCCCTGGGCATACAGACCGTCGTGTTCACCCATGGCAGCAAGGGCGCCGCGATCTACACGCGCGACGGGCTGGAGGTGCGCGTCCCCATCGCCGAGCGGCCGGACCCGATCGTCGACACCATGGGTGCCGGCGACGCCACGCTGGCGGCGGCGATCGCCTTCATCATCCGTCATGGTCTGCCGCGTTCGCAGACCGGCTGGCGTGCTTGCCTCGACGAGGCGATGCGCGTGGCGGCCGCCACCTGCCGCCGCCCCGGCGGCGGGCTCGTATCGCCGCCACCCGCCTGAAGCCCCGGCTACGGCCTTCTCGAAGATCGACAGTTGCGACGGGAACGCGGCTGCGGATCCGGACCCATGCCGGCGACTGCCCCGAAAGCGCTGGACATGCGGACGGATGCCGATATTCTACATTCAAATGCGGGACCGTGCGCTTAAGCGCGGGGATCCGGCAGAGGTACCGGCACCCTGGCTCACAGGAGAAGCCCGGTCGAAGCGGGAGGAAGTTGGATGAAAAGTAGATCGTTGCTGGCCGGAGTTTCCGCCATTTGCGCGCTGGCGGGCGCGCCTGCCCAGGCGCAGGAAAAGCCGTTCGCGGGGGTGACCGTGAACGTCATCACGCAGACAGGCGCCATCCAGGAGCCGCTGCAGCGGCGCGCGCCCGATTTCGAGGCGCTCAGCGGTGCCAAGATCAACATCATTGCGGTGCCCTTCTCCGATCTGTACCAGAAGATCCTGACCGACTGGGCGAGTGGTACCAACTCGGTCGACGCCGCGGTGTTCGCCCCGCAATGGATGGTCGACTACATCGCCGGCGGCTATCTCGACGACCTCACGCCGCGCGTCGATGCCGACAAGGACATCCAGCAGGACGATGTCGGCGCGTTCTTCCGTGACTTCTCCGAGAAGTACAACGGCAAGACCTACATGATCACGCTCGATGGCGACTTCCACATGATGTATTACCGTAAGGACATCCTGGACGCCGCCGGCCAGAAGGTTCCAACGACCTGGGACGAGTATCTTGAGGTCGCCAAGGCCACCCACGGCAAGGACATGAACGGCGACGGCACGCCTGATTTCGGCTCCTGCATCGCCAAGAAGCGCAATGCGCAGAGCTACTGGTTTGTCACCGACGTGGTCGGGTCGATGACGCAGTCCAAGGGAACCAATCAGGGCACGTTCTTCAACACCAAGGACATGACGCCGCTGGTCAACAACGACGCCTTCCGCAAGGCGCTCGACTTCCTGTCAGAATCGACGAAATACGGCCCGCCCGACGAACTCAACCTGGACGTGAGCGACACCCGCCCGCTGTTCGCCTCGGGCCGGTGCGCGTTGAATCTCGATTGGGGCGACGTCGGCACGATCTCCATCGACCCCGCCCAGTCCAAGGTGATGGGCAAGTGGGGCGCCGCTGTAATGCCGGGCTCGAAGGAGGTCCTGAACTGGGACACCGGCAAGCTCGAGGCCTGCTCCGCCGAGATCTGCCCGCACGCGGTCGACGGCGTGAACCACGCTCCCTTCGCCGCGTTCGGGGGCTGGGGCGGCGGCATCAACGCGGCGGCCGATCCGAAGGTGAAGGACGCCGCCTATGCCTTCTTCTCCTACATGACGCAGCCGGCCCAGTCCAACGCCGACGTCACGGTGGGCGGCACCGGCTTCAATCCCTATCGCGCCTCCCAGCTCAGCTACAGCGACCTGTGGAAGAAGGCGAACATGAGCGAAGAGGAAGCCAAGGTGTACCTGGGCGCCATCAACGCAAGCATGAGCAGCCCTAACATGATCCTCGACCTGCGCATCCCGCAGAATCAGAAGTACCAGCAGGTCGTGCTCGACGAGGCGGTTTCGCGCTTCCTCGCCGGCGAGATCGACAAGGAAGCGACCGTCAAGGCGGTCGAGGACGGCTGGAACGAGCTGAACGACGAGATCGGCAAGGACGAGCAGCTCCAGTTCTACAACGCGACCATCGGCGCCAAGTAGGCGGCTGGGCGATCGACTTGGCGCGGCTCCGGATGCGCCAAGTCCCGTGCATTCCCCACCAGTGCCCCTCGCGATGACAGCGCCCGCCGACACGATGATGGAAGCCGCCCACGGCCAGGGCTGGGCTGAGCGGCTGGATCGTCGTTCCGGTGGCATCATGGTGCTTCCAGCGGTCATCGTGCTGCTCTGCTTCGCGATCTTCCCCCTCATCATTTCCGCCTACCTGGCGCTTTCGCGGTTCGCGCTCGCGCCGGGCGGGTTCACGCTCAAATTCATCGGTCTCACGAACTTTCGGAAATTGCTGGTCGGCTCGCAGCAATACCATCTGCTCGGCCAGTTCGGTGCCTTCGGTCTGGTGCAGTGGCTAAGCGTCGGACTGGTCGCCGCGGGGCTGCTCGTCCTGCTCGGCCGTTACTTTACGCGCGGCGGGCCGACGGTGCTGGGTACGGTCGGGCGCGTTCTGGCGGCTGCCGTAGCCATGGGGCTGACCATGCTCGCCGTCGCGACCGTCGCGCCCGGCGGCGTGCCTGGAACCGTTGTCAATACGCTTCTCTACGTAGTCGTCGGCGTGTTCGTGCAGTTCGCGCTGGGGCTGGGGCTTGCGCTGCTCTGCGGCCAGCCGATCCGCGGCCGAAATTTCTTCCGCGTGGTGTTCTTCATCCCGCTGATGGTCACCCCGGTGGGCATCGCCTACACCTTCCGGATGCTTGCCGACATGCAGAAAGGCCCCTTCGCCCCGCTCGTGCGCGCCTTCGGCGTCGGCGAATGGTCCTGGGCCACCGAGGCCTGGTCGGCGCGGCTGATGGTCCTGATCGGCGACACCTGGCAGTGGACGCCGTTCATGTTCATCGTGCTGCTGGCCGCGGTCGAGAATCAGCCGCGCGACCAGGTGGAGGCGGCACGGCTGGATGGGGCGAGCGGTTTTCAGATCTTCCGCGACATCACCTGGCCGGCTATCGCGCCGGTGGCGGCGACCGTCGTTTTGATCCGGCTCATCGAGGCCTTCAAGATCATCGACCTTCCGAACGTCCTCACCGGCGGCGGGCCGGGCCTGGCGACGGAATCGATGACGCTGCACTCCTTCATTTCGTGGCGCACCCAGGATCTCGGCAGCTCAGCGGCGGTCGGCTACATGCTGCTCTTCATCTCGACCATTGTGTGCGTCTCGTTCTTCAATTTCGTGGTCCGACCGGCGCGGAGGTTCGAGGCATGAACGTCGAGCCGCGCTCGCTGGCCCGCAGGTTGTTCGAGCCTGCGTCCATCGACAGCCAGGCCCCGGTAGCCAGGGTCGTGACCTACGCGCTCCTGTTCCTATGGACGCTGATCGTGCTTGTGCCGCTCTATTGGGTGTTGATCACCTCCTTCAAGGGACCAGGCGAAGTCGACAACGGACCGTTCTATCTGCCATTCGTCGATTTCGCCCCTTCGCTCCACGCCTGGAACTTCATGCTCGTGGAAAACCCCACGCTGGGGCCATATCTGAATTCGGTGGTCGTCGCGGTCTCGAGTACGCTGCTCGCCGTCCTGATCGGTTCCCTGGCTGCCTATGCCCTCGTGCGCATCCGCTTCCAAGTCAAGCTCGCCGCCATCGCGGTCTTCCTGATCCTGCTCGCGGCGGTGATCGCGGCGGTCGCGACGTTCGGCGTAAAATGGCAGGTCGCCGTCAGCGTGGCGGTGGCCCTGTTCGGCATCGCCCTGTTCACGCTCGTGGGCCGCACCAAGGCGGCTGTCGGCAATACCGACATCGAGTTCTGGATCATCTCGAACCGCATCATGCCGCCGATCGTTGCCGTCTTGCCGATCTATGTGATGTTTCAGCAGTTGCGCCTGCTCGACACGCAAGTGGCGCTGATCGCCACCTACACGGCGGTAAACCTGCCGATCGTCGTGTGGCTCACGCGCGACTTCTTCGCGGGCATCCCGCTCGACCTGGAGGAAAGCGCCGAGATCGACGGCGCCTCCAAGTTCCGGGTCTTCTTCACCATCGCGCTGCCCCTGGTGCGTTCCGGACTGGTGGCCACCTTTCTGCTGGTGCTGATCCTCGCCTGGAACGAGTACCTGATTGCCCTGTTTCTCTCCAATGTGGAGGCACAGACGATGCCGGTGCTGGTATCGGCGCAGAACACCACGCGCGGACCGCAATGGTGGAACATGTCGGTCCTGATCGTCGTGATGATCGCGCCCGTCGTCGTTATTTCCAGTCTTCTGCAGAAGCATATTGCGCGCGGGCTTCTTGTCGGTGCCGTGAAGGGCTAGGCGATGCAGGTTACCCTCTCTGACATCCACAAGTCATTCGGCGCGGTGAAGGTGGTCAAAGGAATCGATCTGCAGATTCGCGACGGCGAATTTCTCGTGCTGCTCGGGCCTTCGGGCTGCGGCAAGACAACGGCGCTGCGCATGATCGCCGGGCTGGAATCGGTGAGTTCGGGCCGCATCCTCATCGGCGAGCGCGACGTCACCCACGTTCTGCCCAAGTATCGCGATGTGGCGATGGTGTTCCAGTCCTATGCGCTCTATCCTCACATGACGGTCGCCGAAAACATCGCCTACCCGCTGAAGCTTAGGGGCGTTTCGCGCGCCGACCGCGACGCCGCGGTTCGCGCCGCCGCCGTCAAGGTGCATCTGGAAGAGTTCCTCGACCGCTATCCGCGGCAGCTTTCCGGCGGCCAGCGGCAGCGCATCGCGCTTGCCCGCGCCATGGTGCGGCGGCCGAGCGTCTTCCTGATGGACGAGCCCCTGTCCAACCTCGACGCAAAGCTGCGCGGTCACATGCGCTCGGAGCTGAAGCGCCTCCAGGCCGAATTGGGCGTGACGACGATCTACGTGACGCACGACCAGGTCGAGGCCATGACATTGGCCCACCGCGTCGCCATCATGAACCGCGGCGTGGTCCAGCAGATCGCCGAACCACGCCTGATCTACGACGATCCGGCAAACCTGTTCGTCGCCGGATTCATCGGTTCGCCGCCCATGAATTTCCTTCAGGGAGAGTTGGTCGAGGGCCGGTTCGTCTCTGCGGGCGGACAGTTCGCCACCGGCAGCGCCGAAAGCAGGAAAGGCGTCACGGCCGGCCTGCGGGCGGAGGATTGCCGTGTAACACGCCCCTCGGAAGGCAAGATAGCTGCAAGGGTCTATGCCCTGGAGCTTATGGGCGACCATACGCTGATCACCTGCCAGTTGGGCGAGGTGATCATGACGGTCAAGGCCGACAAGTCGGCATACTACGAGATGGACGAGCCGATCGGCGTGACCTTCGCCGACCCGGCCGTGTTCCTATTCGATACCGAAACCGGCGTGCGCATCCGCAGCCGTACCGCTATTGGGGCGGCTGCATAAAGCTCTCTCGCGACCGCAGGTGATTGTTTCTGAGCTTGTGGCGATCACCGGCGCGCGCCCAGGCCTGGCCGAGCTCCTGGACTACGCCCGCGCCGGCGACACGTTGGCTGTCGTGCGTCTCGACCGGCTCGGACGGTCTCTGTCAGGGTCATGGAAGCGCAGCAATGGTGCGACGCCATGGAGAACAAAAAGGAGATGGCCGGCATCATCGGCAAGCGCCAGTGGATGACTCCGACGGCCGACATTATCGGCCGTCTCAAAGGCGACATCAACGGTGCTGTCACGTTGTTTAAAGGAGGACGCGTAAGAGCCTCGGGCTAAGCGATTGACGGCACACGGCATTCCATTCGGCCATGGCTTGAAGGCGGTGCTTTCGGATTTGGGAAGCGGTGCGGTTTGTATGGGAGGGAACGAAGAGGTTGCGGACAGCGGAGAAGATGGACACGAAGTGCTGTAATGAGCCTATCGACCGGAAGCCCTGCCGTACTCGTTCTCGCTTGCGAAACGGGAGATGAGAATTCTCCGCCGGTTATTCAAGCCCTTGTGCGAGCGATGCTCTACATTCGGCATGACCTGGCGTCTCGCTGCGCCGTAAGAGCGCAGCTTATCCGTGATCATGCGCTTTGGCGCCATGCCCTGCTTCTTCAGCAGTCGGATGAGCAAGCGCTTGGCCGCCTTGGTGTTGCGGCGGGTCTGGACGATCTCGTCGAGCACGTAGCCATCCTGATCGACGGCCCGCCACAGCCAGTGTTTCTTGCCGGCGATGGCGATCACCACCTCGTCCAGGTGCCAGACATCATTTAATGAAGGCTGCTTGCGGCGAAAGCGACGGGCATAATCGGGCCCGTGCTTTCGGCCCCATCGGCGGATCGTCTCGTAGGAAACCATAATCCCGCGCTCCAACAGCATTTCCTCGACGTGACGCAGGCTCAACGGGAACCGATAATAGAGCCAGACGGCACGGACGATGATCTCTGGCGGGAAGCGATGGTTCTTTAACGGGCGGCAGCGTCAGACATCCCTGGCGCTTACCGGCAATCCGTTAACGCAAAACAACGTGACAGCACCTCATTTACAGCCTGAGCCCTGGCCGCCGGGAATGTAGCCTCGCTCGCTCGGACTTGGACTGGCGCGTGCGCGACTTTTTCCACCACCCAGACACCCTTCCGCAGCCGGTCAGGTCAGGACGATTGAGCTTAATCGCGTGCAGCTACGATGTCGCCCAAAGGAGAGCGAGGATGACTTGCGGCGTGATGATCCTGAGGAACATCGTCGGAGGATACACGGCAGCATAGCCTGTCGCCTGGGCCTCCGACGAGCAGATGCCGGTAGCGAAGGCCAGCGCTGGCGGATCGGTGGAACTGCCCGCGAGTGCACCGCACAGGGTTAGGAAGTTCACCTTGAAGACGCCCCGCAGCACCATGCCGACAGTGAAGAGCGGGATGAAGGTGATCACGGCGGCGAGCAACAACCATTCCAGCTCTCGGGCGGTAATCACCGAGGCGATGAAGTGTGGGCCGGCATAGACCCCAACCGCCGACATGAAGTGGCGGAGTTGCGCGAGCGCCGACGCTGGCAGTTACCGGGAGTATCGAGAATTGAAACGGGATCGACAACGAGCGCTTTCCTGCTTTGTGTCTTCAGTACTGAACGCCGACCGTCTGTTCCGATCCTCTGTGGGCTTCATAGGCGTCACCGCTCCCACCCGTGCCGGTGGTGCCGCTTGAACGATCGCCGCCCTTGTCATCGCCGATGCTTGTCGTTCCCGAGGACGAGCAACGACCCACGGGCAGGACCATTTTTCCGGCGAAGTTGCTATCATTAGATAATTCCCCACGCCCGAAACCTCCCCCTGCCCGTGATCTCGCGCAGACCAAGCTCGCCGACCAGGTTGAGCGCCCCCTGTTTTGTCACCTTCAGCGTGTCCTGGATCATGGCGGTCGAGACCAACGGACGCGAGAGCACCAATTCGACCAGATCGGACAGTCTTGAGTTGGCGCGGCGCTCACGCAACCGCCGCTCCATCTGCTTTTGGCCATCGTCAGCCGATCGTGCTCCTTCAAGCCGGCCAGCGCTGCGTCGTGGATGGCGTCGATAGAAGCCAACAACCGATCGGAGCGATTGCGTGCCCGCCGCCGCTCCCGCGGAATGTTTTTGGCGCCGAGATGCAGGCTGGCGAGATGGTTGGCGGCAAGACCCTCCTGCCGCAGCAGCGCGGCAACGAGCAGTGGCCCGAGCCAAGTGGCATGCTGCAGCACCTCGATGTCGGACCAGGCCTCGAGCAGGATCGCGGCCCGCAGGACGACCGGCAGCTCCCGCGTTGTCGGCAAGCACGTCCTGCCATTCGGCCAGCCGTTCTTCCTCATTCCAGTCGAGATCGTAGATCAGATCCGGCCGGTCACGTCGTCACGTTTCCTCTCTTCGAGCAGGCACCGTTGGCGCCGGTTAAAGATCTTCGAGGAGCGCGCCAGGACAGCATCGATCTCGGCAAATTCCTCAGCCAGAAGATCGTCCTCAGCATCATCCCGAACATCGGCTTCAACGGAACCCGCTCCAGCCCCCTCCCCTTCCCGGCTTTCTTGCCCCGACGGGCCACGGCGCCGCCCCGGCCGGTCAGGGCCAAAAACCGTCGCAGCTGATCGCCCAATCCGGCTTCTGCGAAAAAATGCGCCGGCGGGTTCGCAGCACCGCATGCGCACGGGTGAGCTCGTGGGTCGGGGTGCGGATATCCATATGGGCGTCGTGCAGGACGAGATCCTCGAGGTGCACGAGATCGCCCTCCAGCCACAGCGCCGCCGCCGCATCGGCAAAGTTTTGGCGCTCGACAAAACCGTCGCTGACCGGCGAGCGCGCCAGCCGCTCGTCGAGCCGCGCCAAAATCTCGGTCGCGCGCGCAACCGGCCCAAACAGGGTCTCCAGGGCAATTCGCGAGCTCGTAAGCCATTGTTTTCACAATAGCTGCTTTGCCATAGTCAAGCTATCTGGCCATGCTGGTCCTGCACGACGATGCCGAGCGCGAATACGCCTATGGCCCGGCGCAAGGACTGCCCGACACCAAAGTCGGCGCCTTCACACAGGACCTCTACGATGAAGCCAACAAGGACGGGTGGCTCGTCATAAGCATGAAGAAGGATTGGAACCGCATCTTCGATTTTTAGAAGCTGGCAGCAGCTTGCCAACCTTAACGGAGGTTGTTGTGCGTTCATGGACGGATGAGTGCAAGGCGGTGTTTCGTTTCGTGGGAGCGTTCGTAGTGACCGCGAGATGAAGTGGATCAAACCGACGCAACAGATGCTCGGCGCGCTGGCCATAGGGACGTTGCTCGTTGCTCATCCGTTGATTGTCGCCACGGCATCAGCGCAGCAATCGAAGCCCAACATCCTTTTCATCCTCGCCGACAACATCGGCTATGGCGACATCGGCGTTTATGGCGGCGGGGAGCTGCGCGGGTCGCCGACGCCGCGTATCGACCAGCTCGCCGCCGAGGGTCTGCGGCTGACGCAGTTCCTGGTCGAGCCGTCCTGCACGCCGTCGCGCGCCGCATTGATGACCGGGCGCTATTCCATCCGCTCCGGGCTATCGCTGGTTGCAGTCGCGGGCACGCCCTTCTCGCTGCCGGCGAAGGAAATCACTATGGCCGAGATGCTGCACGACGCCGGGTATGCCACTGCGATTTTCGGCAAGTGGCACCTCGGCGCGCAAACCTACAGCCAGCCGCAGAACCAGGGTTTTGACGAGTTCTACGGCATCCCTCCAGGTGACACCTGGGACGCGTTCGGCATGATTCGTCAGGGCCTCCAGACCAAGTCCGTCGACATCCCGCTCGACAAGGGGCCGCAGATCGTCGAGGCCAAACGGGGAGAGCCGCTAAAGCTGGTGAAACCATACACCGAGGAAGTACGACGCGAGATCGACTGGGAACTGGTGGACCATGGCGTCGATTTCATGACGCGCCAAAAGGCGGCAGGCAAGCCGTTCTTCCTATATTTGCCGATCTCCCGGACCCACTTTCCGAATCTGCCATCGAAGCGCTTCGAGGGAGCATCCCGCATCGGCCAGTTTGGCGATTCTCTGATGGAGGGCGATGCCATTGTCGGCAAGATGCTTGATTCATTGACGGAGCTTGGCCTCGACAAAGACACCATCGTGGTCTTCGCCTCCGACAATGGCCCTGACGGCCCCGGGACTATCGCATTCGGCGGCGACATGCCGGACGTGGGAACGACCGGACCCTTTCGCGGCGCTCTCGGTGACGTCAGCGAAGGCGCCATCCGCACTGCCGCCATGATCCGCTGGCCGGAGCACATAAGGCCACGATCATCATATGCCATGTTCTCGATCATGGATTTCCTTCCGACCTTTGCGCGCATTGCGGGCGGTCAGTGCCTGACGACCGGCCGATCGACGGCGTCGACCAGAGCGATCTGTTGCTTGGCAACAACGACAGCGGACTGCGCGAGCATTTGTTGACCTTCGTCGGTCCCGATCTGGTCGCGGTCCGCTGGAAGCAGTTCCGTGGCTATTTTGCCGATGTGGCGCCTGGCCGCAGCGGCGCGGGCGGTGCGACCCTGATGGGCGGGATTGGAGCCAGCGCGGCACCGATGAACGGCTATCCGAAGGTGTTCAACATCGAGTCGGACCCGCAGGAGGAGCACAACATTGGCGAGATGTACAACTGGGTCCTCGGGCCGTTGTTGAAGGTGGTGGAGGAATACAAGGCGAGCGTCGAGCAATCGCCAATCCGCCCGCCGCGAACATGACGAATTCTGAGCGGTGCCGTTGTTCGACGAAAGGATCGCTTCGGAGAACAGAGAGAATGCCTTGAGGTGGCCGTGCAATCGTCGGGGAAGGGAACTGGAATCCAACATACTCAATTTCGCGTACGAGATAAGCCGCGCAACCGCAAAATTCCTGCGGATTGCCGCCTGCTGGCCAGATGTTGGAGGTTCTGACACCGGATGAAGTACTGCATCGCGCCCGCGCCCGTCAAAAGCGGGGGCGCAAAGCGTCAATGATGATGGTCGTGCTCGCTGATAGATATTCGGATGTCTTGCAGGAATTGGCCTAGCGAACCGACCATTAGCAGCAAGGAGACAATGAATAGCGCCCCTGCGCTAGGCTCGTGCTTGTAACCCAGGAATGCAAAAACAAATCCAACCAACAAAAGAGCTGTAATAGAGATACCAGCGGTTACTGACAGGTATAGAGCTTGTTTCAGCAAGCCCTCTCGTGCAGTAAGTCGCTTGGTATTACCTTCAACCAAGATCTCTGCTCATCATTGTCGGCGATCTGATTAAGATATTTAATGCGCTCCGTTATTCCTGCCATGCGAGTTGTCAGGATAGACACAAGAGCAACGACGCAACTCAGCAGGAACGCTGGTGCAACGGCATGGGATATCATAGTGGAAAGCGTATCAGCGTTGAACAATTCAATTGCTCCGACAAGCGAGAATGGAGCTCTGCCCCGGGGTGGAACCGTAATGGTTCCCGGCTGAAGTCAGTAAGGGATCGTCATGGAAGAGCCAAGAGAGTCACGGCTGTCGCCAGTTATTGTCATTTTAGCCGCGCTGACACTTCTTATAATGGTACCCCACCACGTCGAGATTATGCCGATGTGGGTCGCCCACTTGGCCGCTCTCGCAATTCTGGTGCCGATGGTAGCGATTAGCTTCACCGAAGAGCCTACCGCCACCTTTTGGCTTCGGATCGAGCGCACTTTGGTCGTTGTGTTTGCGATAGCCTACGTCGTCAACACAGCTGCGGAGTTGGCTGACATGGTAGGCATTATCACCCTCCATCCCCCGGAGAAGCGTTCAATCTCACTTCTCTCGTCATCGCTGGCAATCTGGGTCACTAACGTGCTGGCGTTCGCCCTACTGTATTGGCAGGTTGATCGCGGTGGTCCCTATGCAAGAGCTATGAAGTCCGCGACTAAGCCGGATTGGCAATTTCCGCACGCTGACGCACCTGAGGATCGTCACCCAGGCTGGCGCCCTCTGTTTATCGATTACCTGTTTCTTGGTTTCAACACAGCGACAGCTTTCAGCCCCACAGACGCATCCCCACTGACACCTCGAGCTAAGATTTTGATGATGCTCGAGAGTACGATCTCGCTCATCACGCTCGTCGTAGTAGCTGCGCGAGCTATCAACGTCATACCGTAGTCCAGCACAATGGAAATCAGGCGCAGACAACCGAGGGACCCAACATGAATTAACATCTTACAATCGCTGCCATCGCATTGCTGGCTCTATCCGCGTGCCAAAGCTCGGGAGGATCCAGCAGTTCGTCGTCCTCTCCAGGCCCGGCTGTCGCAGCAGGACAGATGGCTGACTTTTGCCGCGCTCAGGCATCGAAGGAGCTCGGTCCGGCTTTAGAGAACATGTCGACCGACTATCCGGTGACAACTGGGAGTGGATCTACCGTCCGTGGAACATGGAATTCGACGGTGACAGGCGAGACCGCCGGTACATTCCAATGCAATTTCGGCCCCAACGGGCAGTTTCAGAGCGTGCGACAGATTTAAGTTTTGGCGGGCGAGTTTACCGACAGCTTCCACACCTGATTTCCACACGAAGACGATAACGCTGCAGAAGCAGGTGTTTGTGAGGTTCCGCTTTGGGCCAAATCGCGTCGATGCGTGTGAGGACCCGAAGGTCGGCTTCTCAGAATCCGGGCGCCGAAAGCTGTCATTCCGCTTCCGGCCCAATCGCGACATTCGCAGATTGCTCTGAGAAGGACGGCTCCTGGCGGATAGTGTTGAAAAAGTCCGACGCGCCTCGAAGAGAGCAGCGCCGATAGAATCCTATTCCTCCGTTAGACTCTTTGTGGAATCTGGATTCGGAATAAGCCTTTCCTCGGAAGGTCATTCTAACCAAATGCTTCAAGCAACACGGTTGGCGACTTTTTCAACGATATCCGCGCATCCCTGCCGTCGACCAACGCGAAAGTCTGACCCGTTGTTGCCGTTCAGGCGCAGGATCCCAATGTCCAGATCGGGACGATGAAGAACCATCCCGCCGAGCCTCAGGGAGTATGATTGCGCCGGCCAGCCACGCCTAAATTGCAGCGTATTGCTGTCCGGCGCGTGACCGTCGTGTTAGGCTTTCCCGCTTGAGGGGTACTGTCATGCTGGACATCGCCTCTTGGCTGGCCCACCTCGGGCTGGACAAGTACATAGAGGCGTTCACCGCGAACGAAGTCGATTTCGCTGCGCTTCGGCATCTCACCGAAGATGACCTGAAGGAGCTGGGTCTTCCGGTCGGCCCACGTCGAAAGGTGCTGGCGGCGATTGCCAGGTTGGACGCTGACATCAAGCCGCCAGCGAGTTCCGCGTCCGGCTCACTGTCGGCATCGCCGGTACGCGACGCTGAGCGGCGGCAGTTGACTGTCGTGTTCATCGACCTCGTGGGGTCGACGGAGTTATCCCAGCGGTTAGATCCCGAGGAAATGCGCGACGTCTTCAGAATTTACCAAAGTGCGGTGTCAGCGGAAATCGAACGGTACGAGGGCCTTGTCGCCAAACTCATGGGCGATGGAGTCCTCGCCTATTTCGGTTGGCCCAGGGCGCACGAGGACGACGCCGAGCGAGCGGTGCGGGCCAGCCTGGCAGCAGCGGCGGCCACTGCTGGCCTGACGACGCCGGCGAGCGAACCCCTCGCGGCACGCATTGGCATTGCCACTGGTCTGGTCGTGGTCGGCGATCTGGTTGGTGAAGGATCAGCCCAAGAGGAGGCCGTTGTTGGCGAAACGCCAAACCTCGCGGCACGCTTACAAGGCTTGGCCGAGCCGAACACCGTCGTGATTGCCGGCGGCACTCAACGACTCGTCGTCGGTTTGTTCGACATGATCGATCTCGGTGACCAACAGGTCAAAGGCTTTGCAGCGCCCATCCGTGCCTGGCGCATCACGGGCGAGGCCGACACCGAGGGACGTTTTGATGCACTGCATGGCGTTTCGACGCCATTGGCTGGGCGAACTGAGGAACTCGACCTTCTGCTTCAACGCTGGCAGCAGGTTCGGGAAGGTAAGGGCCAAGCGGTACTGCTGTCCGGTGAACCTGGAATAGGCAAATCAAGGCTGACTGCCGCATTGGAAGAGCGATTGAGCGGTGAGCCGCACGCCCGCTTGCGCTACTTCTGCTCCCCCTACCACGCGCACAGCGCGCTCTACCCCGTAATCAGGCAGCTCGAGCGCGCTGCGGGACTTTTGCGCGGCGACAGTCCGGACATGAAGCTCGACAAGCTCGAAGCTCTCTTGCGGCAGGCTGCCTCCGATGTTGCCCAGATCGCACCATTGGTGGCGGAGCTGTTATCGATCGACCTCGCTGGCCGCTACGCGCCCGTTGGGCTGAACCCGCAGGCCCGAAAGTCGCGTACGCTGTCGGCCCTGGTCCGGTTGCTCGAAGGATACGCGGCGCGACAACCCGTTATCATGATCGTCGAGGATGCCCATTGGATCGACCCGACAACCAGCGAATGGCTGGACCTGCTGATCGACGGCCTTCAAAACGTGCCCGTACTTCTGATCATCACTTTTCGCCCCGAGTTCCAGCCGCGATGGACCCTTTTCTCGTACGTTACAGCGTTGTCGCTCAGCCGCCTCGATCGCGATGATGGATCAGCAATCGTCGACCGCGTGAGCGGTGGCAAGACGCTGCCGACCGACGTCAAGAACCAGATCCTTGCTAAGACGGAGGGTGTGCCCCTGTTCGTCGAGGAGTTGACCAAGACCGTGATCGAGTCTGGTATCCTTTCCGACGCCGGCAATCACTTTGTGTTGTCGGGCCCGTTGCCTCCTTTTGCGATCCCGTCAACGCTGCACGATTCGCTGATGGCCCGTCTTGACCGGCTCGCCCCGGTCAAAGAGGTTGCACAGATCGGCGCTTGCATCGGCCGCGCTTTCCAGCATCGCCTCGTTGCTGCCGTGACCGGCTACGACGATGCTCGGCTCGAGAACATCCTGCAGCAACTTGAAAAGTCGGAACTGGTTTTTCGGCGCGGCGTCCCGCCCGAGGCGACCTACACGTTCAAGCATGCTTTGGTCCAGGACACAGCCTACCAGAGCCTATTAAAGAGCCGGCGGCAACAAATACACGCCAACATCGCCTCGACTCTGGAGGCGCAGTTCCCCGAGAGTGTCGAAGCCGAGCCTGAAACTCTGGCCCACCACTATACCGCTGCCGGTTTGGTTGAGCGGGCAGTCGCATATTGGATGAAGGCAGGACAGCTCGCTCAGAAACGATCAGCGAACCGCGAGGCGTTGGCCCACTACGGCAAGGGGCTCGAACTGGTCGCATCCTTGCCCGACTCCGAGGACCGCCTCAGGCAAGAAACCCAACTACAAACCGCGATGGCCGTGACCCTGATGGCACTGAAGGGCTGGGGCGCGCCCGAGGTGTTGAATGCTTGCACCAAAGCGCGTGTCCTCAGCGAGAAGCTGGGTGACACAGGCCAGCTCTTCATCGCCCTCTGCGGCGAAGCCACGTATCACATGATCTCCGGCAATCTAGGCGCCGCTGACCAACTGGGCGTTCAGTGCCTGGATATTGCCGTAGCATCCGGCGAGCAATCCTTGCTCCTCGAAGCGCATCATCGCCAATGGGCCACCAAGTTCTTCAAGGGAGACTACGCCGCCGCCGAATACCATGCAGAGTATGGTCTCAAAAGCTACGATGCCGCGCGGCACCATTCGTTGACTTACATCTATACCGGGCATGATCCTGGCGTGTGCTGCAGGAATTACTCTGCGCGAATCCTCTGGGATCGTGGACATCCCGGCCAGGCCGTCGACCGATGCACGGAGGCCATTGCGCTTGCCGAGCATGTGTCTCACCGGCTCACCCTGCTGCTCGCGCAGCAGACCCTGAGCTACGTCCGTTTGTTGCGGCGCGAGCCAAGCGAGGCACGCCGATGCCTGGCCAAATGGGTTCCCCAGGCAAGGGAATTTGGCCTTCAGCTCTCCACCTCCGAGGGCGGATTCCAACTCGGCTGGGCGCTCGCCGAAGAGGGAAACGTAGCGGATGGAATCCGCTGTATGCGCGAGGGGCTTGCGGCGATCACGGCCACCGGAGCGGCGAACGGCTTGCAGGAGTATCTTTGTGTCCTCGCGCGCTTCTGTGGCGAATATGGCGAGGTGAAAGAGGGACTTGCCCTTTTAGACAAGGGCTTGCGCATTGCCGAGGCCGGAGCGAGGTATCGACTGCCCGAGTTGCTCCGCACCAAGGGTGAACTGCTGCTGCGGCAAAATGCACATGACGATGTCGCCGAGAGTTGGTTCCGACGGGCCGTGACCATGGCTCGCGACGAAGGCACGAAATCGCTTGAGCTGCGGGCGGCTGTCAGTCTCGCGCAAATGTATCGCAACCGTGGCCGCGTCAGAGAGGCTCGCGACCTGATCGGGCCGGTTTACGCCTGGTTCACGGAGGGTCTCGATACCCGCGACCTTCTCGATGCCAAAGACTTACTTGACCGACTTGAATAGAAATTCGGGGGCCGAATTCATGTCGAGTGCCGTCAATTCACCTGCGAACGACCACTTGTACCGAAGACGCGCCCTTCCGGGAGCGTCTAGAAGAGTCCGGAAGTGGCGCAACCCCGACCTCCAAGCGTGGTCGCCGGCATTGTCCGGATTTCAAGCGCTGGCAAAGCGGGCTTTAACGACCGCCATGCGGCGCAGAGCCGCCATTCGCTCAGCGTGTCACGAACGTCGTCTTCGGGCCAAGCCGTTCAGAAGCATCCATGCCTCGACGCTGGCCAGTCTGCCTGCGGTGGAACCCACGCCTTCTAACCTAGAAGGATGAAGGCGCGACGATACAACACGGTCACCCTAACGAAAGTGCTACGTTATTTGCATCTCCGGCAGCTTCGGCCAGAGCCCATGACGGCCGAGGATGCGGCTTACCTCGTCATGCGCAAGGCACGCGCCCAGCGTGGCTGAGAAGGGCTGCCTGCGGATCTCTCGCTGAAACCTTCGTTCGTGGTCAGGCGTTCCTGGCGGATTGTTGGCCGAACCGGAACACGCTTCGAACCGGCCCGCCATTGGCCCACAAACGCGAAATGGAGTCGCGAAATGGACACCCCAAAAAATAGCACGTCACGCCGGACATCCAAGGATGAGGGCGAGGCTGAATTCCACAAACCGGGCCGGCTTCTGATGCTGGTTCTTTTCGCGACATCCATGGTGGCCGGGTGTCAATCCAATGCTGCGGGAAAGCCGGGCTATCAGCCGACAGGCTGCGGCATGGTCGGATCGTCCTGCGAAAGCGGCCGCTGATGCCCGAACGCCGCTTCGCCTATGCCTGGCGTAGCGCAAACGCGCGTGGTCCCTTCATCGAAAGCCAACCAGCCTCGCATGCCGCAGCTTCTGCTCGCCGCGAAGGTGCTTCACGCGGCCGATGATGCCGGGCTTCAGCCAGGTGACGCCCGCCTTCGGCGGCTGCATGGCTGGCGGCAGCCCGATACTGGCCTCGACCAACTCCCTGAAGCGATTGCTCATCGGCCTGCCGAAGGTGACGAAGGCGCTGCCGATATAGGCGCGACTTCCGATCTCGCCCAGCAGCGCCATGGTCGGCTTGCCGGGCGCGCGCTGCACGCCGAGGATCTCGAGTTCGGTCTCGATGAAGGATTTGATCTTAACCCAGTCGGTGGCGGCGCCGCTGCGGTAGGGCGAGCCGCGGCGCTTGCAGACGATCCCCTCGAGGCCCATTCGCTCGGCGGCGGCGAACAGCTCCGCCGGCGTGCCCAGAAGGCTGTCCGAGTACTGAGTGCGTCCACCGGGATGATGGATAAAGCCGTCGAGCCGCTCGCGGCGCTCTTCCACCGGCTCGCCGCGCAGATCTTCGCCGTCGAGGTGCAGCAGGTCGAACGCCATGAACAGCAGCTGGTCGGAATGCGAGCGCACGACTTGCTGCAGGGCGTGGAAATCGGAGAGGCCGTTCTCTTGCGGATAGACGAGCTCGCCGTCGATGATCGCGGACTTCAGATTGAGTTCTTCCGCTGCCGCTTTGGCAACGATCCCGAGCCTGTCGGTCCAGTCGTGGCCGCGCCGGGTAAAAACGCCGATGCCGCCCTGATCGATGACGATCTGGCAGCGCCAGCCGTCGAACTTGGCCTCGGTCGACCACTCGCCGGTGGCCGGCGGGTTCGCTACCAGCGTCGGCATCATCGGTTCAGTGAATGTCAGCCGCTCCCCGGAGTTGGATCGCTTCCCCATGCCCCCGACGATACTTTAGGATTTTCAACAACGCCATCGCCACATTGAAAGGCGCCAGCCGCCACCAGTGCATGCATTTGGGGCCGTTCCTTCAACTTAACTATTCTGCAGTAGTGAAGAGCCAGCATGCTCCACTATCCGGATGAATCACTGTGCTTCATTCCGCCGCCTCTTCCCTCGGCACCTCGTCCTCCGAGTGTTCGATTTCCTTTTCGATCACCGCCAGGCCGGCCAGCGCCCGATCAAGCTCCTTGCGCGCCCAGCACATCTTGCGCAATCAACGCTTTCCACATGACTTGGCCCAGTTCGGCAATACCGCACGTGCAGCACATCGGGTCCGATGTTGCGTCTTTGATCATTCTGAGTCAGGCCTGTCTGACACGTCGTAACCCGAGCTTGCCAGAGACCGCTGCCTTGCGAACCGCAAAATCACGCCCAACGATGCCGCGATAGGTATCGCCAACAATACGCCAATCAAGCCGAACAACCATCCAAAGGCGAAAAGTGCAAACATCATCCAGACTGGGTTGAGCTTACGCGACGACCGATGATGCGCGGCGACAGTACATAATCGGCAAGCGTTTCCCCGACGATGAAGATCCCTCCCACGATAGCAACAGGTACCCAATTCGGCCAAAACTGCGCCATTGCAACGCATACCGACACAAATAAACCGGTGGCGGCCCCGAGGTAGGGAACAAAACTGATGAGGCCGGCGGTGATCCCGATCAAAACGGCATGATTGAGCCCGGTCACGCTCAGGGCGGCGGCATAAAGCACAGCAAGAGCGAGACAGATGAAGACCTGCCCGCGCACGAAGCCAGAGACGGTATCGTGGATTTCGTGTCCTAGCGCCCGAATATCGTCTCGGTACGCCGGGAGAACCCAGCCATCGACGGTAGCAAGCATTCTTTTCCAGTCAATTGCGAGATAGATGGCGATGATCGGTGTCACGACGAGCAACGAAACGAGGGAAATCAAGGCCAGTCCGCTCGACCACAGTGAGCGAAGAAAGCTGTCGAGCCAGTTGTTGCTCACCGTCCTCGCGACATCGACGGAGGATTGCTCGATATGAAGATCGTCGCCCATGATACTGTGCAGCCATGGGAGGCTGGCATGGGTGGCGAGCGACTGGAGCTTCGAGACGTATTTGGGAAATTCTTCAATAAAAAATCTGAGCTCGCCAAGGAGCGCCGGGAGCACAATCAGGAGGAAGGCGATAAGACCCGCAACCAGCGGAAGGACGACGGCCAGAGCTGCAAAGGAACGCCCGATCCCGAGCCGCTCCAACCTGTCGACTGCCGGAACGAGTAGATAGGCCAGCAATGCACCGACGACAAACGGTAGAAGGATTTGGCGCAACAGCACCAGCGCAATTAAAGCGACCGCGGAGACCGAAATCCAGAACGTGGCGGGTTGCGAAATTCTCACCGATTTTCTCCCCACATTCAGTTTCGCTGCGCTCGATTGACCTTCGAACCTAAGGGAGAGTGGCGACTGGTCGACATCTTGTTCAATTTACGATCAAGCTGGCGAAAGCAATCTCACCATCGGTAGTGTAATGGTTGACCTTTCCGGTCTGCAACCGCGAACCAGATTGATGCAATACAACATCCCCGATCAGCCGCTTGGTCCTCAACTGTGTGATTATGTAGTTGCGCTCTGCATTTGTGTCTGAATCGGTAGCATGTGTCACTTGGAAGGTCAGTCGGGTAAATGACAATCCAGTATCCCTGGTGCCGGCTCCAACCCACAGCACGCGCTCATTGGTCGAAGGTTTAACCGTATTCAACCAAAAGCTCGCTGCTGTCATGTCATCCTCAGAGTGGGCGAGGCTCAGCGCCCAGAAACGGATGTGATGGCGCTTGCGCGGGCTGTTGTTGATGGGCTGCTGGAAGCCTATGTCCTGCCTTCGCCCGAAGAGATAGAGGGTGCTGAAAGGAGCGGTGGGGTACGGAGAGTTGAGTAAAAACGCTCGCATCATTCGCCAGGAGCTTGCTATCCCTAAGGGATCGGCCGTTGACCAGCCCGCTGTTGCGAACGCATCGCAGAGTTGTTGAAGAGTGCCAATGAGGACGAGATTTACAGGATCGCCGGGCAGACCATCTCCGGTGATGGTGTATCTAGGGATAAGTTTCCGATGAAGAACCTTCAGGCCCATTCGGACTACGTTTGGAAGAATGACGTAGGCGGCCAACCCGTATGAAAGGCTCACCGCCAGGATCCACGGAAGTCTGTTGTCCGCCGTATCGAAAACGACGAAGACGATCAGCCAAACGCTCGCTATCCCCAAACAGAGAACGAGAAATCTCTGGAAAAGGCGCGTCAGCAATCTCAATATCCGTGTCCTCGTCTCGCGCCAGATGAACTCGCCGTCGCCTGTGCAGTTCCTTACCAAGAATTCTGGCGGACGAAGTCAAATAGGCGACGGTACTATTCCCTCGTCTTGGACCAACCTAGCATTTCGTCACCCGCTCGTACGCGAATGCGGGTAACCTTTCAAGAAGCTGACTCTGGTCGAGGCGCTCGAAGCTTGAGTCAAGAATTGCGGGTGGGGTCGCTGCGGTTCAATACAGCCGCCGTGACGACGTTCTTCCCGCGCTGTCGCTAACTTGCCTTGCCTCGCTGGCTGCAACGGGCAGACGTGGCGAGTGGAATGCGCTGCGACTTGCACTGGTCGGGCCGCGCATATAGATTTCGGTCGTCCCACACAGAAACGTAAGAGGTTCAAAATGAAACCTCAGCTGATCTCAGCAGCCATGATTCTCGGTCGCGCCCGTCGCTTTCAAGCAGGGTGCCGATGGCTTTCGCAGCCGTAGTGACCTCGCCGGTGTAGGGTGAAGACAGCATCAACAGCAGTTTGCGAAGGCGATCGGGTGACATGCTCACAGTCCAAAAAGAAGCGGCCACCCGCGAGGGCAGCCGCCGTGAATATCCCTATGCGTGAATTTGACCGTTGCCGTTGCGGCGCAGATTGCGCCCGTCAGCCTCGATGCGGTTGAGCACATGCTTCAGCTGGCGAAGCCTGAGCTTATGCCAGCTGATCGCACTGCGGGCTTCCTCACCGGCAAGCAGCACCAATGAGCGATCGACCGGGAAACTGGGGCTAAGCCCCATCCCGCGTTCCTTCCAACCAAGGTAGATGCTGACCCTGCGGCGCAGGGTGGATAACGTCGTAGTTCACTTCAACCTCCATGTTGAAGAGCCACGGTCCTTGCGAAATGTGTGGATTTGCCCCAAATAGAAATGAAGTCGTCCAGACTTCTTTTGGAGCCCGTCGCTGTTCGCAAGATCGGTGGCGGGTTTTGTTTATTCAGCAGCGGCGACAGTGACTTTCCGCCCGATCTCCAGGTCGCGGATAACCTGGTCGAGCGTGCTTTCACGCCAGCCGGTCACGCGCTCGCTGACCTTGAAGCCAGCCGGGATGTTGCCGCGCGAGATCTCGCGATGAAACGGCGTTCCGATATGCCCAGTTTTTGGGCAGCCTTCGGCGCCCGCAGGATGCGGTCGTTCATGACTTTTGTCCGTTTCAGGTTGATTTCGGACAGAGCATGACAAGGCACGCCGGATTAGTTAAGAGCCTTTCAATTTCTGAAATGTGTCAAATATTCCAGAAATTCACTGCCCGCGGTCGAAACTGCTGTGATAGCCATGTTGCTCTGCCATTATCGCGCCGCAGCCTGGCGGGAATCTACGGAAATGACGTGAGCCCGATCAGGATCGTCGACACGGAGCTTCGGCAAGCCATTTCTCGAAATGCCCGCAGCCAAGATCAGTTAGATGTGGCCGGCACCATGGCGTCCTGACAGCCAATGATCCGACTCAGGGGCGGCGGTCGTCTTTCCTGCTGGCTCGCTTCCTGTGTTGATTGCGTTGTGGCTGTAGCTCCTGCTGTAGGCGCCGAATGGTGCTCGCCTTGCGTCCATGTCATTCGTGAGCTCAACTGCAACGGAGTCGGGCGGATCGGTAAGATAGCGCGGCTCGGCGGCCATGCGCTGCTTTAGGAGTTCGACGGGTGGTGTATGGACGGGCGGTCGACCGCGACGTTTGTCGTGTCCCCTGCGTGTCCCCCGCTTGTTTCACTCTTGCCAGACTTTTTAGCCATCCCCATAACTCGCTGATATCATTTAGGGATTTTGGTGCCCCCGGACGGAATCGAACCGCCGACCTTCGGTTTACAAAACCGCTGCTCTACCAGCTGAGCTACAAGGGCCTGATGCTCCGGTACCATATATGGCGTATCAGTAAAGGATAAAAGCATCCTTCCGCTCGCTGTCCTTGCGGGATATGCGGCACATCTTAAATCTGCTTGCAAACATCCCCATATCGAGCGTGGAGTTCGTTTGCGGGAGGTTGCGGATGCTGAGATTTGTCGTGATCGCCATCGGTTTGGTGATTCTCTGCCTCGTGCTGATGAAACTCGCCGCCGAGATCAAAAAGGCCAATATCGACTGGAGTGGTGTCGCTTTCGCCTGCGGTTTCGTTGTGCTGGCGTTTTACCTGCGCCACGCGACAGGAATGGGTTAGCCTCCCGCAACGTCAGCCGGCGCCAGAACGCCGCCAATTAGATTGGTCAGGTCCGCAGCGGCATCGCGCACGACCGGCCCAAGCGCCGCGGCACGCTCGGTGGTGACGCGCGCTGTAGGTCCCGAAACAGAAATTCCGCCAATGGGTTCGCCGAATTCGTTAAAGATCGCCGACGCGACGCAGCGCATGCCGAGATGGCGTTCCTCGTCGTCCACCGACCAGCCCCGGGTTTTGATTTCGACCAGATCGTGAAGCAAGGCAGAGACGTTGGCACGCGTCTTGTCGGTGAAGGCTTCGAGCCCGGTGCCGCGAATGATCGCGGCGACGCGTTCGGTCGGCAAATAGGCGAGTACGGATTTGCCGATCCCGGAAGCGTGAAACGGGCTGCGGGTGCCGGGCCGGAAAAAGGCGCGGATCGGCTGATGCGTTTCGACCTGGCTCACGAACACAACGCAGTCGTCTTCCGCGAGACCCAAATTCGCGGTCTCTCCGGTTCTTTCCATCAGCGTCTGCATGACGCCGCGTGCGCGGTCGGCCAGTTTGCGGCGGCGTAGAAACGCCGCACCTGTGCGGTAGGCCGAAACGCCGATCGACCACAACTGGTCGGCCTTCTCGAACTCGACCATACCGTGGCTCTCGAGCGTCACCAGCATGCGGTATGCGGTTGAGGCGGCAATGCCGGAACGGGCTGCGACCTCGCTCAGTGACAGTCCGTCAGCCTCGGCAACGGCAGTCAGAATACGCAAGCCGCGATCCAGCGATTGTACCGCGCCGGCTTCCGGAGAGGTGTTGAAGGCGCGCGGCCGGCCGCGCTGGCGTTTTTCGTTTGTGTCCATGACAGGAAAATAAAAAATATTTTTGATTTTCGAAAGTGCAAAATTCTGGAAAACGGAAAATCTTTTAAAATCAGCTTGATGCGTAATTCATTGTAGAATGAAAAAATATTCTGGAAAAATTGAAAAATAGCGCTGGATTTGGCATTCTGGAACCGTCTCAAGATCAGAAGCCAAGAGGTCGGTCATGCCGAAGATGCGTGCTGTCGATGCCGCCGTTCTCGTTCTCGAACGCGAAGGAATTGCCTGTGCCTTTGGCGTGCCGGGCGCTGCGATCAATCCGCTGTATTCGGCGATGAAGGCACGCGGCTCGATCCGCCATGTACTCGCCCGCCACGTCGAAGGCGCTTCGCATATGGCCGAGGGCTATACCCGCGCCATGGCGGGCAATATCGGCGTGTGCATCGGTACGTCAGGCCCCGCCGGCACGGATATGATCACCGGCCTCTATTCGGCCTCTGCGGATTCCATTCCGATCCTCTGCATCACCGGTCAGGCGCCGCGCGCCCGGCTGACCAAGGAGGATTTCCAGGCGGTCGACATTGCCGCAATCGCCGCGCCTGTTGCCAAATGGGCGGTTACCGTTATGGAGCCATATCAGGTTCCAATGGCTTTCCAGAAGGCGTTTTACCTGATGCGCTCGGGCCGTCCGGGGCCCGTGCTGATCGACCTGCCGGTCGATGTCCAGCTCGCGGAAATCGAGTTCGACATCGACGCCTACGAGCCACTGGCGGTTGCCAAGCCGGCGATGAGCCGCCGACAGGCTGAAAAGGCGCTGGCGCTGCTGAATGCCGCCGAGAAGCCGCTTATCGTTGCCGGTGGCGGCATCATCAACGCGGACGCGTCCGATCTTCTGATCGAGTTCGCCGAAATCACCGGTGTTCCCGTCATCCCGACACTCATGGGCTGGGGGACCATACCGGACGACCATCGCTTGATGGCCGGCATGTGCGGCTTGCAGACGTCACATCGCTACGGCAACGCGACCATGCTTGCATCCGACTTCGTTCTCGGTGTCGGCAACCGCTGGGCAAACCGTCACACCGGCTCGGTCGACAGATACCGCGAGGGCCGCAAGTTCGTGCATATCGACATCGAGCCAACCCAGATCGGGCGCGTCTTCGCACCGGACCTCGGCGTCGTTTCGGATGCGGGCGCCGCTCTCAAGGTCTTGCTCGATGTTGCCACCGAGTGGAAAACCGCCGGCAAGCTGCGCGACTGGTCGAAGTGGGTGGAAGAATGCCAGGCCCGCAAGCGGACCTTGAAGCGCAAGACGCATTTCGATCAGGTGCCGCTCAAGCCGCAGCGCGTCTATGAGGAGATGAACAAGGCGTTCGATCGTGACACGACCTACGTCACCACGATCGGCCTCAGCCAGATCGCCGGCGCGCAATTCCTGCATGTCTACAAGCCGCGCAACTGGATCAATTGCGGCCAGGCCGGACCTTTGGGTTGGACGCTGCCCGCCGCACTCGGTGTTCGCGCCGCAAATCCGGATGCAACAATCGTTGCGCTGTCGGGCGACTACGACTTCCAGTTCATGATCGAGGAACTCGCCGTCGGCGCACAGCACCGGCTGCCTTACATCCACGTTGTCGTGAACAATGCCTATCTTGGTCTGATCCGCCAGGCGCAGCGCGGGTTCTCGATGGATTTCGAGGTCAGCCTCGCCTTTGAGAACATCAACCGTGCCGACGATGCCGAGCAGGGCTATGGCGTCGATCATATCGCGGTGGCGGAAGCCATGGGCTGCAAGGCGATCCGCGTGCGTAGGCCGGAAGAATGCGCCGATGCTTTCGCGGAGGCCAAGCGGCTTGCCGCCGAGCATCGGGTTCCGGTCATCGTCGAGTTCATCCTGGAGCGTGTCACCAATATATCGATGGGCACGGAGATCGACGCCGTCACCGAGTTCGAGGAATTGGCGGAGCGCAACGAAGACGCGCCGACCGCAATCGTCATGCTCGACTGATCCGCAACAGAAACATCCCGAAGGGGACGAAAATGCCTCGCTTTTCCGCCAATCTCTCGATGCTCTTCACCGAGCACGATTTTCTCGACCGCTTTGATGCCGCTGCTCGTGCTGGCTTCAAGGGCATCGAATATGTCATGCCTTATGATCACGTACCGGAAGCGGTCGCCTCGCGGCTGAAGAAGAGCGGCCTTACGCAGGTGCTGTTCAACCTGCCGCCAGGCGACTGGGCGGCAGGAGAGCGCGGCATCGCCGTGCTGCCGGATCGGGTGGAAGAGTTCCGCCGCGGCGTCGATACGGCGATCACCTACGCCGCTGCGCTCGGATGCAGCCAAGTCAACTGCCTGGCCGGCATCGCACCGGCCGGCGTCGACAGTGCGACAATCGAGAAAATCTTCGTCGAAAACCTGAAATATGCCGCGCCGCGCCTTCAGGCAGCGGGCATTCGCCTGTTGATCGAGGCGATCAATACCCGGGACATACCCGGCTTCTTCCTCACCAACAGCAAGCAGGCGCTGGCGATCATTGACCGCGTCGGCTCGGACAACCTCTACTTCCAGTATGACATCTACCACATGCAGGTCATGGAGGGGGATCTCGCTCGGACAATTGAGCACAACCTCGACCGCATCGCGCATATCCAGCTTGCGGACAATCCCGGTCGCCACGAACCGGGGACGGGCGAGATCAACTACCCATTCCTCTACGAGCACCTCGATCGCATCGGCTACGCCGGCTGGGTTGGAGCCGAATACAAGCCAAAGGCGGGCACCGAAGCTGGCCTCGGTTGGTTCATGCAGCTTCCCAAGACCGGAAGCGCCGCCGCGTAATTTTGCAGTTCACTACCCTCTCACCGGGCCCTGGATCGCCTCTCTGCGGGAAGAGAAATGGACCGGGCGCAAGACGGCCCGATCCAACGGCGCGGTGAGAGGGGATTTTCAGGGATGAATAGAATGGACACGATCGGTTTCATTGGACTTGGCATTATGGGCGCGCCGATGGCGGGGCACCTGCTTGATGCGGGCTATTCCGTCGTGACGTCGGATCATCGCAAGCCGCCGCCGCCGGAATTGCTTGCCAAGGGCCTCAAGACGGTTTCGAGCCACGCCGATGTGGCGTGGTCGGCCGACATCATCATCACCATGGTGCCGGACACGCCGCAGGTGGCGGACGTCCTGTTCGGCAAGGCGGGCGTGATCGAGGGTCTGGCTGCCGGCAAGCTCGTCATCGACATGAGCTCGATTTCGCCGATCGAAACCAAGGAGTTCGCCAAGAGAATAAATGCGGTCGGCTGTGACTATCTCGACGCGCCGGTGTCGGGCGGCGAGGTCGGCGCCAAGGCGGCATCGCTGACCGTCATGGTCGGTGGACCGGAGGCTTCGTTCGAGCGAGCAAAGCCGGTGTTCGAAAAGATGGGTAAGAACATCACTCTGGTGGGGGCCAACGGCGTCGGCCAGACGACCAAAGTTGCCAACCAGATCGTGGTAGCATTGACCATCGAGGCGGTAGCTGAGGCGCTGGTGTTTGCCTCCAAGGCGGGAGCCGATCCGGCAAAGGTCCGGCAGGCGCTGATGGGCGGGCTGGCCGCCTCGCGCATCCTCGAAGTGCATGGCGACCGCATGGTCAAGCGCACCTTCGCGCCGGGTTTCCGGATCGAACTGCACCAGAAGGATCTAAATCTCGCGCTGGAAGGCGCCAAGGCGCTCGGCGTAGCCCTGCCGAATACGTCGACCACGCAGCAGTTGTTCAACGCCTGTGTGGCCGCTGGTGGCGCCAAGGACGACCATTCCGGCCTGGTGAAGGCGCTGGAACGGATGGCGGAGCACGACGTCGCTTAGTTAGAAGCGCCTCGGTTTCGTCATCCTATGGTCGCGCGGGGCCGCTACGCGCCCGCTTGCCCTGGGATGACGAAGTTGCGGACAGTTACCCAAGATACTTCCTCGCCGCGTAAAGCGCCACGGTAGCCGCGTTCGACACGTTGAGCGAGCGGATGGCGCCGGGCATGTCGAGACGCGCCAGCGTGGTGACGGTTTCGCGAGTCTTCTGACGCAGGCCCTTGCCTTCCGCGCCAAGAACCAGCGCAATACGCCCGCCGTCAAAGCTTGCTTCGAGTTCGGCCGGGCCTTCGGAGTCCAGACCGAGCGTCTGAAAGCCGGACGCATGAAGCTCGTCCAGCGCTGCGGCGAGGTTCTTCACTTCAATCAGGTCGATGTGCTCCAGCGCGCCGGACGCCGCCTTGGCGAGCACGCCGCTTTCCGTCGGGCTGTGGCGGGCAGTGGTGATCAGCGCACCGGCGCCGAAGGCGACCGCCGAGCGCAGTACCGCTCCGACATTGTGCGGGTCGGTGACCTGGTCGAGCACGACCACCAGCGAGGTTTCGCCGAGCGCCGACAGCGGCTTCGGCTTCAGCGGCAAGGCCTCGATCAGCACCCCCTGGTGGACGGCATCGCTGCCGGTTACCTTGTCGATGTCTCGCGGTTCGACCAGTTCGGCCTTGAAAGGCAGGGCGGCCATGTCGGCAATCCCCAGGCGCTCAAGCGCATTGCGCGTCACCAGCATGTGGCGGATCTTGCGGCTCGGATTGTCCAGCGCGGCGCGCACGGTGTGCAGCCCGTAGAGCCGGACAAGGCCATCCGCCGGCGCTTCGCCCGCCGGTACAGAGGGGCGCTCGCGATGCGCCGGCCCGCCGCCCTTGATATCGCGGTGCGCCCGTCGCAGCTTGGCGTAGTGGGTGTCTTTCGGAGTTCCGGTCTTTTTATCGTCGCTCATGCGCGCTCTATAGCGGCGGCAACGCGCCTTGGATACTGCGGCGCGAGCGGCGCGGGAAATTCACTGCCTGCGCGCGAGCGGTGGTTGACAGTATCGGAGCGCGCCGCCATAAGGCGCTTCGCGGATTTTGGCGGGGATGAAGTTCCCGAAGGAAATCGGCAAATTGCCTCGTAGCATGGCTCCGTTTTGCAGATTGGAGAGGTGCCCGAGTGGTTAAAGGGGACGGACTGTAAATCCGTTGGCTCAGCCTACGTTGGTTCGAATCCAACCCTCTCCACCACTGCAGGACCGGAAGCCGGCACATCGCGCGAAAACGCACTCGCTTTTCGCCAAACGTCATGGCAAGACAGTGCGGCGCGGGTGTAGCTCAATGGTAGAGCAGCAGCCTTCCAAGCTGAATACGAGGGTTCGATTCCCTTCACCCGCTCCAGACCCATTTCGATCGTATTAATGAGTCCACGACTTGGCAATCAAACCGGGCAGTCAGTTAGCCGTGCGATTGGCGTCGATGCGTTCCAGGCGATAGCGCAGGAGCCTGACGAGCCGGCTTTCGAAGTTGATTCCCTCGACACGGTCGAAATTGTCCTGCGCCTTGTCATGGCGCGCCAGCACCTTGGCGGTGACGGCTTTGACCTCGGCGGCGGTCTGCCTGCAGTCCGGCTTCCGGCGGATCGCCTTCAGCGCATGCTCCAACTCCCGGGCATGGTTCTTGGCGATGACGATATGGCTTTCCTCGTGCCGCTTGATGTCGGATTCCAGCGTATCCCAGATCAGCCGCACATCGCGTTCCGCGCCCTTTGGCCGCCGCCACTTTGGCAGGATCACCTTGGCCTTTACGCTGACAGTGGCCTGTACGATGCGGCAGCTGCCATTCTGTTCGCCATAGCCGATGCGGCTTATGAACTCCATTTGCGTCGCGCCCGGATGCCGGCGACCGGATGTTTTCACCTTTGGGCCGCGCGACATCAACTCCGCTTCGATCTCGTCCAGCGTGCTGCCGCCGATTGAGAAATAGCTGTAGGTCTTGGAAAGCGATGCGGCGTCCGCTGCAACGACGTTCAGCGCGATGATAGCGATTGCTGCCCAGAATGGTTTCAACATGTTGCCTCTGTGACCACCATGCTTTACCGGCAAGGAAGATGCAATATCGCATGAAAATCTAACGGTTCGCTTTGAGCAGGCCCGATGACGGCGAAAATTTGGCGCCTGGCGCATGGACGCAGCCTGAAGTTGGCTGAACGCGCGATTGTGATGGGCGTACTGAATGTTACGCCAGACAGCTTTTCGGATGGGGGGCAGTTCAAGGATATCGACCGCGCGCTGGCGCATGCCGAACGGATGGTCGCGGAGGGGGCGGCGATCGTCGATGTTGGCGGTGAGTCGACGCGGCCAGGCGCACAGCCGGTAGCGGCCGAGGAAGAGCAGGCGCGCGTGTTGCCGGTGATCGCGGCGCTGGCCGCGAAGGGCGACGTGCTTGTGTCGGTCGACACCTACCGAGCCGAAACGGCGCGGCGCGCAGTTGAAGCAGGCGCGCATATCGTCAACGACGTCTGGGGCTTGCAGCGCGATACGACCATTGCACGGGTCGCGGCTGAGACGGGCGCGGGGCTGGTGATCATGCATACCGGACGGAACCGCGAAAAGCTGCCGGATGTGATCGATGACCAGATCGCATTCCTGTCCGAGTCGCTGCGTATTGCCGATGCGGCGGGCGTGGCCGACGACCAGATCGTACTCGACCCCGGTTTTGGTTTCGCCAAGGAAACAGCTGAGGAAAATCTGGATCTTATGGCGCGTTTTGAAGAACTGGAGCGGTTGGGGAAGCCTTTTCTTGTTGGCACGTCCCGCAAGCGGTTCATCGGCAATGTCACAGGTCGCGATGCCGCCGATCGCGACGCGGGAACCGCCGCGACCAATGTTATTCTGCGGCTGAAAGGCGCTAACCTGTTCCGCGTCCACAATGTCGCAATCAACGTGGACGCTCTCGCCTTCGCGGATGCTATGCTTGCGTGTGAAAACCAGGCTCCAAAGCGTCGATGATGTATTCAATCCGGATCAAGAATTGCGCATTCTTTGCGCGTCATGGTGTTTTTGACGCCGAAGAAACGCTCGGCCAGCGGTTCTATGTCGATGCGCTGCTGTCGGTCGATCCAGGTAACGCGCTGGAGTCGGATTCGATCGAGGGAACGGTCGATTATGGCGTAGCGTTTTCCGTCATCGAGAAGATCGTCACCGGCGAGCGGCGGTTTCTTATCGAGGCGTTGGCCCTGAAGGTCGCGAGGGCCCTGTGTGCCCACTATCCGCAAATCAAAAGAGCGGAGATCACGATCCGCAAGCCGAATGCGCCGGTGCGCGGTGTTCTCGATCACGTCGAGGTGACGGTTGTCTGGCCGCAGTAAGGACCGCGTTTTCCTCAGCCTTGGCGGAAATCTTGGTGACCCGGCCAAGGCCATGGGTGAAGCTTTGCGGCTTCTCGATTCGGATTCCGAAACGCAGGTCATCGCAGTCTCGTCGCTCTACCGGACGCCGCCATGGGGCAAGCTCGATCAGCCGGACTTCCTCAACGCCGCCGCCGAGCTGCTGACAAGCAAGGCGCCGCGCGCATTCCTCGATCTCTGCCTTGATGCGGAGCGCCGGCTCAAGCGCGAGCGCAAGGAGCGCTGGGGGCCGCGCTTGATCGACATCGACATTCTGCTGTTTGGCAACTGGAGGGTCAGCGAAACCGGCCTGGACATACCGCATCCGCGCATGACCGAGCGGGCTTTCGTCATGGTTCCGCTGGCTGAAATCACGCCGGACCTGGAGATCGACGGAAAGCGGATTTCCGATCACCTAAACGCCGTGGACCGATCCGGAATCGAAAAGGTCGCGGGCGGCAGGAATTGGTGGCAGGCGACTTTCTAGCGGCTCATTTCACAGAATCGATGAACCGCTCTAAATCCTTGTTTTGTCGCGTTTCCGTACCGAAAAACCGCTGCGCACTTTCATGGAAGCGATTTAGCCCGAGAACCCGCCACTTTCGAGAAACGCCTTTTCTTCCGGTGTCGAATCTCGGCCGAGCATCGCGTTGCGATGCGGGAAGCGCCCGAATTTTTCAATGATGTCGACGTGGCCACGTGCATGCTTGGCGAATTCCTCGCCGAGCTGGATGTTAAGGCGAAGGGCTTCCTCCTGATGCCCGGCATCTTCTGAATGCCCAAATGGCAGGTAAAAGAACACCCGAATTGGGCCATCGATTGCGTTATCGTGGCCCGCCTCCAGCGCCTTGCGCGCGAAGCAGCGGGCGAGCGCATCGGTCGCATACATGTGGCCGGTGCCCCGGAAGCAATTGCGCGGAAATTGATCGAGCAGGATCATCAGCGCAAGCGAGCCTTCCGGGCTTTGCGACCAGCTGTCGAGCTCGCGGCGCGCCGCGGCGAAGTGAGTATCCAGAAAGCGGCTGCGGAATTCGGCGTCGAAAGCATCGCTTTTGGTGAACCATTTTTCCAAGCCTGCCTCGCGCCAGAAGCCGGTGACCTCTTCGATCGTCGCAACCATCGGTTCCTCCCTAACTTCCTTCTGTGGCCGTGTGGACAAGAATGTCCGCCGCTTCCGGGTTCATAGCCTGGCCCGGGCGCTTTGGCGGCGTCAACGGCGCCGGTATCGGTACGTTGCCCTTCATAAGGCCGCGCCCGGCTTGAAGATCACCCGAAATCTGCAGCTGCAAGCGCTCTGCGTCGCGCTTGCGGACGTCCGCGATAATATCGGCAACCTCATCCTGATCGGTGCCGACCGTCTGCAGGGCCTCGCCGCCAAAAGATAGTGCGGATTCGAACGTCTCGCGAATTTGATAGGCGACGCCGGACTTGATCAGCGAGATGGCGCTGCCACGGTCATAGGCTCGGGCGAGCACCGGCACGAGTGGAAACTCGGCCTTCAGCAACTCGGAAATGCGGATGGCAGTTTCGCCCTTGTCGACGCAGACCAGCACCGCCCGTGCCCTGCCGGCGCCTGCAGCGTGGAGAATGTCCAACCGCGTGCCGTCGCCGTAGTAGACTTTGAAACCGAAATCGGCGGCGGCCTGGATCATATCGACATCGTTGTCGATGATCGACACTTCGATGCCCCTCAGTAGCAGCGGTTGGCTGACAATCTGGCCGAAGCGGCCGAACCCGATGATCAGAACGCTGCCTGACAGGCCATCGGCGACATCGACGCCAGCGAGCGACTGCTCCTCATCCGGTGTCAGGCGTCGCAGCACGATGACCGCGAGAGGCGTCAGAACCATCGATACAATGATGATGGCGGTGAGCACTGCGTTCTCATTGGCGCTGATTATTCCCTTGGAGAGAGCGGCTGCGTAGAGCACGAATGCGAATTCGCCGCCCTGCGCCATAATGACGGCGCGATCCAACCCTTCGCGATGGCTGGAGCCGAGAAGCCGTGCGACGGCATAGATGCCGATCGCCTTCATCACCATGTAGGCGACGACGTAGAAGGCGACCATCTGCCAGTTTTCCGCGACGATGCCGAGATTGAGCGACATGCCGACGGCGAGGAAGAACAGGCCGAGCAGGATGCCGCGGAATGGTTCGACATCCGCTTCGAGCTGATGGCGGAATGTCAATTCCGACAGCATGACGCCCGCCAGGAAGGCGCCCATCGCCATCGACAGCCCGCCAAGCTGAAGCGCCAGCGCGGAGCCGAGCACCACCAGCAGCGCGGCTGCGGTCATGACCTCGCGGGCGCGCGAATTCGGCGAGGATGCGGAAGAGGGGATTGAGCAGGTATCGACCGGCGATGATCAGGCCGGCGATTGACGCCACGCCGATGGCGATGCCGGCAAGCGCGCTCGGCCCAGCCGGTTTCCGCACCGCCCGGCGCCAGGAACGCGACCAGCGCCAACAGCGGCACGATGGCAAGGTCTTCGAGAAGCAGGATCGAGATGATGCGCTGCCCCTTCGGCGTTGCGATGTCGCCGCGCTCCTCCAGCGACTGCATGACGATTGCGGTCGATGTCAGCACGAAGCCGGCGCCAGCGACAAAGGAGGCGGCGACAGGGAAACCGGTGGCGATGCCAATCATGGTAAGCAGCGCCGCGCAAAGTCCGACCTGCAGCATGCCCAGGCCGAAGATCTCGCGCCGCAGGCTCCACAGCCGCGACGGCTCCATCTCCAGTCCGATAATGAACAGGAACATCACGACGCCGAGTTCTGCGACGTGGAGGATCGCCTCCGATTCGTAGAAGATGCCGAGGCCGAACGGCCCGATCACGACGCCGGCAGCGAGATAGCCAAGGATCGAGCCGAGGCCAAGCCTCTTGAAAATAGGGCACGGCGATGACCCCCGCCGCCAGCAATGCCACCACCTGCACTACATCGCTGTTTACGCCTTCAACCGCCATGCGTGATTTCCATGCCCAAGGGTTCCACCAATTCGATGGCGGGAGAGACAGTGCCGTCGAAGACGCAAGATAGAAACTCGAAGCGATATTCGATAGCCCCTTTGCATGATTGTCACTGGCATCACGCTTCCAACGGATTTCCGGTATCGGCCCACTTGGCGACGGAACTCACTCGAAATGGTGCCGCGGCGCGCTAGCCAGTCGGCGTCGATATTGAGGGGACTTCTAAGGCCACTGGTTGGCATGAGCCGTCGCGCGGCCAGGAAGCCGCAGTTTGCAGGGACGCCATCGGACGAGGAAATGGCTCTTGCCGCAATCGGCTTTGCCGAGGCTTGCAGGGCGGTTGACGAGCTGATCGCTTCGATCAAGGGCTGATCACAGCACAGAAATGACAAAAGGCGGTTGCCGAATGCAGCCGCCTTTTTGATTCCTGGGGATTTGTTCGCCCGAGGTGATGCCCATGCCTCAGTTTGCTGCAATCGATCCTGTGGCGGTCGAAGTCGACGCGTTTGAGGCTCATGCCGATAACCGGAACGAGCTGCTTTTCCACACGCACCGAGATCGTAACGTTCATGGTGTTGGCATCGGCGATGCGGGCCTGCATGACGCCATTGAGTTGCTGGCGGTTGATCGCCAGCACCACCTTCTGGCCGCCATCCACAACGCTGCCGGAAATCACGTCCATCCCCTTGCCTTCGGCGCCATCGAGGAATTTGCCCTGATAGCGGCCGGCCTTCTGCTCGATCGATGCTGTCATCTTTTGAGTAAAGACGCCGACCCGGCAGCCGCCATCCAGCGTCATGCCCGCTTTCTTGTCGGGCGTGGTGCCGTCGAAGGTGCAGTTGAACTTCGTGCCCTTGTATTTTCCGGCGATGATCTCGCCCGGGCCGGTCCAGCTGCCTTCGATCGACTTGAAGAATCTGCGAGTCGCGCTCCGCCGCAAACGTGCTCGTGGCCGGAACCATCGCTGCCGCGGAAAGAACACAGGAGACGGCGAAAGGCACAAACTTCATCGGATTTTCCACGCACCGGAACAGGTTATTGATGAAGTGACCATGAACAAGATTGGTTAATGCTTCATCACTCGCGCGGCATTTGTTGAGCGGCAAGACGATTGTCAGCGTTCGGAAGCGGGCTTCGCAGCGGTTTGCGATTGGTGAAGGAGGCGAGCGCGGAAAGGAAATCCGTGAGCTTCGGACGCGGCAAAGCGGTAAAGGGCAAGGGGCGGACCGTTTCCATCGCGGCGATGCCGATTCGCGCCGTCATCGTGCCGTTGACGACGCCTTCGCCCAGCTTTGCCGAGAGTCGTGCCGCAAGCCCTTGGCCGACAAGCTGGTGCACCAGATCGTCGCCCGCCGCGATTGCGCCGGTTACTGCCAGGTGTGCCAGCACGTTGCGCGCCAGCCGAAAGAAGCCGAGCGTTCCCGGCCGTCCGCCGTAGAGTTCCGAAAGGCGGCGAATCAGCCTGGCGACTTCGAAAACGACATAAGCGAGATCGACCATCGCGCGCGGACTGACGGCGGTGACCACCGAAACACGCTTGGCGGCGTCAAGCACGAGCGTGCGGGCCTTGGCGTCGAGCGGCGCCAGAAGATCGACCTCGGCGAGCCGAACAAGGTTAGCCCCGTCGATGATTTCTCCATCGAGTTCCTTTAGCGCGCGGCGGCCTGCGGCGGTTTCGGGGTTGGCGGCCACCAGTCCGGTCAATTCTGCAACCACCTTGCGCGCCGCCGAAGCATCGTCGCGGCGCATGGCGTCGGCTGCGGCCTCACGCAGGCGCTCTATCGATGAAAGACGCATCAGCGACCGCATTTCGCGTGCGACGATGACCAAGACGGCGATAAGCGCGATGGCTGCCGCTGCCGCGGCCAGCCAGCCCAGCCACGCAGCGCGTTCGAACAACTGACGGATCAGTTGGTCGGTCCAGAGGCCGATGGCCAGAGAGACGATCACGCTGACGGCGGAAGCCAGAATCGTCGCGACCCAGGAGTGGCGCTTCGGCGCGGTTGCCGGCGGCGGATCGTCTGCCGCGATCTCCGGCTCGTCGAAAACATCGATCTCGGCGGGCACGACGACCGCATCTTCCGGCTTCACTGCGCGAGGGGCACGGCTCGCAGTAGGTCTCTCGGCGACATGCTGCTTTGCCGACACGGCAGACCGGTCCGCTTCCTGTTGGGCGACGCGAAAGGCCGCCGGCTTGCGTGGCGGGATCATGCCAGATGGTCTCCCAACAGGAACTGCATTGCTCGGTCGAGCCGGATATGCGGCAGCGACAACGTAATTCCTTCGGCGGTGCGTTCCAGTTTTGGCGGGCGAAAGCGAACGAACCTTACCGTGCTATCTGTCATCTCGCCCATGCCTGTGGGATTGAAGGCCGTTTCGGTCTTGCCGGGGAGATCGCCCGGGAAGATCGCGGTTTCGCTCTGGCCGTCGAAAACCTCGTCGCCGATCCTCTCGCCTTCGAGCGGCGTGCCGATGATGACCGGCAGGTCCTCTCGTCCTTGCTTGACCGTGCCCTCGCGGGTAGCGCGCACCGCCGCCATTGCCAGCACGTCGATCTCCGCGCCGGTCAGATCGGCGTGTTTGACGGCGCGGTCGGCAATGCGATTGACGATCGCCTGCAGCCGGTCATGGCTTTCGTGGTGCAGATGATCGGCCTTGGTCGCGGCGACGAGGATGCGGTCTATGCGGTGCGAGAACAGGTCTGTCAGGAACCCGCCCCGGCCGATGCGGAAACAGGTGAGGATTTCGCCGAGCGCCCGTTCGAGGTCGGCCATCGCCCATGGGCCGGCATTGAGCGCCTGCAGAGCGTCGATCAGCACGATCTGCCGGTCGAGCCGCGCGATATGCTCGCGGAAGAACGGCTTGATGACGTGTGTTTTGTAGGCCTCGTAACGCCGCTCCATCATGGCATGCAGCGAACCCGCACGGGGATGCTGATCGTCCTTCAGCAGCAGCGGCGAAAAGGTCAGGGCAGGGGATCCGTCGAGATCTCCCGGCATCAGGAAGCGTCCGGGCGGCAAGGTCGAAAGGGCTCGCTCGTCCAGCTTGCAGGCCCGCAGATAGGCTGTAAACGCCTCGGCGAGGCGGCGCGCCGTCATTTCATCGGCGTCCGCGTTCGGGTCGATCGGGTCGGCCAGCGCCCGCCAGTCGGCGGCCAGATCGCCGCGTACCGGCAGTGAGGACAGGTCTGCCGCTTCGCGCGAGAACTCGCGATAGGTTTTGCCAAGCAGCGGCAGGTCTAGCAGCCACTCGCCGGGATAGTCGACTATGTCGACCGAGAGCTTTCCGGCGGAGAACATGCGATTCCAACCCGATGCCGATTCATACTCGATCGTCAGGCGAAGCTCGGAAATGGCGCGGGTGGAGTTCGGGCCAGGTTCGCGCATCGATCAGCGCGGCAATGTGATCCTCGTACTGAAAGCGTGGAACCGCGTCATCTGGTTGTTCTTCGAGGAAGGCACGCGCGATCCGGCCCGATTTGCGCGCTTCGAACAGCGGCAGGCGGCCGCCATGGATCAGATTGTGCACGAACGCGGAAATGAAGACGGTCTTGCCGGCACGTGACAGGCCGGTCACTCCCAGTCGCAGCGATGGAGAGAACATGTTTGCCGCGCGGCCGAAGATCGTGTCCAGCGCGATGCGTGCTTCGTCGGAAAAGTTTGTCAGAGACGACGCCAAGCCGGATGTCCAGATTTCCCTAGCTGGCGATATAGGCGAGCGCGGCAGCAATTGAAATGCCACGCGCAACGGCTCGCGAAATCAACCCGGACTGACAAAAGATTTCGCAATCGGCCTATCCTCCGGACGCGCGAATACGGTCCCCGGCTTTTCGAAGCCCGGGTTGGGGTGTGGGAGACGGCGCATGGCATTGCGCCTTGTAAGGTATAGTTTAGTGACGCTTCGCCATGCGCCGCCGGCATGCTTCCCCAAAACCAAACCCGGCCGAGTTAACGGCTCGCGAGCTTGATCCGGGGCCGGGTCTAGGCTGCGGGGGATCACCCCAAACCACGCTAACCGTTGCGTGGCCGGCCCGGTGCCACACTTGCCTGGATGCCGGTTGTACACCCGTTCCCACAAGCAAGCTGCTATGGCGGAGAATACGCGAGAAAGTGCTGGTGGGAATAAAATCTCCTGCCAAAGATGCTGACAAGGGTGTCGTTTCAATTGGTTAGGGCAGAGAGTTGCCAGATTCTATTCCCGGTGAACGGCGTTTGAAGGGTCATCCCGGGCGACTGAGCGAAGCGAAGGAAGACCCGGGATCCAGCGACCAGTCTTTCTGCATTTTCGCGCATACGCGCGACCAATGCGCCTTCGGCGACTATCACGCTGGGTCCCGGCTCGGCGGTCGCTTCGCTCCCTTGGCCGGGAGGACGCGGTTGAAAGGTGCTGCGCCCGGCAATCGTCTTCGTTGGAATTCATGACCCAATTGATGCGCGCGCCACTGCGCCGTGGATCGGGTCACGACGTAGCCATCCTCCAGACCCCCCAAGGCCTTGGAACACCGCGATCAATGATCCGCCGGCGTCAGGAATGCGGACAGGTGGCCTTTTCCGGGTGCAGCCTTCGCCAATCCGTCCGCGAATTCGATGACGGCGAGGCCGGATGTCGGAAAGCCGAAGTGGAGCGTGGAGAGCGCTGCTTCGTCGCCGGAACCGGCGACGGCCATGGCGAGGTCCTCCATCATCGGATTGTGGCCGATGATCAGAAGCGAATTGTGGGTGCCGTTTTCCTGGATGATTTCGAGGTAGCCCGCCGAATCTTCCGAATAGAGCTTGTCGAGGAAGATAACCCGGCCCGTATCGGCGGCGCCTGCAATTCCCTCGAGCGTCTGACGGGCCCGGGCGGCGTTCGAACAGAGCGTTATTTCCGGCACAAAATGCCTGTCGCGCATCGCGTTGCCGATCATTTCCGCATCCGCATTGCCGGTATTGTCGAGCGGACGATCGAAGTCACGCATGCCCGGCAGTGCCCATCCTGCCTTTGAATGCCTCAGAAGATAAAGCGTACTCACCCTGCGCTCCGTGCAATGCCCGAAAGGCAACCCCTCAAGCTAGGCCGTGAACTCATAAATCTGGTCGAAATGGTGTGAGGCCATCTGTTCGGATAGACGGCGCGAAGGCCGGGCCTGCCGGCCCGACCTTCGCACTCCTTCTTGCATTTCCTTGCCGTTTCAGGCGCCATTTCGATCATATTTATGAGTCCACGGCCTAGGGATTTACCTGTCAGCGGTGCACCACGCAACAGCAGTTGGCGCGCGGCATCTTGGCCTTTCGGTTGCGCGCGACCCGCCGGCGCAGCACGTTTTGTACGCGCTAACGTGCTGTAATCCACTACTGACAATTGCGTGACGAGCCCGACGATTGATCTTGTGCGCCCCAATGCCCCCGAATATATAGGCGCCCAAAACCAGGGGTAATGGGATGAGTTGAATGAGCGTTCTCGTTAATGCCGACTATGTGCCCTCGGAAGAAGAGCCGTTTATGAACGAACGGCAGAAAGCCTACTTCCGGGCAAAACTCATAACGTGGAAAAACGATATACTGAGGGAAGCACGCGAAACCCTCGAAATCCTGCAGCAGGAAAATGCCAATCACCCGGATCTCGCGGACCGGGCTTCCTCCGAAACCGACCGCGCGATCGAACTCAGGGCACGAGACCGTCAGCGCAAGCTGATCGCCAAGATCGACTCCGCACTCCAGCGTATCGATGAAGGCACTTACGGTTTCTGTGAAGAAACCGGAGAGCCGATTTCGCTGAAGCGGCTCGATGCTCGTCCGATCGCCACTTTGTCGATCGAGGCGCAGGAACGGCATGAGCGCCGCGAAAAAGTCTATCGCGACGACTGATCGATCTGCTGACAAGACACCTTTGAAGAAGCGGCCATGTGCCGCTTTTTCTTTAGGCAGACGCCGGATCGCCAGCTGCTAAGCATGTCGCGCCCAATGTGATTCATTCTGTTTCTCGTTTGGCGAGGCGATTCACGCGGAGGGGCGCGAAGTTCGATGCGGTTCCATCGGACGAGCGGCCCGACAAAGTGAGCGCCCGCCAAACGGAAACCCTGCCGTCGATTTGCTTTTGGCAAATCGACAATCAGACAATTCGCTCGGTCGAACTTGTCCCGTTTCGCAGAAACGGGGTCCGACCGTGGGCCGGGCTGGTTTGGGCCAAATCCTTCGGCCTTCGTCTTGTCCGCACCGACAGTGCGGCCCGCGCCAAAGTCCTCGACCTTGGCCCAAACCATCACCGGCACAATGGATCACATTGAGCGCGACATGCTCTAGCGGCGCGGATTGGCCAATTCGCCGAGAAGCTTCGCCATCTCATCGTCAAGCGATGGTCCCGGACTTGCCGGCTGCGCCTTTGCGCCGTCGTCGTCCAGCGACACTTGCAGTTCCCGCAGCAGCGCATCGTCGAGATCGTCGGAGGTTGCCGGAGGCATCATCGGTCTCGGCGCGGCCGGCTGAAACGCCGCGCCTCGGGGCGCTGGCTGAGCCGGTCTGGGCGGTTCAGGCCTTATGACCGCCGCGGCTGCACGCGGCGGAGGTGCCGGAGGTGGCGTTGCCCGCGCTGGCTCCGGAGCGCGCCGCGTGGGCGCCGGGGCTTGCGGCGCCGGAAGCTGCTGTGCCTGCAGGGATGCCGGTGGCTGAACCTCACGCACGGGCTCTGGTGCAGGCGCTACTGGCCTGCGCTGGCCAATGCGAATATCGCTTTCAACGACGATATCGGTGGCGCCGCCGATCAGCAGAAGATGCTCGATGTCGTCGCGGCGCACCAGCACCAGGCGCCGGTGGCTGTCGACGGCGGTGGCATCCATCACCGCAAGGCGATTTTTGCGGTTGCGGCCACCCGCGACGAACGTCCCGAATGTCATGCCGCGGATGAGTTTTATGACGACGAGCAGTACCACTAGTAAGAGGAGCGCGAGCAAGGCCCACAAAAGGGCTTGCGAGTATCCGGGCCCAGCGACCTCGTCCAGCCAACCTTGCATCTGATACCCCACTACGTGTCCGCGGCGAGACACTAGAGCGTGTTTTGCGCAAATGGAACCTTTCTGTTGCGCCGTGCCTGTTGTCATCCACGCCGTTTCGCGGCGGCGCAAAGGTGGTGTTCGGTGCCCGAGCCGTGCGAGCGGTTTTCGAATTCTTGCGATCTGGAACAAAAGCCAGCCATTTTCACAGACAAAAGGGCGGAAACGCATTCTGAAAAAAGGCTTTTCGAGCTATGGAGAATGTGACTTGGGCCGATTCGAATGGAGTTTAGGGCCGAGTACTAAGGGGCACCGGAAAATGGCGGGGATCGCGCTCTGATGGTGAAAGAAACGCGCGGCGACTTCTATCCCGTACCAGTCGTCGACAAGGGGACCAGGCCGGGGACGATCACCCGGCTGGTGATCTTTATCATCGTGCTGACCGGCGCGGCGATCGTCTTCGGCATTTTCCGCGAACGTCTCGGCGATCCTTTCCTCCTGGGCATGTTGGGCGTGCTCGCCATGACTGGCGTAGGCTTCCTCTTTGCCGCCGCGATCGGATTCGTGCAGATCGCCTCACGGTCGACAACTGACGAACTATCGAAGTCTTACATTGACTCTCTGTCGCAAGGTCTTGTTGTTAATGACAATAAGGGGAGGGTTGTTTACGCAAATCGCGCCTATGCCGATATGACAGGCGCAGCCGGCGCGGCAGATCTTCGCACAGTCGAAACATTGCTTTCGGACGTTCCGGAGGCAGCCGATATGATCTACCGACTGTCATCGGGCTTGCGCGACGGCCAGTCCGGCTCCGGCGAGTTCCGTGTATCCCGCTCGATCAAGCCGGGCGGCGAGGTTGATCCGCGCTGGTATCGCGTACAGGCCCGGGCATTCAAGATACCAGGCGAGCGTCAACCGCTGCATTCGTGGCAGCTTGCGGATATTTCGCGCGAGCGCGCCGAACAGGAGCGCTTCTTCCTCGACCTGCAGCAAGCAATCGATCATCTCGACCACGCGCCGGCCGGGTTCTTCGCCGCCGATTCCGACTATCGCATCACCTACCTCAATTCGACGCTCGCCGAATGGGTCGGGATCGATCTTACCAGTTTCACTCCAGGAGACATGACGATAGCGGCGCTGGTGGCTGGCGACGGCATGGCTCTCGTGCGGTCGATCAAGGCGGATCCGGGCACCACCAAGAACGCTGTCATCGATCTCGATCTTGCCATGTCGACCGGCCAGGCCCTGCCGGTGCGCTTCTTGCATCGCATCACCGCCAACCGCGACGGATCGCGCGGCCCGACCAGGACTGTCGTGCTGAACCGCACGCAGGGCGAGGATTCCTCCGCCGACCTCAGGGCGTCCGAGATCCGGTTCACGCGCTTCTTCAACTCGACCCCGATGGCGATTGCCGGCGTCGATGGCCAGGGCCGGATCGTGCGTACGAATGCGCCGTTCTATTCGCTATTCTCGTCGGTGGTGGATCGCGACGCGATCGACCGCCATATCCGCTTCGACACTGTCGTTCTTGAGCGTGACCGTCCTGCGTTCGCGTCTGCGCTTGAGAAGGCGCGCCGTCGTCAGGCCGAGATCGCGCCGATTGACACGGCGCTGCCCAACAATGAAGAGCGGCACATCCGTCTGTTTGTGAACGCTGTCAGCGAGGAATTGGCGGGCGACGAGGCGGATGAGGCTGCGATCATCTACGCCATGGAGACAACCGAACAGAAGGCGCTGGAAGGGCAGATGGCGCAGAGCCAGAAAATGCAGGCTGTCGGCCAGCTTGCGGGCGGTATCGCGCACGATTTCAACAATGTGCTGACCGCCATCATCATGGCATCCGATCTGCTTCTGACCAACCACAGACCGTCCGATCCGTCCTTCCCGGACATCATGAACATCAAGCAGAACGCCAACCGCGCTGCTTCCTTGGTTCGGCAGCTGCTGGCCTTCTCGCGCAAGCAAACCCTGCGGCCGGAAGTTCTGAGCCTCACCGACGTGCTTGCCGATCTGAGGATGCTACTGGCGCGCCTCGTCGGCAACAACGTCAAGCTGAAAATCGACCATGGCCGCGACCTGTGGCCGGTGAAGGTCGACATCAGCCAGTTCGAGCAGGTGGTGGTGAATTTTGCGGTGAACGCGCGCGATGCCATGCCATCTGGCGGTACGCTGACGGTGCGCACCAAGAATTTCACCGCGGATGAAGTGCGTGCTTCGAACTATCACCGCGAAATGGGAGATTTGGACTACGTTCTGGTCGAGGCCGAGGACACGGGCACCGGCATCCCGCCGGACGTTTTGAAGAAGATATTCGAGCCTTTCTTCACGACGAAAGAGGTCGGCAAGGGTACCGGTCTAGGCCTGTCCATGGTCTACGGCATCATCAAGCAGACCGGCGGCTTCATCTTCTGCGAGTTGGAGCCCAATAAGGGAACAGCCTTCCGGATTTTCCTGCCCCGCCACATCGCGGCGGCGCGGCACGTCGGCGAGGCGTCCGTGGATGCGGACGGGACCGTCTCCGCCACGCAGGCGGCGCCCGCCAGGCCGGCGGACGCTTCGCGCGACCTTTCCGGTTCGGCGACTGTTCTGCTGGTCGAGGATGAGGATGCCGTGCGCATGGGTGGCATGAGAGCGCTCACTTCACGCGGCTACACGGTTCATGAAGCCTCTTCTGGCGTCGAAGCGTTGGAGGTTTATCATCAACTCGAAGGCAGGATCGATATCGTGGTGTCGGACGTAGTTATGCCGGAGATGGACGGGCCGACGCTGCTTGGCGAATTGCGGAAGATTGATCCGGATATCAAGTTCGTCTTTGTCTCGGGTTATGCTGAAGACGCATTTGCAAAAAACCTGCCGGCGGATGCCAAATTCGGCTTCCTGCCAAAGCCCTTTTCGCTGAAGCAGCTTGCTACGGTTGTGAAGGAAGTTCTCGAAGGCTAAAATTCCGGCACCGCCGGATATTGCAGCGCCAACCGCGGATTGTCCGAACATGACGCCGCACATTGAGGCTTCGCCGGGAGACTATGCCGAGACCGTCCTCGTGGCGGGCGATCCGCTGCGCGTTGAGTGGATCGCAAACACCTTCCTCGATGAGCCGCGATGTGTGAACCGGTTGCGCGGCGCACTTGGCTATACTGGAAATTTCCATGGAGTGCGGATCAGCCTCCAGACAACTGGAATGGGGCGCCCTTCGTTCTCGATTTACGTCCATGAACTGGTGGCCTTCTATGGCGCACGTACCGTCATGCGGATTGGCTCGTGCGGCGCGCTCACCGATCAAACACCGCTGCGAGACGTCTTTGTGGCCGAAAGCGCGGTGATGGATACCGATCTTGTCAATGGCGTTTCCGCGGACCGTCCCGACGAAACGCTGCTGCGATACGCCAGGCAGACGGCGGAAAATTCCTCGCATGCGTGTCATTTCGGGCCGATGGTTTCGAGCGATGTCTTTTATCATCCGGAGCCAGCAACGCGGTTCGACCTGCCGCGTGCAAACGGCATCATCGCGGTGGATATGGAAACGGCCAACCTGTTCGCGCTTTCGCGGCTTTTGGGGTTTCGGGCGCTTTCGATCTGTACCGTCGTAGATAGTCTCCTGACAGGAGAGGAGACGCTGCTCTCCGAGCGCCAGGCTCTCTTTAGCAGCACGGCAAAGCTTGCATTGGATGTCGCGACGGCTTCGGTCGATAGAAAGGTTTTACTGTAATACCAACCGGAACAATGAGATCGACTGTGGTCAGAGGCGCCGAGACTACCGCATCGGCCCGCACGATGCGCAGTTTTAAAGAGATACAGCGTCCTTTGCGCGTCCGAAAGGACGCGCGGCGCTGTAGAGCGGAAACTGGATGCGTTGCGCGAACTCGACCGCCACCTCGTCCAGTGCCATGCGCTGCCGATGAGCCAAGACGATATCCCCGCCTTTCTCGCGAAAACGGATGAATTGTCCAAATCGCAGATAACGCTGAGAGCCTGATCTCGGCGAGGTAACAGCGGCGCACTCTTGGCGTTCACCCACAAAAGCCGTATCCCTCACCTTACGGGCTGCTTCGCCCGCCGGAGGTGCGATGTTGAGGATCCAGAAGATTGCCATCGACACGATTTATGTGCCGACGGCGCGCCGCAAGACACTGCACCCAGAAACAGTTCGCATCCTCGCCGAGGACATTCTCGAAAATGGCATGAAGGTACCGATCCAGGTGCGTCTCGATGGCAACCGGCACGTGCTGGTCGAGGGTTTGCACCGGCTGGAAGCGGCGAAATGGCTCGGCGAGGCGGCAATCGATGCATTTCTCGTTCAGTCGAGAAAACACTAAACGTTCCAGGGTCAGGACCTACGAGATGGCGCCTGAAAATGCCGGAGCGTCCTTTCCGCGTTCTGCGCACCCGCGGTGCTCCGGTGTCGCGAAGGGCTTGAAGGCCGAAAGGCTTCCTGCGCCTTCGCTCCTCGTATCCAGCAAAATGGCCTCACACCATTTCGACCGGTCCTGGCCATTTTGTTGAAAAAGTCGGTGTTGCTTGTGGCGTGAAGTGCTGATTCAGTCCTCTTTGGAATTGGAGGATTCGGCGATGATGGGCGAGCGGACGGTGATGCAGGAGGCGCTGTTCTACGAGTTCAGCCTCGAACGCCATGTCCCGGGCGACCACCTGTTGCGCTCGCTTGATCGCTTCGTCGACCTGTCCGGCCTGCGCTCGCATTTGCGGCCTTTCTACAGCGATATCGGCCGACCTTCGATCGATCCCGAACTGATGATCCGGATGCTGATCATCGGCTACTGCTTTGGCATCCGCTCCGAGCGCCGCTTGTGTGAAGAAGTGCATTTGAACCTCGCCTATCGCTGGTTCTGTCGACTCGGTCTGGAGGCAGATATTCCGGACCACTCCACCTTCTCCAAGAACCGCCACGGCCGCTTCCGTGACAGCGATCTCTTGCGCGAGCTGTTCGAGACGACCGTGCGCCGGTGCATCGAGGAAGGACTGGTCGGCGGTGAGGGTTTTGCCGTCGATGCCAGCCTCATCAAGGCGGATGCGAACAAGCAGCGCTCGGCGGAAGGATCGGAGCCGGTCGACTGGGAGGCGATGGCCGAGACCCGCCGCTCGGTCCAGGAATATCTCGACACCCTCGATGAGGCGGCCTGGGGTGCCGCGAGCGAAGTGAAGCCCAAGTTCGTGTCGAGATCAGATCCGGCGGCGCAGTGGACCGGCGCGATGAAGGGCCACGCCTTCTTCGCTTACGCCACCAACTACCTGATCGATATGGATCATGCCGTTATCGTGGACGTCGAGGCGAGCCGGGCCATACGCCAAGCCGAGGTCGGTGCGGCGCGCACGATGATCGAGCGTACCCAGGAGCGCTTCGGACTCTATCCAGAGAGGCTGGCTGCCGACAGCGCCTATGGTTCAGCCGAGATGCTCGCTTGGCTGGTGCATGAGCGCGGGATCGAGCCGCACATTCCGGTCTTCGACAAGTCCGAGCGCCGCGACGGCACATTCGAGCGGACCGACTTCACCTACGACCTCAAGGGTGATCTCTACACCTGTCCGGGCGGCAAGGAGCTTAGGCAGCGTCAGAAAGCCTATCGGATGCCGCGCCCCTTCGTTGATGAGAACGGGCTGATGCGCTACCGCGCCAGCAAGCTCGACTGCGACGCCTGCGCCCTCAAGCCCCGCTGCTGTCCGAACGCACCCGCCCGCAAAGTCCTGCGCTCTATCCACGAGGGCGCTCGCGACATGGCCCGCGACATCGCCACCACGGACGCCTATGTCACCTCACGACGCGAGCGGAAGAAGGTCGAGATGCTATTCGCCCACCTAAAGCGCATCCTCAGGCTCGACCGCCTGCGACTACGAGGACCAAACGGTGCCCGCGATGAGTTCCACCTCGCAGCCACCGCCCAAAATCTCCGCAAACTGGCAAAGCTGATCCCAGGCCCGATGCCGGAAGCGGCATGAGAGGCCACGGCCTCTACTCCTCTGAGCCCAGCGAGCTACCGAACACCTCACATCAGCCGACTTCTTCAACGCTATCGGCCCCAGCCCGACATTCTGCTGGCCGGTATGAACTTGCAGGTGTACTCTTCACCTTGATCGGCCTGCCCTCGATGGGTCGGCCAACCGACCAGCCGGCAGCGTCTTGCGAGGAGCCGGCACGTGTTTTGGGGTGGTTTCGTGCCGCCTCGCGATTGCCGTGAAAATGATCCTCGCTGCCGATTATCCGTGCTGGCTGCTGCTTTGCGCGAAAGGAACGGCCATGGGTATCGCACTTACTGTTCAGGAATACCTCGAAGACAATCACATTCGCTATGACGTGGCGCGTCATGGCAAAACCAGTACTTCGACAATGAGCGCGCGCGCGAGCCACGTGCCGGGCGCGGCCCTGGCCAAGGGTGTTGTGCTTAAGTGGGACGACGGCTATCTGCTGGCGGTCGTTCCTGCCTCGCGCTATGTCGATCTGAACAAGGTCAGCGAGATTGTCGGCGATTCCGTGCGGCTTGCAACGGAAGAAGAAGCCAGCACGCTCTTCCCCGATTGCGACACCGGCGCGGTGCCGATCCTCGGCGAACCCTATCGTGTCGCCTGTGTCGTCGACGATCAGTTGGAGCGGAACGGAGACATATGGTTCGAGGCAGGCGACCACCGCACACTTGTTCACGTCACCAGCGACGGATTTGGCAGGCTGATGTACGGTATGCCGCACGGCCGCATCAGCTCATAGAAGCGCGCTGGCGTGGCTCGGTTTGAGTGAGGCAAGTCCTGCACCGGCCTCACCGCTAGTCACCGACCCTGGCGATTTGCGGCGGCGTTACCGGAAGCTCTTCCTTCTCCCCGTGTACGGGGCCTCCTGTGTAAAATGCCGGCGTGGCGCGGATGACGTATGACGTTTGAACCACCAAAAACGCGTTTCCGGCAACACCGGCATCCGCTCCTGAGCTTGTCGAAGGGAGCTTGTCGGAGGAAAAATGGCCAGACCGAGTGTTCGGGGCGTGGCAAGGAGGAGGCACGCGGATACGCTTGTCTCCGCGAAACAGCGAACCGCACAGCCCGCCATTTCGCGTAACCTTGTCACCGAAACAATTGCGTTCGTGACTTGCGGGACGAAATAGGTCAATGCTCCTGACGTAAATGTCAGGAACGCTTGATGTCGCCCGATGCCTTTCTCGCACTCATCGTCTACGCCTTCGTCACGTCGGTTACGCCGGGGCCTAACAATTTCATGCTCCTGGCATCCGGTGTAAACTTCGGATTTGTGCGCACGATCCCGCACATGTTCGGCATCGGGATCGGGTTCTTTGTCCTGCTTTTGGCGGTGGGTTTTGGGCTTGGCGCGTTGCTGGCCGCTTTCCCGATTTTGCATGTCGCGCTGAAGGTCGCGGGAGGAGCCTATCTTCTTTACCTGGCTTTCAAGATTGCAATGTCGCGCTCGATGGGCGAGGACCGCGACGGCAGGGCGCGGCCAATGACGTTTATCGAGGCGGCGGCATTTCAGTGGGTCAATCCGAAGGCCTGGGTGATGGCTGTGACCGCAATGGCGGTATACACCGAGCCCGGTTCGCCTTTCCTGTCGGTGATCATCATCGGCGTTGCCTTTGCCGCTGTGAACATTCCGAGCGTTTCCACCTGGGCGGGTTTCGGCATGGCGCTTCGCGGTATCCTGTCGGACCCGGTGCGGCTCAAATGGTTCAACTTCGCCATGGGCGTGCTACTCGCGGCAACTCTTTTGCCGATGCTGAAGTAGCTAAAATAGGTCGATCGACGGTTTGGTCAGCATCAGCCAAACAATCGCGATGACGCTCAGAAACACTGGTAGGCCGCAGCCGAACCAGATGCGGTAGAGCTTGATGTATTCTTCCGGCAGGGACCGATCGTAAGCAGCGGCGCGCTCGGCGAGATTGCGCAAATGCACCTGGATCGCCATCATGGGCAGCCAGAAAAGAACGGTCACGACGAAGAATGCTATCGACAGGACAATCCAGCCCTCGGTCAGGCTCCGGCCGGCCTCACTCACCAACCACAGACCCGCAAGCGGCTGCAGGATCAACGCCGTCGTCGTGAAAATCCTGCTGGCAATCACGACTGTGCCAGCTACATGCGCGATCAGCGCAGGATTTCGCGTCCTGTGAGCGGCCGCCATGAAAAATGCAATGCCGATTCCCGTACCGAACAACACGGTTGCGCCGAGAACGTGGATCAGTCGAAGGAAGTCCTGCATGCTCTGCGCTCGCCCACTCTGGCCAAGGCCGTAAGTGCAAGCACGATAGAAGGCAAGACTCCACAAGCTGTCAGAGCGGGTCGGTCCACAGCGGTCAGAGCGATAAGGTATGTAATTGGACGAGCGACGCCGCGGCACTAGACCAGAATAGGCCGATGATCGCTGTCGGCGGTTGCGCTTCTGCCTGGCGCGCGCCGGCACCCAAGACAACACCAAGCGCGATGTGCTACTCGGAGGCGGTGCCTGTTAGTCCGCATTCTCATTGGGCCGTTCGATGATCACGCGCTGCGCTGTCTTCCTGAATTTCCTTGTGTTCGTGGCGATGGCGTTCGCGCCGCCACCTGCATCCGCGCAGAACGCAGCGCCTGCAGCTGTGCAAACGCCCGCGCCCGAGAAGCTCGACCAACTGATCGAGCTTCTCTCCGATCCGGCAATCAAGGAGTGGGTGGCAAAGCAGGCGCAAGCACCGGCCACCTCCACGCAGCCCACCGCCCCGGCGGTTGTGGCGATGGAGGAATCGATGGTTTCATCGACCCTATCGCACATCAAGAATCATCTCGAGCGTCTGGCAGCCGCGGTGACGCGACTGCCGCAGGAATTCGAGCGCGCCCGCGATATCATGATGCTTGAATTCGCCGACCGCGGCTTGATTGGCATCTTTCTCCTGATTGCCTTTTTCGTCGGTGTTGGCGCGGCGCTGACCCAACTGGCGCATTGGCGAACCGCCGAACTACGCAAATGGATCATCTCTCTGCCGAAAAACACGCCGCAGGGCAGGGCAAAAAAGCTTGGCGGGCGATTTATCTTTGCACTGACGAAGGTCGGCGCTTTCATGCTCGGCAGTGCCGGCGCGTTCCTGCTCTTTGAATGGCCGCCGCTGCTGCGTGAGATTGTCCTGATTTACCTGTCCGCTGCGATCGTCACGTGGGCAGTGCTGATGTTTCTGCGCTTTGCGCTGCTGCCGCCGCATATCAGCGTCGCTGATGCGATAGAGGTGCGGGCGTTGCCGATGAGCGATGCGCGCTCCCTGCATTGGTATCGCTGGATCGTCGCCGCTACCGGCATATTCATGCTCATCGGCGCGACGTTCACCTTGCTGCCGACCCTGGGCTTCGATCGTGACAGCGTTCTGGCGTTGGCCATTCCGGCCGACATTCTCATGCTCGTGATAGGATTGGCCGCAGTGTGGCTGCGACCCAAGGCAGACCCGCAAGAAGGTGTTGCGACCGGCCGCATGAGCCCAACCGCGGTCTCCTGGCTGTTGACCGTCTATTTCATCCTGCTCTTCCTCATCCGCACAAGCGGTTCGTTCATCCTGTTCTGGTTCGTCGTTGCAGCCGTAGCGCTGCCCGCTGCGATCGTCATGATGCATCGCGCTGTGCACTACGTGTTGCGCGCACCGGAAGGCGATCCGGACGCGCGTCCCATCGCGGCGGTAACCGTGGCGGTCGTCGATCGCGGCATCCGCATCGCACTCGTTGTCCTCGCCGCCTATCTGCTGGCTCAGGTTTGGGGTCTCGACATGCAATCCATGCGGACACAAAGCCCAACGGTCTCGCTGCTGCTGAGCGGGCTGCTCAATGCAGTGGTCATCGCGCTTGCCGCCGATTTCGTCTGGAGCATCATCAAGGCCGTCATTGAGCGCAAATTGGGCGTTATCACTCCGTCATCGGCTGGCGACGGCGAAGAGCAGCATCACACGATCGATCCGCAGCAAGCTCGGCTTCTCACACTTCTACCGATCGTGCAGAATATTCTCTTTGCCGCAATCGTCGTTATGGCGATCCTGATGATCCTGTCATCGCTTGGCGTTCGGATCGGGCCACTGATCGCCGGCGCTGGCGTGCTCGGCGTGGCGATCGGCTTTGGCGCGCAGACGCTGGTGAAGGATATCATTTCGGGGATGTTCTACCTGCTCGATGACGCCTTCCGCGTTGGCGAATACATCACCAGCGGCAAATATATGGGCACGGTCGAAAGCTTCAGCCTGCGGTCGGTTAAGCTGCGTCACCATCGCGGACCGCTTTTCACCATTCCTTTCGGCGAACTCGGTGCGGTGCAGAATTCCAGCCGCGACTGGGTGACCGACAAGTTCAACATCACGGTCGGTTTCGACACCGATCTGGAGGCGGCGCGCAAGCTCATCAAGAAAGTTGGCCTCGAGCTTGCAGCCGATCCCGAATATGCGCCTTTCGTGATCGAACCGATCAAGATGCAGGGTGTTCAGAACTTCGGCGAATACGGCATCGAAATTCGCATGAAGATGACGACGAAGCCAGGCGAAGCCTTTGGCATGAAACGCAAATTCTATGTGCGCATCAGGCAGGCCTTCAAGGAAGCCGGCGTCACGCTTCCAGGGCCGACGGTACTCGTTCAGCAAGACCAGCCAGTGGCAGCCGCCGCGGCGGAAGCCCACCGGCAGACCCGAAAGAAAAAGGCAGCCGAGGCGGCTGCGTCAGAGGGGTAGCCGCGCCTTAGGCCTTTGCCAGGCTAGCGTCGATCAGAAGTTCGGCATTCTTCGCAACCGCGATTGCGGGTCCGTCCGGCCCAAAAATCTGGCTGCTGATCAGTGTGCCCTCGAACAGCAGCAACAGTCCGTCGCCGAGCGCGTCCGGATCGCGGGCGCCCATCTCGCTAGCCATCTGCCTGAAGCGCCGGCGCAGCTCGCGCTTGTTGGCTTCGCTGACCGTACGGGCAGGGTGATCCGATTCTGGATACTCCACGCAGGCGTTGGTCATGCCGCAGCCGCGGTAACCGGGCTTGCTGGCGCGTTGCTCCAGACGGGTCAGGTAATGCAAGATCTGCGCGCGCGGATCGCCTGGGTGCGCTGCCACCGACAACTCGAATCGCTGCCAGAACTCCAAATCGTATTTTGTCAGATACGCAGCCGTCAGATCATCTTTTGAGGCGAAGCTTCTGTAAAGGCTGGGTTTTGTAACGCCGGCCTGGCGAACGACTTCGTCCACGCCGATCGCGCGGATACCCTTTTTGTAGAACAGTTCGCGCGCTACGCCGAGAATCCGATCCGCTGCGCGCGGGGCTTTCGCGGGTTTGTCGAGGTTTGTCTGGTCCAATATTTTGGTCGTTGTCATGATCGTTGCCGCTTGACAATGTTACTCACCGGTACGTATCAAGCCAGAAAATACGTACCGGTGAGTAACATGACAATAGCAAACTCGCGTCCGTTCGGCCAGCGCTATGCCTTTGTGGTGGTTGGCGTGATCTTTCTCTGCCTGCTCATCGCGGCCGGGCTGCGTTCCTCGATGTCGGTGATGATGGTGCCGCTGGAGGACTCCTTCGGATGGCGCCGCGACGTGATCTCGATCGCGGCTGCAGTCGGCATCTTCATCTATGGCCTTGCCGGTCCGTTCGCGGCCGCGCTGATGGATCGCGTCGGGCTCAAGCGTGTACTGATCGCAGCGTTGGCGGTCATGTCGTTCTCAACGGGATTGAGCCTGCTGATGACCGAACCATGGCACCTTGTCGCCACGTGGGGGCTGATGTCGGGTGTCGGCTCGGGTGCCGTCGCCACGGTGCTCGGTGCGACAATCGTCAACCGCTGGTTCAAGACCAACCGCGGGCTGATGATGGGGCTGATGTCGGCAAGTGCCGCAACCGGCCTGCTGGTATTCCTGCCGGTCCTCGCCGCGCTTGCGTCTTGGGGCGGGTGGAAGCCGGTGGCGATCACCGTTGCCGCCGCGACGGCGGCGCTGATACCGCTTGTTTGGCTGTTGGTGCCGGAGCGGCCCTCGGCGATCGGCACGACGCGCTATGGTGCGGTTGGACCCGAGCCGGATGCTCCCGCGGTTCCGGGCAATTTCCTGCAGATCACCTTCGGGACGCTGCGCAAGGCGGCCGGAACGCGGGTATTTTGGTACCTGTTCGCGACCTTCTTCATCTGCGGCTTCACCACCAACGGTCTTGTCGGCACGCATCTGATCGCCTTCTGCGGCGATATGGGAATTCAGGAAGTGCAGGCGGCGAGCCTGCTGGCGATGATGGGCATATTCGACCTCATCGGCACCACGGGCTCGGGTTGGCTTACGGATCGCTTCGACCCGCGCAAGCTGCTCGGCGCCTACTACGGCATTCGCGGACTGGCGCTGATCTATTTGCCGCTGTCAGGCTTCTCGCCGGTCAGCCTAGCCGCTTTCGCCGTGTTCTACGGACTTGACTGGATCGCGACAGTGCCGCCGACACTGCGCCTGTCCAATGAGGCGTTCGGCGACCGCAGCGGGCCCATGGTCTTCGGCTGGATCGTCGCCGGGCATCAGGTCGGCGCGGCTTGCGCGGCCTATTTTGGTGGCCTGATGCGCGAAATGCAGGGCAGCTACGATCTCGCCTTCCAGATCGCCGGGATGACGGCGATTGCGGCAGCTGCGATATCGCTGCTTATCCAGAACACGCCACGCGGCGAGATTGAACAGCCGCAACCAGCGTGACGGAGCTGGCCAACTACTCCGGCAGGCCAGCCTTTCGATAGCCATCGGCCAGATGCCGGAGTGCTGCCTCATCACGCGAAGGTTGGTTCGAAGCCCATTGGCTGATGGTGAAACGCGGGCTGTTGACCATGAATAGTGCGGCCTCCCGCTTGGCTTCTTCTGTTTTGCCCAACTGCGCCAGGCTGGCCGCCAAAACGCGGCGCGAGACGCTGCGATAGGTTGCTTCCAGCCGGAGAACGTCGCACGCTGCTTCGTATTGGTGCGCCATGTAAAAGGCGATGCCCTGCACCCAATAATACCAGCCGGCAGGCTGCGGATTGAGACGCAATGCCTTCCTGATCAGCTCCAATGCGTCGTGGGGCTTGCCAGCCAATGTGAGCAGATCGGCGCGCATGATAAATGTGTCTGCGTGGTTGGGGTCCAGCCTGAGCGCCGCATCGAATTGCGCGTCCGACTCCAACCAGCGATGCTCGTAGGCGAGTAGATAGCCCAGGACCCAGCAATTACCGGCGTCGTGCGGGTCAAGCGCGACGGCACGCTCGGCGAGTTCGATCGATTGCGCCCGGATCTCAGGCGTTGGCTCAATTGAAAACGCCCAGAGTGACCAGAGTGTAAACGCCCGCCAGCGATATGCCTCCGCATAGTTCGGATCGAGATCTATCGCCTGCCTTGTCAGGAGGTCGGCTTCCCTGATCGCATCAGCCGTTCCTGCGAACGAGCCAATGAGGTTTCGTGCCCTTACGCAGAGGTCGTAAGCCTGCATGTTTGTCGGCCGGTTTCGCGCCGGCTGTGGCGCCAGCCGGCCGATCAAAGCCTCGACGATCCGGCTTGTCACCTCATCCTGGACGGCGAAAATGTCTTCGAGATCCCGGTCGAAGCGATCCGCCCAGAGGTGGTCGCCGCCGGCCGCGTCGATCAGCTGGACATTGATGCGCACGCGCCCGCCGGCGCGGCGCGCACTGCCTTCCAGTACGTAGCGAACACCAAGTTCGCGAGCGACGACGCGAATGTCGATCGACTTTCGCTTGTAGGCGAATGTCGAGTGGCGGGCGATGACGAACATCCCGTCGTTTCGCGAAAGATCGGTGATCAGGTCCTCGGTCAGCCCGTCGACGAAAACATCCTCTGCGTCGCCGCCCATGTTGGTGAAAGGCAGAACCGCGATCGAGGGCTTGGCTGGCGGGGCGGGCGGTTCACGCTTTTCCTCGTGTGCCGATAGCGGCCGCACTCGATACGCGCGCACTGGCTCGGCAATGTTCTTCAACTCCTTTGGTCCGAGGTCGTCGTAACCAGCCTCGACCTTGCGTTTGACCTGATCGAAAACGCTGCCTGAAACGAGGATGTCGCCCGGATCGCCAAGGCTTTCCAATCGCGCGGCGACATTGACGCCGTCGCCATAAAGGTCGCTGCCTTCGATGATGACGTCACCCAGATTTATGCCGATACGCAACCGGATGTGGCGATCGCCGGGCAGGAGGGCGTTGGCCTCAGCAGTCCCGTGCTGCAAATCCAGGGCAAAATGCACGGCATCTACCGCGCTGGCGAATTCGATCAGCAGACCGTCGCCCATCACCTTCACCAGCCGGCCAAGGTGTTTCTCAAGAAGAGGCGTCAGCAAACCCTGTCGTCGCGCCTTGAGTGTCGCCAGCGTTCCAGCCTCGTCCATCTCCATCAGACGGCTGTAGCCGACCACATCGGCGGCCAGTATTGCGGCGAGACGTCTCTTGACGCGTTGTTCAGCCATTTGGGACCGCTTTGGTGGGACGGGTCGCTGACCATACCAGCATTGCGGCGTCGTTGAAGAGCCGTCCGTTTTCCTTGATTGACATAGCGTGGTTCAAGGCGCGGCATGCTCTCGCAGAGTCGGGCACGACCGCTAGCCAGCTCCCGCGAAGAATAGTCTCCAAGCGAGAGCCTAGGCTACGCGAGGTTTGCCGCCGGAACTCAGGATGATGGCTCGGCTCAGACGGATACTTCCGCTATGGGCTGCCCTTGCCCAGCCATCGCCCTTATCTCGGCGGCGACCAGCTCTTGCAGATGCCATAGATTGCGGTCGCGGATGCCGAACTCGGCGAGCTTGGAGACGGTGTTGAAGAGATAAGCGGCGTTAGAGCCGATATGGCCGCAGGCGCGGGCAATGCGCCTCGCGGCTTCTTCTGGAGCCATTCTCCTGACGATATAGCTGCCCTTCGGGGCGGCCCAGAAGGTCAACGCCCGCACCTTGCCGGCATCCGTATCCACATCGATCCAGCGCACAGATTCCAGGTCTTCCGAATAGCTGGTCTCCCGCCAGATCATTCGATAGATCTGTTCAGTGCGGTTCTCGTCGGAAAGACGGTAGGCCACGCCATGGCACGTTCCGCCGCGCATGATCGCCATCATCAGGCCTGGTTGTTCCGCCGAGCCGCGCCAGCGGTGCATGGTCATGCAAAAGGATCGGTGCCAACCGGCTGCGTTGGCGCGTCGGGTCTCGATGTGGTCGAAGGCCGGCTTCCAAATCAACGAGCCGTAGGCAAACAGCCACAGAGGCCGATCCGCGCATTCCCGGTCCAGCCGGCCCGCGGCTTCATGAATTTCCGCCTCGGACATTTCAAGGTCGCCACGCTCAGGCCCCGGGTCGGCGACACTTCTTTCGCACAGGGCGACGAGTTCCGGCGTGAGAGCCATTTCCGTGGTGCGCGGCAAACTGGCGGGCTCCCCTGGGTCGGGTGTAGTTTATTCGTGCAGCGACAATACTCAAGTAGCGAGCCTGAGGGGGAACGGCGAAAATCCACAGGGGCCCCAGTCTATCGTCCGATGCTCAGTTCCAGTTCTTCAAGCCGAGCAGCTTTTCTCCAAGCGCAGTCAGCTTCGCCGTCTCGGCATTGTGCTTCTCCCAGTCGCGCGGGTCGCCGGGGAAGGCGTCGCGCTGCGGATGGTCGCGCTCGCGCCACAGCCGAACGCGCTCCAGTCGTTCCACCTCGTTTTCTTCGTCGGAAGGGTACATCGAGATGTACTGTGCCATGCGGACGCGGCTGTCCGAATGGTTCGGGCGAACGCCGTGGGCGAGCAGCGAGTTGAAGATCAACAGGTCGCCCGCCTCCATTTCGATATTGGTGATTTTCAACCCGGTCGTATCCGGATGCATCGGGTCGCGGTCGGCAGGCTGGGTCTTCACCCACTCGTCGAAATTGGCGAAGAGTTCCGGGATGCACTGGAAGCCACCGACATCGCCATCCTGCTTCTTCAAACTGAGAACGCCCTGCACGCCGATCGGCAACGGCCTCAGCGAGGTGTCGGCATCCCAATGAATGAAGCCGTTGGGATTGCCCTTCACCTTCTTCGGCGGGTTCAAATTGGCGCGGTCGATGGCGACCCAAAGATCCTTGCGGTCCCAGATGTCGACGAAGGCATCATAGACGCGGCGTTCCATGCGGTTATCCCAGAGATACTGGTGATTGTAGATTTCCAGCATGCCGGTGTTGTTCAATTCCTTCATCTTGTGTTCGCGCCGTTGCGTCGCATACCAGGTCGACGGATCGTTCGGGTCCTTCTCGTCAAAGCGCCATAGCAGATCGACCAGCCGCTCGACATTCGCGGCCGGTACTGCCTGGTGCACGATCACGTAGCCCTTCGTCGTCCAGTGCTTCCAGTCCTCCTGCGACAGGACCCGCAGCGGCAGCTTCTTTTCGATGTCCTTGAGCTGGGTCGTGACCTTTTCGGTTCTTGGATGCGCGTCGCGCTTGATTGCTTGCACCTGCATATGGTCCTCCCGTCCGGTTTCCTATGGTGGACCTAAGCTAAGCGATAGCGAGACCGCGATGTTGTATCCGAAGCGCAGGAACTGATACCATTCTGGCGTTTCATCAGGAATCATTGCCGGATGAAGCCATTTCTGGAAAAGGTGCCGGCCATACAAGGCATGTCCTGGGCGATGCTCAACCGGCGACTTGACGATGCCATTCCATTCCAGTGGCACCATCATCCCGAGTACGAACTGACACTGACGCTTAATTCACGTGGGCAGCGCTTCATAGGCGACCATATCGGCAGCTTCGATGACGGCGATCTGGTGCTGGTGCCGCGAGATTACCGAAAGAAGTTTGCCTAGCAGGGCCAATGTTCTGCTTGTGTTCGATCTCGGTTTCGATAGGTTGGGAGGCGTTCCGGCGTTTGCTGAACCGCAAAAGCAGTCAAACATGTGACCTGCAATGCGTTGCCGATCGATCGCAGCTTGCTCTTGCTCCCCGAATCCTGCCAGTCGAAGTCATGGAATTCTCCCCACAACAGGACGATGCACTGAATGCGGTGGCCCGCTGGATGAAGACCGGCAGGCCGCAGATATTCCGCCTGTTCGGCTATGCCGGCACCGGCAAGACGACGCTTGCGCGCTATTTTGCCGAGCATGTCGATGGGCAAGTGCAGTTCGCCGCGTTCACTGGCAAGGCGGCGCAGGTGCTGCGCTCGAAAGGCGCCACCAACGCCCGCACGATTCATTCGCTGATCTACCGGCCGCGCGGAGAAGAGGCGGTGGAGGACGAAACGACCGGCAAGACCTCGATGTCGCCGACCTTCGCGCTCAACCGGCAGAGCCCGGTGGCGCGGGCGAAACTGATTATCGTCGACGAATGCTCGATGGTCGATGAACAGCTTGGCCGCGACTTGCTGACGTTCGGCACGCCAATCCTGGTGCTGGGCGACCCCGGCCAACTGCCGCCGATTTCGGGCGGCGGCTTCTTCACCGAACACGAACCGGATTTCCTGCTGACGGAAATCCACCGCCAAGCGCGCGACAATCCGATCATCCGGCTGGCGCTCGATGTGCGCGAGGGCAGGGAGTTCATGCGCGGCAACTATGGCACGGCGCAGGTCATCGGCCGCGAGGATGTGACCCAAGAACTGGTGCTGAAGGCGGACCAGGTGTTGGTCGGCACCAACCGTACGCGCAAACGCTACAACAAGCGGCTGCGCGAATTGAAAGGGTTTACCGCCGACTATCCGCAGGCGGGCGACAAGCTGGTCTGCCTGCGCAACGACCCGAACAAGGGCCTGCTCAACGGGTCGCTGTGGAAGGTGATGACGGCGGCGCGCGAGACGGTGAAGCCCGGCATCAATCTGCTTGTTTCGCCCGAGGAGGACGATCCGGATCGCGGCGTCGCCAAGATCAAGCTTATGAAATCGGTGTTCGAGGATCCCGATGCGGAGATTCCCTGGCAACAGAAGAAGCGGTTCGATGATTTCGACTATGGCTATGCGTTGACCGTGCACAAGGCGCAGGGCTCTCAATGGAACGACGTGGTGCTGTTCGACGAAAGCTGGGCCTTCAAGGATACGCGCGAACGCTGGCTTTACACCGCGATCACCCGCGCGGCGGAGCGGCTGACCGTGGTCCGTTAGGAATGCCTGCCGCCGATCCAAGTCCACGCGACTTCTTCCTCCTCCGGCGAAAACTGTTTGTAGTCCACCGGCCTTGTATCGAAAAAGAAGCCTTGCGCTGCCGAAAGTGCGGTTGCGGTGCCAACCACGGCGCATCGGGCAACATGCTGGCGGGCATCGGCCTTACCCTGCTTCATCGTCTCAGCGGCCACATTGTCCCAGTCAAGTTCCTCGACGTCGATGAGCCGAAGAAGCACGTCCACGCGAGGATGAAGCGCATAGGCGGCCTGAAGCAATCCGAAGAGGTTTTCGACGGCGGCCGCGGAAACATGGCCGACAACGTCGAAGGCCTGCAGATCTGGACGACCCACTTCAAGCCGGCGAATCGTCGGGACTTGTTCAAGCATGCTCATTCGATCAATCTCATGAGCCCAAGTTGGACGAACCCCCAACGTTGGATTCAGTTCCATTCACAGCGGGGATGATGAGCGTCCCGGTCAAGCGTGAGGTGTTAGCCATGCGTCACATGCATACGAGTTTTGCGAGCTATTTCGAAGCCGACAGTTGTTATTGCGGTGCAGCGGGGGTAATGACCGCGCGTTTTGCGGGAGTTGCCCAAACAAATGGCCATTGAAGGCTCATCGGACGACGCTCACGCGTCTCCGCACAGCAGCGAGCACTCGCATGATATCCGCGTTCTGATGCTTGGTGCGCTCGGTGTCGTCTTCGGCGACATCGGGACCAGCCCGATCTACGCGTTGCGTGAGGCGTTGGTAGCTTCGTCCGGCGGCGAGATGGCGGCCCGCGAGGATGTTCTGGGCGTGCTGTCATTGGTGGTGTGGGCGCTCACCATCGTCGTGACCATCAAGTATGTCGGATTCGTGCTGCGCGCCGACAACCGCGGCGAGGGCGGACTGTTGTCCCTGATGGCGCTCGCCCGCTCGAGTTTCTCCAACCGCTCCACCCTCATTCTTTTCATCGGGATTATCGGCGCCGGCCTGTTTTACGGCGACGCGGTGATCACACCTGCGATCTCGGTCCTGTCCGCCGTTGAGGGCGTGAAAGTCATCACCCCGGCGTTCGATCAATACGTAGTGCCGCTGACGCTGGTCATCCTCGCGGCGCTGTTCTCCGTGCAGCGCTTCGGTACAGGGAGCGTCGCGACGGTATTTGGTCCCGTCATGGCGTTGTGGTTCCTAGCGCTTGGCATTTCCGGCCTGATGCACATCATCGACGATCCGGAGATTCTCTACGCGCTCAATCCGACTGAAGGCGCACAGTTTCTGATCAACTCACCGGAAGTCGCCTTCATCACGGTCGGTGCGGTCTTCCTGGCAGTCACTGGCGCTGAAGCTCTTTATGTCGATCTTGGACATTTCGGCCGCCGTCCGATCGTGGTTGCGTGGCTAGCGATCGTGTTTCCTTGCCTCCTGCTCAACTACTTTGGACAAGGAGCGTTCGTGCTCGCTCATGGCGGCAAGATAGGACATCCGTTCTTCGAGATGAACGAAGGCTGGAGCCTGATTCCCATGGTGGTGCTGGCCACCGCCGCCACAGTGATTGCAAGCCAGGCGGTGATTACCGGCGCCTATTCGCTGACGCGTCAGGCGGTGCAGCTCAACATTTTGCCGCGTTTCGAGATCCAGCATACGTCGAAAACCCAGTCTGGCCAGATTTACCTGCCGCGCGTCAACGTATTGCTTGCCGTGGGTGTGATGCTTCTTGTGGTTGGTTTTGGCGAATCGAGCGCGCTGGCTGCCGCCTACGGCATCTCGGTCACCGGCGACATGCTGATGACAACCGGTTTGCTGTTTGTCGTCATGATACGCATCTGGAAGTGGTCACTTCCAGCGGCCATCGCATTGACGGCATTGTTCGCAACGATCGACCTTGGTTTCTTTGGGTCCAATATCGTCAAGGTTTTCGATGGCGGCTGGGCGTCTCTGCTGGTAGCAGGCGGTGTGGTTCTGGTGATGACGACCTGGGTGAGGGGCACCCGACAGCTCTTTGAAAAAACACGGAAAAACGAGATTCCGCTGGATTTCCTCGCCGGCTCCATGACCAAGAAACCGCCGCATCTGGTACCCGGTACAGCCGTGTTCCTGACCAGCGACCCGCAGAGTGCACCGACTGCGATGATGCACAGCCTCAAGCACTATAAAGTGCTGCACCAGCAGAATGTCATCCTGACCGTGGTTACCGCGCCGCAGCCTTTTGTATCCGACGAGGATCGAGTGAAGATGGAGCAGGTCAACGACCTGTTCATGCGGGTGTCGCTGACTTTCGGCTATATGGAAAGCCCGAATATCCCGAAGGCACTGGCGATCTGCCGTAAGCAGGGCTGGAAGTTCGACATCATGTCCACTTCCTTCTTTCTGTCGCGGCGCTCGCTGAAGTCCTCGCCCAGTTCCGGCATGCCGGGCTGGCAGGACAAGCTGTTTATCGGCTTGGCGCGAACGGCTGCCGACGCGACCGAGTATTTCCAGATACCGACCGGCCGCGTGGTGGAGATCGGCACACAGGTGGCGATCTGATTTTGCTGACCTGACGATTGGGACGAGAATTGCTGCGGCCAGTTCTCGTCACCGGTAGGCCCCGGATCGCCGACCCAGGGGCGGTTGGCTGCGGCGCCTTCTCCCGCTGTGAGAGAAGGAATGCCGCGAATGGACGACCTTAGCCCAACAGTGCTGCCTTGCTTGCCTCCAGAAACGGCTTGAGCGGCGACGACTTGCGGCCCGACAGTTTCTCCACCGCGTCCGTTACCATGCCGATGCGACCGGCACGGGTGTTGGTGTCGAAGGAGGCGATCAGTTCGGCGACGTGGGGCGGCAAGCCTGCTGCCTTCAGGCTATCCGTCAGCGCTTCGTCCGAAAGCTGGACGACGTTAATTGGCTTGCCGGTAACCTCCGAGGCGAGTTCTGCCACCTCCGCCGTCGTGTAGGCCTTCGTGCCGGTCAGCGTATAGGTGACGCTCTCCGCCTCGTCCGCTACCAGACCGCCGGCGATTGCCGCAGCGATGTCGTCGCGCGCTACATATGACACGCCGCCATTGCCCGCGGAAGTCGCCCACACGCCACGCCCGACCGCGCCCGGCAACGACATCATCAGGTTCTCGCGGTACCAACCGTTGCGGAAGATCGTGTAGGGCAAGCCACTTGCCTTGATCGCAGGCGAACGGTTGTCTTTCTCCTCGGGCATGGGCCGTAAAATCGCCTTGGGACGATGTTTCCCGCTTTATAGCTGAAAATGATGGAACTGAACTAATTGCCAATTTAATACAGCACCTATGGCCTCGTAACCGCACGGGGCGCAATCGGAGATTGGGATGTCATCAAGTTCAAAAGTTTGCGTACTTATGTCGATTTACAACCTCAGCGGTGGTGGCGCCGAGCGCATCACGATGAACGTTGCGCAAAATCTAGAGCAAATCCAGCGATTGGTGAATCGATTGTGATGTGACGCGGGGCGCGGCAGCTAATTCTCCACTTTGATGAGTTGTCTAATCGCAGTTGGGTCAAGGCATTTTCGATCTCAGAGACATGTTTGCCGGGTGCATGGTTGTCTTCGCGGTCGACATCGGTCGCCGCATGATGGAGCTTCGCGGACGAGCCTTCAATGTGGACGACGCACTTTGCTGAGACAGCGGTGCAACCCCATCAGCGGAATGGCTCGGCTCACGTCCCGGCAGGGACGCCTCAGGCGCTCAGATCCTGAACGCTATTCGCAAGATTCATGCTGTGGCGCCTGCATTTCGATCAAAGAACTCACCGGTCTTGAGCATCGAATGCATTATCACCGCCAGTTTGCGCGCCACAGCCACGGCAGCTCTTTTGAAGCCAATCCTCTCCCGGAGCTTGAGGCCCCACGTGCGCAGGCTGCTGTCGATCGAGCTGCGTGTCAGGATGACCGCCGCGGCCTCGTAGAGAAGCCCTCGCAAATGTCGATCGCCGCGCCGGGATATATGGCCGTCATAATCGACTTCTCCCGATTGGTAGCGGCGAGTTGTCAGGCCGATCCATGCGGCGACAGAGCGGGATTTCTTGAAGTTATTTGGATCTTCAATAGCGGTAACGAAAGAGGTCGCCGTGATCGCGCCGATGCCGGGGATCGACATGAGTATGCGGCATGCCTGGCTCTGACGTGCACCCGCGACGAGCTGGCGCCCAAGCTCGGCGGCACGAATGCGGATGCCGCGCCAGGCTTCCAACATCGGCAGCACAATAGTAGCAAGTTCGTTGTGATCGATGAGAAGGCGCCGAACGTTCTTCTCGAATGTGGTTCCTTTACCTGCGGGAACGAGCAAGCCGAACGTTTTCATGATCCCTCGGATCTGGTTGGAAAGCTCGACGGTGATCCGGACCAGCCGGGTGCGTGCTGCCCGAGCAATTGGCAAACGGTCTAGCGACAGTGCTAAGCGATGAAACCGAGCGGAAGCGCCTGGCGTCTCTTTCGTTAGATCGCTGCATGGCATTCGACATCTCAAGTGCAAAAATGCAGTGGGAAAGGCTTCTTCTGGAATTGGCAAGCAGGTGAAGCATCAATTTGTGTGACCACAACATGGCAAGAAAACCGGAAGGATCACTGGGCGAGGGCGACACCATCGGCATGACCGGCGAGGTGGTGCTCGTCCACGACGACGGTAAAGTCACCATCCGCCTGCAGGGCAACGACTATCCGATGACCGTGCGGTCAGAGCACCTCAGCCTGATCGCCAAGCGGGGCAGTGCAAAGCGCATCACCCGCAATGATCGCCGCACGACCGTAATGCCGTCCGGCAGGCCCTTCGAACCACGAACGGTGACACCTACAACGCAGAATCTGTTGTGATGCCGGTTGCCGCCGCCAAGGCACCGCAGGCGGTCATGGACGTTGCCCAGCCACATGTTTGCGCCCCAATGCGCTTCAATCGCAAAGCGGCTTACAGAGCCTCTATGGCCGCAGCAAAAGCACGCCCCGCCGAGGATGCATGGCGTGACGAGCGGCTTCGCTTTTCAATTTCGTCCAGATCGCCGGGTTTTGTGGGAAAACGCAGACCTAACGAGGCGGCAAGGTGACTGTCGCGGTCACGTTGCGCGCCGAGCACCTGAGCCTGATCGCCAAGCGGTACCAGCTTTAGCTTCTCGCCGCGGAGATGCGCTTCATCCATCCGACCGTGGCGCACAGTTCTGCGCTCTGCCGGTTCCAAAGCGCTCGTTCCGCACTTCAACGTCAGTTCATCCTCGAGCTGAGCGAGTTGCTTCGCAAATTTATCGACCTCGGCCAGAAGCGCTTCAATATCTATCGACATGTCTTGAGACATTGGCATGTCCCAGGGTGTATCGGCGAGGGACCCGGAGCAAGCTCGCGAAAACCCCAAGCGCAGCCAAACCTGTGGAAAACCGCTGAAGCGCTCCCAGCACGGCTCTACGCGGCTCTGTGGGCCTATCCGGCATTGGACTTTATTATGTGCGCGGCGCCGATGATGCCGTCGAGCAGCGCGACGAACTCGGCTGCGTTGTGGCGTTGCATGCCGAAAGGCGAGCTTTCCCTGCCCTGGGCATTGGCGATCCTGCGGATCGTGTAGCCGCCATGGATGCGGTTGAAGTCTATGAAATGCACGCCGACGATGGCCTTGCCGTTAGACCAACTGTCGCCGGTCCTTGCGCCTATGGCGTCCATTGCCATTTTGAAACGCGCATTGATGAATTTCCGGGTGTGGATGTACCGCGGCATGTCAGCTACCTCCGACTGCGAGCACAGCCAGCGTGCACAGTGCAATTGCCATGCCACCTTGCGGGCGAGACTGCTATCCAGTTGGTGGCGGCGGGGTAATTCATCGCCGAAAACGGTGGCGGCGCAGGGGTAAGGATGCGCAAATAATCGCACGCCCGATTTCGCGTCCTTTTTTGGACATTTTTTGGACAAAGGCGGCGAGGAAGAAGCTAAGTGCTTGATTTTGTTGGTACGCCCTAGGGGAATCGAACCCCCTGTACCGTCGTGGAAGGGCGATGTCCTAACCGATAGACTATTTGCGGTAGGTCTCTTCAGCTTCAGCGCCAGATATCCCGGCGAGTAGCGCCATCACCACCAAGAAAAATCGCATGACGCTCCCCGAGTAGCTGATGATGCCCCCAATGATGCCCTGAGCGAAAAAGCTGCGGATCAAGGGTGCGGGAAATTCTCGTAAGTGCTTGGAATTGTTGGCTCCCCGGGCCGGATTCGAACCAGCGACCAACCGGTTAACAGCCGGTTGCTCTACCACTGAGCTACCGGGGAACAGCGCTCATTTCAGCAATGCCGGTGCCTATAGCAACAGGATTCCGCTTTGCAAAGCGCTGGAAGGGATTTTTTTGGCATCGCTGGTGCCCTATCTGTAGCGAATGCGCTTGCGCGAAGGCTATGCGAAGATAAGTTCCACGACAACGCTGGCGGTCAAATGTCGGTTGATCGAAGACAGGCGGGTGGCAAGTATGAAGCGCCCCAGAAAAAAACCATCAAAATTTTCGGACGCGATTTCCGAATGCCCGAGTTGCGCGCTCTTCGAATCACGATCGGGGTGTTGCTCGTAGTTTTTGGCGTTCTGGGTTTCTTGCCGATTCTCGGATTCTGGATGATTCCCCTTGGCGTCATCGTTCTTTCCTATGAATTTGCCGCTTTCCGCCGTATGCGCAGGCGCGGAACAGTCTGGTGGGAACGACGTAGGCGATCCAACGGCAAATAGCCGCGATTGGGCGGATGCCATCGCGGCGCAAGGCGACTGGATCGCCGAATACAGTTTCGGCATAATTGCCTGTTGGGTCTGCTCCTGGCCGAAATGACTGTAGCTCTGCATCAGAATACGTTTTGGAATCAACTTGCTCTCAATGGGCGGGTGATTACCGCGATAGTCTTGCCAGAAACCAAGACCAAATTCGGTAGATATAAGTTTGGCTACGCTTGGGCGTTTGTGGAGCCAATCGTCTACGTTTCTTTGTTTGTGTTGATTCGTGCTTTTGTGTCGGCAAATTCAGCGGTCGGCACCCAATGCTCGATCGCGTATATGTTGTCTCTTTCGGATTGCTTGCGTTGGTTGCCGGACTTCTGCTGGAGCGGATCAACCGATACCGCCTGCTGAGCCAATAGGCGTTAAACGCTCGTTGCCTCAGCCCCAATCCGGCGCAACCTGCGTCACCACTCCATGGCGATGGGATAAAAGGATCGGCCTAGAGAGCATCTGATCTCTTGACCTGCCCCCTTGGCCTAACCTATTGAGCGACCATAGAACTGCGGGGTGCGACGAGGCCTCGTGGCGGAGTGGTTACGCAGAGGACTGCAAATCCTTGCACCCCGGTTCGATTCCGGGCGAGGCCTCCATCGCTCGCAACCGGCAGTAATAGCCGGATCCGTACGTTCTGGCATTATTTTGGGGCGTTGCCGCGCCCGCAACGGACCGGTTCGGACATGGAATCAGATTTCGCCCAACGCCGGATACGCATGGTTGATGGCCAATTGCGCACAACCGATGTGAACCAGGCCTCGCTTCTCGAAGCAATGCTCGCCGTTCCCCGCGAGGAATTCGTCAGTCCGGAAAAGCGCAGTTTGGCCTACATCGACGAGGACCTGGAAATTGCGCCTACGCAAGGCGGCAACCCGGCTCGTTTTCTCATGGGGCCATCGCCGTTCGGCAAGCTTGTGCAGCTTGCGAATATCGCACCCTCCGACACGGTAATCGATATCGGCTGTGGAACCGGATATTCGGCGGCTGTGTTGTCGCGCATTGCGAAATCCGTTGTCGCGCTGGAAGCCGATCCTGTTCTCGCAGATGCCGCGACGGCGAATCTCGCCAAGCTCGGTTGCAACAATGTCGTGGTTGTGCGCGGTGATTTGCGGTCCGGCCACCCTGCGAACGCCCCCTATGATGTCGTCTTTGTGGGCGGTTCTGTCGAATTGTTGGATGATGTGCTTTTTGCGCAACTGCGGGAGGGCGGCCGTCTAGTGGCTGTCGAAGGCCGTGGAAATGCAGGAAAAGCCCGTATCTATTCGAAATGGAACGGGAGCGTCACAGGCAGAAGTGCCTTCAATGTGGCAATTATGCCATTGCCGGGATTCCAGCGGGCTTATACATTTCAATTCTGAATTGACCGGGGATGGTGGACACGCCGGCTTTGACGGTGGTGGCCATTGGGTATGTGTGGTTGCGGTAGGAGACGGTTAGGTCATTTGACTGCATTGTAGGTGCGGTCGGCACTTTGCCGCAATAGAGGGATACAGTGTGAGATTATTGCGCAGCTCCTTGTTCGCCTCCGTGGTGCTTTCGGTGTCGGCTCTCTCTACCGCGACTGTGTCGGCAGAGACCATCCTTGGCGCGTTGGCCAAAGCCTATCAGTTCAATTCCGAGCTTCAATTCGACTCGCGCTGGCACTCGTGCGACAGACGAGAACGTTGCGATTGCCAAGTCAGGCTATAGACCCACAATTTCCGGCGTGGGCGACGTAGATTATACCCGCAGCAAGACCCCTGGCCTGAGGGGAACATCGCTTACAACTGGATCGTTCGGGATAGTGATCGAGCAGACCATATTCGATGGCTTTCAGACCAGGAACAACGTTTTGGGGGCGGAAGCCCAGGTCCAGGCCTCATTCGAGGCGTTGCGCAATACCGAGCAGAATACATTATTCGACGCCGCCAGCGCCTACATGGACGTTATCCGGGACCGTCGCATAGCAGTGCTGACCGAACAGAATCTCGAGTTCCTGGACGAACAGGTTCGCGCGGCGCGCTCCCGCCTTGAAGTAGGTGAGGGAACGCGGACGGACGTTGCTCAGGCCGACGCCAGCCGCTCGACGGCTGTGGCTGATTTGAGCGTGGCTCGCGCTACGGCGCTTATCAGTGCGGCGCAATATCGTCAGATCATCGGAGAGGAGCCGGGCAAGCTGAGAGCAGCCTCGCCATTGGTGAAGCTACTTCCCAAGTCAATCGATGCTGCATTCTCGATCGCAGAAGCTCAGCACCCGGCCATTCTCGCCAATGAACATCTTGTCGACGCAGCGGGGTTCGCGGTGAAGTCCTCTGAGGGTGCTTTGTTGCCGCAGATTACGGGCTCGGCCAGCATAAACCGAACCTTCACCGAGGCTAATCCGGACGGGTTTGGCGGGACCGACGGAACAGACTCTGAGGCCAGCATTGGCGCCTCGATCACTGTCCCGATTTATTCGGGCGGTCTAACTTCGGCTACTGTCCGGCAGAACAAGGAGTTGCTTGGTCAGTCGCGTATCAATGTCGACGTCCAGCGCGACACGGTGCGCCAGGCTGTCAGTTCCGCTTGGGCAAGTTATGTCGCAGCCCTGGAGAGCGTCACTGCCAACCGGGAAGTTGTTGCGGCGGCTCAGCTGGCGCTGAACGGCGTCATCGAAGAGCGAAATGTTGGCCAGCGCACGACGCTCGATGTGTTGAACGCCCAGAGTGATGTTATCGACGCTCAGATCAATCTGGCTAACAGCGAGCGCGATGTCGTGGTCGGCAGCTATGCGATTTTGTCTGCGATCGGCGCTTTGACCTCTCCTCGGCTTGGTCTGCAGGTAGCGGAATACAAGCCGCAGGAGCACTATAATGCCGTCAAGGACAAGTGGATCGGCCTGCGCACGCCGGACGGCCGCTGATTGACGGCCGATCGGCCCCTAGACCATTCGTCTTTTATGATTGAATCACGCAAGCTGAACGCGTGAGCGCCCGATTGCGCGACTTTGTGGTCAGCAAATTTCCTTTTATGTTGTGTTTTCTGTTGAAATTGCAGTTGGGGATCGAATGGGGATTCTCGCCTGCACCCGCCTCAGCTAGTGTGGCGCCATGATTTGTGGGCGGCGTGGGGCGCCGCCTTTGTTGGTAACTGGGTACAAAGGCGGCGGATGTGACAATGGCACAGCTTGGCAACACACAGCGAGAACCCTCGATGGAAGAAATCTTGGCTTCCATCCGTAGGATTATCGAGGACAGCGACATACAGAAGCCCGATGAGGCGGTACTTTCCGTCCGCCCGGACAATGATGCGCGCCCCGCGGCTGTTGAGCCTGAGGTGACGGCAGTCGCGGCAACGTCGGCTGTGGTGACTGAAGACGCGAGATTTGCGGACTACGAACCCTACAGCCCGGTCTCCGACGAAGCGGCGGTCGCACCGATGGCTGTTGGAGAGACGTCGATTGTACCGGCCGCCGCCAACGAGGATTCGGTGATTGCCGCATTTGAGATTGAACGTAAGCTCGCCGGAACTGTGTTTAGCGATGCCTCAAAAAGCGTCGATCTCCAAACCGAGGAATCTGCACATGCGCCGCAGGCAGAGAGTGCGTCGGCCGTCGATTTGGTCGACTGGCGCTTGGGAGTATCGGACGAGGCTGTGATCAACCAGCTTAGCGAAGAGGATTTTGACCTTGCGGAGGTCGCCGACGCCGTATTGCAGGAGCTGTCGAGCGATCAGTCGATAGTTGTTGCAGCGGCGGCCGCGCCTGTTTCGGTTCGGGAAGACGCGCCAGTCCTTTCCCTTGCGAACAACAACGAGCTTGGCCGCTCCTCTATTATTTCCGATCACGCCGGCCGCCAGGTTACAGCTGCCTTCAATGAGCTCGCCGAGGCTTTCGCCGCGCGTAGCCGCAAGAGCCTTGAGGAAGTGGCCGAGGAGATGATGCGGCCGATGCTGCAGGATTGGCTCGACAATAATCTTCCGACCTTGGTCGAACGCCTCGTTCGCGAGGAAATCGAAAGGGTTGCGCGCGGCGCCGACGCCTGAGGCGGGGTAACTGTTAGACTAGCCGCGATTGGCACGCATCGCATAAGCCGACAGCGACTTGCGGCTGTCGCGCCGAAATTTCGGTCTGCACCCGGGCCAATCTAGCTGAGCGATGCGCACCATCCGGTTTGCCAAGCCACTCGCGGTTGACTTGGCAAAAGCGTTCCGGTTTACACCGAAGCCGACAACCCCGATCAGTCCGGACCGCTTCCCATGCTCGAAAAGACCTATGACGCGCAAAGCGTCGAGCCGAAAATTGCCCAGACCTGGGAAGATGCGGATGCGTTCCGCGCGGGTGCCGGATCGGAGCCAGGTGCCGAGCCTTTCACCATCGTCATTCCGCCGCCGAATGTCACCGGCTCGCTGCATATGGGTCATGCGCTTAATAACACGCTGCAGGACATCCTGACGCGTTTCGAGCGCATGCGTGGCAAGAATGTCCTTTGGCAGCCGGGCATGGACCATGCCGGCATCGCGACGCAGATGGTGGTCGAGCGGCAGCTTGCCGCGAGCGGTATCTCGCGGCACGACCTTGACCGGGACGACTTCGTCAGCCGCGTCTGGACATGGAAGGAGCAATCGGGCGGCTCGATCATCCACCAGCTGAAGCGGCTTGGTGCTTCTTGCGACTGGTCGCGCGAACGCTTCACGATGGACGAGGGTCTGTCGCAGGCAGTTCTCGATGTTTTTGTTCGGCTGTTCAAGGAAGGGCTGATCTATCGCGACAAACGGCTGGTAAACTGGGATCCAAAGCTGCTGACGGCGATCTCCGATCTCGAGGTCGAACAGCTCGAACTCGACGGAAGTCTCTGGCATTTCCGCTATCCGGTCGAAGGCAGGGAGTTCGATCCGGAGGATGCCTCGACCTTCATCACGGTGGCGACGACGCGGCCGGAGACAATGCTAGGAGATACCGGCGTTGCCGTTCATCCGGAAGACGACCGCTTCCGCCATCTGGTCGGCAAGAAGCTCGTGCTGCCGATTGTCGGCCGCAGGATTCCCGTCGTTGCCGACGAGTATTCCGATCCTGAGAAAGGAACGGGCGCGGTCAAGATCACGCCGGCGCACGACTTTAACGACTTCGAGGTCGGCAAGCGTCACAAGCTGCCCGCGATCAACATCCTTACCGTCGATGCGAAGGTCACACTTGCCGACAATGAGGATTTTCTAAGCGAGGCGGACGCCACCGAAGCCAACGCCGCTGTCTGGCGGCAGCTGGATGGGCTCGACCGCTTCGAAGCGCGAAAGCGCGTCGTCTCGCTGATGGAGGACGGCGGCTTCCTCGCCAAGATCGAACCGCACCGCCACACTGTTCCGCACGGCGATCGCGGCGGCGTGCCGATCGAACCGTTCCTCACCGATCAGTGGTATGTCAACGCCGCGGAGTTGGCGAAACCGGCGATCGCGTCGGTGCGCGAAGGCCGCACCAATTTCGTCCCCAAGAACTGGGAGAAAACCTATTTCGACTGGATGGAGAACATTCAGCCCTGGTGCATTTCCCGCCAGTTGTGGTGGGGGCATCAAATCCCGGCGTGGTACGGGCCGGATGGCCATGTCTTCGTTGAGAAGACTGAGCAGGAAGCGCTCGACGCTGCCGTCGAATACTACCTTGCGCTTGAAGGACCGTGGAAAGCCTGGGTTGAGGACAAGCTGGAGAACTTCAAGCCGGGCGAGATTCTGACGCGCGATGAAGATGTGCTCGATACCTGGTTCTCGTCGGCGCTGTGGCCGTTCTCGACGCTGGGATGGCCTGACAAGACGAAAGAACTCGAGACCTACTACCAGACCGACGTTCTGGTGACGGGTTTCGATATCATTTTCTTCTGGGTTGCCCGCATGATGATGATGGGCCTGCATTTTATGGATGAAGAGCCGTTCCACACGGTCTACGTCCACGCGCTGGTGCGCGATAAGAACGGCGCCAAGATGTCGAAGTCGAAGGGCAACGTCATCGATCCGCTCGACCTCATCAGCGAGTACGGCGCCGATGCGTTGCGCTTTACGCTGACGATCATGGCGGCGCAGGGCAGGGACGTTAAGCTCGATCCGGCGCGTATTGCCGGCTACCGCAACTTCGGTACCAAACTTTGGAACGCCACGCGCTTTGCCGAAATGAACTGTGTTGCGCGCAACGACGAGTTTTGGCTGAATGACGCCAAGCTCACGGTAAACCGCTGGATCTTGACGGAGCTTACCCGCGCAGCCCGGGGGATCACCGAGGGAATTACCTCCTATCGCTTCAACGATGCGGCCGGTGCGGCATATCGGTTCGTGTGGAACCTGTTTTGCGACTGGTATCTGGAATTGCTGAAGCCGATCTTCATGGGTTCGAACGAGGCAGCCAAGGCGGAAAGCCAGGCGGTTGCCGCCTTTGTGCTCGATGAGATCTACAAGCTCTTGCACCCGATCATGCCGTTCATGACCGAGGAACTGTGGGCACATACGGCAGGAGAGGGCAGGGAACGCACGACGCTGCTGTGTCATGCGCGGTGGCCCGAACCCGATTTCGAGGATGCTGAAGCGGCCGCCGAAATCAACTGGCTGGTCGATCTGGTGTCCGGCATTCGCTCCGTGCGCTCCGAGATGAACGTGCCCGCCGGTGCCATGGCGCCACTTTTTGTTGTTGGCGCAAACGCGACAACGCGACAGCGCCTTGAACGGCATGACGCCGCCGTAAAGCGGCTTGCGCGCATCGAATCTATGGCGCACGCAGACGCGCCGCCGGTAGCTTCCGCTCAACTCGTTCTCGGAGAAGCGACTTTCTGCCTGCCGCTTGGCGGTCTGATCGATCTGGCTGCGGAGGCTGCTCGACTTCAGAAGGAACTCGCCAAGGTGACGGAGGAAGTCGCGCGCATTCACAAGAAGCTTTCCAATGAGCGCTTCGTGATGAATGCCGCGCCGGAAATCGTCGAGGGCGAGCGCGAGAAGCTGATGGAGTTCCAGGAAAAGCAGGAAAAGCTTGTCGTTGCACTATCGCGAGTTCGGGAGAGTTCCGCCATTTGATTCAAAGCTTGATGCTGTTGCAAATCTGTCTGCTGAACTTGCGTCATTCGTCAGCGTGCGCGCCTGTCTTGGTTAATATTCTGACAATTCTTTGCCCGATTGTTGCCGCAATGTAACAAGTCGGCGGATTTCTGACTTTCTCCTGGGCGATTTGCCGCCTCAAATGGCCCTTCGGCTATGATTTGTTATCGAATCCGAGCGAAACTTTCGCACAGGCTGCGCTTGGTCATTGCCTGGGGAGGTAAAGGCCAAGGGCTGGCGAAAAGCAGACTGCGCGCCGTTGGGGGGCTTTCGGACACGCGCAAGGCAGTGGAGAGGGTGCATGAAAAGAGTTCTGGTAACCTCGCTGTTCGGCGTCGGATGCGTTTCCATGGCATCCATCGGCTCAGCTTTCGCAGGTGGCCTGGAGCGCGGCGGGTACAATATCGACCTGCTTTTTGATCCGTCACGGTTCGCTGCAGATGCTACGGCCACTTACGTGATGCCGGATCGCACACTCGAGAATGTGGTCGACATCGATCCAGCTGACGGTCTTGGCTCCAACGGTATTGGTGGCGGCGAGGCGAATGGCGTTCGCGACACCGAAGACTATTGGGTGCCCCGCATCGGCGTAAAGCTCGGCGCATATGATGCCGTCGACTGCATGTTCGATTACTCCCAACCTTGGGGCGCTCATACAAATCCAGGCGATGACTGGGTGGGGGTGAACTATGATATCGAAACGAAGGTTAACAGCGACAATTATGCGGGAACCTGCTCCTACAAATTCCAAGCAGGCAAAGGTGAACTGAGGCTGATCGGCGGGGCATTCTATCAGGAGTTGGATGGCTTCCAGGAACGCTTGGTTCTTCCGGTCCCGACATTGCTGGGAACGCCGATGTTCGGAAACGGCGTAGGCCACCTCGATCTTGCGGGTGAAGGCTGGGGATGGCGCGCTGGTGTTGCCTATGAAATCGAAGAGATCGCATTTCGGGCGAGCCTTGTATACAACTCTGAAGTCAAGTTGGACGAAGTTACCGGTACGCTCGACCTGACTGAAATTCCGTCAGCGTTGGCTGCATTGTTGCCACCCGGCGATCCGCGCGGCCTCTTGTTCGGAAACGTCACCGATGTCTTCGGTGAAGCGACCATGCCTCAGTCTGTCGAACTGAAACTTCAGTCGGGCATCGCGCCCGGTTGGCTTGCATTCGGCTCCATCAAGTGGGTGGATTGGAGCGTCCTTCAAACCGTTCCGTTCTGCCCGACTGCAGTAAAGGCGCTCGGCGTTGACAAGTGCACTTACTATGGCGGGTTTCGCGCGACGTCGCTCGATCTTTTGTATCGAGATGGCTGGACAATCCAGGGCGGTCTAGGCCACAAATTTTCTGACACGCTCAGCGGTGCGGCATCGATCACATGGGATCGGGGGACGTCCACCGGCCTTGGGACCCAAACCGACACGTGGACCTTCAGCGCGGGCGCATCCTATACGCCGAACCAGAATGTCGAGGTTCGGCTCGGTGGCGCACTTGGTGTCCTGACGAGCGGCTCCCAAAAGACGATCCTCGACGACAATGGCGAGGACTATGGCAACGGCGTTATCTATGATTTCGGCAACGACTTGGTGAGCGCCCTGTCTGCCAGCCTGAAGGTCAAGTTCTGATACCCGGAAGTTTGGAAAAAGCTGGTGCAGGTTTTGCCTGCACCGGCCTTTTGCGTTTTGGCGCGGCTGGCATGCCGTAGGTTCCGTGGCAGTCCCGCTCAGATAAGCTCGATCTCAGTATTTCGAGCATTCAATACGGCGGCGGTTGCAATTCCCGCTGCGGTGGCCGGCCGCTGGGGCTAGCGTAGACAGCATCACATAAATGCGCGTACCGCCCGACGCAAAACGCTCCAAGGTGCATGATCGGCGCGCTGGCCGTCACGGACGAGGGTTTCCAGATAGCCGGTCTTCAGGGTGGCTTTTTAGTCGCGCACGCTCAGGCGGTCGTCGGACGCCCGGCAACGCCAGGGAGCGTGGTCGCGCGGCGTGCCACCCGCCGTGTGATCCGCAGATCGGCGGTCTATGTCGCAGCGCTACCGGCGGGATGCGCCCGCACCAGTGTAAACTGTGTCGTCGTTTGGCGTTGCGGCGCGACCTACTACCAGGCCTATGGCGGCCGCAACGTGGTCGCCTACATGGACTGACCCAGAATGCTTTGAACGGTTGTTTCACGTAAGTCGCAGCGGTAGCGAAAGCTCAGGCGAATAGCATGACCAATGTGTTGTCTGAAATGTCAGCCTGTTGGATTGCAAATACGACAGAAAAATCAATGAGTTATAATCTCGTTTTAATCCACAAAGGTGCATAAATGGACACTTTTAGCTATCATTTTGGTAGCATCTACCAAATTGATAGCAAAAAGGGCGGCACCGCCGTTTATTCGGTGTGGTCTGCCACCAAGCCTGCTACCGACTGCTACCAAAACTGCTACCAAAATGATCCGCGAGACTATCTTGTGCGATTTTGGCAAGTTAAATTATAAATAAAATCAGATAGATAGACGAGACTGGCTGCGCAGAGTATGACTATTTGTCTTGCCGTACCGACAGCATCTCCCCTATGAAGACGGGACGAAACCACCCCGGCTTTGATGGAATTTTGCGATGAGTGAACTGCACGGCAACCTGATCGATGGTGAATGGGTTGGGGGCGATGCCATTCCCAATATCAACCCCTCCGATACCAACGATGTCGTTGGCGGGTATGCGCGGGCGTCCAAATCTGACGTACAAGCCGCGATCGCGGCGGCAAAGGCTGCGTTTCTGAAATGGTCGCGGTCTGGGTTGCTGGAGCGCCACGCTGTGTTGCGCAAGGCGGCGGATGAGATCCTGGCCCGCAAGGACGAGCTTGGTCGCCTTCTGTCGCGCGAGGAAGGCAAGACGCTGGCCGAAGGCATTGGCGAGACCATTCGCGCAGGTCAGATTTTTGATTTTTTTGCCGGCGAGGCACTTCGCCTGACCGGTGAGACTGTACCGAGTGTGCGGCCGGGTGTTGGTGTCGAGGTCACGCGAGAGGCGGTCGGCGTCGTCGGCATCATCACGCCATGGAACTTTCCAATCGCCATTCCGGCATGGAAGATCGCGCCGGCGCTCTGCCACGGCAACACGGTGGTGTTCAAGCCCGCGGAACTGGTTCCGGGCTGCTCTTGGGCGATTGCGGACATTCTACACCGTGCTGGATTGCCGAAGGGCGTGCTCAACTTGGTGATGGGCAAGGGTTCTGTCGTCGGCCAGTCGATGCTCGACAGCCCCGACATTTCAGCAATCACCTTCACCGGTTCGGTCGGCACCGGCAAGCGCGTCGCGGCAGCGTCGATCGAACAAAATCGAAAGTTCCAGCTGGAAATGGGCGGCAAGAACCCGCTCGTGGTTCTGGATGACGCCGATCTTGGCGTTGCTGTGGACTGCGCTGTGAATGGCGCTTTTTTCTCCACTGGCCAGCGCTGCACGGCATCCTCGCGGATCATCGTCCAGCAAGGCATCCACGACAAATTCGTTTCGGCGGTGACCGAAAAACTGAAAGGCCTCGTTGTCGACAATGCGCTGAAGGCCGGCACACAGATCGGTCCGGTCGTCGACCAGAGCCAACTCGACCAGGACGAGCAGTATATCGCGATCGGCCGTGACGAGGGCGCGAAGCTTGCGGTCGGCGGCGAGCGGCTTAACCGCGAAACACCCGGCTTCTACCTTCAGCCGGCGCTGTTCACCGAAGCGACCAACGAAATGCGCATCTCACGCGAGGAGATTTTTGGCCCCGTCGCGTCGGTCATTCGCGTCAAGAACTACGAGGAAGCGCTGCACGTCGCCAACGACACGCCCTTCGGCCTGTCGTCCGGCATTTGCACGACCAGTCTGAAACACGCCACGCACTACAAGCGCAATGCCGAGGCCGGTATGGTCATGGTCAACGTGCCGACTGCGGGGGTTGATTTCCACGTGCCGTTTGGTGGTCGCAAAGGCTCGAGCTTCGGGTCGCGCGAACAAGGGCGGTACGCGGCGGAGTTCTTTACGACCGTGAAGACGGCCTACACGCTGGCGTAAGGCGCGCGGGGTTAGATTGGGCGGGTGAGGTCGGAAATCTGTGTTGATTTGAGCACGGTGCCTCAGGATCTAGGCCATCAGAGCGACCGTTTTCGCCAACGAGAGCTGCCAACGCTTGACCGTTGGCGGTGCTTTGATCACAGTGTTCGCGAATCCGTTCGATCGCGAGGGCGCAATGTCGCACGTCGTTAACACAGTGGTCGCAGCTGCACTGGCGCTCGCCAGCTTCGTCTCCCCATCGGTGTCCCATGCTGCGGACTATGTCGTGCAGAGCGGAAACGATGTCGGGGAGTGCGCAAACCAGCATCATCTCGGCAGGATTACCGCCCGCTTCCGTCATCAGGTGCACAACGTACCTGGGCTGCCGGACGTGTCGATCACCGATTTCCAGAACATCCACGAGCACCGCTACCTTCCTGAAACCGAAGAATGGCCGATTGCCCGGCGGTATTGCGGGGCCACCGCAATTCTGTCCGATGAAGTCAGCCGCGAGATCTGGTATTTGATCGAAGGGCGCATGGGGTTTGCCGGCATCGGCGAGAATGTCGAGTTCTGCGTCTCGGGTTTCGATCGCTGGTACGTCTACAACGGCGCCTGCCGCGTCCTGCGCTAAGCCTTTCATCCGCAAACCAATGACCGGCGTATTTTTGTGGCATAGACTTTTTGCCGCATGGTGTGTCGCTTTGACGTTGGCGACCTTGGGGTGCGATCAACAGTCGGCGAGCAGCAGCCAGCCCTTCGCCGCGCAACCCGTTGCACAGCCCGCAATCCCGATGGGCGAGGGGTTTGATTTCTATGTGCTGTCGCTGTCCTGGTCGCCAAGCTACTGCGAGGCGGAAGGGGATAGCGGCAACCGGCAGCAATGCGACATGGGGCGGCCCTACGCATTCGTGGTTCACGGATTGTGGCCGCAGTTTACCCGAGGCTTTCCATCGGATTGCGATAGCAGCGAGCGCGAAGTGGATGCTGAAACGCTGCGCTCGCTTTATGACCTCATGCCGTCATCCGGCCTGATCCGGCACGAATGGCGGAAGCATGGCACTTGCTCGGGCCTGTCGCAGGCAGACTATTTTCACGTGCTGCGGCTTGCTCGCGAACGCGTCACCGTTCCGGAAGAGTTTCGCCGCCTCGAAGACTATCGCACGCTGCCGCCGGGTGTCGCCGAACAGGCGTTCCTGCAATCCAATTCCGGCCTGGACCAGGAAGGCATCGCTGTTACTTGCGACAAGCGCTATCTGCGCGATGTGCGAATCTGCATGACGAAAGATCTGCAATTTCGCGCCTGCCCGGAAATCGATCGCCGTGGCTGCCGCCTCAGCAAGGTGGTGATGCCGCCGTTGCGGCACTGATTTAACGCATCTTGGTCCCCAAGATGGAAACGCCCGGCGCAATACCGGGCGAAATAGCATCTCACGGTGTTTCATACCGGGCGATTGTGTCCACCAACCCAAAGAAACTGTTGCGTAATCCAGATTTCTCTGTATCACGGTGTCTCACCGGGCAACATTCTATCTCACCAACTTTGTTGCCCAGATGTTGCCCAGAGAAGGAAACCAGATGGCACGGCAGACATTCACAGACCGCACATTGAAGGCGTTGAAACCGGCTCCGGCTGGCGGCAGGTACGACCTGTTCGACGCCGTCGTGTCCAATCTGGGCGTAAGGATCACCGACAAGGGCAAGAAGACCTTCGTCCTGCTTGCCCGTTTCCCGCCGTCCAGCAACCCGACCCGCCGCGCTCTTGGCGAATACCCGGCGCTTGAACTGGCGGCGGCACGCGACAAGGCGCGGCAGTGGCTCGACCTGATCGGTCGCGGCATCGATCCAGCCGTGAAGGTCGAGGAAGAGAAGCAGGAGCGCGACAGGGCCGCCGTGCGGAAGAAGGATCGTTCATTCGAGACGATCCTGGCTCGCTATATCGCCGGGCGGCGTCGCGATGGCGTGAAGAAGGCCGACGAAGACGAGCGCGACTTCAAGCGCGAATGCCTGCCGCTGTGGCAGGGCAGGGACGTTGCCGACCTTTCGATGGCCGACATCCTACGCGTGGTCGAGGGCATCCGCGATCGTGGCAAGGTCCGTCAAGCGCTCAACATGGCGCAGAAGATCGGCACGTTTCTGTCATGGTGCGCCGACGATGACCTGATCCCGGTATCGCCTTATCGACCGAAGCGCGTCAGGATCGCGATTGGCGAGAAGCAGGCCCGCGACCGCGTTCTGTCGAATGCCGAGATCGCGACGTTCTGGCAGGCGACCGCGACGCTTGACCCCGCCCGCCGCGATATCTACCGGCTGCTGTTGCTGACCGGCCAGCGGCTCAACGACATCTGCCAAGCGTCATGGCATGAAATCGACAGGGAGCGCCGTACGCTGACGATACAAGCGTCGCGGTTCAAGTCTGGCCGCGATCACGTCGTCCCGCTCACAGACGACGCGTGGGCGATCCTGGAGGGCGTGACGCCGCGGAAGGATTGCCCGTGGATATTCACGCACGGCGGCAATCGGCCCGTGGCCATGCAGACCGGCCCAGTGAAGCAGCGGCTCGACAGGGCTATTGCCGTGCTGTCGGACGGACCTATCCCGGCTTGGTGCAATCACGACCTGCGTCGCACCATGCGCACCCACCTGTCGGAACTCGACATCATGGACGAGGTCGCGGAAGCCGTGATCGGCCACGCGCCGCCACAGTTGGTGCGGACGTATAACCAGTCCGACCGGCTGCGCGTCAAGCTCGATGCCCTGAACCGCTGGCAGGGCGCGCTGCGGCTGATCGTCGATCCTGCCGCCGCGAAGGACAACGTCGTCGCGATCCGCTGATCCAAACCGATTTGCCGGTATCACCGAGTGGTGGCATTATCGCGCCATGCCCAAGCCGCACGTCTGCATTCGCGTCAATTGCCCGCTAGGCCTGTACGAGAAGCTTTCCGCGTATCGGCACGAGGCCCGGCACGAAACCCGCGCGCAGGCATTGGTCGCGCTGATTGCCGCCGGCCTTGCGGCGCTGGCGAAGCCGGCCCGCGTTCCTTCGGAGCCAAAACCGGCCAGCGTCGCGCCGCCGGTCCTGATGAAATCGAAAAGACCGAAACCGAAGCAGCTCGTTCCCTTTGCGGGCGCCGTGCGCAAGCGGCCGGGCAATGGCGAGCCAGCGCCAAAAGGCGACTGACTTTCGTCACGGTAAAAGCGTGACGAAAGGGTTGCCCGGCACGCGGTCCTTGACTGCACGAAGAACTCCCCAACGCTCCGCAGAGAACCGCTTCCCGTTACTGGCGAGCCGGCGGTCGCCTCCATGCCAGGTCGGAGCGCCGGGATGCTAGAAGTCGAGGAAGTCATTGGCGGCTTTGCGTGGTCCGTTGGCGCTGACGCGCGCCCTGGCGGCCGGGCTTAGGCCGAAGTCGTTGAGGAGCTGATGCGCATGGCGCATTGCATCGCTGCGCTGCTTTATCGCCGGGTTTTCCACTTGGAGGAGCGTCTTGCGCGACCCTTTGCGGGTGATGATCCGCCCGCCATCCTCGATCATCAAGGTGCAGCGTTCGATCTCTTCCATCCTGGCGGCAAGGATCGCCAGCATGCTGCAGTCGACGGCGCTCGCGACGTTGGCCGCGACGATATAGCCCCAATGCTCCTCGAAGATCTCGGCGGCCCGGCTGGACAGCCACACTGGCGGTGGCGGCCGGCCCTCGACGACGGCGACAAGGTGCTTCGGAGCGCGGCTTTTCTGCAGCGTGCCGTGCAGTTTCTTGCCCTCGCCTGATCCATGGCGAGATATCGATGGCGCCGAGCGGCGCAAACAAGATCATCGTTCAACATCAGCCAATGGGGGTCGCGGTTCTGGTCACCCCTTGGAACTTCCCGGCTGCCATGGCCACTCGCAAGATCGGACCGGCGCTGGCGGCGGGCTGCACATGCGTCTTGAAGCCTGCTACGGAGACACCGCTGACCGCGCTCGTCTTGGCCAACCTTTATAGGCAAGCCGGAGTGCCTGACGGCGTAGTCAACGTGATCACCACCTCGCAGTCTGGCCCCGTCGTCAGCGCCATGCTGAACGATCCCCGCGTGCGTAAGCTCTCCTTCACCGGTTCCACCGAGGTCGGCAGGATGCTTCTGCGCGAAGCAGCTGGAACCGTCGTGTCGTGCTCTATGGAACTCGGCGGAAATGCCCCCTTCATCATCTTTGACGATGCCGACCTGGATGCGGCTATCCAGGGCGCAATGGTAGCGAAGATGCGCAACGGCGGAGAAGCTTGTACGGCGGCGAACCGCTTCTACGTCCAGTCAGGGATCGCCGAGGCATTTTCCGCCGCGCTTGCCGAGCAAATGAAGTCGATGAAGGTCGGGGCCGGATGCGATCCCAAATCGCAATGTGGTCCGTTGATCAACAGGAAGGCCGTCGAGCGGCTCACCGGCTTGGTAACGGACGCCACAGCGAGAGGCGCCAAGGTGCTTGTCGGCGGCGGACCGCTCGACGGCAAGGGATACTTCTTCGCTCCAACCGTGCTGTCCGGCGTCTCGCCGTATTCGAAGATTTCGGCTGACGAGATTTTCGGTCCGATTGCCGCACTCACGACTTTCGATACAGAGGACGAGGTTATCGAGCTGGCCAATGCCACGGAATACGGTCTCATATCGTATGTCTACACCCGAGATTTGGCGCGCGGCATGCGCGTCTCGGAACGGATGGACAGCGGCATGGTCGGGCTGAATTGCGGTCTTGTGTCGGACCCCGCAGCGCCATTCGGCGGAACGAAGCAAAGCGGGCTCGGCCGCGAGGGCGCCCACCATGGGATTTTCTGAGTTCGCGAGACCAAGTACATCGCCGTCACTTGGTAGGGCGGGTCGATCTCCATGTGGGGCTGGGACAGTAATGTGCACGTCCAAGCGGACCATGGCGTGCTCGCCAGACGGTGGGAAATGACTGCTAACTTACATTGCTTTGGACAAAGCAGGTTGCGGTCGGGCAGCAATCATTGATGGGTGCTTGGGTGATGGATCTACCAAATAGCGCAGGCGAATTCGCTGCATCGTGTCGCGATCAAGGTGCGTTTGAATGATTGGTTTGGAAGACATCGAGGGGGCCGCGATCGGATCGCCGGCAGTATTCTTTTGACCCCGCTCACGCCATCGCCTTCGCTGTCGGAACTCATGGCGTTCCCGTTCACCTCAAGCTCGAACATCATCAGGCAACGGGTAGCTTCAAGCTGCGAGGCGCCTTCAACGCGCTTCTTCAATTGACCGACGACGAGCGCGCGCGAGGCGTCGTTGCTGCTTCTACAGGCAATCATGGAAGAGCGTTGTCATTTGCGGCGAAAGCGTGCGGCGTGAAGGCCACGATCTGCATGTCAGGCTTGGTGCCGGAAAACAAGGTTGTCGAGATCGTCGCCTTGGCGCCGATGTCCACATCTTAGGACGGTCACAGGATGAGGCGCAGGAGGAGGCCGAGCGACTGGCCTTCAGCGAGGGATTGATCCGATCCCGCCCTTCGATCATCCAGCGGTCATTGCCGGGCAAGGGACGTTGGGGTTGGAAATCGTTGATGCACTTCCCGATTTCGCGATCATGCTGATTTCAGCTTTCCGGTGGTGGCCTCGCGTCGGGTGTGGCACGCGCGATCAAATCCATGCGGCCTGAAGCGCGGGTTATTGGGGTTACGATGGAGCGTGGCGCGGCGATGAAAGCCAGTCTGGATGCTGGTCACCCGGTCCAAGTGGAGGAATTTGAGAGCCTCGCAGATTCCCTGGGAGGCGGCATCGGTCTTCACAACAGGCTGACCTTTGCCATGTGCCGAGATCTTCTGGACGACGTCATTCTTTTGAGCGAGGCCGAGATCGCAGCCGGTATCCGACACGCCTACCTGCAAGAGCGCGAGATTGTCGAAGGCGCGGGTGCTGTTGGGATCGCAGCTTTATTGGCGAACAAGGTCAGCTGTCCGCGAGGTCCCATCGTGACCGTTCTGTCGGGCCGCAACATAGCTATGGAATTACATCGCCGCATCATAACAGACGAAACGGGACACGAATGAGTATCACAAAACCGCAGATCTTGACCGAGCATCAGCTGAGGGGCTTGGTGAAATTGGATCTCGACATCGTCAGCTGCGTGGAGGAGGCATTTCGCACCTTGGCCACGGGGAAGGTTGTTATGCCGGCCATCCTGCGGCTCGATATTCCCGAACACCGCGGGGAGGTCGACGTAAAGACGGCGTATGTGCCAGGTCTGGACGGCTTCGCCATCAAGATCAGTCCGGGCTTCTTCGGCAATCCTGAGATCGGCTTGGCGAGCACAAACGGCTTGATGATCTTGCTGTCCAGCACGACAGGTATGGACAGGCGCTGCTGCTGGATAACGGTTACCTGACCGATTTGCGCACGGCCGCTGCCGGCGCGGTAGCCGCCAAGTACCTCGCCCGCGAAGACGCTTCGATTGCCGCCATCTTGGGCGCGGGGCTGCAGGCCCGTCTCCAGTTGCAAGCTCTCATGTTGGTTCGCCCGATTGTTCGGCCCGCATATGGGCACGCGTGGGAGCGAAGGCCCACCTCGCCGCGCGAGAACTGTCCGACGAGTTGGGGATCGAAGTTGTCGCTTGCGCGACGCAGGAGGAGGCTGTTGCAAGCGCGCATGTCATTGTCACGACGACGCCAGCTGTTCGCCCCATATTTTTATCGCGCTGGCTTGCACCCGGACAGCACTTAACAGCGATGGGCTCAGATGCTGAACACAAGAATGAGATCGAGCCTCAAGTGATCGCCAGCGCCGACATCTATGTGGCCGACAGCTTGGCACAAACGAGACGCCTCGGCGAACTGCATCACGCCGTCAAACGGGTGTCGTCGACGAGAACGCGTGCTTCGCCGAGCTCGGACAGATCATTGCCGGTGAGGTGGCGGGGCGGACAAGTGCCGACCAAATTACGATCGCGGATCTCACCGGAACAGGGGTTCAAGACACCGCTATCGCCAACTTCGCATTCGCACGGTCACGTCAACTGACAAAATGAGCGACCAACGATTACTTCTGATATCCATCGTTTGATTGACGTGCTCCTACCTGAGAAGACGCTAACCGACGGACCTGCTGCCCATTATCGGGAGCTAAGAACACCCATCGGAAATCAGCAGAGCAGCATCAAGCCAAGTGTCCGTTCTTGGTTGGCTGTTAGATCGTCAAGGCGAGCGCCACGGGGCGTGAGCGGAACGACTGCTTTTCAAAAAATGCTGACCGAAAGATGTCGGTCAGCTTCCGGGCCAAATCGCGACATCGCAGATTGCTCTGAGAAGGACGGCTCCTGGCGCAACTGTCCCGTTCTCGGCGCTCGGCGGGAACGTTCCTTTTTTACCCAGAGCGGCCTTCGACGCCGGTACCAAGCGTTAGACCTACTACCTATAGCATGGGACCGGCTTTTGGGGGGGTTGCCGCCTCAACGGGCACAAGAACTTATATAGGCTTCACCCAAATGATGACGCTGACGCTGAGGGGGGCCTGAGCGACACCCTGCTTGAATTCACGCGACTGGATGCAACATGAAACGTGAAACGCGACTGGGAGGGCGAATGATCGTAGACGCGAAATCTCGGTGAAGGACAAGGCGAGTTTTGTGCCCGGAGAACTCGTTCGCTTCCATGCCGCAGGCAAAACGCGGCTAGGTGTGGTTCGCGAGACTCCACAGAATGGCGATTTCGCCATCTTGTCATTTGATGGTCCTGACGGGCATCCCATTACGACGTCACTCCATATCAACGGGCCGTTCACAAGCCTCGGAACAACTTGGGTTCTCGAAATAGTGGACGGACCGGAGACATGGGCGGGCAATCACCAGGTTGATAATGTGCTGGGAGCGATCTACAGCACGACATCGGGCAGATTTGTCTCGGTCGAAGTCCCGATTGTCCATTCGGCTTGAGAAATGTGAACCTCGAGAGTTCCCAGTTGAAGAGGAAACACTGCCAGCGAACGCCCCGTCCCTGCACTGGAGACTATGGCACAGTGCGGAAGATATGAAGACGCCCGGAGCGAAGCCGCTTCTCGACTTCGTTGCAGGGAAAGGATAGCCCCATAGCGGTTTGCCGAACAGGCCGTACGCGCTGGGCCTGAGACCATCGCAGCCGTGACGGCTCTCAAGATGCTGGTTCCGCTGCAAACGCGGGTCGGCATCGCCACCGGAATGGTGGTGGTCGGCGACCTCATCGGGGTCGAGCAGCGCAGGAGCGCGGCATCGTCGGCGAGAAACCGCGCGGCTGCAAGGCCTCGCTGAGCCGAACATGGTGGTGATCGCCGAGGCACGAGGAGGTTGCTTGGGCATTCTCTTCGATCTGGAAGACCTCGGGCGGAAGGAACTCAAGGGCATTGCCGGTGCGACAAGCGCCTTCGCGGCGCTACGCGCGGGTTCTGCGGAAGGCCGCTTCGAGGCCCTTCACGCCAGCGGCCTGACCGCGCAGGTCGGTCGGGAGAAGGAGACCGAGCCAGCGAAATGTGAGGGCATTTCGGGCCTCCAGCCTGTCACAAGTCTAGGTTTGTGGCATAGTACTGTCATCAGGCGGAGACCTTATCATGTCGATACGTTTCGCAGGCCTTCTGATTTTCGGTTTGTTGACTTCCGGCCTCGCCCGCGCGGAGACGCTGCCGCTTCCAGACAATCTCACTGGGTTTGATTCCGATCCCGGCGAACAATTGCTCTCGATGCCGATGCGCGCGAGGCCTACTTTCCGCTCGCGAGCAACTTCGTCACCCAGAAAAACCAAGCCTATTGCGGCGTTGCCAGCATCGTCATGGTCCTCAATTCGATGAAGGTGCCGGCACCACCGTCCCGGAATACGAACCGTACAAGACCTTCACCCAGGACAACGTGCTTGATGAACGTACTGACAAGGTGCTGCCTCGCAGCGTTCTTATGGAAATCGGCATGACCCTGGATCAAATTGGCGGGATCCTGACAACGCAACCCGTGAAAGCGGAAGTCCACCACGCTGCGGAGAGTTCACTCGACGAGTTCAGGAAAGCGGCTATTTCCTATCTCAACCAACCCGGCCGATACGTGATCGTCAACTATCTGCGCAAAGCAATCCAGCAAGAGAAAGGCGGCCATATCTCCCCGCTTGCGGCCTATGATGCCGAGTCCGATCGCTTCCTCATTCTCGATGTCGCGCGGTACAAATATCCTCCGGTATGGGTCAAGGCGTCGGAGCTTTTCGACGCCATGAATACCACCGATAGCGACAACAATGGTTTGACCCGGGGGTATGTCCTCATTTCAGGTGCCACAGCCCAATGACCCTGTGCCCCACAGGGACAACTGTATCTAAAACTGCATCCGGCAAAGGCGCTCTCGCGTGCCTGACTGACCATAGTCGAGCCACTCATACGCGGCCGCGATGACGGTTCTCTGATCGTGGGACTAATTGCGGAACTCCTCGCGGACCTAATCCACGGTATGGAATGAGGGGGAACGTCGCGCCGCGCCGAAAACAGCCGTAGCTAGTTTAGAGGGTCCCGAGACAGCTCAGCGTACCCCGCCCCAATCCCGATTCCGGGCAACGGTGAGCTCTCACATCGAGAAGGAGACAAAACAGTATCCGCGTATGACTGAAGTTCTCGAGATTGAAGAGGAAGCTGGCCTCGCCACTGACCGCAGTTGCAAGATTTAGTGCGTAGTGCACCTAAGCTGGTCAAAAGCCGATCGACGGACGTCCGTTTTGCGCCACAACATTCCCGCTGTGGGCGTCCGGTGGCCGAATTTGGCGGATATCGTTGAAAAAGGCGGAGTTGCTGGCGGTTGTTTTTCTTCTTTGATCCGCCGCGTCGAGGTCAAGCGCTTCGTAGTTTTCCTGCTTTGCCGGTGATTGACGTCGTTCGCGGGTTCTTGCTTCTCTTCGGGATCGGCTCCTCGGCCCTCCCAGCACGGCAGATCGGTAGAATGAGGTGGCCGAATTTGATTCGCGTTCTGATCGCGATGATGCGACCGACACAGGGCTTCAACGAACTCACCTCATCCATCGTCCCGCAAAGGACGCCTGTCCACCTGCAAGTGGAACTCTGTCGCCTCCTTTTTCCGTGGCCGATCAGATAGCCATCGGCGTGCCTTCCTTTGTCCAGCGGAACTCGGCGCTGTCGGACCACATACGATGCATGATCACCGCCAGTCGGCGCGCCAGTGAACCATGGCCTTCTGCCGGCCGCGTCGTTTCGCGACACTCATTGCCCAGGTTTTCAGCCAGGACCATTTCTTTACACGGGTTGACATCACATGCGCCGCTTCGTAGAGAAGCGTGCGGATCATGGCGTCGCCACATAGCGAGATACGGCCGACGCGATGAACTCTCGCCCGATTGGTTCAGCACCGGGGTCAATCCCAGCGCCGGACCGACGGCTCGTGAGTTCTTGAAGCGAGCTGGAACATCGATGGTGCTGGTGAAGGCAAGCGAGGTGACGGGACCGACACCGGGGATTGTCATCAAACGTCGGCAGGCCTCGTCATCCCGCACGATCGAAAGCAGCTTGCGGTGGAGTTCCATGAATGTCCTATGAAGCTTGTGCCGGGCGGCCAGCAAAGGTTCCATGACCCCACCAAGCTCCGGGCGTTCGTAACCAGTTCCCCGGATCCGTTCGTCAAACCCGATTACGCCGACGATGCCGACCTTGTTCCGAAAGTTGCGCAACAGCCCGCGGATATCGTTCTCGATGGCTATGGCCTTCTCCTGCAGCAGCCTACGCGCGGTCAGCAGAACACGACGTTGTTGGCTGATTAAGGTCTCGACGTGCACCGGCCGGAACAGATTGACTCGCATCATCTGAGCGATCCCGCGTGCATCGTTGCGGTCGGTCTTGTTCACTTGTGCCTTGAGAAAGGCCTTCGCATGCCGGGTCTCGATGCAGATTGCCGGCAGGCCAGCCTCGACCAAGCCGCTGAACAGCCACTGCGATAAGGGACCAGCTTCGATCCGACGCACGAGCCGCCACCCGGGATTCTTCAGGCTCGGACGAGATCTTCCGGGTGACTGGAGACCTTCAACTCGCGGCAGACCGCGCCTGTTTCGTCCACGATGCAAACCGACGTCTCTTTTACTGAGATATCTGGTCCGGCATACGCTTTCATGCTGCGCTTCTCCGCAGATGCTTGTGGCTGTTCCAGACAGACCACGTTCTATCATCAGCTCGAAGCGCAGCACCTCCACACATCCCACCAAGAGGCGGCTCAAGCCGAATACCCCATCTGATTTAATCTCCCTTGGAGAGGGAGATTGAGTTGATGATGGGCGAGCTATCGGTGATGCAGAAGGCGCTGTTCTATGAGTTCAGCCTTGAACAGCATGTGCCAGCCGCCATCTGGACCGCCTCCACGTCGGGTTCGTCGTCGACCAGGATCAGCAGGCTCACGGGAGGTCTCCTGTCGTGGCGAGGGACGCCGCGCCGCGCGGCAGCACGATCCTGAATTCGGTGAACTCGCCGGGCTTTGTGTCAACGCTTATCGTGCCCGCATGCTGTTTCACGACGATGTCGTGGCTGATCGACAGGCCGAGGCCGGTTCCCTCGCCCGGCCGGTTTGGTCGTGAAGAACGGATTGAACATCTTCTCCTTCACGTCGGCCGGAATGCCTGTGCCGTTGTCGCGTATCCTGATCTCGACCCGGTCGCCGAGGTTCGCCGTCGAAGCCTTCAGCACCGGCTCATAGGCACCGTCTGGCCTCGGCCCCACGCCTCCTGGTGGCGTAGAAGCCGTTCGAGATCAGATTAAGCAGTACGCGCGTGATTTCTTGCGGGAAGAGATCAACCTCGCCCGCATCCGGGTCAAAGGACCTCTCCAACGTGATGTTGAAGTCCTTCGTCTCCGCGCGCGCGCCGTGATAGGCCAGGTTCAGGCTCTCCTCGACGAGCGCGTTGATGCTGGTCGGCCGATGCTCGCCCGATCCTGCGCGCGAATGCAGCAGCATGTTCTTGACGATGGAATCGGCGCGCTTGCCGTGCTGCACGACCTTGTCGAGATTGCCCTTCAGCATTTGCACCAGCTCGCCGATTTCGGCGCGCACTGAACCGTCCGGGCTGCGCGATCCAGGGCCTCGCTCAGTCCTCAAGAAGATCTCCGGACAAGGCAGCAAAATTGTTCACGAAGTTCAGCGGGTTCTTGATCTCGTGCGCGATGCCGGCCGTGAGCTGGCCGAGCGAGGCGAGCTTCTCCGTCTGGATCAGCCGGTCCTGCGCGGTCCGCAGATCCTCAAGCGATCCCTCCAGGTCGCGTGTCTTGGCACGGACTTCGTCGAACAAACGAACATTCTGGATGGCGATGACGGCCTGATCTGCGAAGGTCCGGAGGAGCTCGATCTGCTTTTCGCTGAAGGACCTCACCTCGAAGCGTCGGATCACGATCACTCCGATCGCCTCTTCGTCGCGCATCAGCGGCGTCGCGGCGATGGAACGATGACCGTACCTGAGGGCCATCGCTTTGCTTTGGGGAAATTCGTCACCGCCGGTGAGGAGGTCGTCGACGTACTGTGTCTTGCGCTCGGCATATGCGCGGCCGGCGAGCGTACCGTCGCCGATCGGCAGTGAAGCAAAATCCAACGGGACGGGACCGTAGTGCGCCTTGACGACAAGGTCCCCCTCCTCGGCCAGGAAGATGACGGCGTCGTGCGTGTCGCAGAACCGCGCCGCACTTTCGGCGACGACCTGCAGGACCGGCTGTATGTCGGTCGGCGAGGCGGCGATGACCCGGAGGATCGCACCTGTCGCAGTCTGCTGTTCCAGCGCCTCCGAGATTTCGCGGTTGCGCGCCTGCACTTCCTCAAACAGCCGGACATTCTCGATGGCGATCACCGCCTGATCGGCAAAGGTCTCGACAAGTGCGATCTGGCGAGCACTGAAAGGCCCGGCGGCCTTGCGCAGGAGTATTATCGTGCCGACGACCTTGGCTTCGTGGAGCAGCGGAACCCCCAGCGCCGCCCCGACGCGTGAACCACTGAGCGCGCCGAGATAAGTGTACTCGGTATCGGCCGCCACGTCGGGAATGTGAACGGTGCGGCCTTCTGAGCGACCCGCCGGCGACGGAAGAGCGGTCGATGCGCAGGATGGGGTGGCTCTATCGAGTAATTGTTCACGACCGGATCGTTGCGAGTACCCGACGCGACATGCTGCATGGCTCCGTCCTTGAGCAGCCGCACCACGGACATGTCCGCCTGGCACAGATCCGCCGCGATATCGATGATTGTGTCGAGCACCGGCTGCAACTGGGAGGCGGATCTGCCGATGACCTCCAGTACCTCACCGGTCGCCTTTTGGAACGCTAGCGATTCCTCCAGATCGCGCGTCCTCGCCTGCACTTCTTCGAACAGGCGGGCATTTTCGATGGCTATGACCGCCTGGTCGGCAAAAGTCTGGATCAGATCGATCTGTTTCTCGGTGAAAGGTTCGACTTTTGCACGGGCCAGCACGAGCACGCCCATCGGATTTCCCTCGCGCATCAGCGGCACACCCAGCACAGTCCGGAACCAAACCCGGCTTGTCGACTCCAGGAACGTGTATTCTGGATCGACGAGCACGTCGGCCACATGCACGACCTTGCGGTCGAGCAACGCCCGCCCGACCACGCTGCCGCGTCCGGGTGCCAGGCGCTTGTCCTTGACGTACTCCAGCCAATCGGCAGGGAGATTGTAGTCGGTGGCGTAGTAGAAGCCTTCCGCCTCCTGCCGGGTGATTCCGGCCATATCCGCCTCGCAAAGCTGCGCGGCCGATTCGGTCAGCGTGTCGAGCACCGTCTGCAGATCAAAAGCCGAGCGGCTGATCACCTTGAGTACGTCGGCCGTCGCCGTCTGCTGCTGCAGCGCCTCGCCGAGATCGCGTGTCCGCGCCTGCACCTCCTCGAACAGCCGCGCATTCTCGATGGCGATCACTGCCTGGTCGGCGAAGGTCTCGACCAGTTCGATTTGGCGCTGCGCAAATGGCCCGACGGTTCGCCGCGCCATGCCGAATACTCCGATGGTCTCCTGGCCCCGCTTGAGAGGAACAGAGAGTGTAGCTCGGAAATTGCCCATGATTGCCGCTTCCGGCCTTTCGTATTCCGCGTCTTCAAACACGTCCGGCACATGGATCGTCGACCCCTCAAGAGCGGCGCGGCCTTGGAATGTCCCTCGTCCCAGCGGATGCGGATGGGCCCTTTCGTAGGCGATGAAGCTCCGCAGCCTGGCCAGTGCCCGCCATGAACCGCAAGCTATCGCCCTCGCGCAACGTGATTGCGCCCATGTCCGCGCCGCCAGACGCACTGCGGAGTTGACCAGCGTCTGCAGGACGGGTTGAAGATCGAAGGCCGACCGGCTGATCGCCTTGAGAACATCGGAGGTCGCGGTCTGCTGCTCCAGCGCCTCGCCGAGATCGCGCGTACGCGCCTGCACCTCGTCAAACAGCCGGACATTCTCGATGGCGATCACCGCCTGATCGGCAAATGTCTGCAGGAGAGCGATCTGGCGGGCAGGAAAGAGGCCCGGCTCCGATGCTGCGACGGAGATTGCGCCGATCGCACGATTGTTCTTCAGCATCGGAACTGCCGTAACAGCGCGAACATCGATGGAATTGGTCAATTCGGTCAAGCCGTAATCGGGATCCTCGAGCACGTCGGCGATCTGCTCGACCTTGCAATTCATGATCGCCCGCGATGTGACTCCCGTGCGGCCAGGCGGCATTGGATAGGCGCTGTCCAAGGCATGATAGCCGACATCCGAAATACCGTGATGGGCTACAAAGTGAATTAGCTCACCGTCGAACCTGCAAACGTTTGAAAAGCGGGCACCGCACAGATGCGCCGACCTCTCGGCGATCATGTCGAAAACCGGCTGCAAGTCAGTCGGCGAACTCGCGATCACGCTGAGGACGTCGTTGGTCGCGGTCTGCTGCTCCAGCGACTCGGTCAGCGCGCGATTGCGAGCGTGCACTTCCTCGAACAGGCGAACGTTCTCGATCGCGATAGCCGCCTGGTCGGCAAAGATCTGAACCAGCTCGATCTGCTTGTCGCTGAAGGGCCGGACTTCGGTTCGCCGGATAACCAACGCGCCGATCGCCTGCCCGCTGCGCATCAGCGGCGTAGCGGCGGTGGTTCGATGGCCCTGGCTCGCGGCCAGGGATTGGCCGAGAGGAAATTCCTCGCCGGCCGCGACGAGGTCGTGAACATGCACCGTCTTGCGATCGATGAAGGCGCGGCCGGTGACCCAGTCGCGTGTGATCGGCAAAATCGTTCGACCCAGATCCAACGAAATTGGACCATAGTGCGCCTTGATGGCGAGCCCATCCCCCTCCGGAAGCAGGATAACGGCATCGTGGGTGTCGCAGAAGCGCGCAGCGCTTTCGGCCACGACCTGCAGCACTGGCTGGATGTCGGTCGGTGAACCAGCGATCACCCGCAGGATCTCTGCCGTTGCAGTCTGCTGCTCCAGCGCCTCCGTTACCTCGCGATTGCGCACCTGGATTTCCTCGAAAAGGCGCACATTCTCAATGGCGATCACAGCCTGATCGGCAAACGTCTTGAGGAGTTCGATCTGCTTTTCGGTAAAGGGCCGCATCTCGGTGCGGCGGATCATGACCGCCCCGATCGCTTCTCCCTCGCGTAACAATGGAGTGGCAAGAATCGTATGAAAGCCAAGCTGCCGGGCCATCGTGCTACCGGTTGCAAACTCGTCTCCGGCCGCGTGCAGATCGTGGACGTGGACGGGCACTCGATCGAGCACGGCGCGGCCTGTGACAATGTCGCGCACGACCGGCAGGCCGGCAGCGCTAATCGGGATCGGCCCGTGATGTGCGCCGACGGCCAATCTGTCGCCGCGCCGCAGATAGATCGTTGCGTCATACGCATTGCAGAGCCGGGCAGCGCTTTCGGCGACGGCGTTGAGCACGGGTTGAATGTCCGTGGGGGACGCGGCGATCACTCGCAGGATCGCGCCGGTCGCTGTCTGCTGCTCACGCGCTTCACTCAGTTCCTTGGTGAGAACCTCAATCCTAGCATCGCGCTCGTTTGATTCCCGCATGTGCAGGTCCTGGCCTTCGGTAGCGGCGCTGCCTACTAGGTGGAGTTACAAACCATAGGCAGAATAAAACCGAAAAATCTATTCAGAAAAACGCTGCTCTCGAGTGTCGCGCGGATTATGCGCTCGCACCGAACATTTGGAACGGGTCGCATTGCGACTTTCGCTGAGAGTACAAATGTCAGGAACTGGCGCGCAAAGCGGACCTTCACCAACGTCGGCTACTGACGCTTCAGATTCCGGACCTGGGCGGCTGACCCTACTTCCTGTTTGAAGGTAGACGTGCACGCGTAACCGATCAGCATCCCGTTCTCGGGTCCAAAGAGCCGGTTCTGCACAAGGTGACCATCCAAAGTACAGGCCCATGTCGTGGACCGGGAAACGCCGACCACTCGGACCGGGTTACCCAAGCCCATCGACCGGTGAGTTGGACTCGCTTCGAACCCGTAGGCTGCCTGTGATTGTACCTGAACTTGAGGTTGTATCGTCTGCGTCGAAGGGGCATCGATTTTAACGAGGGTGTTGCTGGCAAGGGCCGCCTTCGCCTTCAAGGCATCGCAAGCTATCCGCCGATCTTCGGTAGGCGCGTTGTTTGGAGTGACTCGCAATGGAGACAGTCTATGGGTGACCGCTTGAAGTTCATTGGCTGGGGGACCGAGAACACGGGACTCGACGAAGCGGAGCGAGATCGGCTGTTCCGCTTCCTCGCTAGTCGTCTAGGCATCGAGCCACGACTCGTCGCCCCACCGCGACTGACGGACATCAGCCTGCGTCCGTCGCGTGTAACGGCGCCCGGCTCGATTGCCCACATGTTTACGACTGATCCTTATGAGCGGTGCCTGCACACTTATGGAAAGTCGTATCCCGAGACTGTCCGCGCCTTTGAGCGCGACTTTGCCAACGCGCCGGATCTCGTCGCCATTCCGGCGAGCGAGGCGGAGGTGACCGCCGTGATGGAGTGGGCGAGCGAAGCGAATGTCGCCATCATCCCCTTCGGCTGCGGCTCCTCGGTCGTCGGCGGTGTTGAACCGGTCGTTGGCGATCGCTATGAGGCCACAGTCAGCCTCGATTTGCGTCGTTTCGACCGCGTCGTTGAGATCGACCAGACCAGCCGTGCCGCGCGCATCCAGGGTGGTATGCGCGGCCCCGCGATCGAGGCCGCGCTGAAGCCCTATGGCCTCTCGACCCGTCATTATCCGCAAAGCTTCGAGTTCTCGACCCTCGGGGGTTGGATAGCGACGCGCTCCGGCGGGCACTTCGCCACACTCTACACCCATATCGACGACTTCATTGAAAGCACCCGCACAGTCACGCCAGCGGGCACCATGGAAACGCGCCGTCTGCCGGGTTCAGGTGCAGGCCCAAGCCCAGACCGTCTGATCATCGGCTCGGAAGGGGCGCTCGGGGTGATCGTCGATGCCTGGATGCGACTGCAGGATCAACCTCGCTTTCGCAGTGGCGCCGTTTTCGGCTTTCCCAATCTCTTTGCAGCGGCCAAAGCCGTGCGCGACCGTCGGACAATCCGGCCTCTACCCGTCGAATCTGCGCGTCATCGACAACCAGGAGGCTGGCATCTATGGCGTGAACGACTATGGGGAAACGATCCTCATTCTCGCTTTCGAATCGGCAGACCATCCGGTCGATGCGTGGGCGCAGCGAGCGATCGAGTTGATCCGGGACAATGGCGGCCGGCAGCACGCCGACGACCGCGCCGCCCAGGCTTGGCGCGAGGCATTCATACGCATGCCGTATAGCCGCGAGTTGACGGTCCCGCTTGGCGTGATCAACGACACATTCGAGACGGCCGTGACATGGGACAAATTTGAGGCCTTTCATACCGCAGTAACCGCGGCAACGGCAGAGGCGATCAAGGAGGCAACGGGGAGCGCCGGGACCGTTTCGACCCGCTTCACCCATGTCTATCCCGACGGACCTGCCCCCTATTACACCTTCAACGCACGCGGCACGCCTGGCCGGCTTCTCGAGCAATGGCGACACATCAAGACCCGCGCGTCGGATGCGCTGATCGCAGCGGGGGGGACCATCACTCACCATCACGCGGTCGGTCGTGATCACATGCGCTGGTACCGCATCCAGCGCCCGGAGCTGTTCGGCAGGGCATTCGAAGCCGCCAAGAGCGTCTTTGATCCGGCTCGGATCCTCAATCCGGGGGTGCTGGCGGATTGACCCGATTGCAAGCACGAAAGCGCGATCCTTTTACAACGATCCGCCTTTGCGCTTTTTTCATTCGACGGGTTCGAAATGGATACGCTGGAACAATCGTTTACTTTGATATTTCCTCTAACACCCTACCCTTCGTCTCGATCCCAAGCGCGGCGACGACTAGCGCGGCAAGTACGAAGCAGCCCGCCCCAAGCGCGAAAACCTGAGTGGCCCTTCGATGGAGCGGAAGCTCACGGCAATCCTGGCGGCCGACGTGGTGGGCTACTCGGCTCTCATGGAGCGCGACGAGGCGGGCACCTTCGATCGCCTCAAGGTCACGGAGCAAATACGGCGCCTGCGAGTGTGGCGGCTGCCCAGCTTGCGAAACAATAGAGATCAGGATCAGGAGGTCGTTGGACGTCTCGTCGTCGGGATCGAAGCCATGTTCATGAGCCAGGGCAATGGCAGCTTGCTTGTCGTGCTCACTGGCAACGACGGTGAAAACGCGACGCGGTCGCTTGGGAACCGGCAGCTTCGTCTCCAGCTTGTCCAGTCGTGCCAGAAGTACCTGATTGCAGCGGAGCAGCCGTACGAAGCGAGCGCCTTCGCCAAGAAATACGGCATCCCCCCAAGCGAAGCCAAAACCATAATCAAGCGCTAGTGATGCTGCTCAGAAACCAGGTAGAGGATGCTGCCTGTGACCACGAAAAGCAGAAGCATCAGGAGCCAGGCGGTCGGCTCTGTCGGCAGACGATCGAGGTATCTCATGGTAGGGCCTCTTCATCGCAGGAAGATCGCGGATGAGCCGCCGTCGCCTCGCACCGCTCCAGGGCGCAACGCAGCCGATTAATCGTCGGCCTTTTGACGGTTGTGGCGGCGCGCAGCCTCGGTATCCAATTGCTTATGCTTTTCAGCCGCAGCCTTTCGGATCTGTTCAAAGCGGTTGTCTTCGACGTCCTTAGCCGAAGGCTGAATTTCGGCTTTCTTCCCATTTTTGATCATTCATGTGCTCCTTGTTGTGAACCAATGAATTATGAGGAATGCCATCGGCATCAGGTGGCCAAGGCAACCGCGCAGCTCTCGGCGGCGTTCGTATCAGGGGATTTCTGCGGCAAAGAATAACTGGCTAGGTGACTGTCCGGGCAGCCCTCATTATTTCATCTGCCCTCGGAAACTTCCCCACGCCGGACAGACCTTCCTGAGCTTCGATGCTCCCCCACCTCACCACGCAATCTCGATCTATGAAGAACTGGCCCTTGAGCTGAGGCCACTGTTTCTCCATGTCGGATCGGTCAGTCGCAGTTTCCTGATAGCCGTCGAGTCTTGCCGCGGCGGCGGCCGCTTCCGGTATCGGCAACGGCTCAGAGAATATCCCCTGCGGATTGATCCGGGTCGCCGCCATTTCATCCATCAATTCGGGCGTAGGAACAGGCTTTGGAAGGCCGTAGGCCTTATGGGTGGTCAGCTCCGGGTCAGCCGCGAGCGAAATCCTTGCAGGACGATACCTGAAGTAAAGGGCAGCGTTCTCCGGCGTCGTCGCCACAACCCCTAGCGTCTCCACACCTGCCTCTTTGAGAGCTGGCGCGCTCAGCGAAATCTGAGCAATCGCACGGCGACAAAACGGGCACCACAGTCCGATGAAGATAGCGAGGAACAAGGGGCTTCGTCCCCGATAATCCGAAAGCGAAACCGTGCCGGTTCCGTCAATCCTAGGCAGTTCGAAGTCGGGCGCTACCGCGCCAGGAAACAGCGGAGCCGAAAATTCGGGAGCGACCATGTTCAACACCCTGCTTTCAGCGCGAGCAGAATGAGCCGCCTGCTTCTTGCAACCGTTCTGCCTCGCGGTGCAACAACTATCGCGCCTGGGCAAGGGAGATCAGCGCTAGTATGGTGCCGGATCATGCCGTGCATGACGACGGCAAAGTGGCAATCTGGCTGAAAGGCTACGACTACCCGATCACGATCCGCGCGGAGCATCTCAGTCTGGTCGCCAAGACGAACCAGCAAGCGCGATGCCTAACTTCAACATGAAGGTTCCATGGGACGAACTCTACAAAGCGATTGGCAAGATCGCTCTAGCGATGAAAACCTGACGCTTGGTACCCGATGACAGTGCTTAGACCACAATTCCCGGCTCTGACTTGCTTGAGGAAGCCTTCAACTGAGATGCCCCGCCATCGGCGTTCGCTTCGCTGAGCTAAATTGTCACGGATAGCTGGTCCAATTCGCCTGCTGGCTCAGCTGGTACATCTGCGAATGCGTGGTGTCGGGAGACTGTCGGCGACGTCTCGTAGGTGACCTTGGTGTAAGTTGAGCGAGAGGCTCTCCGTCGGCCTCGCGTGGTTGTCGCCGCCGTGGCCGCTGACGCTAACAGGATGAGATCATCGCGTCCTGCAGCACGAGCCTCGATGATAGGCCGTTCCGTCCGCCTTCACGAAGGCGATCACGATCAGCTTCCCCGTCCCGCTGAGAGCTGCCCTGAAAAGAGCGGTCGAAACCGAGTCCAGAGCCTTGGTGATCACGATCTCCTGGACTAGCCGGCGCCGACGCCTCTCGGTTGGATGCCGCGGCCGGTGGCGTTTGTGATGTTGCGATTTGTGCCGAGCTGGGCGCTCTGCAGTTCGATCCAGCCTTCGTAACCCTTGGCTCTTCACCTCGCCCCTGAAGCTCTTGTCCAGCACGTTCGGCTTTTCGAAGATCACCCATGTAGATCGGCATCACCCGCTCCTTGAACTCGACTGCGTACTGCGTAGGACGCAACCCCCCGATTGTGGCTTGAACTTAGATCAACTTGGCGAGCTTGGCGCCGTAGTAGCTCAAGCCACCGCTGACGATGAGGCCGACCCAACTTACCCACATAGGAACTGTCCAGCCGTCGATGACAACCGACCAACCTATGAGAATGCGAACCAAGTGCACCACTGCAACGACCCCGAATATTGCAGCCGCAATCGTCAAGAAGGTCTTCTCGGTCATCGGAAGCTCCTCGTCTCAGAAACAAATAGCTATATCACACGCGCATCAGGTGCCATCCAAGGCGATTTGAGTTTCACATTACTGCAAGCTGCGCTTGCTGTGTGCTGTGCAGCGCTTCGCCGAGTGCATGAGGTTGATGTTATTTTTTTCCATCGCCCTGCCCCCCGTGCGTCACGTTGCCGACGATAGCCTGGCCGCCCTCGTGGACGTGGGCATGCTCCACGGTCATCTTTTGCTGTCCGCCGGTCGATAACGCTTCAGTGCCTCCATCTGGGCCGCGAAGGTGCGCGCCAGCTTGTTGAAGGCCCGTTCCGCGCTGTCCTGCTGTGGGATTGTTTCGCCATGAGCCAGGCGGCGAGCAAAGGTCATCGTCGCTAGATGAACCGCCGCCATTTGGGAGGCTAGCATCGCTTCAATCTGATCCTGCGGTTGAATGCCCTCGACGATTGACGCGACGAACGCCGTGCCCTTTTCGTCAGTCACTGCGATCTTGATGAAAGTTGCAAGGGCGAAACGGCAGCGGCATCGCGCGGTTCCACCCAACTTATGTTCGACGAGACATTTACGCCACCGAACAAGCCTTTAGATTTTTGCGATGCGGGAACTGCGCCGGATAGCGCTGTCTCAGATGCGTTGGCTACTTCGTGATAACCACGCAATTCTACGGTGGTCTGCAACCATCGAGCCATAGACGTTAAGCAGGTCGGGCGAGTGCGCTACGTGCTCGAAGGCAGCGTACGCAAAATGTTTGCCCGGCAGCAAGTTCTCCGCAAACTCTTCGGTCTCGAAGAAACGTTGAAAGGTGTTGCCGTCTTCGTGGACGTAGACCGCCCAGCTGCCATCGACGTGCTCAACTCGCCGCAAGAGCGGAGTGCCCAGCGGGGAAAATGAAAATCAAGCAAAATCAATGGACACTCGCAGGTTAGCCAACATATTTCCGCACTCTGCAGTTGCAAGGTGCGCACGATCAGGCGACTGACCGCTCTCGGAAGAGGGTGTGCAGTTCATTGACATGCCTCGGCTGAGCTGGCCTTGCTCACGATGCAAATGACCGCATCATCTACGAGACCGATACAGTAAGCTGTTCTATAATAGCAACGGCGATGCGGCAGCGTGCACTTCGCCACTCTGACCACTGCGAGGTCGAGGCGCGCGCGGGTATGGACGGACTTTTCGGCAAGGAGGACCTTTTTGCGCTGACCGAGAATGGCGAGCGGGACATGATCCACCTGAATGACATCGGCGCCTATCTCGTTGCATTGACCCACTATGCGGTGCTCTACCACCGCAGCCCGGTCGGGCTTCCGCACCAGTTACGTCTGGCCGACGGGAGTATGGCCAACGCTCCCGGCCAGAACGCGGCACGCCTTATGCAGGCGGTGGTCTGGCAAGTTGTCACGAGCTACCGTAAGACTGGAGTACGACAGTACACTCAGTAGAGAATTTTTAGCGACCAAGCAGGTTGATCTTGACCTTTTGGAGGTGCTCCAGCATCGAATTCCTCAACAATCAGATCGCGATCGGTCTTGAGATGTCCGGGACGATCACTTGAATCTAGCGCTATCGAATAGGGAGTTCTGAGCAGGCGTTTTGCGGCCGGCCAGCACTTCGGCTTCGTCGTCGCGGAGGTGAACAACTCGCGACCCGCAAATCGGGCAAAAGCTGCGGCCGTTGAAGGTCGCCAGTTCTCCGCTCCTTCGTAGGCGGAACGCTGCCAGACAGCGAACATGGAGAAAGCGCTGCCACTGGTCTGCCGGCAATCCTGGCAATGACACAGGCCAACACGCAATGGCTCTCTGCTAACTTGGTAACGAACCGCTCGGCACAGACAGCCGCCTTGCCTGATCGTGCCCATGGCTCAGGCCTACCCGGATTGTTTCGATTCTTTCCCGCGGCTTCGGGCCTTCGGGCCAGAAACCAACGTGGCGCTTTCCTTGGGCTCGGCGTCTTCAGCGGCGGTTGATCGGGGTTTTGCGGCGCATCTCTGACGTCACGAACTGGGGCGGCTTCGTCAGTCTCGTTCGCTCGGGCTCGCGCCTTTGGTCCGGCTGGCAGTGTGGTCTCGCCTGTGTCCCGTCATGTCCGGGTTTGTCCAGTGGCATCCTCCAGCCCGCATGGGAGAGCGCTCAGGTCGCAAGCATCTGGGCACCAACCATATTAGCTGCTGTTGATATACTGCCGAAGCGCAAGGTGATAGGCTGCTTGCGCGACAAACGGCGGGCTGCGCCGCGGCCCGTACGTCCGCCTTTGAGGGAGGATCGAGGATGGCCTATTATGTACTGCTCACCAACTTCACGGATCAGGGCGTAAAGGCAGTCAAGGATACCGTGAAGCGCGCTGACGCGTTCAAGGAAATGGCGGCCAAAAGCGGAGTGAAAATTCATTCCCTATTTTGGACGCTCGGACAGTATGACGTGGTAGTGATTGCTGAAGCCGACGACGATATAGCTGCGACAGCTCTGGGCCTTTCTATAGCATCTCTCGGTAACGTCAGAACGCAAACTCTAAAAGCATTTGACGCCGCAGACATGGCAAAGATCATCGCCAAAATGGGCTAAAGAAGTCTGTGGGCAAGTGGTGCGACTGTTGGCCCAACACAGAGCCTGCTGGGGGCTTGGTAGCGCGTGCCGGGCAGGCCGCTTGCCGAATAGATCCTCACGCGGTCAAACCGTTCCTCAGCTATGACAAACAGCACAGGCGGTGCATAGAAGACCGAAAGGCGGCACTCCTCGAAGCGGCTGATCGTTACATCGCCGAGTGGCGGGCGTGGAACCTCTGGAAACAGGCAGGGTGGGATGCTGATCCATGTGGGGTCTGGAGTTTCTGCCGCCCGACCAAATGCCCGATCCCAACGATCCGGACTATGAGCTGGGGGTGTTGCTCGGTATGGTCGTGGCGCTGGTAATCGCGACGCCGATATGGTGGTGGCTGCTGTGAGGTCGATACGACCGCTACGTATAGCGGGCAAACGCGACCGCCTGGGGCCTGCTGGCGCAGGTCAACATCGACGAGATCCGCTTCCAGTTTCCGTTTGATCCTGTGTCATCGCCGGCCTCGATCGAGCGCGCCCTTGCCACCGCCAGGCATGCGGTGGAGCTCGACCCGCTTAACATCCGTGGCCTGCAGGCGGAAATGTTCGCGCTCTTTTTCAGCAAGGAATTCGAAGCGGCCCGCAGCGTGGGTGAGCGCGCGTTGGCCATCAACCCGAACGACACAGAACTGATGGGCGAATACGGCTATCGCCTGGCGGTATCGGGAAGCTGGCAGGCGGGGTGCCCACTGGTCGAGCAGGCGCGTGAACGCAATCCAGGGCCGCTCGCCTACTTTGAATCGGCCCTGGCGCTTTGTTCCTATTTCGGCCGCGATTATCAACAAGCGGTCGTGTGGATCAAGAAGACGACGGTTCCAAAAAATCCGGTCTACCATCTGATCGCCGCTGCAGTCTTTGGAGCAGCCGGAGATAAGGCGGAGGGCGACCGTGAAATTGCCTGGCTCGTGCAAAACCAGCCCGCCTTGGTGAAAAACGTGCGGCAGGAATTGACCCTCCGGTTGGGCCGTCCGCAGGATGTCGAATTCTTCCTGAACTCCTTGAGAAAGGCCGGTCTGGATCCAAAGGCTGACGATCAGGCCCCAGGCTTCACTCCGTAGCTTACACTTATTTACGTCCCCCATGGAGACGCAGTGGGCGACGACCTGAGTATTCGGACAATGCGGCCGTCCCGGCGCCTTGCTAGGTGCAGCACTTAAAGCATCGATGCTGGCGGCGGCTGCTGCTCGGCGTCAGTCTCCTACGGCTGAAGTCGAGAGGCGCGAAACCATCAAGCCCGGCTATGTCGTCACGCTGTGGCGGGCAGGCAGCCCCGATGACCCCGAGTGACGCGCCCGCTCGCGATCAGATGATGCCATCGGACCCCGCAATCCTGTTCGCCAGGTCGGTCGAGCATACCTCATACTACGTCAAGTGGACGTTCGGCGGCGCCCTGGCTAAGTTTCGGCTCAGGGCCAAAAACGGCCGCTTGCGGGAGAAGACGCCATGTCATCACGCTATCACGAGGTCTACGAGAGCTGGAAACGTGACCCAGAGGCGTTCTGGGCCGAAGCCGCGGGCGAGATCGACTGGTTCCGCCTCTGGGACCAGGTCTTCGACCCACAAGCCGGCGTCTACGGGCGCTGGTTCATGGGCGCGGTCTCCAACATGGCGTACAACTGCCTCGACCGGCACATCGACAAGGGTCGCGCCGAGCAGACGGCGCTGATCCACGACAGCGCCATCCAGGGGAAGGTGAGGCGTTTCACCTATCGCGAGCTACGCGACGAGGTGATGGCGCTCGCCGCGGTGCTGCAGGATATCGGCATCACGAAGGGCGACCGTGTAATCATCTATATGCCGATGGTGGCCGAAGCGGCCGTCGCCATGCTCGCCTGCGCGCGCATCGGCGCCGTGCACTCGGTGGTGTTCGGCGGTTTCGCCTCGCGGGAGCTCGCCACCCGCATCGACGACGCCAGGCCGAAGCTGGTGATCTCCGCCTCCTGCGGGCTCGAGCCGGGCCGCGTCGTGGCTTACAAGCCGCTGCTCGACCTGGCGATCGCGTCGTCGAGATTCCCGCCGCGGCAATGCCTGATCCTGCAGCGCGAGCAGCAGCCCTGCGAGCTCGTCGCCGGCCGCGACCTCGACTACGCGGAGCTCGTCGGCAAGGCGCGCGCCGCGAATCGCCAGGTCGACTGCGCACCGGTCGCCGCGACCGATCCGCTCTACATCATCTACACTTCGGGAACGACCGGTCAGCCGAAGGGCATCGTGCGCGATACCGGCGGCCATATGGTCCAGCTCAAATGGACGATGTGGAACGAGTTCGGCGTCAAGCCCGGCGAGACGTTCTGGGCGGCGTCCGACGTCGGCTGGGTGGTCGGCCACTCCTACATCGTTTACGCGCCGCTGCTGCACGGCGCGACGTCGATCCTATTTGAGGGCAAGCCTGTCGGCACGCCCGACGCCGGCACCTTCTGGCGCGTGATCGCAGAGTATAGCGCGGTGGTGCTGTTCACCGCGCCGACCGCGTTCCGCGCCATCAAGAAGGAGGATCCGGCCGGCGAGCATGTCGGGCGCCACGACATCTCGTGCTTGAGGACGCTGTTCCTCGCCGGCGAGCGCGCGGACCCCGACACCATCAGATGGGCGGAGCAGCGGCTGGGGGTGCCCGTCATCGACCATTGGTGGCAGACCGAGACCGGCGCGCCGATGACGCAGAACCCGGCGGGGCTCGGCTTCCTGCCGGTGAAATACGGCTCGCCCGGCGTGCCGATGCCGGGCTACGACATCCAGATCCTCGACGACGGGCGCCAGCCTGTGAAGGCGGGCACACTCGGCAATGTCGTGGTGAAGCTGCCGCTGCCGCCCGGATGCCTGCCGACGCTGTGGAACGCCGACCAGCGCTTCCGCGACACCTACCTCAGCGAGTTCCCCGGCTGCTACAAGACGGCCGACGCCGGCTTCATCGATGATGACGGCTATCTCTACGTGATGTCGCGCACCGACGACATCATCAACGTTGCCGGTCACCGGCTGTCGACCGGCGCGATGGAAGAGGTGGTGGCGGAACATCCCGACGTCGCCGAATGCGCCGTGGTCGGCGTCGCCGACGCCATGAAGGGGCAGGTGCCCTGCGGCTTCGTGGTGCTGTCTGCGGGCGTCTCGCGCGACACGGCAGCGATCGAGCGCGAGGTGGTGGCGCTGGTGCGCGACCGGATCGGCCCGGTCGCCGCCTTCAAGACGGTGATCACCGTCAAGCGGTTGCCGAAGACGCGCTCGGGCAAGATCCTGCGCGGCACGATCCAGAAGATCGCCGACAAGGAGGCCTGGACCATGCCCGCCACCATCGACGATCCGGCGATCCTCGACGAGATCACGCTGGCTCTCAACGAACGCGGCATCGGGGTCTGACACTGGCGACGCCCGATACGCCTGTCATTGCCGCGGCGCAGGGGTGCCGGTAAATGCTGCCAGGTCAGAACCACATGTCGCCGACGCGCGTCCGTCGCGCGTCAGATCCTTTTAGCAACGAGAACGCGGCCGCCGCCGAAATCGCGGCACAGGCCATGATGTAGAAGGCGGGCATCGAAGTATCACCGGTCGACTCGATGAGCCAGGTCACGACCGCGGGCGCGGTGCCGCCCGCAAGGCCAAAGGACAGGTTGTAGGCCGCGGAGACCGCGGAGCAGCGGACATGGCGCGGGAACATCTCGCACAGCACGATCGGATTGATCGAGTTATAGGGCCCGATGAGTAAGGTGAAACCGAGTTGCCCGAGGAAAACATAAAACACCTCGCCGGTACGCATTAGCTGGAACAGCGGCCAGGAGAAGAGCACAAGCCCGATCGAGGCGGTCAGGAGGATCGGCCCGCGACCGATGCGATCCGAAAGGCGCGATGTGACGAGCATCACGCCGATCAGGATCACCATGTTGAGCGAGTTGATCTGCAGTGCCGTGCGCGCACCCAGATCGGCGGTGAGCTTCAGCCAGGTGATGAGATAGACGAAGATTAGATAGAAGGCGACGGCATTGACCAGGCTGATCGCCACGGCCTGCAGCATAGCGACCGGATGCTCTCGCAGCGCCTGGAGGAGCGGCGAACCCTTGTGGGCCACGGGCTTGTCGAAAGGCATGCGTCTCCTGATGATGAAACCCGCGACCCCCACCAGCACGCCGAAGATGAAGGGTATGCGCCAGCCCCAGGCAACGACCTGGTCGAGCGGCAAAACATTGAGGACGAGAGCGCCGACGGCCGAGCCCAGGAGGATGCCGCTGGTCGCGCCGACGACTGCCCAGGCGCTGGCGGCGCCGCGTCGATGAGGCTCGGCAGTCTCGGCAAGGAAGACGGCGGAACTCGTGTATTCGCCGCCCACCGCCAGGCCCTGCATCATGCGGCAGAGAAGCATGAGGATCGACGCCCAGATACCGATCTCGGTATAGGTCGGAAGGAGGCCTATGATGAGTGTCGGCACCGCCATGGCCACCACCGACCATAGCAAGGCAGGGCCGCGGCCGACGCGGTCGCCAATATGGCCGAAGAGAATGGCGCCCAATGGACGCATTAAGAAGCCGACGGCGAATACCGCATAGGCAGCGAGCAGCGACGAGTTCGGATCGTCGGCCGGAAAGAAAAGGCTGCCAATGGTGCGGGCGAAGAAGCCGTAGATGGCGAAATCGTACCATTCCATCACATTGCCGACGATGCCGGCCCAGACTATCCGCTTGCGGTGGTGATGGACTTCGCCTGGCGATGCCGCTGCTGCACTTACCATGATGGAACCCCTGACTCCCTGACGGCGTAGCCCAAAAGCACCGACGTACGAAAGAAAGCTTTCGCGTGCGCTTTCCTCCTACTCGGGCACCATTGGGCCTGCCCATATGCCACGTTGCTCTTCCGCAAGGTATCGTGGCGCTGATTTCTCGACGATCGCCAATCCGTGTTTCACCAGATCGCGTCCAAGATCGATGCCGCCCACGAAGCAGATGCCGAGGTCGGTATCATAGCGGTCCTTGCCTTCGATGGTGCAGGATACGTCCCCTGAGGCGATGAGATGGCGAACGTGATCACGCGCGTACCTGCCGCAGGGCCATGGCTTGCCAGCAGCATCAAGACACGTCTGCGAACGTTCGGGCGCATCGATACGGAGCAGGTGAATTCGCTTCTTGCCATGCCACAGCGTGTCGCCGTCATCGGCAAACCAATACTCCCCTGCGGACAAGGTGCCACAGGTGAGCATGAAGGCGAGAGCGAGGGTCAATCTACACATGGCCCAGTGTCCACACTAGCGCTTCAATATCCACCTAAAAAGGGCGAAGTTCGATACCTGGATCGGCATCTTCGAGCAGGCCCGATTTGCCCGCAGACGCTTGGGGATGCCTTGGCGCAGGCCCGCTTCAGGGTCAAAAGCTGCCATTTGCCGGAGGGACGCTCTGCGCCGCATGCGCTGCGAGCGCTTGCAACCATTAAGTGTAAACTGACGGACGCCGCATTTCGACGCAAATCAAACGCTCCGGTCAGCGTCGGCTCTTCACCGGCATCAGACCGTCCAGCGATGCTGTGTGCGTGAACGACGATCCCCTCTATAGAGGCGCTATAAGCCCGCCGGCACAGGCGCCTGCTCGGCGAGCAGCTTTTCGCGCTTCAAGTCGGACCACAAGGCATCGGGTATCTGGTGGCGGAAGGTCTCGACGTTCAGGCGCACCTGATCAGGATTGATAGCTCCAGGGATAACCGTTGCCACACACGGGTGTCCGAGCGGAAATTGCAGCGCCGCCGCCGCTACCGGCACGCCATGCGCCCGGCATATTGCCTCGATCTTGCGGACCCGTTCCATGATCTCCGGCGGCGCGTCCTGGTAGTTGTATTTGGCACCCTTTACCGCCCCGGTCGCGGTGATACCGGAATTGTAAACCCCGCCTATGATGATGCCGACATTCGTCGCTCGCAGTAGGGAAGTTCTGCTTCGAGGGTTTCCTGTTCCAGAAGCGTATAGCGCAGCGCAACCAGGAAGAAGTCGATGTCGAGCATGTCGAGGAAGCGCGGGATCATGCCGAGTTCATTGATGCCTGCCCCGACCGCCTTCACGAGACCATGCGCACGAAGCTGCTCGAGGGCGCGCCACCCGGACGTGAACAACTGCGCAAGGTAAGCGGAGACCTTGGCTTCGGTTTGGTGAAACCAGAAGTCCAGATCGTGTATCACCAAAAGGTCGATGCGGTTCAGGCCGAGCCGCATCTGCGACTGGTCATAAGCTCGCATGATGCCGTCGTAGCTGTAGTCGTGGACGTGTTCGAAACGTAGCCCGCCCGCCCAGAACCCGGTGTCAAAGGAGTCCGGCTTGGCTGGAGGGAAGAACCACCGTCCCACTTTCGTGGAGAGGATGAACTCCGAACGCGGCTGGTTGTCCAGAAACCGACCCGTCCGGATCTCGCTCAGGCCCCGCCCATAGTAAGGAGCGGTGTCGTAATAACGGATGCCAGCGTCCCATGCCGCCTTTAGAGTGGCGGCGGCCGTTGCCTCGTCGACGCGGACAAAAAGCTCCCCCAACCCAGCGCCGCCGAAGCCGAGTTGGGTGATCGGCACACCGGATTTGCCTAGGATTCGGGTTTCCGTCGGGTTCATCGTTACCTGTCTCCGCGCGTTGCTGGGAAGCTGATCCGAACTCTAAGCGTCGACTCAACCGGGTCCGGGCGCTCCAGACAAGAGCGCTCCTGGGGGTCCGCGATGCTGCGAGCTTAGGAGGGCCGCAGTCGAGTGTGCGTGATTGTAGCCTCCTTGCGCCAGATATAGAAATGGCGATGTTCTGAGCGAAAGCCATTTCATGCGCCAGACGTCCAAGAGGAGGAAGTAGCCGTTCTGGCAGCCGATGCCGTCGGCTACAGCCACGCCGTGGCGACCGACGAGCCGCTAGCGCTCCGTGCTCTTGGCAACAGCCGCAGCGTCATCGACCCGCTCATCGACGAGCATGGCGGGCGGATCTTCAACACGGCCGGAGACAGCGTCCTGGCCGAGTTCGTCGGGCCGGCCGAGGCGGTCCGATGCGCGCTGACTGTGCAGGAGGCTTTGCACGCCGCTGAGGGCGCGAGGCCGCTCCTCACCTTTCGGATCGGCATCTCCCTGGGTGAGGTCGTCGTCGACGGTGAAAACCTTCTCGGCGCCACCGTGAATGTAGCGGCAAGGCTTGAGGCGATTGCCCCAGCCGGAGGCCTTTGTATTTCGGGCGCCGTGCATGATGCTATCGCCGACGAGCATCGGCAAGACTGGCAGGATCTTGGGCTCCGCCACCTCAAGAACCTGGTCAAGCCGGTCCGTGTGTTTCGGTTCGTTCCGGGCGCCACGAGCCCCCTTCCCGTGGTGGCCGAGGCGCGAAAGCCTCTGGTTATCGTGCTCCCCTTCGCCAACCCGGGCGGGCTGGCCGAGGAAGCCTATCTCAGCGACGGTATCACCGAAGACGTCATCGCCGGGCTGTCGCGCTTCGGCCGCCTCGCCGTGCTTGGCACGACCTCGTCCGATGTTTATCGCGACCGTTCGTCGGACATGTCCAGCCTCGTCACCGAGCTCGGGGTCGACTACGCCGTGCGAGGCAGCGTCCGTCGCGCCGGCAACATCGTGCGACTATCGGCGCAACTGGTCGACGCCCGATCCGGCCTGACCCTCTGGGCTGAGCGCTACGACCGTGTCATCGACAATCTCTTCGCGGTGCAGGACGAGATCTCCGAGACAATCGTCTCGACGCTGGCAGGGCAGCTCGAAGACGAGGCTGCGGCGGCCGCGAGCCGGAAGCGCACCGAGAACATGGAGGCCTATGATTTTCTGCTGCGGGGCATTCACATGGCTCGGGCGCTCGATCCGCACTTCGGCCTCCGCGGCCCTTGCCTTGTTCGAGAAGGCGCTGGCGCTCGATCCAAATTACGCGCTCGCCCTCGCCTGGTTCGCTCTGATGAAGTTGCGCCTCTGGGCGTGGGAGCCTGGCTCACATGACCAGGACGAAATGCTTGGGCCGGCACGGCGGGCCTTGGCGCTCGACCCTTCGGAAAGTTGGTGCCACCTCGTCTTCGGCCAGATCATGATGTATCGAGGGCAGCTCGCCGAAGCAGAGCAGCACCACCAGCGTGCCTACGAACTGAACCAGTTCGACGCCCATGTGCTGGCCCTGCGGGCACCGCTCGCAGTCTATCTAGGCAAAGCTGACGAGGGCGAACGTTGGGCGCGGCGCGCCATGCAGCTCAATCCCCACCATCCGGACTGGTATGTGACCAACTTGGGTCTCGCGCTTTACTGCCTCGGTCGATACGATGAGGCGGTTGACGCCTATGCCAAGGTCGCCGCGCCGCAGGTCGGTATCCTCGCCGGGCTCGCAGCATGTTACGCGCAAGCTGGGAATACCGCCCAGGCAGAGACATCGAGGAGACGCCTGCTCGATCTCGCGCCCAACTTCTCGGCGCGGCGTTTCGTGCGTTTGAGGCCGTTCGTTCACGAGCATGACCGAACGCACCTGCTGCAAGGCCTGGAAAAGGCCGGTTTGCCGCTCTAGTCGCTCAACCCGGAGCCGAGTCCGATCGGTTATCCACGCTTGGACGCTCGCCGGTCCATTTACCGGGCAAGGCCACGAACGTGCACGGCGAGGTGTATAGCGCTCAAGGGACCGACCGAGGTGACCCTGGCGTTGCCGCCAACGCTGCCGTGCTGGTCATGCGTGAGAGATTTCGGGGAAAGCGCGGCAGGTAGGTCCGGGCCATAGTTCCGCACCGTGCAGCCGCTCCGCTCGGTGTTGCTTGCAGCATATCCAAATAGCTTGCGCCGGCAACCGACTTCGACATCGGACGCTCGCGTCGATGCGGCTATTTCATGCCACATCGGCCCTTGAGAACTGCGATTTTCGGCTCGCGCTCCTTGCGGCGTTGACGGCGCTTGCGCTCGGCTTCCGTCATGGCGCGATCCCCGATCGGTCGTCGGCCCATTCCGCGGACTCCTTTCGTGGCCGCACCGATCATTAACCATATCCGTGCACCATGTCGCTATGGCAGCGAAGCAAACGACACTCGGCGAAGGCGACTCGGTCAGCCTGGCCGGCGAAATTACCCCACGTACTCGACGACGGACGCGTAACCGTCCGGGTGCACGGCTTTGACTATCCGATCACGCTGCGCAGCGAGTACGTCAGCTTGGTTGCCAAGCGCCAGTCACCGAAGCGCCGCTAAGAGGCAAGACCTGTGAGGAACGTGATCATTGTTGTTCTGGCGGCCGGCTGATGACTTACGTCGGCGCAGTCGTTTTCTGCGCAGGCCTCATGTACCTGACGCTGGGTGTTTCCCAGGTCGAGAGAGACGCCACGGGCTGGGTGTTGAGCGTCGGCCTGATGCTCACCGGTATGCTGATTTACAGGAATGGGTGAGTAGGGCGATGCGGGCGGCGACAAGCCGAACCAAATTTCTGCCGAGACTTCGTAACACTCTCACCGCCAGGAAAGTCGGCCGGACGAAGCTCTTTTGGGGGCCGCCTACTGGTCAGACGCCGCCTGCGGAAGCACCCTATCGGGATTTGGCGATCCGGAAGAATTCCGGCCTGAAAGACGTTGACCTCGCAGAAACCGCCGGATCGAGGTGGTGGGCGTCCGGCAGAAAGAAGAGGAGGTAGTGATGCATACTCGTGTCCTCATTATCGCCGGTGCCGCCATGATGGCTTTTGCCGGCCTCGCCAAGGCGGACGACCATCTGGCCAACGCGTTGGAGCATGGACTCAAACCCGACAGCCAGCCCTTCACTACCAACAAGGCGGGCCATAGTGGCGATCTTGCGCCCGGACAGGGCAGTCCGTTCGCCGGCGCGGACACACAGACACCCGCGACCGATACTGCAGCTGCCAACGCCAACGCGAATGTTAAGCAGCGTCAGCCGAAATAAAGGCTTCAAAATCGGCGACCTTCTCCGCTGGCCAATGCTCGCGGAGCCGGCCGCCATCGCCAACGAACCCTCGACGCGAAGGCGACGAAGCAAGCCGCTCGCAGCGCCTCGGCGCCGGTCACGGCGCCATGCACGACGATCTGACGCCCAAGTTCACCTGCTAGCGCTGCGCCGATCGCGGAGAACGCCGCCGCGATGTCTTCCTGACGGTGGTTCCGGATTATGGCCGGATCGGCGGCCGGCTGAACAACTGGTCCGAACCGCCGGCGGGTTGAAGGAGTCGAACGGCACTACCGGTCCCTTTCCGTGCCAGCTTGTGGGCGAGCCGCGTCAGTATCGTCTCCGCATAGGCGATGCTTCTGAGCGCATCGGCCAGGTCGGAATTATCCAGAACAGGAAATCCTTCCGCATCCTTCGGAAAGTCTTCGGATAGGACGAGGTGCTGTTCGCCAAGTTCGTCTGCCAAGGTCACAAGGCGACGGTGCACTTGCTCCGGGGTCATTGCCGTTCCTTTCCTTACGTCTGAAATCAGGTCGTGGCAAGGCGTAGAGCTTTGCAGTGGGAAATGGCATCGCGAGAGGAAAGTTCCCTCTCGGCTACTAGCACGAGGCTGCGCTGTTCTGTTCGATCAGCCGCGCCCCCCTCCTGCTCGACCAACCCTTTGAACGCCTGTGTGCTCTATGCGGCTTTCACCTCGTCCGGCTGTGCCGGCTTGCTGTCGGATGTCGCTGCTGCGGTTGTGGGCGTGACGATGACGTAACAGACATCCCGAAAATCGGGAGCATCTTTAAGCGGCGACCGGCGCCCTGGCATGCTCGCGGCCGACATGATCGAGCAGCTTGCCGATCTGGGTAATGCCGGCGCGGCACGTCACCATTGTCATGACGGTGACCAGCTGCCGCGCATCAGCCACCTAAGGACCGGCACGCGGTGGCGTCATGCCGCCGAAGTGGCATAATTGCACATCGAGCCCGCCGACCTTTCCGGCGGCGTCGAACATGGCCGCGACGGTGGTGCAGGCGAGATCCCATGTCGGCTGCCGGGACGCAGTGGCGTCAATGCCGAAGATCAGCCGGGCTCTAGCAGGTTGGGCCGGTTGGGCGCCGGGCTGAGCCAGCCTTGGTGAAATTTTTGCCGTAGCCTTTTGAAATCTCGTAAGAATATCGCTGTTTTGCACTGTTCAGCCTCCTGATTTCATTTGTCGCGTTGTGTAGGTTGGGAGCATTGTTTCTCCCAACGCGGGAAAGTGTCAGTGACAGACAGTGCGTGACACTTTTGGGAACGTGGGGAAAACAACCCCCTCAACCTACACAACGCGGCGGAGGGAGGCGCCCAAATGGGTCGCGACAAAAGATTGCGAATCATGCTGACCGAGGAAGAGGAAAGAGACATCCGGCAAGCCGCAGGCAATGCCGACTTGCCGCCAGCAACGTGGGTTCGGCTTGTGTCCTTGGCCGCGGCGCGCGCGATACCGACAGGCTTTGCGGAATTGATCCGCTCGGCTTCCGGGGTCGAACAAGGCGATTGATCTGTCGGCATCCTCACGTTGTCTTCTCCAGACGCCACAGCACGGCATGGCCACCCTTGCCGGCGCGACGAAAGACCCGCTTGCCGATGACCCTGTCCTGGTGGGCGCGAAGCCACGCGGCCAACCGCAGCGGGTTGATCGCCCGGCCGCTCCGTTCTCGCGCGACAGCCATCAGCGCGTCGTAGAGGTCGGTGTATTTCAGTTTGCCGTCGCTATCCCGCTCGCTGGCCACGCTGATTACACCGGCCACCAGCACGTCGGCGCTAAGCCCGAACGCGGCCTCCCACACAACGACGACGCCTTCGAACTGCTCTCTCTCCGGATCCGCGTCCCGCAGCGTGCCGATCGTATCGACGGGATCCTTGCACCCGAGCCAGACCAGCGGTGAGCGGACAAGGTTCGACCATCTTTCGAAACTGGGCAGCGGCTTCAGCGGCGCATCGCCGGTTGCCAGCCAGCTCCTGGCAATCGTCAATGCAGCGGCGACGTATTTGCCGCGATCGGCCAGAACGGTGTCGACCGGATTGCCGCTGAATTCCCGTTCCCAGGCGTTTTCTTGTTTCGGATCGATCGAGCAGCGCAGTGTCCGCCGTATCAGATCACCCGAGATCTGCAGGTTGATGCCGGTGACGAACGGCGTGCACAGCGGCACGATATCGACGGCCTTGGAGTGGCCGAGCAGCCGCACCTTGACCTTTGGCTGCTCGATGAAGGCGCACAGGTAATCGCCGCGAAGGGTCGAGGTGACGTTGTCCAGCATGACGATCGGCGCCGCGTCCAGCAGTGCCACGTCAAGCCGCTTTTCCATTTCGCCCAGGTCGCCGCCGGCGGTGATCGCGGCCGGCGCCTGGCCTGTGGCGATCGCCGAAGCGATATGGACCAGGTAGGACTTGCCGCAGCCGGAATCCGGCGCGGTGACCGCATGAAGCGGAACGCGACCCAGCGCCGGGCGGACGATCGGCGTTATCAGGGCCGACAGCGCCACGGCCTTGCTATGATCGTCGGTGAACGTGAAGTCCTTCAGCAGTCGATCGAACAACGCCAGCGCATTCATCGCAGCCGCGCCGTCAGGTCTGTCGGGTACCGCCGGCATGGCCGGTGGGTCCACCAGATAAAGTCCCGTGGCGCGATCGTAACCCGGTTGGGTGATCAGCGATCCATCCGGCCGCATCGATGCCGCGAGGATCATTCCGCTGACGGGAAGCAGTTCGGCACGGTCCAGCACGATTTCGGCAACGTCGATCGGCGGCTTGCACTGAACAAAACCCTTTGCTCGCCCGTCACCATCCTAGCGACCGCATCATCGGCACGCCGACAGGGATCAGCTTGGCCGAGCGTGTGTCGCCGGCGCCGGTGATCCTCGGGCGGACGATAAGGGTATCCCGGCCATAGGCATGCAGACCGGCGGCGATGATTGTCTGTTCCGTCTCGGCAGCAACCGCCGTCAGGTTCGGTCCGAGCCGGATTCGCGGCCGCTGTCCGGTCGCCGTAGCGGCCGCCGAAGCCTGGCCACGCCCGAGCCCGAGCCATTCGATGATCGCCCTGGAGATGTCCTGCCCAAACTTCTTTTCCAGCGTCGGCAGACCTTCGGTTTTCTTGCCGGCATCGAAGCCCTCGGCGGCATCCCTGGCGGTGCGCAGCTTGTCCTTGATGTTGGGATCCCTGCCGGCGCGCGCCGCGGCCTCGGTGAAGATGGCGATATCGCCATGACCGTATCCCGCCCGCCGCAGCATTCCGCCAAGCATCCGAGCGCAATTGTGCATCCCCGAGACCTGCGGCCAGTGCCGGCCTAGCAGTGTCGCGGCAGCCAGCCGGCGCACTCTTGTCAGCATCTCCGGACCGGCAACGGCTGCCGGTTCCGGATCATGACCGTTGATCCAGCGGATCGGCTCGCCGGTATCCTTGTGGATCGACGGCGGGAACACGGTTTGCGCGCCGGCCGAGCCGCCGATGCGCAGCTCGAGCATGACCTTGCCATCGGTGGGATCCTTGTACTGGAAAGCGGCCGACTGGATCGACGGGTTGCCGATCAGGTCCGTGTAATAGATCCAGTGCAAATCCGGCTTACCCAGCCGCCCGAAGATCGCCGGTGTCGCCGGCAGCAGGAACGGCCCGGCCATCAGCGCTTCGCCGACATCCAGGTCGACATCGGTCAAACCCTTGGACGAAGCACCCAGCACGATGCCGATATTGAGGTCCGGTTCCTGGAACAGTTCCGCTGCCGCCGCCGCGTCGATCACCCGGTTTGGCCAGTCGTTGAGGATTGGCTTCTTGCCACGCGCCACGACCGGTGTGGGGTTCCATCCGCGGCGAACATATTCAAGCGCGGCATCGAGTGGCGTCATGCCGGGATCCTTTCGATCAATTTGATGAGTACCGTCGCCTGTCTTTCCGAAAGGAGGACCACGCTCCAGTGGCACGCTCGGGTTTCCATGCCGGTGAGAAATTCGTCGGTCCATGCGTCGAAATAGACGCGTTCGCGGACTGCCTGGACGAGCGGTAGAAGCTCATCGGCGTTGATCTCGAACCGACCGTCGCCATGCGGCCGTAGGTTGGGTACCGGCGCTGCTACTGCCGGTGGCGGCGGGGTAGGATCGGCGAGCCCGTCTACTAGATCGTGCCAGGTGCAATTGTTTGCTTTCAGCGGTCGATCGCGGCAGTGGCCCGCCAGCCGCTCGCCCTCCACGTCGCTGGTCAGAAGCAGAAACAAGTGTTGCAGACGAGGGCAAAGGGCGGGTGGCAGGGCCATGGCGCGCCTGTCAGAACGGGATCGTGTCGTCGAGATCGCTGCGGCGCGGCACCAACGCCTGCGGTTCGGCGCCGGTCGCCGCGGCGTAGGCGTTGGCAGGGATCACCCTGGCGACGATCGTTTCGCCTTCCTGGTCCTTTCCGTAGTAGTCGGTCCAGATGACGTGCTTCGTTGACAAAGCGATCTGCCTTCCCACCCAACTATCGCTTTCTTTGCCCAGGGCGTCGCGAATGACCTTTCCGAGTTGTTTTTTCACCCGTAATTCGTCGAGCGTTTCGGCAAACGAGAGCACCCATTCCGGGTCTTTTGCGTCCTTGAATGGGCGCCGCGAGACCGAAGTTATTGTCAAAACGAGTTCGGTTTCTCCGCTTGCGGCGAGCTGGTCCTTCAAGCCGCCGCCGGTCATTATTGAGCCGCCATAGTCGTCGTCGAAGTTCATTGTGAAATCCTCCAAATGAAAGGAGCGACCCGCGAAGGACCGCTTGGTGCTTCAGTTCGACCATTCGCTGTCGCGCATGGCTGTCGTATCGCTAAGTGCAGACAGCAGCCGCTTTTGCCGGAAGGTTAGGGTGCCGGCAGTCCGGCGCCCTTCGAGGATGGCGAAGGCGGTGCGGATTAGGTTGTCGATCTCTGTATCGCTCAGGTGATCGATGGCGATGCCCATGGATCCCAGGCCGAAATCGGCGATATCGGGATCGCCCTTGTCGGCCAGGCGTTCCGCGACCTGGTCTGCAAGTTCGTAGCCGATGATGGTGGACTTACGTTTCATTGGAATTCTCCGTGTTCGCAAAAACAGAAAGGGCGGCCCGCGAGGAGCCGCCGCTGTTGGATCAGTCGAGAGAGTTCAGTCTGTCATCGATGAGGTCGAACGCGTCCGTAAGATCCCCGTTGTCGAGAGTCCCGCGCAGCTCCTTCAGCGTGTTGGCATAGTCATCGGACAGAAAGTCGTAGTGATCATCCAACTGCTCAAAAGCCTTCCTCCATTGCTTGCGGTCCGTTTTCAAAAGGCCAACCACATGCATGGCCTTGGTCAGGGAGACTGATTTTTCGGTCATGGCGTCACCCCCGTGTCAGTGAGTGGTGTTCGAGTGCCGCTGATCGCGGGAACCCGACCAGTGCAGCAGCCGGAACCAGCGTCGGCAGACGGACCGCGGATCCTCGCCGTTAAGCGCGAGAAAGTCCCAGCGCTCGGGCTTGAGTGCGTCGCGCGCGATTGAGGCAATCCAGTCGCACTCCGCGTCGGTCATTGTATCGACTTCGCGCAAAGCGAGCTCCCAGAGCGCCGCACGGAGTTCGCGTTCCTTCTGACTGCTTGCCGGGATGAGGAGATTGTTATCGTAATGCACGTTCATGGGGGCTCTCCTTTCGGGAGGTTGGCCCCAACACTTGCGGTTCTAGGAAAATGCGCCTAGATGTCCCGTGGGTTCAGAACATTGGGCGCCGCTGCCGGTCCGCAAGATCGGGGCGGCGTTTTCTTATTCGGCAGCGATGACGGGGGGTTTCTCGGTGCGCTTCGCGAGCCAGGCTAGCAGTGCGGTTTCGGACCAGTAATTAATTTCGCCCATTTTGACCAGCGGTGGCAGATGGCCCCGCGCTATGTCTCTATAGATCGAAGCGCGCGACCGTCCGCTGAACATCTCTTGGACGTCTCTTATGCGTAGCCAGCGTTCCGGCATTTCCTTGTGCCTCCATTTGCTTTGGTGAGGCGCATCGGATCACGAACGGACGAGGGAAAAGAGTGGATGGATAACAGTTTTCTATCCATCCATATTTTTCGGGCGGCCTCGCTGGCCGTCCCAGTGCAAGCGCAAATTGTCATAATCGAAGCTCTGGACTTGCTTTTTGAAATAGCTGAGGGTGATTTTCCCCCCAAAGTCGAGCTCGTCGAAAACGGCTTTCTTCGTAAAGGGTATTGACCAGCGTTTTTCGGTCCCGATTGGAATATCCCTCACGATATCGTCCCGTATCTTCTTCTTGAGCCATCGCTTAAGCTTGCTCTTCAAATCCGATTTTTCTGTTTTTGCGCCGGCGGCTGCTTTCTCTGCTGCATCCGCCGCCGCTTGGGCTGCTGCCGCTTCGTCCGCCGCCTTTTTTGCCAAGACCTGTTCAATCGTGGTTTTGTTGAAAACCGGGTATTGCCCGCGGCCGTCTCTGTTCGGCAGATGGACCCGGGTCGTGCCGTTGGTGTAAGTAATAGCCTCGTCCGAGACAACATACCACCTGCCGGCCCACCGGACCTCTGTCCAGACCACTGTCATGCGCCGGCAACATGGCGTTCCCATGCCTCCATCAGGTTGCGGCGTTCCTCGAGAAACAATCGCATAATACCGATTATTCTGTATCACCCTGTCTCACCGGGCAACATTCTATCTCACCACGTCGAAACCTGTCGATTGTTGCCCAAAATGTTGCCCAGAGAAAAAAGTACATCGCGCTGTTTCACGTTAACTAATTGAAATTATTGGCTATCATTCGTATTTGGCGCCCGGCGCAATACCGGGCGTTTCCGCAAAAACCGCGCGATGCCCAAGATCAGGCGCCACGGATCAAGCAGGCGATCGCAAGTATTGCGTAACCAATGGTGACGATCCAGACCGGTGCAAGCGGGATGAATGTCAGTACGCCGACAGCTTCCAGCGCGCCGATAATGGCAACGGTGAGTGAAAGGACAAAAAATACAATGGTTGGTGCGCTAAGATTCATTACCCACTCCTGTCATGATTCGGCACGGCCATCATACAGGCTGTAGAACTACATACCAACCATTGTCCGTAGTGGATGCGATGGGTCAGCGAGCAACTTTATCGCCAACGCGATGCAGGTGACTACTAACAGCGGCTTGATCAGGCGAGCGCCGATCTTTATCGCCAGCCCAGCGCCGATGCGCGCGCCGAGGAACTGCGCCGCGCCCATCATGAGACCGATCTTCCAGCTAACCGCCCCGACCAGGGCGAACGCAGCGAAGCCGCCGAGGTTGGAAGCGAAGTTGAGCAGTTTCGTGTGCGCGGTCGCTTTGAGCAGCCCATAGCCTGCGAGACTGACGAAGGCCAGCATGAAGAACGATCCCGTTCCCGGGCCGAACAAGCCGTCGTAGAAGCCGATCGCCGGCGCCAAAGTGATGCCGAACAGGAAGGGTGATATTCGCTCGGTCCGGTCGACATCGTTCATGTTGGGCTTCAGCGCAAAATAGAGCGCGATGGCAACGAGAATGAAGGGCAGGGCGGTCTGTAGCCAATCGCCGGGCAAAAGGCTTGCAAGCACAGCGCCTGCCGCGCCGCCGACCAGCGCGAGCAACGTCATGGGCGCCTGTTTGCGCAGGTCAACCTGACCCCTGGCGGCATAGGTAATGGTTGCCGAGCCGGAACCGAAGAGGCCCTGCAGCTTGTTGGTGCCGAGCGCATCGACTGGAGCGAAGCCGGCCAGCAGCAGCGCCGGAATGGTTATCAGCCCGCCCCCGCCGGCAATCGAGTTGATGAAGCCCGCTGCGAATGCGGCGATGGCGAGCAAAAGGACGATTTCGGTGGGGAGATCGAACAACACGATTGGCGAGGCTCTGTGATCGCGGGGTTCGATCATACGGAACCGGTTTGCGCAAGGCGGATTTCGCGGTAGTTAGTTGGCAGAGACGATGCAGGGATTTCCTATGGCGCAAGGACTTTTGGCGAAAGTGCGATCGATATTCGAGGGCGATCCTGGCGTGCGCCGGGTTGCCGACGATCCTACGTTGACGGCGGAGTTGCTCCTGCTCTTCCGGATGATCCTTGCCGACGGCGAAGTAAGCGACAGTGAACTGACGACCTTTCGCCACATCTGCCGGGACTCATTCGGCATCAGTGAAGAGAGCATCGACGGCGTTGTCGCGTTTCTGAACGATTTTGGTTACGAGACCAACGGCGCACAAGCGCTGTCGCTGTTTCAGGAACTCGACCCGGAGCGGCGCAAGCTGTTGGCGCGGCACATGGCGGAGATCGCCAAGGCGGACTCGCACCTGGCCGAAAAGGAAGTGCGGTTATTGCGCCGGACGCTCGAAGTACTTGGCCTCAGCCCAGTGGACATCGTGCGCCCGCAAGGGTGAAGCCTTACCCCTGCTCCCGCAGTTTGCGGGCGATTGCCCTGTGCAAATCCGGCGCCGCGTCGACCAGCGCCTTGGCGGCGTCTGAGCGTGGATTGTAGAGCACAGCCGAAGTCGGACCGCGCTCGACTATGCGTCCCTCATGCATGACCAGTACATCGTCGGTAATCGCCCGCGCGACCGTGAGGTCGTGGGTGATGAACAAATACGCCAAGCCCAATGCATGGTTGAGTTCGGCGAACAGGTCGAGGATTTGAGCGCGGATCGAGACGTCGAGCGCCGAAACGGCCTCATCCGCCACGACCAGTTTCGGCCGCGTGATGATGGCTCGGGCGATCGAGATGCGCTGGCGCTGGCCGCCGGAAAACTCGTGCGGATATTTCCGCATGTCGTCCGGCTTCAACCCGACCTGATGCAGTGCGTGCGCGACCAGATCGTGCCGTTCGGATCTGTTTGGAATGGGCTCCAGTAGGCCGAGCGGCTCGGCGACGAGGCGCTCTACCTGATGACGCGGATCGAATGAGCCGTACGGATCCTGGAACACGATCTGCATGTTCCGGCGGGAAGGGCGCAGGTCGGCCTCGTTTTTGCCGGTGATCGTTTGCCCCAGGAACTCGATCGTTCCCGCGCTGACCGTGTCCAGCGCCAGCACCAGCCTGGCGAGGGTGGATTTCCCGCAGCCAGAGCGGCCAACCAATGCCAGCGAGCGGCCGTGCTCCAGGCTGAACGACACATCATCCACGGCGCGAAACATCTGAGGCTTGGCAAACAGCGATGTGCGACTACCGGGATATTCGCGCGTGACGTTCTCGACGGAGAGGAGGGGCGCTTTGCCCTCCCCGTTATGGGGGTCCGAAGGACGGCCGAGACCCGTGGCTCGCCCCGGCAAGTCGCCCGAACGGCGGGGTGGGGGTACTGCGGCAGTGCGCGGCGTTTGCTCCCCCCTTGAGGGGGAGATGGTCGCGGATGGCGCATTGGAGGTGCCTTCTGAGGCAACCCCCTCTGTCGCCTTCGGCGACATCTCCCCCTCAAGGGGGGAGATTCTCCGCGCCGGTACATGCATGGATGCCAGCGCGAGTTGGCGAGTGTAGGGATGGACTTGCGCCGAAAGGGTTTTCGCCGTCTCGCCGGTCTCCAGGATCTCGCCATGGCGCATCACGGCGATGCGGTCGGACATTTCGGTTACCACAGCGAGATCATGCGAGATCAGAAGAAGTCCCATTTTGTTTTCGGCGACCAGTTCGCGCAGCAGTTCAAGGATCTGAGCCTGTAGCACCACGTCGAGCGCGGTCGTCGGTTCGTCGGCGATCAGCAGCTTCGGCTTCAACGCGCAGGCGATTGCAATGACTACGCGCTGGCGCTGGCCGCCGGAAAGCTGGTGCGGATAACGCGACAGCGGAAACTTTTCCGGCTGCAGGCCGACGCGATCGAGCATTTTCGCCGCGCGCGCCTCCGCTTCGAGGCGGCCGACGCCGGTGTGCAGGCGGATGCCCTCGGCCACCTGCTCGCCGATGGTCTTCACCGGATTCAGCGCTGTCATCGGTTCCTGGAAAACCATGCCGATATCATCACCGCGCAACTGGCACATGGTGTCTTCGCTGGCAGTGAGAAGGTCGATGCCGTTGAAGGAGACGCTGCCACGCGCCCGTGCCGCCTCCGGCAGAAGCCGCATGATGGTCAGCGCCGTCATCGATTTGCCGGAGCCGGATTCTCCGACAAGGCCCAGCACCTCGCCGGGTTCGATCGCGAGTTCGAGATCTTTGAGGATTTCGGTCCCGCCGATCGACAGTGACAGCTTCTGGATTTCCAGCAGGCTCATCGCCGCTGCCTCAGTTTCGGATCGAGCGCATCGCTGACGCCGTCGCCGAGCAGGTTGAGGCCAAGCACGGTGACGACGATGGCGAGGCCGGGGAAAAGCGCCAGCGACGGCTGCACGATCATGCGCGTCTGTGCGTCGAACAGCATTCGGCCCCAGCTTGGCATAGGGGGCTGAGCGCCTAGCCCGACATAGGACAGGCCGGCCTCGGCGAGGATGCCGAGCGCGAACTGGATGGTGCCTTGCACCAGAAGCAGCGTCGCAATGTTTGGCAGGATGTGTTCGATGGTGATGCGCGTCTTGTCCTTGCCGGCCGCGCGGGCGGCAAGGATGAACTCACGCGGCCAGATCGCCAACGCACCGGCGCGGGCGACACGTGCGAATACCGGGATGTTGAAGATGCCGATGGCAATGATGGCGTTGATCGCGCCCGGCCCGAAGACGGCGGTTATCATTACCGCTGATAACAGGGCCGGGAATGCAAAGACCAGGTCGTTGAAGCGCATCACCAGGTCGTCGAGGATGCCGCCACGCGCCGCCGCCAGGCAACCGAGGGGCACACCGGCGCCCATGCCGATGCCGACCGCGACCAGCGCCACCGTGATCGAGTTGCGCGACCCGACCATGATCATCGACAGAACATCGCGGCCGAAGTGATCGGTGCCGAAAAGATGGACGGAGGAGGGCGGCAGCATGCGGTCGCTGACGATCAGCTTGGTGACGTCGTAGGGCGTCCAGAAAAAGGAGATCAGTGCCATGAGGACGATCAATGCGGTGATGGCGAAGCCGATGACGAAGGATCGGCTGGCCATGGCGCGCGTCATGAAGGCGCTGATGCCGTCCTGGGCTGTCGTGGCGCTCACGCTCGAACCCTCGAAACGCTCAGTTCCCTCGCACCCCCCTCAAAAGCAGGCCGTACGAAAGCAAAGTATGCCATCACCGCACTCTCAGCCGGGGATCGACGATCGCGTAGGACAGGTCGACCAGCAGATTGACGACGATGACCGTCGCCACCAGCAGCATGACGACACTTTCGACCACGATCAGGTCGCGCTGATTGATGGCCTGGAAAATCAGGCGGCCAAGACCGGGGAGATAGAACACGTTCTCGATGATGATGGTCCCTGCCAGCAGGAAGGAGAACTGCAGGCCGACGATGGTCAGCACCGGGATCAGCGCGTTGCGTAGCGCATGCCGCCACAGAACCGCGCGGACCGGCAGCCCCTTGGCGCGGGCGGTGCGGATATAGTCCTCGCCGAGCACCTCGATCAGCACTTGCCGTGTCACGCGGGCAAGGATCGCGGCTTGCGGCAGAGCGAGTGCGATCGCGGGCAGGATCAGCGCTTTCAGTGCCGGCCAGACACCCGCGCCCCAGCCGGGAAAGCCGCCAGCCGGGACCAGCCGCAACCATACGGCGAAGATGTAGATCAGAATCAGCGCGAACCAGAAGTTCGGAATGGCAACGCCAACCTGGGCGGCTCCGATGGTTAGCGCGTCGGCGGCGCGCCCACGCCTTTGCGCGGCAAAAACGCCGACGGGGATGGCGATCACGACCGACAGGAAGAGCGAGATCAGCGCCAGCGGCAGCGAAACCGCGATACGCTCGGCGACCAGGTCGATGACCGGGACAGAGTAGGTGTAGGAGCGGCCGAAATCGAGCGTTGCCAGCCCGCCAAGCCAGTTCAGGTAGCGGATCGGGATCGCGTGGTTCAGCCCCATCTGCTCGCGCAGGACGTCAAGCGCTTCCGGCGTGGCGTTCAAGCCTAGCATGAGGTGAGCAGGATCACCCGGTAGGACTTCCAGTACGCCGAACACGACAAGCGACGCGACGAGCAGCGTCGCGAGGCTAGTGAGCAGGCGTTTGAGGAGATAGGCGGTCATGGAACGACCTTACCCTCCCCCTTGAGGGGAGGGTCGACGAACAAGCGGAACGAAGTGAAGCCTGTGAGGAGGGGTGGGGTCGCCAATCGCAAGCTCCAACATTTCTTTGCGTCGAGCACTGCCGCAATGACCCCACCCGCCTCGCTTCGCTCGGCACCCTCCCCTCAAGGGGGAGGGGAACGCCGTCTCAATCCACCCATTTAACCTTGGTCAGGTCGTTCGCCTGGATGGGCGAGTTCTCCCAAAGACCTTCGACCTTGGCGTCCCAGATGCCGATCTTCGGCAGTTCGAACAGGAAGCCGTTGACGGCGTCGTCGGCGAGAATCTTCTGCGCCTGCTTGTAGAGCTCCGCGCGCTTGGCATCGTCAGAGGTCAGGTTCAGTTCGGTGATTACCTTGTCAAAGGCCGGGTTGTCATAATTGAAATAGTACTCCTTGCGCGAGTAGATATCGATGTCGTTCGGCTCGGTGTGCGAGACGATCGTCAGGTCGTAGTTCTTCTCGGTGAACACCTGGCTTAGCCAGTCGGCCCATTCGACCGGGATGATTTCGAGATTGATGCCGATTTCGCGCAGCTGCGAAGCGATAATCTGACCGCCGTCTCGCGCGTAGCCCACAGGTGGCAGCTTCAATGTGGCGGAGAAGCCGTTTTCGAATCCCGCCTCTTTGAGCAACTCTTTCGCCCTGGCCACGTCATGCGGATAGGTGCCGGTGAGATCGACATAGGCTTTGTTGGCTGGCGAGAAATGCGAGCCGATCGGCGTGCCGTAGCCAGATTGGGCACCGTCGATGATCGCCTTGCGGTCGATGGCATGGGCGATCGCCTGGCGAACCTTCAGATTGTCGAAAGGCGGCTTCTTGTTGTTGGTGGCGAGGACGGTTTCGCCCTCGGTTGAACCGATCACCACTTTGAAGCGTGGGTCGGATTGAACCTGTGGCAGCGCGTCGCCAACATTGATGTTCGGAAAGGCTTGCACGTCGCCCGACAGCAAGGCGGGGACGGCGGCAGCCGCGTCCGGTACGATGCGGAACTCGGCCTTGTCGAGGAACGCCGGCTCTCCCCAATAATCGGGGTTCTTGACGATGGTGATCGACGAGCCCTTGGCCCAGTTATCGAACTTGAATGGTCCGGTACCGACCGGCTTGTCCTTGTTGGTTGCGGCAGTTTCGGGAGCCACGATGACTGCGTCGCCCCAGCCCATATTGTAGAGGAAGGAGCCCTGCGGGTCCTTCAAGGTTACCTTTACAGTTGCCGCATCGACCACCTCGACCGCATTAATTGCCGCGAACAAGCCCTTCTGCGCGTTGGTCGAATTGGCGGCCCGAGCGCGGTCGAGCGAGAATTTCACGTCGTCGGCGTTGAAGTCGCTGCCGTCGTGGAATTTGACGCCGGCGTGCAGCTTGAACGTATAGGTCTTGCCGTCGTCCGAGACCGTCCAACTCTCGGCGAGCGCCGGCAGAACTTCGCCGGACGCGCCGATGCGCGTTAGGCCCTCAAAGACATTGGCGTAAAGCACTTCATCGATCGCTGCGGCAGCGCCCGCTGTCGGGTCGAGGTGCGGCGGTTCGAGCGGCATACCGAGAACCAGGTCGGTGCGCGCCGCGAAGGCTGGGCTGGCGCCGATAGCTGCCAGCACCGCAACGGCAGCAAATGTCTTCCACGATTTCATCGGCGTAGGCTCCCCTGCGAAAATTCGGTGGATAGAAGCGTGAAATCGAGCCGGAGTAAATTGGCATTCTATGCTGCGTTTCTCCGTTTCGGGAAATGGGAATCCAAATTCGCGCGCGAGCACGCCGGTTCGTTCCGACTCAGGAGCGACCGCGAAGCAACCGATCGAGGCCGATTGCCATGACCTGCGCCGATTGCACCATATCATCGATACCGACCCATTCGTCCGGGCGGTGGGCGAGATCGAGGATGCCGGGGCCATAGGCGACGCAATCGTAGATGTGGCCGATGCGGGCGATGTGTTTCTGATCGTATGTGCCGGGCGAGATCACGTATTCCGGCTCGCGATCAAACAGAGCGCGGATGCCCTCCGCAAGAGCCGCGGGGACAGGCGCATCGTGGTCGGTCATGATCGGATAGACCTCCATGATGTCGCGGATCTCATAGTCGAATTTCGGACGTTCGCGTTTCAGCCGGTCGAGGATCGAAATGACCTCACCCTTCACCTCGCCGATATCTTCCTCCAGCAGGAAGCGGCGGTCGATGGTAAGCCGGCATGAGTTGGGCACGTTGGGCGAAGGCAGACCCGGCCGGAAATCGTCGGTCTGGCCACCATGGATCGAATTGAGGTTCAGCGTTGAACGCTGCGCGCCCTCGGGTACGACCGGCATGCGGGTGCGCTTGCTGTCGAGCAACGGGAAAAGCTCTGCCTCGAAGGCATCGAGCACAGCGCTCATGTGCCGAACGGCGCAATCGCCGAGAAATGGCATCGAACCGTGCGCGATCTCACCCTTAGTCTCGACTTCCGCCCACCAGACACCCCGATGGCCGAGGCAGATGCGGTCCTTGTTGAGCGGCTCGGGAATGATGACATGGTCAACGCGGGGCTTTGAGAAATAGCCCTTCGATGCCAGATAGGCGACGCCGCCGAAGCCGCCGGACTCCTCGTCAACCGTTCCGGAAATCTCGATCGCGCCAGGGAAATCCGGATTGCGCTCGATATAGGCCTCGGCGGCAATGATCGCGGCCGCCAGTCCACCTTTCATATCGCAAGCGCCACGGCCATAAACGCGGCCGTCGCGCACGACTCCTGCGAACGGATCGAGTGTCCAGTCGTTGCCTGGTTCGACCACATCGATATGACCATTGAAGTGAACGGTTGGTCCCGGCGGCCGGCCTTCACGCCGCGCTACCACGTTGACCCTCGGATAGCGGTCGGTGTCGCCCGGCGTGCCTTCGCCGCGAACATACTCGACGTCAAAGCCACACTTGCGCATGCGATCGCCAATGTATTGCGCGCATGGCGCATAAGCTTCTCCGGGCGGATTTACCGTCGGAAATCGGATCAGGTCTATTGTGAGGGCAGTGACTTCGTCGCGGCGCGCAGCCACCGCCTGGAGCAGTTGGTCATTCATGGCCGCGAATTCAGCAGGCGAGCGGGTCGCTTGGCAAGCGGCAAGCGGTGAAGTGAAGGATTTTCTTGCCGAAACCTCGCGCGGATTTGATCGATGTTGAACGCGCATTGGCAATTGCTCAAGACGTTCATGTTACGGGTTGCTCGCAGAGATTGCAGGCAACAAGAGGACTGGGTTAGTCGCATGAAGAAATGGGCGTTAGTGGCCGCTATGTTCGGCTTGCTCATTAGCGGGACGGGTCAGGGTCTCGCCGCAAGTCTGGTCGCGCAAGTCGACGTCGCCAACCAGACGATGACCGTGACTAAGCAAGGACGTGTCATCCATGTGTGGAAGGTTTCGACTGCTCGTAAAGGTTACATCACCCCGCGCGGCATCTGGCGTCCGACGCGTCTGCACAAGATGTGGCACTCGCGCAAATACGACAATGCGCCGATGCCTTGGGCGGTATTCTACTATGGCGGATTTGCGATCCATGGGACCGGCTACGTCAAGCAGCTTGGACGGCCCGCTTCGCATGGCTGCGTTCGCCTGCAAACGGCAAACGCTGCGCGCTTTTTTTCATTGGTCAAGGAAGTCGGACCAGGCAACACGCGGATCGTAGTCACCAACTGAGAATTGCGGCAACGCCGAAGCAGCACGACAACCTTCCCTTCTAAAGATATGTCTATACAAATATTTGCTATGAACTGACGCTTTAGAGCATTTTCTTCCCTCCGGGCACCCGATAGAGATTGGTGGAGGAGTCCGCCATGAAGCCCGAACATAGGGTCGCGCTTTCAGAGCCAGTCAGCGATGAGGTCCGCAAGACCACTTGCTACATGTGCGCCTGCCGCTGCGGCATCGATGTTCACATCAAGGACGGCATGATCCGCTACATCGAGGGTAACCGCGACCATCCGGTGAACCGCGGCGTTTTGTGCGCCAAAGGGTCGGCGGGCATCATGCAGCACTATGCACCGGCGCGGCTGCGCGCGCCGCTGATGCGGGTCGGACCGCGCGGGTCCGGCGAATTCAAGGAAATCTCCTGGGACGAGGCGTTGAGGACGGCTACCCAGTGGCTCGGCACAGTGCGCGAAAAGGATCCGAGGAAGCTGGCGTTTTTCACCGGCCGCGATCAGTCGCAGTCGTTGACCGGCTTTTGGGCGCAGCAATTCGGCACGCCGAACTACGCCGCGCATGGCGGCTTCTGCTCCGTCAACATGGCGGCTGGCGGCATCATGACCATTGGCGGCGCCTTCTGGGAGTTCGGCGCGCCTGACTGGGATCGAACAAAGCTATTCGTGCTGTTCGGCGTGGCGGAAGACCATGATTTCGAACCCGATCAAGATCGGCCTGTCGAAGCTAAAGAAGAACGGAGCGCGCTTCGTTTCGGTCAATCCGGTGCGGACTGGCTACTCGGCAATTGCCGATAATTGGATCGGCATTCGCCCGGGCACCGACGGCCTGCTGATCCTCTCGGTCATCCACGAACTGCTGGCAGCGCGCAAAATCGATGTCGACTACATTGTGCGCTACACAAACGCGACCTGGCTTGTGATCGACCAGCAAGGGGCGTCCGATCACGGTCTGTTTGCGCGCGGCGCCGATGGCAAGCCGCTGGTGTTCGAAAGCGTTACCGAGCGGGTCGTACCGGTCGGCACGCAAAGCGCGCGCGCTGCACTTTCAGGACGCTTCGAGCTTGGGGATGGGCGCTTTGCTGTGCCGGCATTCCAATTGCTCGCCGAAAAGTATCTCGACCCGCAATATGCGCCGGACGCCGTCTCGGCGGAAACTGGGGTGACAGCGGACGTCATCCGCGGCCTGGCCGCTGAAATTGCGCGCGTCGCGTTCGACGAGGCGATTTTTCTCGACCAGCCATGGACCGACATGAATGGCGACCAGCATGATGGTTATGTCGGTCGTCCTGTGTCGTTCCACGCCATGCGCGGGATCTCGGCGCATTCCAACGGCTTCCAGACGGCGCGGGCATTGCATCTGCTGCAAGTGTTGATCGGTGCGGTCGACTGTCCCGGTGGCTTCCGCTTCGAGCCGCCCTATCCAAAGCCGGTCGAGGCGCATCCGACTCCGCATGGCAGGGCGGAACATTTCGGCTCCAACAAGCCGCTTTCTGGTCCGCATCTGGGCTTTCCGCGTGGCCCGGAAGACATGCTGATCGACAAGGACGGCAATCCAACCCGCATCGACAAGGCGTTTTCGTGGGACGCGCCGTTCTCAGCTCACGGGCTGATGCATATGGTAATCGCCAATGCGCATGCCGGCGATCCTTATTCGATCGACGTGCTGTTCCTCTACATGGCCAACATGGCGTGGAACTCGTCGATGAACACGGCGGGTGTCATCAGGATGCTCGAGGACAAGGACGAGGCGGGCGAGTACCGCATTCCGAAGATCATCTATTCCGACGCGTATTCATCGGAGATGGTCGCGTACGCTGACCTCGTCCTGCCCGACACGACTTATCTCGAGCGTCACGATTGCATTTCGATGCTCGATCGGCCGATCTCGGAACCTGATGCGGTGCAGGACGCGATTCGCTGGCCGGTGGTGGAGCCGGACCGCGACGTGCGCGGTTTCCAGACCGTCCTGCTCGATCTGGGCGCTCGGCTGAAACTGCCGGCCTTCGCTGATAGCCGCGGCAAGCCGATTTACGCAGATTATGCCGACTATATCGTCCGCCACGAGCGCCGTCCCGGCATCGGCCCGCTAGCCGGGTTTCGCGGGCGCGATGGCGACCGGGTCGGGCGAGGAGCCGCCAATCCCGACCAGCTCAAGCGGTATATCGAGAACGGCTCGTTCTTTTCTGCGCATATTCCGCTCGAGGCGCAGTTCTTCAAGCATGCCAACAGAGCATATCAGGACTTCGCGGTGCGAATGGGGTTCTTCGACCAACCGCAGCCGGTGACGTTTCAGCTCTATCAGGAGTCCCTGCAGAAGTTTCGGCTATCGGCGGAAGGCGTGCGCGAACCGATCGCGCCAGAGACGCACCGAGTGCGCATTCTCGCGACCTTCGATCCGCTGCCGGTATGGTATCGCCCGTTCGAGGAGGCGATGGTCGACCGCGAGACCTTCCCGTATCACGCGATTACGCAACGCCCCGCTGCGATGTATCACTCCTGGGGCTCGATGAATGCCTGGCTGCGCCAGATCCACACGCGCAATCCGCTCTATGTGCCGGGGGCAATCTGCGACGAGCATGGCCTGCGGGACGGCGACTGGGTGTGGCTCATTTCGAACCATGGCCGCATCAAGGTCGAGATCATGCGGATGGAGGCGGTGAATTCCAGCACAATCTGGACGTGGAACGCCATCGGCAAGCGCGGCGGTGCATGGGCACTCGACCCGAAATCGCCAGAGGCGACCAGGGGCTTCCTGATAAATCATCTGATCAATGAACTGCTGCCGCCGAAGAGCGACGGCATGCGCTGGTCGAACTCCGATCCTATCACGGGGCAGGCGGCCTGGTACGACCTGCGCGTTCGGATTGAGAAAGCTGAGGCGGGTGTGGACAGCCAGCCGCATTTCGCGTCGCTTGGCCGCTTGCGCGAAAGAGAAGGGATACCGGCGGAGCTTCGTTACGGGCAGGAGTGGAGCCGATGATCCCCACCCGGCATTCAGGGATTACCCCCACCCCTAACCCCTCCCCACAAGGGGGAGGGGGATCCAGCGGCATCTCCGCAAGGCGTCAATCGTTTGTGGTTTGGAGAGGAGTTAGGGCTGGAGAGTTCCCCTCCCCCTTGTGGGGAGGGGTTAGGGGTGGGGGTAATCCAACTCGGCAGCTTAGGTGGTCGCGATGACGATGCTGCCGGAGGAGCGCGGCGGCAAGAAGCTCGGGCTGGTCATCGACCTCGATGTGTGCGTCGGCTGTCATGCTTGCGTAGTCTCCTGCAAGGAATGGAATACGGGCGGCTACGGCGCGGCTTTGTCCGACCAGGACCCATATGGCGCAAAGGTTTCCGGCACTTTTCTCAACCGTATCCACAGCTTCGAGGTGGTTCCGGAAGGCGGCGAAGTGGTCGGCGAGGCGGGCGAGGCCCGCATCGTGCATTTCCCAAAATCCTGCCTCCATTGCGACGACGCACCTTGCGTCACCGTTTGCCCTACAGGTGCATCCTACAAACGCAGCGAAGACGGCATCGTGCTTGTCGATGAGGACAAGTGCATTGGCTGCGGTCTATGCGCATGGTCCTGCCCGTATGGCGCGCGCGAGATGGATCTTGCCGCTGGTGTGATGAAGAAATGCACGCTCTGCGTCGACCGCATCTACAACGAGACGCTGAAGGAGGTGGATCGCGTGCCTTCTTGTGTGCGCACGTGTCCGGCCAATGCGCGGCATTTCGGCGACCTCGCCGATCCGTCGTCGGCGGTGTCGGTGATGGTGGCACAACGCGGCGGCATCGACTTGATGCCGGAGCAGGGCACGCGGCCGGTCAACAAATACCTGCCGCCTCGCCCACGTAAGCCGCTTGCCGAGAGCGCCGGCGCATTGCTTGCCGAAAATACCGTCGATGCCAAAGGTTTCTTCGCCTGGCTCGACGGCATGCTGGACCGAATTTGAATGAGACGTAAGTTGTCAGCACTGCGGTACTGGGGGGCAACGTGGAGCAACTTCTGATCAAGACTGAAACACAGCACATTCTCGCTGGCTGCGTTGCCTAACGATGCATCCCGCTTTCTCCATCATTGTTTTCACCACATTGTCCGGCCTTGGCTATGGCCTAGCAGCCGTGCTCGGCCTGGGAATCCTCGATCCCTCGGCAATCGCCACCAAGGTTGCGTATTTCGCCGCATTAGGGCTGATCGGAATTGGCCTGTTGTCGTCCACACTGCATCTGGGCAATCCGCAGCGCGCATGGAGAGCGCTGTCGCAGTGGCGCTCCAGCTGGCTGTCGCGCGAAGGCGTGATGGCGATCCTGACTTTCGTGCCGCTGGCCTGGTCTGCATGGGCCACGGTCATGGAGTCGCGCTATCTGCCCGTGCCGGGCTTCATCGGCACGGTCTGCGTGGGCATCACCGTCTACTGCACCGGGATGATCTATGCGTCGTTGAAGTCGATTCAGGCCTGGCATACGCCGCTGACGCCGATCTGCTTCCTGCTATTCGCGCTGGCGGGCGGGCTGACGCTGGCGAGCTTCGTGGGGTCGGTCGGAGGCGGAAACCTGCTGTATCTCGCGGCTGGCGCGGTTGGCGTGACGATCCTGGCGTGGTTCGCCAAGACGCAATGGCGCCGCCGCATGCTGACGCTCGAACCGCTATCGACGCCGGAAACCGCAACCGGTCTTGGACATATCGGCAAGGTTCGGCTGTTCGAACGTCCGCATATGAACGAGAACTATCTGACGCGCGAAATGGGCTTCAAGGTAGCCCGCAAGCACGCCTCGAAACTGGCGCGGATGTCCTTCGCGCTGGGGGCGGCGTTGACCATGGTGTTCTTGATTATGGCGATCGCCGCCTCGTCGGTCGCGCCTGCTCTGTCCGTTGGCGCGCTGGCATTGGCCTGCGCATGCCACATTGCCGGCGTGTTTTTGGAACGCTGGCTGTTCTTCGCCGAAGCGCGGCACGCGGTGATGAATTATTACGGCGGTTAGCGGCGCCGACGCGCGCCCTTCACCAGAGAACGGGCGCGGCGGTGGCGGTTGCGGTGGGTGATTTTCCACCGCTTGTGGAACCACATCCACTGACCGGGATCCTCGCGTACCCAACGCTCGACCACGTCGTTCAACATCTGTGCGGTGCCGTCGATGTCGATGCGACCCTTTTCGGTGCGCGGCAGGTCGAGCTTCGGTTCGATAATCAGTCGGAAGCGGTTGCCGGGCAGGCGGATGCAGCGCGCCGGATAGACGTCGCATTCATACTGCCGCACCAGCTTCGGCAGCAGAGGGCTGGTTTCGCACGAGCGGCCGAAGAAGGTTGTGGGAATTCCGCTGGTGAACTTCTGATCGACCAACACGCCGATCGTGCCGTTGCTGTCGAGAATGCGGGCAAGCTGGAACGAAACACCGGACGTGGAGGCGATCAGGTCGCCCATCGAAGAGCGTCGCGTCGAGTTGATGTATCGAGCGATGTAGGGGTTGTTCGGCGGCCGGAACAGCGATGTCACCTTCATGCCATAGGCTGCACCGGCAACTGGCAGCAGCTCGAAATTGCCAAGATGGCCGGTGAAAAGGATGTGCGGGCGATCCTCGGTGGCGATCTTTGCGAATAGCGGGATGCCTTCGACTTCGATACGGCCCGACTCTTTCGCGTTTACGTCGAAGTCGAAAAGGCTGTCGAGGAATACATATTCCGCCGCCAGACGGGCCATGTTGCCCCACATATCGATTGCGATTGCCTCGATTTCTTCCTTGGACTTTTCGGGATACGCCTTGCGCAGATTCTCCACCGCAACGCGATGGCGGCCGACCAGCGGCCCTAGCCGCCGTGCGGTGCGGTCGGCGAAGTTGATCGCCTTGTCCGCCGGCAGCAGACGCAGCAGGCGTATGATGGTGAGCGTGACCTGCGCCGTCAGCCAATAGCCGGCTTGCGTCAGCCTGCGCGAAAGGTGATAGCGGAAGTCCCTAGAGCCTATTCCGATCATATTGAATCATTCTGTTTCTCGAGCGGAGAGGCGATCCGGCAGGAGAGCAGTGAAGGTCGATGTGGTTCATCGGCCGAACTGCTCGACGAACCGGGCGCCCACCGCCCGGAAACCCGAAGGGCCGGGCTGTTTTGGGCCAAATCCTTCGGTCTCCGGCTTGTCCGGGCCACCAGCCCGAACTGCGCCGAAGCCCTCGACCTTGGCCCAAACCACCGCCGGCAGAATGGTTCAATATGATTGGAACAGGCTCTTGAACTCATCCGACCCGCAGAATGATCTTGCCGAACACGTCGCGGCTTTCCAAGCGCTTCAGCGCGGCGTCGATCGAGCCGAAATCGACCTCGGTGTCGATCACCGGCTTGACGATGCCGTCGGCCATTTTTTGCATGGCGTTTGCCATATTCTCCATGCGGCAGCCGAACGAGCCGAGTAGCTTCAACTGCTGTTGGAAAAGCTGCATCAGGTTCATCTGCGTCGAGACGCCGGAGGTCGAGCCGCAGGTTACCAGCCTCCCGCCGCGCTTCAGCGATAGCATCGAACCCGCCCACGTATCGGCGCCGACATGCTCGAAGACGACATCGACGCCTTTCTTCTTGGTGATCTTGCGGACGACGCCTTCAAACCGGTCTTCGCGGTAGTTGATGACGTGATCTGCGCCGAGCGCTGTAGCCTTTTCGATCTTGTCGGCGGAGCCGACAGTGGTGATTACGGTGCAGCCCAAGCGTTTGGCGAGCTGGATCGCGGCCGACCCTATGCCCGAGCCGCCGGCGTGCACCAGGATCGTTTCGCCGGGCTCCAGCTTGGCATTGTCGAAGAGCATGTGCTCGACTGTGCCGAACGTGACGGGTGCAACCGCCGCGCCGATGGCATCGACGCCGGGAGGGGCAGGAACCAGCAAGCGGGCCGGCAGGTTGATTTTCTCCTGCGCGAAGCCGTCGAGGTGAAAGCCGTGCACGCCGCCGACGTGCTCGCAAAGATTATCGCGGCCGCTGCGGCAAGCCTTGCACAGGCCACAGGTGCGTGCGCCGTAGATCGATACCAACTGACCGGGAACGAGGCCGACAACGCCGGCTCCAATGGTCTCGACTTCGCCGGATGCTTCCGCGCCGATGGTCAGAGGCAGCTTGCGCTTGGCGAAGGCCATGCCGCGCCAGCCCCAGACATCGATATGGTTTAGCGCGACGGCCTTGATGCGCACCGTCACCTCGCCAATGGCTGGCGGCGACGGTGGCGCGATATCGACCTGTTCGAGCTTGCGGTCCTCGATGAGTTGAAGTGCACGCATTCAGTTATGGCTCCGCGTTGCCGAAGTTGGGCGGGACAGCGCCCCCCTCTGTCCTGCCGGACATCTCCCCCACAAGGGGGGAGATTAGCCGCGACGCCCCAACCGCTAATCTCCCCCTTTGTGGGGGAGATGTCCGGCAGGACAGAGGGGGGCAACGTAGAGATGTAAAACCGTCGATTTCGTTGTTGCGAGGCTGCCGCTTAGACCGGTTCCCGGGCCATGACAAGGCAGGTGTTCTGGCCACCGAAGCCGAAGGAGTTGGAAAGCACTGTCGCGACGCTGGCTGAACGCTTGATGTTCGGCACGACATCGAGCTCGATCGCCGAATTGGGATTGTCGTAGTTGATCGTCGGCGGAATGACGCCTTCGAGCATGGTCATCAGCGAGAATGCCGCTTCGATCGCTCCGGCGGCGGAAAGGGTGTGGCCGATCATCGACTTGTTGGACGAGATCGGAATGTTGCGCATGGGCTCGCCGAAGACAGTGGAAAGCGACAGATGCTCCATCTTGTCATTCTCAGGCGTCGAGGTGCCGTGAGCGTTGACGTAGCCGATGCCGTCCTCACCGAGGCCGGAATCCGCAAGCGCCGCGCGTACAGCCGCGATCGCCGGCGAGCCGTCCGGCTTGGAGCGGGTGCGGTGGAAATCGTCGGCGCGCTCTCCACAGCCGGCAAGCACGCCAAGAACGGTTGCCCCGCGCGCGACGGCGCTCTCAAGCGATTCCAGTACGAGGGCAGCCGAGCCTTCCGCCAGCACGAAGCCGTCGCGGTCCTTCGAAAACGGCTTGGATGCCTTTTCGGGTACTTCGTTGTTTGTAGACAGTGCCGAAAGCAGCGAAAAGCGGATCAGCGCCTCGGCGGTCGCCGAGCCGTCGGCGCCGATCGACAGGGCGCGGTCGCTTTCGCCGCGGCGGATGGCCTCGACACCGAGCTGAATGGCGGTAGCGCCGGACGCGCAGGCGGTGGACAGTGTAACCGGCAGGCCGGTCGCGCCAAACTTGTCGGCAAGGCGATCGGCGACGGCGCCGAACATCACGGAATCGAACACTTCGCCATTCTGCCGGTTGGCGATCGCCAGAAGCCGCGCATAGCCTTCCTGCTCGCTCGACTGGCCATACATGGCAAAGCGCGAATGCCAGCTCAGCTCGACCGGCGGCGAAGCCAGGAACAGCGGGCCGTCGAACGCCCCCGAGAGACCCGATTGGCCGATAGCCTCCGCTGCCGCGGTTTCGGCAAGGTCATAGGTCAGCGCGCTGGCGCCCTGGCTGCTTGAGGGCAGATAGTCGACAGTGCCGGCGATGCGGGTGTTGAGGTGATCGACCGGGAAGCGGGTGATCGGATGAATGCCGGACTTGCCAGACGTCAATGCCGCCCAGTTGTCCTTTTTGCCGACGCCGAGCGAGGTAACGACGCCAATGCCTGTCACCGCGACGACGGGCCGTCCGAGATGGTCCTTGTACTTGGCCATAGGCTCTTTCACTCCCGGGCGGCGACCAGTGGTCCGCTTCCGACATTTGCTTGCACTTGGAACGGCCCTCCGAGCAAATGTCGGAATCGAAAGACCACCGGCAGCTTTTTTCTAGTAGAGCTTTGAATTGACATTTGATGCGGCGCCTGACGCAAACGGTGATCAAATGTCAAATTCGCTCCACTAGCGCCATACCCTCGAAATAGTGGTAGCCGACCGTCGTCGCCAGAGCCTTGGCGGCCGGTCTGTCGAACGACTTTTCTGACGGATCGAACGGGGCAGGCGCCTTGCCGTTGCCGACAGTTAACGCCGCGAGCGCAACGGCAAAGAAGAACTGCGCTTCCCTCATATGGCCGAAAAGCGTCGAATAGGCGCGCGCCGTCGCGTCGTGACGGTCGAGCACGGCCTTTTCTGCTGCGGTGGCGGCGTGTCCGCCGGATGCGCCAGAGATCACCAGTGGGCTCGTCGCGTCGCCAGCCGTCTTCTCAAGCATCGCATCAAGTGCCGCTTCAAAGCCATTGCCGCGCTTCGATCTTCCGGGCGTCACGGAAACCAGCTTGGCGTAAGTTTTGCGGCCGCGCTTTTCGGCATGCTCACGCGATTCCAGCACAAGGAACGCCGAACCAGAGCCGCTGACGACGCCGCCGCCCGGCAACTTGCTACGCTGCCAGACGGGCGCGTACGGGCCGCGATGCAGATAGCCGCCGAGTTCGTATCCGAGCAGCATGTCGGGATGTTCGGAATGGTAGGCACCACCGACCAGCATATGCGTTGCTTGGCCCGAGCGAATGCGGGCAAAGGCGGTATCGATGGCGGACACGCCGGCCCCTTCCTCGCCCATGAAAGTGCGCGAGGAGCCGGTAACCTTGTGGACGATCGAGATGTTGCCGGCGAGCAGGTTGGAAAGCTGCGCCAGGAACAGCGTCGGGCGAAGCTCAGTCGTCAGCTTCTCGTTCAGCAGGATCTCGCGATCGGTACGCGTTTCGGATGCCGCGAGAATTGCCGCATCCACCGCCTCGTCACGCTCGCCACCGCCGGCCGCGATGACCATGTCCATCGAGCCGACGAGCGCCTCATCACCCTTGATGCCGGAGTCTTCCAGCGCGAGACCGGCGGTGTAAGTGCCAAGCCGCTGCCAGGTCTCCATCTGGCGGCGGTCGCCGCGCTGGGGAATCTGCTTGGCCCAGTCGATCTCCGGCAGCGGATGGATGGAGAAGGGCGCAAAGCGTTCCGAATCGACCCGGGGCACAGGCGCCCTGTCGGCAATCGCCGCCCAGTGCGCATCGGCGCCCTCGCCGAGCGACGAGACAAGGCCTATGCCGGTTATGACGACTTCGTGAGCGCTCATCTGGTGATCGTGGGGCCGTTTGACCTCAACGGGTCAGGCGGCTGCCTTGGCGGCAACCAGGCCGTCGATCTTGCCGCACAGGTTCTTCATGACGAAGTATTCGTCCGTGGAGGCCTTACCGTCATTGACTTCCTGCGTCCACTTTTCGAGCGGCACCTTGATGCCGAATTCCTTGTCGACCGCAAAGACGATGTCGAGGAAGTCCAGGCTGTCGATGCCGAGATCGTCGATCGTGTGGCTTTCCGGAGTGATCTTGTCGCGGTCAATCTCGCTCGTTTCGGCGATGATGTTCGCGACCTTGTCAAATGTCGTGGACACGGTGATTCCTTCGAATTGCGGGCGGGAAGGCGCCCTAAGCTTGCTTGGGGGCTGCATAGTAGGTTTTTCCAGCTAGGAAAAGGCCGAAAGTACGCACAACAGCGATGCATCCGGGAATGCGGAAAGGCTGCCGGTTTCCCGCTACTCCCTCGTTTCAACCATGCCAGGTGTCACGCGGCCTCGCGAGGTCTTTGAGCAGGCCACAAAGAACGGTCAGTGCTCGACCTTGCCAGCGGGGGCCTCCGAAACCTCGAGCTCGGTGGGCAACTAAGCGTGATCACGCTTCCTGTCGGAATGTCGTTGAAATGTTATCGCTGTCCAGCTAGCTTCGTTCCGAATCAGGGGCGGCGAGCGCAACACACGCCGATCATGATCAGGCAGGGGGCATCTGCAACTGACCGACGAGTTTTCGTCGCATGGAGGGAAGCTGATGCACGATAAGCTGTTCCACGTTCCCGTGGCTATCAAACTCGAAGGAAACGTTGACTGCCAGATCTCGTCTTTGGCGGACATGGCGGTGTTTCTTCATGCGTGGCCGGAATATCGGCGCGGAAAGCTTTATCGTATTGCCGAAACCGCATGCGACAACGCCGTGCGGGGCTACATCACGACGGATCAGGCGCGCGACACACTGGTGACATTCGCGCAAGCGATCGGCGCGTTGCGCGATGACGCGGAGACCGCAATTGCAGCACGCGCCGTGGCGCGCGGCTACGGTGGCTTCGCCGCCTAGCTGGAATCTTAGAATCGAACGGGCGGCCTTTCCGCGGCCGTTTGCTTCTTCAGTCATGCAGCTTCACAAGGTCGTTGAGCAGGCCGCCGGTTCCATTTCCGCAACATTGCTAGAGTAAGATGAGATTAGGTTCGATCGTTCTGCCGCCGATGGTTTGGGCCAAGGGCGAGGATTTGGCCAAACCAGTCCGGCCCTTCTGGTTTCCAGGCGACGGACGCCCACTTTGTCGGCCCGCTCGGCAGTAGCCCAGCTACGGCCTTCGCGACCCTCCGCGTGGATCGCCTCGCCGTCCGTGAAACAGAACTGACCGAACCTAACCTCATCTTGCTCTAAGGTGCCGGTCGATATTCGCCGAGGATCAATTGAAGATGATCCGGCCCAAAACGTGCAGTCCGTCGCCGTCTGGACGGACGATCACGGCCTCGCCCTCTCGTGGCGAAATACCCGCCAGCGCCTGGATATTCTCTGCATGTGTGACCATGATGAGATTGTCCGACCCAGAAAAATTCCGGATTTCGGTCATGACCGCGTCGACTTGCGCCTTCTTCTCCGCTTCGTCGGATTTCAGCAGATCCAGAGCTTCGAAAGGTTCGGGCTCTGCCTCGAAGGCGATCCTCGCGGTGTCGAGGCAGCGGCAGTAGCGGCTTGACAGGACGCGCTCGACCGGCGCGGCGCGTGCGGCAAACAATGCGCCGATCTTGCGTGCCTGCTGCTTGCCGCGCTCCGACAGGTTGCGCTGAGTCGTGCATTTTTCGATCTCGAAATTGGCTGACTCCGTTGCACCACCGATCATGGCGTGCCGCATCAAAACGATGTGCCCGCCTTCTCGCAGCAGCGCCCAGCCGGCTTCCGTCGCGTGCGCGGAAGTTGCGCCAAATAAAATCATGAAAGCAAACAGAACGCGAAACATCCGAACTCCCGACCACGCAGTGCGGATATAGGGATGGCAAGGCCGGCCAAAAGACAAGTCAACGTTGCAAACCGCTATTTTTCGGCCAGAACCTGACCGCTGTCGGCGTTGCGTGGCACGCGGCGCTAACCTATCAACGGATTAGGGTCAGGACCTGTTGATATGATCGAAATGGCGCCTGAAACGGCAAAGAGATGCAAGGAGAAGCGTGAAGGGCGGGGTCTATTCCCCGGCCGAGCGGTTCGACGCAGCAGGTCGCAGCCGTTTCGGCGTCCGGAGGATGTGGTCCATCTGCCCGGCTACTTTGTCGCGAAGGACTTGAAAGCCGAAAGGCTTCCTGCGCCTTCGCTCCGCGTATCCGAACAGATGGCCTCACACCATTTCGACCAGATTAACAGGTCCTGACCCTATGTCCCCCCTAGTCGAAACCGTTCTGTTCATCTTTGGTCTCGTGGCGCTGGGCTATGTTACCGGGGCGACGGGCTATCTGAAGGTCAAGACGGGCGACGCCCTATCAGAATTCGCGGTTGGCGTAGCCCTACCGCTGCTTCTGTTCCGCACCATGGTCGGCGCGGATTTCCATGGATCGGCACCATGGGGGCTGTGGGGTGTGTATTTCGCAGCGGTCATCGTCGCCTGGACCGCCGGCCACCTGGTGACGACACGGATATTCAGGCGCGATTCCAAGGCGGGCGTGGTCGGCGGCGTCTCGTCGGCCTTCTCCAACCTGGTGCTGCTCGGCATTCCGTTCATGCTGGGCGTGCTCGGGCAGGAGGGGTTCGAGGAGTTGTCGCTGCTCATTTCGGTCCACCTGCCGACAATGCTGATGGCTTCGATCATCCTGTTTCAGCTGTTCAGCCGGGGCGATGGCGAAGCGATGCACCCGCTGCGCATCGTCCGCGATTTCCTCTTCAAGGTTTTCACCAATCCGCTGATCCTTGGCATCCTGTGCGGCCTGCTATGGCGGCTGACCGGCATGGCACTGCCGTCGCTCGCCATGCGCTTCGTCGATGCGCTCGCCAGCATCGCCGCGCCACTGGCGCTGTTTGCAATGGGACTCGGCCTCAAGAAGTTCGGCATTTCCGGCAATGTGCTGCCGGCGCTGGCGCTATCCGGTCTGAAGCTGATGCTTATGCCTGCCGCCGCGCTTGCATTCGCGTGGCTGATTGGCCTTCCGCCGCTAACCGCCAAGGTCGCGGTGGCTGCCGCGGCGTTGCCGTCCGGCGTCAACTCGTATCTGATCGCCATGCAGTTCGGCACCGGTCAGGCGCTCGCCTCCAACCAGATGACGATCGCCACCGCGCTCGCCGCCGTCACCACGGCTTTCTGGCTGACAATTGCGCAGGCGGTGTTCGGATAGGGACGGGACCTGCTGTTTCAGGTAGATTAGCGGGTGCTGACGTCGCATTGGGCCACAAATTATCCCTGGCCCAATTCTCGCCTGTCCGTGCGATTGATCCCGACGCTCGGCATGGGCTAAGACGGCTGCCAATGTGGACGCCATCACCGGCGCACGCGCGCCCATTGCGGCGTCCTTCCGGTATCAAGCAGAGCGTTCGGGACGAACGACAAAGGGAGAAAAAAATGCTCCAGAAAACCAGCCATTTCATGCGCGAGGCCAATCTGATTGGCGGCCAGTGGGTACAGGCGGATTCCGGCAAGACGGTCGACGTCACCAATCCAGCGAATGGCCTCAAGATCGGCACCGTGCCGAACTCAGGCAAGGCCGAAACGCGCCGCGCCATCGAAGCCGCGCAGGCGGCGTTCCTTTCCTGGAAGAAGACGTCGGCGCTGGAGCGTCACAAGCTGCTGCGCAAACTGCATGACGCGATTATGGACAACCAGCATCCGCTCGCCGAACTGCTCACCATCGAGCAGGGCAAATCGCTGACCGAGTCCAAAGGCGAGATTGCGATTTCCGCCGCCTACGTGCTGTGGTTCGCGGAAGAGGGCCGCCGCACCTATGGCGATGTCGTGCCGTCTCCATGGGGCGACCGGCGCATCCTCGTCACCAAGGAGCCAACCGGCGTTGTCGCGGCGATCACACCGTGGAACTTCCCGTCCTCGATGCTGTCGCGCAAGCTGGCGCCGGCGCTGGCGGCGGGTTGCACCGCCGTGGTGAAGCCTGCCTCGCAGACGCCTTACTCGGGTCTTGCGTGGGGTGCGCTGTGCGAGGAAGTCGGCTTCCCGAAGGGCGTGGTCAACATCGTGACCGGTTCGGCGAGCGAGATCGGCGAGGAAATCTGCACCAATCCGCTGGTCAAGAAGATCACCTTCACCGGTTCGACCGGCGTCGGCAAGATGATCATGGCCAAGGCCGCGCAGTCTGTGAAGAAGGTGTCGATGGAGCTTGGCGGCAATGCGCCGTTCATCGTCTTCGACGACGCCGAAATCGACCGCGCCGTCGAGGGCGCGATGGTGGCGAAATATCGCAACTCCGGCCAGACCTGCGTCTGCACCAACCGCTTCTTCGTGCAGGAGGGCGTCTATGATGCGTTTGTCGAGAGGCTCGCCGCTGCAAGCAGCAAGCTCAAGGTTGGCGCCGGTCTGGAAGATGGCGTGCAACAGGGCCCGCTGATCGACGAAAAGGCGGTCGAGAAGGTCGAGGAGTTCATCGCGGACGCCAAGGCCAAGGGTGGTAAGGTGGTTGCTGGCGGCAAGCGCCATGCGCTCGGCGGTTCGTTCTTCGAGCCGACCGTGATCTCCAATGCCAAGCCCGACATGATGTTCATGAAGGAAGAAATCTTCGGCCCGATCGCCCCGGTGTTCAAATTCACGACCGAAGAAGAGGCGGTCAGCCTCGCCAACGACACCGAGTTCGGCCTTGCATGCTATTTCTACACGGGCGATCTTGGCCGCACCTTCCGGGTCATGGAAGGGCTGAAATATGGCATGGTCGGCGTGAATGAAGGGCTGATCACAACGGTCGAGGCTCCGTTCGGCGGCGTCAAGGAATTGGGTGTTGGCCGCGAGGGCGGACACCAGGGTATCGAGGACTATCTCGACACCAAGTATGTCTGCATTGGCGGTTTGGGGGTTTAGGACAATAAAAAGGGCAGGGGACGCAATGGGCCGGGATGAGATTTTCGGCACATCGCCCGGCGGCGAGCCTGTCCGACGCGTCACCATTTCCGGCGGCGGCCTGACGGCGCATTTTTTGTCCTGGGGGGCGATCCTCCAGGATTTGCGTCTTAAAGGCCATGATGCGCCGCTGACCCTTGGGTTCGAGCGATTTCAGGATTACCTCGACTGGATCAAATATTTCGGCGCGGTCGTTGGGAGGCACGCCAATCGCATCCGGGACGGCCGCTTCTCGATTGACGGCAAGGAGTACCGGATCGACGCGGCGCGGCCCGAGACACACGGACTGCATGGAGGCGTCGGTGGCTATGCGCGCCGCAACTGGATGATTTCCGCTGTTGGCGATGATTTCGTCACGCTGTCGCTTAACGACGCGGACAGCACGATGGGTTTTCCCGGAAATGTCGCCGCGCATTGCAGCTATCGTCTAAAGGCGCCGGGCGTACTCTCCGTTGAGCTGACGGCGATCACCGACCAGCCGACGCTCTGCAATTTTGCCCAGCATGCTTATTTCAACCTGGACGATGGCGGGGCGACCGACACACTCGGGCACAGGCTGATGATTGCCGCTGACGCTTACCTTCCGGTGGACGACGAGCTCATTCCGACTGGCGAAGTGCGGCCGGTTGACGGATCGATGCATGATTTTCGGCGAGCGCGCAGGATCCTTCCGGCAAATAGCAGCATGCCGGTTCGCTACGACGAGAATTTCTGCCTGGCGCCCTCGCGTGGTGCGTTGCGGCAGGCGGCATGGGCGCAAGGCGCGAAATCGGGCGTTGAAATGGAAGTCTGGACGACTGAGCCCGGCCTGCAGTTCTATGCCGGGCACCATGTCGGTTCGCAGGCGCCGGGCCTCGGCGGACGCCGCTACCCGCAATTTGGCGGCTTCTGCCTCGAAGCGCAGACTTGGCCGGATTCGCCGAACAAGCCTTCCTTCCCGCAAGCGGTGCTGCGCCCCGGCGAGACCTATCGGCAGGTCACGGAGTTCCGGTTCCGGCGGGGTTGAACGTCGCTACTCGTCAAACGCCGCCCGCAACACCTCGAAGGGCGCCAGCGCGCCACGCACCTGGATGACAGCCGCAGCGACCTGGTGCGCGCGGCGGGCGGCATCGGCGGGCGTATCGCCAAGAAGGCGCGCCGCCAGGTAGGCGCCATTGAAGCTGTCGCCGGCGCCGCTGGTGTCGACCGCTGTTACGGGTTTGGCTGGCGATGACTGGCGGTCGCCATAGTGCAGGATCGTCGCGGCTTCCTCGCCATTCTTCACTACGACTTCTGCCACGCCTGATTTCTCGATCCGTACTGCGGTCTCATCGGGAGTTGCATCGCGAAACAGGGCCTGCTCGTCCGGAAAGGTCGGTAGCGCGATGTCGACCACCGCGAGGGCATCGGTGACAGCTACGCGCGCCGTACCGATATCCCGCCAGAGGCGAGGGCGGTAGTTCGGGTCGAAGGCGACATGCGCGCCGTGCTCGCGTGCGGTTTCGACCGTTTGCAGCAATGTGGCGCGAGCTTCCTTCGTCAGGATGGCGAGAGTGATGCCGGAAAAATAGATGAGTTCCCGGTCTTCCAGACTTTTCGCCAGGAGAGCTGGATCGTTTGCCAGTTGGCGTGCTGCCGCATCCGCGCGCCAGTAGGTGAAGGAGCGTTCGGCCCCGGTCAGCGTGATCGCGTAGAGGCCGGGCCGCGCTCCGCGGATTACCGGGCTGGAGCCGATGCCGATGCCGTTCTTACCGAAGAAGGCGAGCTGCTCGGCCGAAAACGGGTCATCGCCGTAGGCCGACACGTAGTCGGCTTGCCGCTCGTCGCCGGTCAGAGCGCGCAGCGCCCACAGGGTATTGAAGGTGTCGCCGGCATAGCCAAGCCGCCATTGATCGCCATTCTGGCCCGACAATTCCAGCATGCATTCGCCGATTGCCGCAATGCCGCGCGCCATTCACGCCTCCCGGATTCTATTCATCTTCTGCCATCCGCGCCGCGCGGCCACAAGTCAAGTTCGCGGTGCTTTCCGTTCCTAAGCCGGAGACATAAATTACCTTAGGTTTGCACGGGAGAGGTCATGCAGCGCCTGCCGAAGGCTCTTGGATTTGTCGCGATGGTCCTCCTCGCGCTTGCCAGTCTTTGGATCGTGTACCTGATTGCGCCGGCTGCGCCGCCACTCGACACGGCACGCCAGCAAACCACGCTGAAGCGGGGGTTCGTTGCGACGATCATGCCGGAGGATGGTGAACCCACGGTTGGGCCTCTAGGCTCCTGGACGCTCGAACTGCACTATCCCGACGGCAAGCCGGTCCGAGGTGCCAAGATCACCGTGGACGGAGGCATGCCCGAGCATAATCACGGCCTGCCGACCGCGCCGACGGTTTCCACCGATCTGGGCGATGGCCGCTATCGCATCGAAGGCGTAAAGTTCTCGATGCCCGGCCGCTGGGTTTTGAAGTTCAAAATCACGTCCGCCGAAAGCACTGACGAGGCTGTGTTCAACGTGGTCCTGTAGTCATGTCCCGCCTCACTGCACGCCTGACCGCCCTGGCCCTTCTCGCTCTCGCGTCGGGTTGCGGCGAACCGGATTTCAGCGAGGCGGAAAAGGCGGCGATCGCATCGCTTTCCCTGTCATCGTTGAAGCCGTTGCCGCCTGATCCCACCAACCGTTTTGCCGATCAGGCAGGTCCTGCTGCATTTGGCGCCACGTTGTTCTTCGAACAGCGGCTCAGCCGCGACGCCAATGTCTCGTGCTCGACCTGCCATATGATCGACCGCCAGTTCCAGGATGACAGGCCCTTTGGCTTGGCGGTCGGCGAGACCAAACGGCGCACCATGCCGCTGGCGGATGTCGCGTTCAGCCCGTGGTTTTTCTGGGACGGTCGCCGCGACAGCCTATGGGCGCAGGCGCTGGTGCCGCTCGAGGCTCTGAACGAGCACGCAGGCACGCGCACCGCGTACGCTCATCTGATGGCGCGCCAGTTCAAGGATCGCTACGAACGCATATTCGGCCGATTGCCCGACGTGACCGCGCTTCCTGCCTCGGCCGGACCCTTCGGCACCGAGGCCGACCGCGCCGCCTGGGCTGCGATGACTCAGGATCAACGCGACGGCGTCGATGTCGTTTTCGCCAACATCGGCAAGGCGCTTGCGGCGTTCGAGCGCACAATTACCCACAAGCCAACCCGCTTCGACAGGTTCGCGAATGCGCTTTCTGCTGGCCGTGAACCGCAAGGCGATGCGGCCTTGGCTGCTGATGAGATCTACGGATTGCGGCTGTTCATCGGCAAGGCCCGGTGCTCGACCTGCCATAATGGTCCGCGCTTTACCGATGATTTCTTCCACAATACCGGTGTGCCGCCTGTTGCCAACAAACCTGATCTTGGCCGGCAGGAAGGCGTGGCGGAGGTGCTGCTGGATCCCTTCAACTGCCTGGGCCGGTTTCGCGATGGAGACGAAAGCGCCTGCGGCGAGCTTCGCCACATGGTCAAGGATGGGCCGCAACTGGTCCGAGCATTCAAGACGCCGTCGCTACGCGGCGCTGCCTCCCGTCCGCCCTACATGCATGCCGGCCAGTTCAAGACACTGGAGGAGGTTGTCGACCACTACAGCCGCGCTCCGCAGCCGTCACAAGGCCATTCCGAAGTAAAGCCGCTGCAGCTTTCCGACCGCGAGAAGGCCACACTTGCGGCGTTTCTGAAGACGCTGGGAGAGTGATTTTACCGGTTTTGGAGTTTCGCTACCGGTCCTTCACCGTCTCCATGGCCACGAAGGTCGAGGTTTGCGCCACATGCGGCAGGGCAGAGATGCGCTCGCCAAGGACGCGGCGATAGGCGGCGATGTCACGGGTGCGCACTTTCAACAGATAGTCGAAGCTTGCCGCCATCATGTGGCACTGCTCGATCTCCGGCACGGCCTGGATCGCACGGTTGAACTCGCTGAGCGCCAGCGACCGCGTGTCGGACAGCTTCACCTGTACAAAGGCGACATGGCCCTCGCCCATCCGCTCGCGGTCGATGACCGCCGAATAGCCACGAATGTAGCCGTCATTTTCCAGCCGACGCACACGCGCTTGAACCGGTGTCTTCGACAATCCGACCTTGCCCGCCAGCTCGTTTGCCGACAATCGCCCGTCACGCGACAGCGCAGCCAATATGTTACGGTCGATGCGGTCCAATTGGTCTTCTGACATGAAAAAAGAGATCCAAATCGTTTGCAGTAGCCAAATTCTATAGTCTGATTGACCTATCGATGCCAGAAGTTTGGTCTGACGGAAAATCCGGCGCATGATACTGTCGCGGAGTTTCCAACCGCTATCCAGAAACAGGATTGCCATGCCAGCGTCTTCGCTTGACGTTCTCCGCGGCCACATCCGCGCAAACTACCTTCCCGACGAGGATGAGGCACTGGCGCGGCTGGTCGCTACGGCGGCTCTTTCTCCCGAGGAACGCAAGGCAATTACGGCGCGGGCAGCCCATCTGGTGCGCGCGGTGAGGGCTTCCTCCGATCCGCGTTTGATGGAGGTTTTCCTCTCGGCCTACGGCCTTTCGACCAAGGAGGGCGTCGCGCTGATGTGCCTTGCGGAGGCGCTGCTGCGGGTGCCGGACCCGCAGACCATGGACGATCTGATCCAGGACAAGATCGCGCCGCATGACTGGTCGGCGCATTCGGGCGAATCCAGCTCGATCTTCGTTAACGCATCCACCTGGGCGCTCATGCTGACCGGCCGCGTGCTGGATGATGATGCCGATGACGGCATCGTCGGCACGCTGCGCTCGATGGTGCGGCGCTTGGGCGAGCCGGTTATCCGTCGCGCTGTGTCGGCGGCGATGCGCGAGATGGGCGAGCAGTTCGTGCTTGGCCGCACCATCGACGAGGCGGTGCGCCGCGGCGGTGATATGACCTCGAAGGGCTATCTCTATTCCTACGACATGCTGGGCGAGGCAGCGCGGACGGAAGCCGATGCGCTGCGTTACCTGCGCGCCTATTCCGATGCCATCTCGTCACTGAACAGTGGCACCAATAGCCCGGATATCCGCACCAATCCCGGCATTTCGGTCAAGCTCTCGGCCTTGCACCCGCGTTATGAGGTTGCGCAGCGCGAGGCCATGCTGCCGGTCATGAGCGAGCGACTGCTGTCGCTGGCGCTTGCCGCGCGGCATGCCCGCATGGGGCTCAACATCGACGCCGAAGAGGCCGACCGGCTGGATCTGTCGCTCGACGTCATCGAGCGCGTGCTTGCCGATTCTGAACTAGCCGAATGGAACGGCTTCGGCGTCGTCGTGCAGGCCTATGGTCCGCGCGCGGTCTTCGCAATCGACTGGCTCTACAAGCTCGCCAAGAAATACGACCGCACGATAATGGTGCGGCTGGTCAAGGGTGCCTATTGGGACACCGAGGTCAAGCGCGCGCAGATACTTGGGCTTTCCGGCTATCCGGTGTTCACGCGCAAGGTGAATACCGACGTTTCGTATATAGCCTGTGCGAAGAAACTGCTGTCGATGACCGATCGCATCTATCCGCAATTCGCGACCCATAACGCGCATACCGTAGCGGCGATCCTGCGCATGTCGAAGGATCGCGACAGCTTCGAGTTCCAGCGCCTGCATGGCATGGGCGAAGCGCTGCATGAGACGGTGCGCAAGGCCGAAGGCACGCGCTGCCGCATCTATGCGCCGGTCGGCGCACACTCCGACCTGCTCGCCTATCTGGTGCGGCGACTGTTGGAAAACGGCGCCAACTCGTCCTTCGTGCATCAGGTGACCGACGCCGACGTTCCGCCGGAGGATATCGCCCGCGATCCATTCGCCGTGGTCGAAAGCCAAGGACCGGCCGCCAATCCGGCGATCGTCAAGCCGGGGCGGATCTTTGGCGCTAGCCGGCGGAATTCGCAGGGCTGGGACGTCACCGATCCTGTGACCTCGCCAAGGTCGATGAGGCGAGGGCAAAGTTTGCAGCCGCGGACCGTTGGAGTGCGGCGCCGATGCCCAAAACTTGGGGTGGCGCGGCCAAGCGCGCGGTGATCAATCCGGCGAAGATCGGCGACATTGTCGGCAAAGTCTCGGAGGCGAAGGCTGCCCAAGTCGCGGCGGCGGTTGGCGCTGCGGTGAAAGCCCAGCCTGCCTGGGCCGGCCGGCCTGTCGCCGAGCGCGCTGCGATCCTTATGCGTGCCGCTGATCTCTATGAGGAAAATTCCGCTGAGTTCTTTGCGCTTGCCACACGCGAGGCCGGCAAGACGCTGGCCGATGGCGTAGCCGAAGTGCGCGAGGCGGTCGATTTCCTGCGCTACTACGCCGGCGAGGCTGCGAAGGCCGAGTCTGGAACTGAGGCGAGGGGAGTGATCGCCTGCATCTCGCCATGGAATTTTCCGCTGGCGATCTTTTCGGGTCAGATCGCGGCGGCCCTCGCGACCGGCAACGCGGTTGTCGCCAAGCCAGCCGAGCAAACGCCATTGATTGCCGCGCGTGCCGTGGAGTTACTGCATCAGGCAGGTGTTCCTGCAAATGTCTTGCATCTGCTGCCGGGCGACGGTCCGTCGGTTGGCGCGCCGCTGACCTCTGATCCACGAATCGCCGGTGTCTGCTTCACCGGTTCGACCGAGGTGGCGAAGCTGATCGAGCGGCAACTGGCCGAAACGGCCGCACCCGATGCGATGCTGATCGCCGAGACGGGCGGGCTCAATGCTATGATCGTCGATTCCACCGCGCTGCCCGAGCAGGCGGTGCGCGACGTGTTGGCATCGTCCTTCCAAAGCGCCGGCCAGCGCTGCTCTGCGCTGCGGGTTCTCTACGTCCAGAAAGATGTGGCGAAGAAAGTTCTGGAGATGCTGGAGGGGGCGCTGAAGACGCTTACCGTCGGCGATCCCTGGCACCTTTCCACGGATGTCGGCCCGGTCATCGACGACGAAGCGCGCCAGTCGATCCTCGCCTATTGCGCGGAGATGGAAGGCAAGGGGCGGCTCATTGCGAAACTCGATGCACCGGAGGGCGGGCGCTTCGTCGCGCCGCATATCTTCCGGGTGTCCGGAATTGATGAGATGAAGCGCGAGATCTTCGGCCCGGTCCTGCACGTTGCGACCTTCGGCGCCGACGACATCGATCGCGTCATCTCGTCGATCAACCGCAAGGGCTATGGCCTGACATTCGGCCTGCACACCCGCATCGAGGCGCGGGTACAGCATATTGTCGACGGTGTTCATGCCGGCAACGTCTACGTCAACCGCAACCAGATCGGCGCGGTGGTCGGATCTCAGCCATTTGGTGGAGAAGGGCTATCGGGCACAGGGCCGAAGGCCGGCGGGCCGCACTACCTTCGGCGCTTCCGGCGGTCGGCGGAAGCCGGCGGCAAGCTCAATGAAGGCCGCAAGGTGACGGCGAGCGAATTGGCCGACGCCTTGCCGAACGCGGCGGATGATGGCTGGTCGGCGCGCGGCGACCGCGTGGCGGTGTTGCGCAAGCTGTTGCGCGGCAAGGCTGCCGAGGCGATATCGGCTGCTGCCGCGACGGATTTCGGTCCGGTCGACCTGCCCGGACCGACGGGCGAAGCCAACACACTGACGCTCGGGCCTCGTGGCCGCGTACTTTGCCTTGGGCCGGATGGCGAAACGTTGTTGGCGCAGGCCGTACAGGCGCTTGCCGCCGGAAATGCGGTGCTGGCGGTTGCGCCCGGCGCGCCTGCGGCATTGCAGCCGCTGTTGGGTAAGGGCTTTCCATTGGCAGCTATCGACGGGCGGCCAGATCCGGTGGAATCACGGTCACTCGCGGTGAACGCGGTGGCGTTTTCCGGAACGGCGGAGGCGCAGCGCGTGGTGCGGCGTGTGCTGGCGGAGCGGACCGGTCCGATCGTGCCGCTGATCAGCGAGGTTCTCAACCCAGCTGCCTATGCACATGAGCGTTCGGTTTGCGTCGATACCACCGCTGCCGGCGGCAATGCCAGCCTGCTGGCGGGCGCGGGATAGATTCTACCTGCCTTTACCCCCCTTCGTGGGCAGGGCGCGCCGAAGGATCCGAAAATCGCAGCGCCTGAACACCGATTGAACCGCAACGGGCTTGCCGGAGGCTTATCAAGCCATCACCCCAACTGTTCAGGCAAACGAAGCCACTTCAGGGGTGACGCAGGAAATCAGCCGATACGGATGTGTGGGCCGCCGTCGTCGGCGCTCTAAGTTAGTTGAGGTAGTTGGCGGCCAAATCGGTGTAGTCAAAACCGCCAGCGCGACCACCCAGGTGCTTTGCGAGGAATTTCTCGATCAAGCGGGCTCGCTTGATGTTCGTTTGCCATCGTTCATAGCCATGGCCCTCGTGCTCGAAGTAGACTGCGGTGACATCCTTGCCTGCAGCTTTCAGAGCTCTTTCAAACTCCTCGGACTGTTCAAAGCCGACGACTGTGTCGCCCTTGCCGGCAGTGATCAAGATCGCCCCCTGCACGCTCGAAGCATGCGTCAGCGGTGAGCGTTGCCGCATGTCCTCGAGCTCTTCCGGCTTATCTGGCATCTCCGAAATAGCGTTTCACTTCGTCGAGGTGGAGTCCCCACGAGAACGGGTTGTTCTGCACCTGGTAAGCGATATCGAACACGCCGTATTCGGTGATCGCCGCCTTGAACAATCCAGGGTCGCGAGTCATTGCAAGGGCAGCCGAATATCCCCCATAGCTGCCACCCATGACAGCCATATTCATCCTTGTCGGCAATTCCTTGAGCAACGAGCCATTTGGCGGCATCGACAATGTCGTCCTGCATGGCCTTGCCGACCTGGCCGTAACCAGCCTCCCTGAACCTCTTGCCATAGCCGGTCGACCCACGAAAATTTACGGACAGCACGGCGTAGCCGCGATTGGCTAAAAACTGCACATCTTCGCTGAATGACCAGATGGTTTGCGATGCGGGTCCGCCGTGAATGAGCACGATAGCTGGGAGGTTCTTGGGCGCGACGGCATGCGGCAAAGTGAGGAACGCCGCAATTTCAAGGCCATCTCGAGCCTGGAAGGAAACGGCTTTCGTCTCGGCAAATATGTTCTTGTATTGCCTGAGATCAAACTCGGCGATCTTTGTGGCCGTGGCATCGCGCAGATCGTACAGGAAATATTCGTGAGACTGTTCGCGCCACGAACGCGCAACCGTGACGAACCGCCCATCGGCGGAACTTCCTAATGTAGAGAAATCAACGGGATTGTCTCCGTCAAGCATCAATTTCAGGAAGTTCTCCCCGTAACTCGAAAATGCGCGATATTCAGGCGAACTGCTTTCAAAGCTGATGAAATCCGGCTTTGTCGCATTCGATGCGAAGGTGAAAGATCTTCGGGCGTCAACGTTCGGATGATCAGCAAGCACCGTTTCCTCACCGGTTTGCGCATCAACTGAGGTCAAAGCAATCCGGTCTCGGCCGCGATCAGATAACGCATAGATCAAGTCGCCATTGCCAGGAGCAAACAGGAGCTCAAAATTGTCGCGGGCGCTCGCCTCGGTCAAAACCCGCCACGGAGAGTCCGCTTCTCCGCGAATGAAATAGCGGGCAGCGTCGTGCTCGACCCGGTCAACGCGGATTTGGGGGACGCCCTTTGCATCAAACCACCAGTCAATTGTCTTTCCGGAGTTTCGCTCGAGCAATTGCTTGCCGCCGCCATCCTGTCTGACGGTGTACAAGTCATACAAAGCCGCATCGCGGTCGTTCGACGCGACCACGATCCGGTCCTCAGGGGTTTTGGGGGATGTAATGATGCGCCAATTGCCGAAGCCCCTCGGTGTGATATCAACCCAGCGGTCTCGCTCGGGATGAGCAACATCGACCCGCCACAATCGCCCCTCGACCGCAAGGATCAGACTGCCGCCAAACGCATCCCAGCGGAAATCATCGAATTGCTCTCCGGACAGGGTGAGAAAGGGCTTTTGCTCCTTGGTGCGCCTTATGTGGATGACCGTTTTCGCCCATTCAACGCCGTACCAGGCGATCATCGTGCCATCGGCGGACGGTAAATAGGCCCATTCGGCATTCTGGTTGGCGAAGAATTCCCTAGCGGGAATTAAGTCTGGCAGCGCGCTAATGGTCAATTCAGGATGAGTTGCGGCAACATCGCGCGAGCAGGAAGGCATAGGCGCCAACGAGGCTGACAACCATAGCTGGCAGGAGATATCCGACGAGTTTCAAAAGGCGCATCAGAATCCCTAGAATACGCTGATCGCTTTAGTTTCCAAAACAGATCAAGTTATAAGCACAATTATATTCACGAGTAGAATTGAGAGCACAGCGGACACCACAAAATTTCTTAAAGATACTTTCTCTTTGAAGGTGAATTTGTAATAGACCAGGAAGAACAGAAACGCAGCCACTGGAATTAGAACGTGATTGAAAATGTCAATCTTCATATTGGTTCCTAGTCCTGGAACGGCGGATCTCAAGAGACCCGCCGCACGCCGTGAAAGCAACACAATGTTAACGGTGATTGCCACCCCAGGAATTTCCACGCCCCGTGAGGCCGCCGCCCGAACCGGCAATCGCGCCGCCGATAGCACCAACCACCATGCCGAGCGGGTCCGCTGCGAGAACCCGCAATCACACCCCCAACCGCGCCCAGAGCGGCTCCCGATGTAATGGCACGCCCGTTAACGTTGCCAACGTCACGACCCAAGTAACTATCCAACGCTCGGTATCTGTCATTGGTCGAGAAGCCCCGGCCGCGACTTTGAGGGCCGCCGCTACCCCCGCCTCCGCCAGCGCTGCCACCTCAAGCTATGCACTTTCAACTTCAGAGCCTCATTGCATTCAGGCCCCACAGGCGATAGTTGTATATGTGGGGGAACCGCTGTCAAGACCTATGAAAACCATTTCGATACTCAATCAATGAAACTCGCATCGCTTTCATGGTTTACGCATTCTATATCAAGATATAGATATTTATTCAGCGAGCTACTTATTTTCGCAGTTGTTATGCGATTTTTGGGGATTGTTCAGCCATTTGCGTTTCAGGCGATCATTGACCGAGTACTGCCTTACCAACGTGAAGCGACACTTACTCTTGTCGTTGTTGTTCTTGTTCTCACGACATTGCTCTCGGCGGGGCTGGACGCCGTATCGTCCTATCTCGGCAACCATATGGCGAACCGTCTCTCACGGCGGAACTGGCAGGGCGGATTTGTCGGCATGCAACGTAACCAGTTCTCCAATCTGCAAGGGCCCATGCAGTCCGGAGGGCCGAAGATGGCAGCATCAGACGGATCCAATCTGGAAAAACCGTACAAAGGGAGAATGAGTTCAGAAGAATGCCGTCTTATAGATCGCCTCGTTAGGCGCGCGCTGCCCCAAAACGCCAATCCCCATGTCCATAACTCCATGCTTCATATGTGATGCGGGGCTTGCTTGCAGCTGGCTGGCATTTCGTCGTTGCCTGTGTTTAAATCTTGACTTGACTACTCCTGTATTGCATCCCCTATTAAACATGATATTTTGAGTCAAGATAACAGGAAGGTTCTCGGCAAGTCCGGCTGGCACTGATGCACCGGCGACACACAGAGAGGGTCAATGACGATGAACACCCATAATCCAAATGGCTTCTTCCATCGTGCGCGTCCTTACACCGCCGACGCGCTGCAGCGACCCGAGTTCCGGCGCCCGGCCGCTATCCGCACGCTCACCAGCCAATCGCTATTCCAGGGCGAGTTCGAAATCGGAATCGAACATAGCGGGTCGCTCTATCGGCTGAAGATCACCCGCCAGGGCAAGCTCATCCTCAACAAGTAAGCCACCATGAATCAGCAAGAAAAGCTCGCGCCGGAGGACATCCGGCGCGCAAGAGCAGACAATTGGAAACTACGCGGGCGCGATCTGGCAATTCAACTCTGCATTTCAGAGGCCGAGTTGGTTGCGGGGCATTGCGGCGACGACGTGATGCGCATCGACCGCGGGGGAGCTCGAGGACTGGAGGCTCCTTGCCGAGCATCTGCCACGAACCGCTTGTCTTACGACTTTCTGTGCCGAATGGGAGAGAAGGAATCGCTGGGAGAGAGTTCGCGCTCTCTCGTCAGCGGCGAGGGACGGGTCGATGAACCGCGGACCGATCTCTACGCAGCCGGCGCGCGGGCAGGGGCCAGCATGTCGATACCGAGCAGCGAGCGTACGTTCGGCCGCGCCGCAACCAGATCGGCGATCGTGTAGCGTTCGAGCACTGCGAAGAATGCGTTGAGCGCCTCGCGCAGCGCCTGGTTCAGAGCGCAGCTGTCGACCAGTGGGCATTCGGTGGCATCATTTTCGAAGCATTCCGCCATTGCAAAGCTCTCTTCGGTGACGCGCACGACATCGAACAGATTGATCTTGTCCGCTGCCCGGCCGAGCTTGACGCCGCCATTGCGGCCTCGAACCGTCTCGACCAAGCCGTTCTCGACCAAAGGCTGCAAGATCTTGAAGAGGAAAAGTTCCGAGACCGTATAAGCCTCGGCGATCTCGGGAATCCGGCTGAGCCGTCCTTCGTTGGCCGCGCAATACATCAAAATGCGCATCGCATAATTGGTCTGACGGGTTAGGCGCATATCGTTTCATCCCGGAGATGTTCGTTGCCGGAATATGGACCATAGTTTGGAATAATTCCAGACAAGAGTCATTAAACCTGAATACAAAAGTCAAATATCTCGAAGGACCAGGGCAGGCAGTTCGGCAGCGTCCGGGAACTTACTATCGCCGTCCGTAGGCGCGGAGGAAGGTGCGAACCGCATTGCTCGCCGATGCGGACAGCGTTTCGTCGTCGATCGTATCGCCGAGCAGCATCGACGTCTGAAGGTCGGCGTTTACAAGCGCCAGGAATTGGCGGGCGGCAAGGTCGGGATCGTCGAGTTCCAGGTGGCCGGCGAGGGCTAGCCTCGCAAATCGCGCGGCGAGCGCCGACCAGGTTTTTGCCGGACCGTTCTCGCGCCAGTCGGCAAACAGTTCCGGATAGCGCTCCCCCTCCGACTGGATCAGCTTGCGCAGGAATTTTCCATCGCGGTTGCAAATGCAGTTGCGCTGCAGTCGAACGGCAAAGGCGGCCAGGTCGGCTTCAAGATCCATCGGCTTGTCGGGAAAGGTCGCCAGCGTCTCGAATATGTCGGCATTGATGCGCTCGGTCACTTCGCGGACAACGGCGCGGAACAGCTTTTCCTTATCGCCGTGATGATTATAGACCGTCTGCCTGGACACATTGGGAACGCTCCACTTTGCTACCGGCGCGGCGGCGGTGGCGGTGTCGGGGCTGTTCTTCGATGGAACGCCGCTGCCGATGATCACCGGCATCGCGATCTGTTCCGTGATCGCCTTCGCCCTAACGAAGTTGACGATTGGCCGGCGGCCACAGGCTGCCGAGGTTCCGGCGGAATAGGGACGGTCCTCCCACTGCTCGAACTGGTAGGTGGTTTCCTTCATCGCGGAATTGCCACCGGAAAACATGCCGCAGCACAAGAAATGCGGCGGAGGCTGCAAGTGAAAAACTTTGGGGAAATGAAGTGGAGGTTTCTGTTGCCAGGTACCTCCGAACCCCGCCTAGCAGTGCGAACCGCTAGGACTTGATTTGAAGCGTTCGCGCCGCATTAAGCAGCGAGACGTGCTTCCGCATAGTTGTCGTTTGCAACTATAATTTTAGCCCGATAACGGCGGTACAATGCCGGGCAAAAGAACGATCTTTACACCTTCGTCGATCCTATTTCGCCCCCATCAGAAGCCGCCGGTTCAGCGGCTTTTGGTGGAGGCGCCGGGTACCGCCCCCGGGTCCGAACGGCTTATTTCATCGCCTGTTTATCACCATAGTCAGACAAGCTGACGCCTCTGATATAGGCTGACCGATCGCGAATTGAAAGAGTTTGGATCAGCGGACTTCGAAAGCCTGTGGGATTTTTGTTGTATCCCGCCTTCATGATTTGGCGGATGACCCAACGGCGCATTTCGGCTAGGTTTTGCTGGCGGCATCACTAGCGCTCAACGAGAGGCGTGGGATGTTGTCCTGATCTGGCTACGGTGGGCAAGCACCGCAAGTAGAATGGGATTGACAGCAAATGGAAAGCTGATCGAATTGCGCTTGATGGGGCAATTCGTACAATCGAGGGAAAGATCACATGGCTGACTATCTAGCAGACGTACAGAAATATGACGCCAAGGCCAGTGCCGATACGGTCGGCAAGATCGTAAAGCATCTTGGCATTGCATTGCGCAACAAGGATTCGTCGCTGGTCGCTGCGTCGGACCAGAAGGAACTAGACCGCGTCAAGAACAATTGGGTCATCAAGAAGCTTGGCGTTACTGACGAAGCCAAGGCGGACGCCGCGATCAAGAAGACGGCTGCGGCGATGTCTGCGGACAGTTCGAAGAGCCGCGTGACGTTCTATTATTTGGTGGCCAAGGATCTCGGCAAACTCACTTCGCTGTAGTCCGCCCAATCCCTTCGTGCGTTCTGTCGCAAATGTGAAATGCTTCCGGCAGATTTGGCCGGTAGCATTGCGGCAGTTGGTGGACGTAAGGGCGCGACAATGAACAGGCGTGAGTTTGCGTGCGGTGCGATTGCACTGCTTGTCTCGATTGATTTGGGTAACGGGGTCGCCTTTGCGACTTCGATCAATATGGTCGCCGTCGATGGGTACGACGTTGTTGCCTATTTTGATGAGAAGACCGCGCGAAAGGGATCTCCGGAGTTCGCTGCTGAACACCGCGGTGCAACCTACTACTTCGTCAGTGCCGTCAACCGCGCAGCCTTTGTCGCCGACCCCGAAAAATACCTTCCGCAGTTCGGTGGGAATTGCGCTTGGGCGGCGTCAAATGGATACAAGGCCGAGGGCGATCCCGAAGCTTGGAGCATCGTCGACGGAAAGCTGTACCTCAACTATTCAAAGGGCGTCCGCTCGAAATGGGAGAAGGACGCCACGGCCAACATCTCAAGAGCCGACGCGAATTGGCCCGGTTTGAGTCAGTAAAACTCGGCAGTTGGGGATTGCTTTCGTTTGAGCGTGCCACTGGTGCTGAATGCGAGCCTCAGATGCGCTATGTTCGATCAACCCGGAATCAGCCAGAAGCCAATGCGCCAATATCTCGATCTTCTCGACCACGTTTTGAAGCACGGCACCGACCGTTCGGACCGCACCGGCACAGGCGTGCGCTCGGTGTTCGGCTACCAGATGCGGTTCGACCTGAGCAAAGGTTTCCCGGTGGCGACCACCAAGAAACTGCATCTTAAGTCGATCATCCATGAGTTGCTGTGGTTCCTGGCCGGCGACACAAACATCAAATATCTCAACGACAACGGCGTTACGATCTGGGACGAATGGGCGGACGAAAACGGAGACCTCGGCCCGGTCTATGGGGCGCAATGGCGATCCTGGCCGACGCGAGATGGCGGCGAGATCGACCAGATTGTCGAATCTTCTCAAACAGATACGCAGGAATCCTCATTCAAGACGTTTGATCGTCTCCGCCTGGAATCCGGAAGAAGTGGACGCGATGGCGCTTCCGCCCTGTCACTGCCTGTTCCAGTTCTATGTCGCCGATGGCAAGCTCTCCTGCCAACTCTACCAACGTTCGGCGGATATTTTCCTCGGCGTACCGTTCAACATCGCGTCCTATGCTCTGCTTACCATGATGGTGGCGCAGGTGACCGGGTTGAAGCCCGGCGATTTCGTACACACGCTTGGCGATACGCATCTCTATTCGAACCATTTCGAGCAGGCGCGCGAGCAGCTTTCGCGCACGCCGAAAGTGTTGCCGACGATGCGGATCAATCCCGATGTGACCGACCTTTTCGCCTTCCGCTTCGAGGATTTCACGCTCGAGAACTATCATCCCGACGCCAGCATCAAGGCGCCGATCGCGGTATGAGAAGCTGTCGCGCTTTAGCGCACCGACCTTGAGGGAAGTGATGTTGCGCCGCGTTCTCCTTGCATTGCTGCTTAGCGCGCCACTACCTGCGCTTGCCAACGACTCCGTCGCTGGCTTGGGTGCCGGCGGGTTGATCCTTGGCCGAACCGATTCGATAACGATGGACAAGGAAGATCTCTTCATCTCGATGGACGAGGTGAAGGTCGATTACGTCTTCCGCAACACCACCGACAAGGACATCGAGACGATTGTGGCGTTCCCGATGCCCGACATCGCTGCAAATCCGCATTGGATGCCGAACTTGCCGGACGACACATCCGACAATTTCCTCGGCTTCGAAGTATCTGTCGATGGTGCCACCGTGATACCCCAGCTTGAGCAGAAAGCGTTTGCGGTTGGCGTCGATATCACTGAAGAATTGAGAGCAAAGGACGTTCCTGCAAGCCCGTTCCTGAAGGCCGCCACCGACGCGCTGGCGAAGCTCCCGGAAACCGATGCAGCCGATTGGATCGATCGTGGGCTGATCTATATCGACAGCTACGATGACGGCTCCGGCTGGAAGCATGTTCGCACACCGATCTGGACGCTGAAATCGACCTATTGGTGGAAAGCCAAGTTTCCGGCCGGCAAGACGGTCAGCGTCTCGCATCGATACAAGCCAAGTCTCAGTTCGGCGGTTGGCGTTGGCTTTTTCTATGATGGCAAGTTCCTGGATGGCTATGCCGAAGACAAGCAACGGTACTGTATTGATGCGAATTTTGAGAAAGCCATCATGAAGGCGGCGAAGAAGGGCCCGGATGGCTCGCCGGCAATGGGGCAGAACGCCATTGAGTATGTCCTCACCACCGGTGGAAACTGGGCTCTCGGCAATATCGGCGAGTTCAACCTGACGATCGACAAGGGCGACCCCAAGAATCTTGTCAGCTTCTGCGGCGAGGGCGTCACCAAGACCGGCCCGACCCGGTTCGAGGTCCATGCGAAGGATTTCAACCCGGAGAAGGATCTGGAAGTGCTGATCCTGGTTCCGCATGACGCGGAAAGCAGCGCCAACTGATGCTCGTCGGAATTTATGCTGCCGTTGCCGAGAATGGCGTAATCGGTCGTGATGGCGGTCTGCCATGGCGGCTGTCGACCGATCTCAAGCGCTTCAAGGCTGGCACGATGGGTAAGCCGATCGTTATGGGCCGCAAAACTTGGGAGAGTTTTCCGAAGCGACCTTTGCCAGGGCGGCTGAACATCGTCGTCACCCGCGATTCGGATTACCGCGCCGATGGAGCGGAGGTTGTTGGCTCGTTGCAGGATGCACTGACGCTGGCGCGCACCAAAGGCAGGTGCATGGTGGGAGCCGATGAGATTTGTATCATCGGCGGCGGTGAAATCTACCGGCAGGCGATATCGGTTGCCGACCGGCTTCACCTGACCCACGTTCTCGCGGAAGTGGATGGCGACACGGTTTTTCCGGCTGTCGATCCTGAAATCTGGGAGATTGTCAGCACCGACGGCACGCCAGCCGGCGAGAAGGACAGTCATGCGACACGCTACACCGTTTACGCGCGCCGCGCCGGCGTGCATGAAGGCGGATAGCGGACAATCGATGCTTTTGTCGCCGGATTGATAGTCTGGTGGTGGCGGCCGCGTTGAAAGCGCGACGAGGCGACCTTATACAAGAGCAAACGAATTCATACGCCAGCCGGCCCCTGAGACCGGCAGCGTGAGGGAAAGGAACTCGATGCCCTGGAAGAATCAAAGCGGCGGAGGCGGCGGCCCGTGGGGCGGCGGCGGCAATGGCGGCGGTGGTGGTCCATGGGGACATGGCCCGCGTGGCCCAAGTGGACAGGGAACCCCTCCCGATCTCGAGGATATCATTCGACGCGGCCAGGACCGTCTGAAGAACGCCTTGCCGGGAGGCGGTGGCGCTAACCCGGCGATGTTCGGTCTGATCGGCCTATTGCTCGTGGCCTTCTGGATATTCCAATGCGTCTATACCGTTCAGCCGGACGAACTGGCGGTCGAGCTGCGGTTCGGTAAGCCGAAGACAGAGCTTTCCCAGCCGGGCCTGCATTTTCATTGGTGGCCGGTCGAGACAGTCGAGAAGGCCAATACGGCTGAAAAGCTGATCAATATCGGCGGTGGACGAGGCACTTCCACCACCGGCCTGATGCTTTCCGGCGACCAGAACATCGTCGATGTGAAATTTTCGGTGGCGTATCAGGTTTCCAATCCTGAAGCCTATCTGTTCAACGTTGAGGATCCGGACGGCATGGTCGGGCAAATCGCCGAAAGCGCCATGCGCGAAGCGGTTGGCCGCCGACCGGCGCAGGATATTTTCCGCGACGATCGTCAGGGCATCGCCGACGCGGTACGCGGGATCATCCAATCGACGCTCGACCAGTATGGCGCGGGGATCAGCATCAATGCGATCTCGATCGAAGATGCGGCGCCGCCGCGCGAGGTCGCCGACGCTTTTGACGAGGTTCAGCGCGCCGAGCAGGATGAGGACCGCTTCGTCGAGGAGTCCAATCAGTACTCCAACCAGAAGCTTGGTCAGGCGCGCGGCGAGGCGGCGCAGATCCGCGAAGAGGCGGCTGCCTATAAGAACCGCGTTGTCCAGGAAGCGGAAGGTGAGGCGCAGCGCTTCATTTCTGTCTATGACGAATATGCCAAGGCGCCGGAAGTCACCCGCAAGCGCCTTTATCTGGAAACCATGGAGCGTGTGATGCAGGGCGCCAACAAGGTGATCCTGGAGCAGGGTGGCGGGCAGGGAGTGGTGCCATATCTGCCGCTGCCTGAGTTGCAGAAGCGCGCGCCCACGGAAGGAAGCAAGTGATGTCGAACCGCCTTGCAGCTATCGGCGTCGTTGCCGTCGTCATCCTTTTCCTCATCTATTCGTCGGTGTTCGTGGTCAACGAGCGCGAGCAGGCGATCGTGCTGCGCTTCGGCGAGATCGTCGAAGTGAAGACCGAGCCCGGCATCTATTTCAAGGCGCCGTTCGCTTTCATGGAGGCCGACAACGTGCAGATCATCGAGGACCGCGTCATGCGCTTCGACCTCGACAACATCCGCGTGCAGGTTTCGGGCGGCAAGTTCTTCGAGGTCGACGCCTTCGTGGCCTACAAGATCGCCGACGCGCGCGTCTTCAGGGCCGCGGTCTCCGGCAGCGTCGAACTCGCCGAACAGCGGCTGCGCACCCGTCTCGACGCTGCGCTTCGCCGTGTCTACGGTCTTCGCGGCTTCGAAGCGGCATTGTCGGAAGAGCGCGCGTCGATGATGCGCGAGGTGCGTGACCAGTTGCGCCCCGATGCAACGTCGCTCGGCTTGCAGATCGAGGATGTGCGTATTCGCCGGACCGACCTGACCGCCGAGGTTTCGCAACAGACCTATGACCGTATGAAGGCCGAGCGTCTCGCCGAGGCCGAGCGCCTGCGCGCCCGTGGCCGCGAGGCGGCGCAGCGTATTCGCGCGCGCGTCGATCGCGAGGTGGTCGAGACGGTTGCGGCGGCGCGCAAGGAATCGGAAATCCTGCGCGGCGAGGGCGAAGCGCAGCGCAACGCGGCATTCGCCAATGCCTTTCAGCGTGACCCGGGCTTCTTCGAGTTCTATCGCTCGATGATCGCCTATGGAGCGGGGCTGGACAGCGCTAGCACGACGATGGTGCTGACGCCGGATTCGGAATTCATGCGCTACTTCAAGAACGCGGATGGCACTCCGGTGACCGCACCGCCGGCGCCCGCTGCGCCTGCAAACGGCGCTGCCGCGGCTCCGGCTCAATAAGTGAGCGACTTCTTTGCCGCCATAGGGCTGGTCCTCGTTGCCGAGGGCTTGGTCTATGGCGGCTTTCCCAATCTTGCGAAACGGTTGGCGGCGGAAGTCCTGTCGGTTCCCGAGGGTACACTGCGCGTTGCCGGACTTGCGGCGATCGCATTGGGGGTCGGCGTCGTCTGGCTGGTGCGGGGATAACGCAAGATTGTGATTTTCCCGATAGGCATGGCCGCAAACACGCCCTATTTCTTCACCACGGTCCGCAGCGGCTCTGCAAACCTGCGCGGGCATCCGAACCCTCCGGAGATTAGTTTATGAGCGCCACGCCCATCCACTCGGCTTTCCGCAAGAATCTTCGCGCGACGATGAGAATCCTGCTGGCTGGAGCGCTCGTCATTCCCGCCTTTGCGCCCCTTGCGCTTGCTCAGGAGCAGAACCAGCAGCCCGCGGAAACTGTGTCGCCTGCGCAAACTCCGCCGCCGGTGCAAACCGAGCCGCCGGTGCAGGTTCAGCCGCTGGTAACCCAGCACGGTCCGTCTTCCGTGGCCGACCTTGCCGAGCGCCTGCTTGGCGCGGTCGTCAACATCTCGACATCGCAGAATGTGAAGGGCACGGAGGCGCCAAACGCTGTGCCGATGCCGCAGCTGCCGGAAGGCTCGCCGTTCCAGGATTTCTTCGACGACTTCTTCAAGAATCGCGAGGGTGAGGACGGTGAAGGCGGCGGTGGCTCGCAAAAGGTCCAATCACTCGGCTCCGGCTTCGTGGTCGATGCAGAAAGGGGCATCGTGGTCACAAACAATCACGTCATCGCCGACGCCGACGAGATCGAAGTCAACTTCTCCGACGGTTCGAAACTGAAAGCCGAACTGGTCGGCACAGACACCAAGACCGACATTGCCGTTTTGAAGGTCGATCCTAAGCTGAAGAAGCTGACCGCCGTGACGTTCGGCGATTCCAACAAGATGCGCATCGGCGATTGGGTGATGGCGATCGGTAACCCGTTCGGCCTTGGTGGCACGGTGACCGTCGGCATCATCTCGGCGCGCAACCGCGACATCAATGCCGGCCCTTATGACGATTTCATCCAGACCGACGCGGCGATCAACCGGGGTAACTCGGGCGGACCGCTGTTCAACATGGATGGCGAGGTCATCGGCATCAACACGGCGATCATCTCGCCGTCTGGGGGCTCGATCGGGATCGGCTTCTCGATCCCCTCGGAACTGGCTGTTGGCGTTGTCGATCAATTGCGCGAGTTCGGCGAAACGCGCCGTGGCTGGCTCGGCGTCCGCATACAGCCGGTGACCGATGAGATCGCCGAGAGCCTTGGGATGGCCACTGCCAAAGGCGCACTGGTCGCCGGTATCATCAAGGGCGGTCCGGTCGACAACGGCTCGATCCTCGCCGGTGACGTCATCATCAAGTTCGACGGTAAGGATGTGAGAGATATGCGCGACCTGCCGCGCGTTGTCGCCGAAAGCCCGGTCGGCAAGGCGGTCGATGTACTCATCGTGCGCAAGGGCGTCGAGCAAACGGTTAAGGTAACGCTCGGCCGCCTCGAGGATGGCGAGAAGGTCGCCGATGCCGAAGAGGAGCATGAGAAGGACCAGCCGGGCGAGATCGCGACCGCAACGGTGCTCGGGATGACCGTCGGAGAACTCAATGACGAGGCGCGCAAGAAGTTTGAGATCGCCAGGGACGTTTCTGGCGTGGTGATCACCGAGGTCACACCCAACTCGCTGGCTGCCGAGAGGGGTATCCTTGCTGGCGAAGTGATAACCGAGATCGCTCAGGAGTCGGTTTCGACGCCGAAGGATGTGATGGATCGCGTTGGCGCCCTTAAGGATCAGGGCCGCAAGAATGCACTGCTGATGCTGTCGTCCAAGTCCGGTGAGTTGCGCTTCGTAACGCTGCGGATGGATTAAGTTTCTCGCTGTCTGGCATCGTCAGGACGGTGAGGACTGCTACGTCGAGTTCCTGACGCTGTCCATGTTGCAGCGTTGGCCGGTCCAGCCGAAACCCGGCATTTCGTCACCGTCGCCCCATAGCCCCTCGAAGGATGCCCGGTTCTCCGAAAAGCTGGCCATGAGCGTTCCGGTGCCATATTTGTCGACCCACGTGAAAACTCGAGCATCCTCCGATGCTTTGTTGTTCTCGCGCAGCGTGCCGGGTGCTAACTTGCCCTTGTCGTTAAACTCGTATTGGCCGCTAAGCAGACCATCAGGTCTGGTGGTCAGGGTCGTGACCACATCGACCCACTCGCCACCAGACATCACCTTTCCGCAATAGTCCCCGCCGATCGCCTGCAATGCCAATCCGCTTTGGGGCAGCATGAGCAGCAAGGAGAGGGCGGGGAGAGCTATGTATCGTGCGAAGGTCAAGTGCATGGTTCCATCGATAATTGAATGCTTTAACCTAGTACAACAAGACGCCTCATGAACAGGTGAAGATTTAGTTTGTTCGCCGGTCGGCTCTCCAATCGGTCTTTTGCAGCCGATACAGCTTGTGCCTTTTCAGCTGCGGGTGTGTATCCGGCACCTTCGGATGATCGAAATCACGTTCGTAGCGCATACCGAGCCGTTCCATGACGGCAGTGGACCGTATATTGCTCCAGACGGCGAATGATATGACTTCATTGAAACCGAGTGTGTCGAAGGCGAAATCGACAAGCGCTGTCGCACCTTCGGTAACGTAACCCTTGCCCCAGTACTCGGGTGCGAGTCGCCAGCCGATCTCATGAGAACCCTCCGGCGCAATGCCATCGATCTCGACGGGGTGCAATCCGATAAAACCGATGCATTCGCCGGTCGCGGCGAGCTCCGCGGCCGCCCAGCCGAAGCCCTCCGCGTTGATCTGCTTGACCATGGCGTCCATCAGCACATCGCTTGCCGCGCGATCCCGGCGAAAGGGGAAGAACGCCATGACCCGATCGTCGGCGTTGATACGGTGAAAGAGGTCGCGGTCGCGCTCCTGCCAATTGCGAACGATGAGGCGGTCGGTTTGCAGGATCTTCATCTGACGAAATCCGCTTCGGCGTAGCCCTGGATGTAGAGAAGCGCGGTCAGGTCGCCATGGTTGATGCGAATGCGTGCTTGCTCAGCGACGGCTGGCTTGGCATGCAGCGCGACACCGGAACCGGCCAGCATCAGCATGTCGAGATCGTTTGCGCCATCGCCGACGGCGATTGCGTCTTGCGGGGAAATTCCCAAACGCGCCGCGATTTCATTGAGCGCGATTGCCTTCGCAGCGCGGCCAAGGATCGGTTCGGCGACCTGCCCGGTCAGCTTTCCCTCGGTTTCGAGCAGGGTGTTGGCGCGGTTCTCGTCGAAGCCGAGCTTTTGTCCAATGCGCTGCGTGAACGCGGTGAACCCACCGGATACCAGAGCGGTCCAGGCGCCGTTGTGGCGCATCGTGGCAACCAGTTCGCGCCCGCCAGATGCAAGGGTCAGTCGATTGTCGATGATGCGGTCGATGACCGAGATATCCAGCCCCTTCAGCAGCGCGACGCGTTCTCGCAATGCTGGCTCGAACGCGATCTCGCCGTTCATCGAGCGCGCGGTGATCGCCGCGACGTGGTCCTTCAGGCCAACTTCGTCCGCCAGTTCGTCGATGCATTCCTGGTCGATGATAGTCGAGTCCATGTCGGCGATCAGCATGCGCTTGCGACGGCCCTCGGCGGGTTGGACAACGATGTCGATCGGAGTGGATGCCAAAGTGGCGCGCAGTTCGTGCTCCGCGCCTTGCGCGTCCAGGCTGTCCATCAATGCGATATCGCATGCAACATCCGGTGCCAGCCAGCGGGTTGCGGTTGCCATGACGGCGCGCGATGCCATATCCACCAGCGAAGACGTCAACGCCCGCTCGGCCGGGTGGGAGATCAGCGTGGCGATGAGCGACATGGAAGATTCCGCGCGGAAGAAGGGCAGGGGACGGCTGAAGGACGCGATCCTGATAGCGGGGCCGACTGCAAGCGGCAAGTCGGCGTTGGCGCTCGATATCGCGGAGCGTGTGGGCGGCGCCATTATCAACACAGATTCCATGCAAGGCTATTCGGTGCTGAACGTGCTGACGGCGCGACCCGCGCCGGAGGACCTCGCACGTGCGCCGCACCACCTCTACGGCCACATTCATCCATCGACGGCCTATTCGACCGGCATGTGGCTGCGCGATGTCATGCGGCTGATCGAGGACGGTACGCTGGATGCCCATGTTCCGATCTTCGTCGGTGGCACCGGCCTCTATTTCCGCGCTTTGGCCGAGGGCCTTTCCGAGATGCCGGACATTCCGGAAGGCATCCGAAACCGCTGGCGCTACGAACTTAATGAACAGGGCTCGCACAAGCTTCATCGGCTGCTCACCCAGGAGGATCCACAGACCGCGGCAACGCTCAGGCCATCGGACGGGCAACGGATTATCAGGGCACTGGAGGTGCTTGAAAGCTCCGGCCGATCAATTCGTGATTGGCAGTCGGTTCAAGGACAACCGCTGATCGATCAAGCAACCGCGAACATGTTCGTTGTCGTGCCGGAGAGAGAAGAGCTTGCTCGGCGCATCGAAATCCGCTTCGACCAAATGATCGGCCTCGGCGCGCGGGAAGAGGTGCAGCAACTCATGCGTTTGGGTCTTGATGCCACCCTACCTGCGATGAAGGCTATCGGTGTCCGCGAATTGTCAGCAGCCTCGTCGGGAAAAACGGAAGATGGGGATGCAATACTTCGCGCAAAGATTGCAACAAGGCAATATGCAAAACGGCAGATGACATGGTTCCGAAATCAATTTGGGCCGAAATGGACTAGAATTCACACCGTAAGTACAGTTTTTGAAGGCACTTTTGCGCAGCGATCCGCATCGGGATTACCAAGTGTGGTCCAATTGCTACGCAGCCTTCCGCAAAGGTAAGCATTCGCGCAAAGGTTGCGGATATTAAGACTTCCGTAAGGCCCTGAATGCGATAAGTCACGAAATGTGTGCGGACGGGCGATGGGGCTTCATAGATCTGAATCAGCATTCTTTGTATTCATCGTCGTCATACTCGTGGCGGGCGGTCTGGTCCTCTACGCATACGATACACTACAGGCGGGTAGCGCTGCATTTGAGCAATCTTCGATTGCAAGCACGATCATCAAGCTCAAGCGAGTACTCTTCGGAACCGGCATCCTAATCTCGGCGGCGGTGTTTTTCGGCCTTTTCTTCATTTATCCGCAGTTGCGGATCCACCTGACAGAAGAAGGCAAACTTCGTGCGATGGCGAAGACGCTCAGCGCCCGCTCCGAGACTTTCGAACAGGCCGCATTTACCGATGCTCTCACCGGCATGCAGAACCGGCGCTATTTTGACCATGCGCTGAAGGAATATCTTCAGGAATTCAGAAAGATCGACAAGCCGGTCGGCCTAATGGTCTTCGACCTCGATCATTTCAAGGAGGTCAATGACAGTCATGGCCACGACGTTGGCGATGAAGTCCTACGCTCCGTCGCCGGCTGCCTCAAGGATATGACTCGCTATCACGATGTCGTCGCGCGCCTCGGCGGCGAGGAATTCGCGGTCGTGGCGCCGAACATGGACATTGAAGGCCTGACCCGGCTTGCGGAGCGTATACGCAAGGGTATCGCCGCGATGCCGATCCTGACGGGCAACGTGCGGCTGCGGGTTACTTCCAGCGTTGGCCTCGCGGTGTGGAACCACAGGGAAAGCGCCGAGGAATTTTTCCGGCGCGCCGATCAGCAACTCTATCAAGCCAAGAAGCTCGGACGTAACCGCGTCAGCGCGTGACTCTCGCGGCGCAACTCGGCTGTTCGACTATCGATGGCTTGGTGGGCTGATCTCCTTCGCCCCGGAAGGCCACTGCGCGGGCCGCTCGCGACACGAGTGCCAACGCCGGATCAGCATCTCAAAAAGACAACCACCCGCCGCTCCGAGTAATCGGCGGGTGGTTTCAATGTGAACGCAAGCAGCTCTCGGCTAGGAATTGGCGCGCATACCGAAACCCGGGCTGCGCGTATCCAGCTTTGGGGCGTTGGTATTCGGGCCGGTCTCCAATACGAAAGGTTGCTCGCTCGGCTTCTTGTAGCCCGGATCGCCTGGCTGGAGACGGGATTCCACCGGCTCGCTGACCCGCTGCGAGTTATTCGGCCGGTCGACATTGCGCAGCCGCTCGATAATCAGTGCAAGATCGACTTCTCCGCCGCGGTCGGCAACCACGTCGGCCTCATGCCGCCTTCCGGCGCCCGGAATTTTGTCGAGGCTCAGACGTTCGAAACGCATGCGCATCGTGGTGGCGACGCCTTCACCGAAGGCAATCGCCTCGCGTTGGCCCATAGACGACAGGAAGGAGAGCGTGGACGCCGAGGAGTTGGCGATAGCCGAACGGATGATCGCCTGGTCCTGCTCATTAGCGAGGCGCATGGTGAAGATCGTCGAGCATTGCGACAGAATAGTCGGGTCGAGCTCGCCTGGACGCTGTGTGACGACGCCGAGGAAGCAGCCGTATTTGCGGCCTTCCTTTGCAATACGCGACAGTGCGTGGCGGGTCGGCGCGAAACCGAGGTTCGGGTTGGAGGGCATATAGCGGTGCGCCTCCTCGCAAAGCAAGAGCAACCGAAGCTTGCCCTCGCTGAACAGGGCAAGGTCGAATGCCAGGCGTGCCAGGACCGAACAGACCGCATTGACGATTTCCGACGGCAGGCCGGCCATTTCAAAGCACGTGATGGGGCGCCCACCGGTTGGCACGCGGAAAATCTTGCCGATCGTTTCGTGAATGGAATCCTCGATCAGCCGCGATGCGAACATGAAACGGTAGCGCGGGTCGTTGATCGCCGACTCCAGGCGGATACGGAGCGATTTGTAGACGGGCCGGGACGGCTTGCTCTCCAGCAATCCCATGCGTTCGTCGATCAAGCGGATCAGATCGGCGATTCTATAGGGAATTGGCAGATCGGCGGTAATCGAGTCTCCGCCGCGCCGCAGAACCGTGGTGGAATTGGCGCTGCGGTAGAGACCTTTGGCAATCGGAATAAGGTCGCGCAGAACCTCGTATTCGTCCGCATCGACTTCCCGGCCGCGGAAGAGCACTTCCGCGAACTCTTCCAATTTGAACAACCAGAATGGCAGTTCGAGCGTGTTGGTGTCGATCTTGTAGCTGTATTCGGACAACGCGCCCGCAAACTCGTTATGAGGATCGAGAATGAGAATGCGCAGGTCTGACCGCGCCTCGATCATCTTGCGCAGTAGCAGGGCGACAGCGGTGGACTTACCCACGCCGGTGGTTCCTACCACCGCGAAGTGGCGGGCCAGTGTGTCGTCGACCGCGATGCGTGCCTCGATCTCCTCATCCTGCGAGAGAGAACCCACAGTTATGGAGTGCCGTCCGGCGAGATCGTAGACCGCCTGCAGGTCTTCGGAACGAATGCGATGCGACATTGCGCCAATGTGCGGGTATTGGGTAATGCCGCGGTCGAAGATTGGGCTGAGGGGCGCTGGCCGGTCGCGCACTTCGCCGACCAACTCCATGCAGACCTCGATCTCGTTGAGTTGGTTGCTATTCCAGCTGTGATCCGGCTTGCTCACGGAATAGACCAGGCCGACGGTGCGGACAGCGCCAAGATTGACTGAAATCAGCTTTCCCACGGTCCACAGTGGACTACCCATGAGTTCATCAGGATCGGCAAAGGCAGCGATTGTCGCTCGCGTGCCGTCACATTGCACGACATGACCAAGGGCCCGCATGTCGTCCTGGCTGGCGTCGCGCCGTTCTTGAGACGTGCCTTCACCTACCATTCGATCGCGCTCGACAAACATATTTGTCCCGTCCTTTTTTTGGATCGACCAACCCTACGAAACGCTGGTTAAGGCCGGGTGTTGTTCGATGGTGCACAATCGATTAACGCGGCTCCTCGAATTTGCGGAACGCGCTGCTGTAGTGACCGCCAAAGCGGCTTGGCATCGGTTGGTAGTTGGATCTGCTGCATCGACGATTTGCTTGGCTCTCAAGCTGTCACAAAGGCTACAAGTGGCACCGTGTAGACGGTACAGTGGGATTTTTGGTTCGCTGGAACGGGAGGTAGGCGATGCGGGACGCAGTTCGTTTGCTGGATGGCGGTACTGCCGTCGAAGTCCAAATGGCGGACGGGAGCGCTGCTCGCTTTCATGCGGTCTGGCTGCGCGACAACGCCGTTGATGCAGGAACGCGCAGCCCCGGCAATGGCCAACGGCTGATCACAATCCTCGATATTCCGCGCGATACAGTCATTTCAGAGGCGAGTATCGTAGGGAGCGAGTTGCAGGTCACCTTCTTGCCCGAGAACAAGACCGTTCGCTTTCCTACCTCTTGGTTGGCTGCCCATATATATGACCGCTCGGCCATACAGGCAGCCGGCTGGACCGGCGACCGCGTTGTGCGATGGACCGGCGCGGAAATGCAGCAGACACTGCCGCGCGCGTCCTATGTGGCTGCCAGCCGCGAACGGAGCGTACTTTCCGGATGGCTTAGCGCCGTTCGTAGCTATGGCTTTGCAGTGATGGACGACCTTCCTGCGGAAAGCGGCGCGCTTCTCAAGGTTGTTGAGCTGTTCGGTTACGTGCGAGAGACAAATTACGGCCGCTGGTTCGAGGTCCGCGCGGAAGTGAATCCGACCAATCTCGCCTACACCAATCTCGGCCTGCAGCCGCATACGGATAATCCATATCGCGATCCCGTGCCGACTTTGCAGCTGCTGGCCTGCATCGAGAATACGGTGGATGGCGGGGAATCCAGTCTCGTCGACGGCTTTGCGATTGCACGCGCCCTGCAGCAAGAAGACCCGGAAGGGTTCCGGCTGCTGTGCACGCATGCCGCGCGGTTCGAATACGCAGGCTCAACCGGGGTGCGGCTCGCATCAAAGCGGCCGATGATCGAGCTCGGGCCGGACGGAGAACTCATCGCGATCCGCTTCAACAACCGGTCTCTGGCGCCCGTCGTCGATGTGCCTTTCGACGAAATGACGGCCTACTACCGGGCATACCGGCGGTTTGCCGAACTGATCGAGGATCCACGGTTCGAGGTTACCTTCAAGCTCGCCTCCGGTGAGAGCTTCATCGTCGACAACACCCGCGTGCTTCATGCGCGAAAAGCGTTTTCCGGGACCGGAAGGCGCTGGCTGCAAGGCTGCTACGCCGACAAGGATGGATTGCTGTCGACTCTGGCAGCTCTTGAGGCAGAAACCAGGCAGGCGGCAGAATGAGCAACCAAGCGCCGATATCAGAAATGCCGGAAGGGATTGTCGAGTTCATAGCCGATATTTTTGAGCGGCGCGGAGCTGAAGCTTATCTCGGCGAACCGGTGACAGTGTCCGAACACATGTTGCAGAGCGCCTGGCTGGCCGAACAGGAAAATGCCGAGGACGAGCTGGTTGCGGCCGCGCTGCTTCACGACATCGGGCATTTCACCAGCGAATTCGGGACATATTCGCCGGACGATGTCGAGGACAAGCATCACGATGAGGCAGGAGGCGATGTTCTGGCCCCGTATTTTCCGCCGGTCGTCGTCGCTTGCGTGCGGATGCATGTTGCGGCCAAGCGCTATCTTTGCGCGACCGATCCGACGTATTTTTCAAAACTCTCGCCGGCATCCGTTCATACGCTTTCCTTGCAAGGGGGGCCGATGACCAATGAAGAGGTCGGCGCGTTCCGCGGCGATCCGTTCCACAACGAGGCGGTTCGGGTCAGGCTTTGGGACGAGGGCGGCAAGATCGCCGGCATGAGAACCCGATCGTTCCGAGATTATCTGCCATTGCTCGAGCGGGTCGTCCGGCGTCACGCCGACGGGCAAGCTTGAGAACGTCACGCTGTGGCACATTCCAGGTTGACAGGATGGGGCTTGGCTTCCTATTGTTCGCGCCCATGAAAACAACACTTATTCTCGTAGTAGGAAGGCGCATGGGCAAGGCGGTGTAACCGCCGGGCGACAAGCTCCCATGCGCAGAACACAGGCTCCCCCGGGGGCCTTTTTTATTGCCCTGAACACGACTAAACGAATAGCCAGCCGCAGACGGCGAAACGGACAGGACTGCAAAGATGACAAGCACCGCGAAAAGCGACGGCGGAAAACGCGAAATGACGGGCGCCGAGATGGTGGTTCAGGCGCTGAAGGATAATGGCGTCAAGCACATCTTCGGCTATCCAGGTGGCGCGGTGCTTCCAATCTATGACGAGTTGTTCCAACAGGACGACGTTCAGCACATCCTTGTGCGTCACGAGCAGGGGGCGGGGCATGCGGCGGAGGGCTATGCGCGCTCTACCTGTAAGCCGGGCGTCATGCTGGTGACGTCGGGGCCTGGTGCGACCAATGCGGTAACGCCGCTGCAGGACGCGCTGATGGACTCGATTCCCCTGGTCTGCATCACCGGTCAGGTGCCGACGACACTGATCGGCTCGGACGCTTTCCAGGAATGCGATACGGTCGGCATCACGCGGCCTTGCACCAAGCACAACTGGCTGGTGAAGGATGTCAATGAACTCGCCTCCATTATCCATGAGGCCTTCCATGTGGCGACCACCGGCCGTCCAGGTCCGGTGGTTGTCGACGTTCCGAAGGATATCCAGTTCGCGCGCGGCACCTACGTGCCGCCGCAAACCGCGCCGCGCATGAGCTACCAGCCGAGGGTTCAGGGCGACCTCGACAAGATCAAGGCGGCAGTGGAACTGATGGCTGGTGCAAAGCAACCGATCATCTATACCGGCGGCGGCGTCGTCAATTCCGGCCCCGAAGCCAGTCAGTTGCTGCGCGAACTGGTGGAACTGACCGGCTTCCCGATCACGTCGACCCTGATGGGCCTTGGTGCCTATCCGGCGAGCGGCAAGAATTGGCTCGGCATGCTCGGCATGCACGGCACATACGAAGCCAACATGGCAATGCATGATTGCGACGTCATGGTGTGCATCGGCGCGCGTTTCGACGACCGCATCACCGGGCGTATCAATGCCTTTTCACCAAATTCAAAGAAGATCCACATCGATATCGATCCGTCGTCGATCAACAAGAATGTGCGCGCCGATATCGGCATTCTCGGCGACGTCGGCCGTGTGCTGGAAGACATGGTTCGGTTGTGGCGGGCAACCGCCAAGGCGGACAAGAAGGCGCTCTATCCATGGTGGGAGCAGATTGCCCGTTGGCGCGCGCGGGATTTGCTCGCCTTTGCGCCGAACAACGACGTGATCATGCCGCAATATGCGATCCAGCGGCTCTATGAGCTAACCAAGAACCGCGACACCTACGTCACGACCGAAGTCGGTCAGCATCAGATGTGGGCGGCACAGCACTACCATTTCGACAAGCCGAACCGCTGGATGACATCGGGCGGTCTTGGCACGATGGGGTACGGCCTGCCGGCTGCGCTCGGCGTGCAGATCGCTCATCCAGATGCGCTGGTCATCGACATCGCAGGCGATGCCTCGGTGCAGATGACGATGCAGGAGATGAGCTGCGCGGTTCAATACGACGCGCCGATCAAGATCTTCATCCTCAACAACCAGTATATGGGCATGGTGCGGCAATGGCAGCAGCTGCTGCATGGCAACCGGCTGTCACATTCCTATACGGAGGCGATGCCGGATTTCGTCATGCTGGCGCAAGCTTATGGCGGGCACGGCATACGCTGCGAGAAGCCTGGCGATCTCGACGATGCGATCAAGGAAATGATCGACATCAAAAAACCGGTGCTGTTCGACTGCCGTGTCGCCAATCTCGCCAACTGCTTCCCGATGATCCCATCAGGCAAGGCGCATAACGAGATGCTGTTGCCAGATGAAGCGACCGACGAGGCCGTGGCCAATGCCATCGATGCCAAGGGCAGGGAATTGGTGTAAAGAACTGGAACGTGGCGGGATTTAGAAAATCTCGTCATGATAAGTAAATAGCGCAAGAATTTGAGATCGAGAAACATCCGATGAACGCCCAGCTTCAACCCACCGGTTCAGCCTATTTCATCGCCCGCGAGACGGAGCGGCCGGAAACCCATACGCTATCGGTTCTGGTCGACAACGAACCGGGCGTGCTTGCCAGGGTCATCGGCCTGTTTTCCGGGCGCGGCTACAATATTGAAAGCCTGACCGTCTCCGAAACCGAGCATGAAAAGCACCTGTCTCGTATTACCGTGGTTACGCGTGGCACACCGCATGTGCTGGAGCAGATCAGGCATCAGCTGGAACGCATCGTCCCCGTGCATCGTGTGGTCGATCTCTCCGTGCGTGCTGGAGAGCTTGGGCAGGACAAGCCGCTGGCGCGCGAGCTGGCTCTGGTCAAGGTTGCGGGCACAGGTGACGACCGTGTTGAAGCGCTCCGACTTGCCGAGGCGTTCCGCGCCAAGGTGATCGACGCCAATACAGAGCATTTCATCTTCGAGATCACCGGCGCGGTAGCGAAGATCGAGCAATTCATAGGCATCATGAAGCCGCTCGGCTTGGTGGAGGTCTGCCGCACCGGTGTGGCCGCAATGAATCGCGGCCCGCAAGGGATGTAGGATCGCGGATCGAACGCGCGACTCCTCCTTCTCCCCTTGTTGTGGGAGAAGGTGTCGAGCCTGAACTTGTGAGGGGTATTCCAGCTTGCCAGAGGCGCGCTTCGTCCAGCACCCCGACTTCCTGTCGCATTGTTCGCTTCGCTCACTTGCTCGCTCAGCCCCTCCTCCCACAAGGGAAGAAGGCTGTGCTGCGCTACTGACCGCCTGTCGCGAGCAGCGACAGCGTACGGACATTGTCCGAACCCTCTATGTCAGTGAGACGTGTCGGGTACTCGTTGGAGAAGCAAGCGTCGCAGAATTGCGGCTGGTCAATGTCGCGGCCCGGCTCGCCGACGGCACGATAAAGCCCGTCGAGCGAGAGGAAGCCGAGTGAATCGACGCGGATGAAGCCTGCCATTTCTGCAACCGACATGCGCGAGGCGAGCAGCTTGGCTTTCTCCGGCGTGTCCACTCCGTAGAAGCACGACGCGCGCGTCGGCGGCGATGCGATGCGCATGTGCACCTCGCGCGCGCCGGCATCCCGAACCATCTGAACGATTTTCTGGCTGGTGGTGCCGCGCACGATCGAATCGTCGACCAGCACAACGCGCTTTCCTTCGATCATTCCGCGGTTGGCGTTGTGCTTCAGCCTGACACCCATATGCCGGATCGAATCGCCCGGCGAGATGAAGGTTCTGCCGACATAGTGGTTACGGATGATGCCAAGCTCAAATGGAATGCCAGCGGCCTGGCTGAAACCGATCGCGGCCGGCGTACCGGAGTCCGGCACCGGAACCACGACGTCCGCTTCCACCGGGCTTTCGAGCGCGAGCTCGGCGCCGATACGCTTGCGCACGTCATAGACGTTGCGGCCTTCGACCGAAGAGTCCGGGCGCGCGAAATAGACATACTCGAATACGCAGAAGCGCGGCTTTTGCGGCTCGAACGGAAAGAGGCTTTCGATGCCTTTCGACGTGATAACCACCATCTCGCCGGGCTTCAGGTCGCGAACGAAGCGAGCACCGATGATGTCCAGCGCGCAGGTCTCGGATGCAAGTATCCAGGAGCCGTCGAGATCGCCCAGCACCAGCGGGCGGATGCCCAGGGGGTCGCGGCAGCCGATCATCTTCTTCGATGACAGCGCCACCAGCGAGAAGGCGCCTTCCACCTGCCTGACCGCATCGATAAAGCGGGAGTTCAGGTCGCGCTCCTTGCTGGTTGCCACCAGATGCAGCAGCGTCTCGGTGTCCGAGGTGGATGAGAAGATCGCGCCCTGCTTCTGCAGCGTGCGCTGCACCGTCATGGCGTTGGTCAAATTGCCGTTGTGGGCGACGGCAAAGCCGCCGTCCGACAACTCGGCGAAGAATGGCTGGACGTTGCGCAGGCCCGCGCCACCCGTCGTCGCATAGCGCGTATGGCCGATCGCGCGTGTGCCTGGGAGGCGATCCATAACCGCCTGCTTGGTGAAAGTGTCACCGATCAAGCCAACGTGGCGCTCCACGTGGAATTGCGTGCCGTCATACGAGACAATGCCAGCGGCTTCCTGACCCCTGTGCTGGAGCGCATGCAGGCCTAGCGTGACGATTGCTGCCGCATCCTGCCGCCCGAGAATGCCGAAGACGCCGCACTCATCGTGGAAATGATCGTCGGCTTCGGCAGAATAGGAAATGTCCGCGATCGCCATGAGGCAGCCCTCGTCAGAAAATCCGTATATAGAGCGCGGGTGCGTCCCGCGCTACCGTCAATTGTTTGCCGGCGGATTTTCTGGTTCGGCAGGTGCGTTGTCAGCCGGCGCGTCAGGCGCTGGCGCTTCGGGCTGTTCGGGCTCGGGGTCGCCAGGGATAATCTTGTCGAGAATCTCCGTGCCTGCCGCCTTCGGCAGCTTGCTTTCCAGCCAGTCGCCAATGCTGTCGAGCATCGGCGTGGACTTGGCCTTGGCTATCCAATCCGGCCGCTTGTCGCCGACGACCCAGTCAAACAGCATCAGGCAGACCGCGATCACCAGGATGCCGCGCGCCGCGCCGTAGAGGAAGCCGAGTGTGCGGTCGAGCGCGCCGATGCGCGAATCGATGATCGCGTCGGCGATCTTCATTGTGATCAATGTGACAATGATCAGCGCCACCACGAATACGATCGCCGCTGCTGCTGCCATGGCAACGCGCGGATCGTCGGAATAGGGCAGCACATAAGGCTGGATGTAGGGAACGACCGGTCCCCAAAAGAAATAGGCGGCCGCCGCCGCCGCGATCCAGGATGCGATCGACAGGACCTCACGGGAGAAGCCGCGAACCATGGCGAGCATGGCTGATACGAGCGTGAAGCCGACGAGGACTCCATCAAGCAGCGTTATAGGCATTCAATCCCCACTCCGTGGCCTCGTCATGCCCGCCGCCCGCCCGCAGCCTTGGCATGTCCATTCATCTCGTCGTCGGCGACCCGTCTGAGCGGGCCGGCGATCCGCACAACCAGATCCACCAGCGTAGCCGGCTGGAACGCGCGGGAGCCGATGCCTCCGCCAAGTTCCTCGCTGCTGCGCGGTAGGGCTGCCTGCCCGAAACCCAGCTTTTCCGCTTCCTTCAACCGCTGCTGCGCATGCGCAACCGGCCTGATCGCACCCGAAAGGCTGATTTCGCCGAAATAGACGCAATCGGCAGGAAGGGCAAGGCCGGTGAGGGACGACACGAGCGCTGCCGCCACCGCCAGATCGGCGGCAGGCTCGGTGATGCGGTAACCTCCAGCAACGTTGAGATAGACGTCATGCATGCCGAACCGCACGCCGCAATGGGCTTCAAGCACCGCGAGTACCATGGCGAGGCGCGCGCCATCCCAGCCGACGACAGCCCGGCGCGGAGTGCCGAGCGAGGTTGGCGCGACGAGCGCCTGGATTTCGACAAGCACCGGGCGGGTGCCTTCCATGCCGGCGAAAACCGCTGCGCCGGGTGCGGCGGCGTGGCGTTCGCCGAGGAAAAGCTCAGATGGATTAGAGACTTCGCGCAATCCCTTGTCGGACATCTCGAAGACGCCGATCTCGTCGGTCGGACCGAAGCGATTCTTCACCGTGCGCAGGATCCGATAGTGGTGACCCCCTTCGCCCTCGAAATAGAGTACGGCGTCGACCATGTGCTCGACGACGCGTGGTCCGGCGATCTGGCCCTCCTTGGTCACATGGCCGACCAGGACGATCGCGGCGCCTGTGGATTTCGCATACCGGATCAGGGATTGGGCCGCCGCTCGAACCTGGGTGACGGTACCCGGTGCCGAATCAGCCGCATCGGTCCACAGCGTCTGAATCGAATCGAGGATGACCAGATCGGGCCGCTTGCCGTCGGCGATGGTGGCGAGGATGTCCTCGACATTGGTTTCGGCGGCGAGTTCCACCGCCGATCCGGCGACACCCAGCCGCTGGGCCCGCAGCCGGATCTGCGCCACCGCTTCCTCGCCGGAGACATAGACGATGCGGTGGCCCTTCGACGCGAGCGCGGCGGCCGCCTGGGTGAGCAGCGTCGATTTGCCGATGCCGGGATCGCCGCCGACCAGCAGGGCCGAACCGCGCACGAAACCGCCGCCGGTCGCCCGGTCAAGCTCGCCGATGCCCGACGCGATGCGCGGCGCGTCTTCTATGTCGCCAGACAGCGAGGTAAGCGCCACGGCCCGGCCTTTGCGGTTGGAACGCGCCGACGCCGGGCCGCTGCCGATGCCGCCGGCCGTGCCTTCCTCGATCAGCGTGTTCCACTCGCCGCAGGCATCGCACTTGCCGGCCCAACGCGAGCTGACATTGCCGCAAGCCTGGCAGATGAACTGGATGCGGGATTTAGCCAAGGCGGCTACTCGGCGGCTGAATAGGTCTGAGTTTCAATTCGAACACCCTATTCAAACCGCTCGGGCAGGTGGCTGTCTTCGGCAAGGTCGAAGAAGCGGGTGTATTCGCCCTGGAAGCCCATGCCGATGGTTCCTGTCGGTCCATGGCGCTGCTTGCCGATGATGACCTCCGCCTTGCCGCGCGCGTCGGTCATCTCGCCCTCCCAAGTGATATGTTCCTGGGTGCCGGGCTTGGGCTCCTTGTTCTTGAGGTAATATTCCTCGCGATAGACGAACATCACGACGTCGGCGTCTTGCTCGATCGAGCCGGATTCGCGCAGATCCGACAGCTGTGGTCGCTTGTCTTCGCGGCTTTCCACCTGGCGCGACAGCTGCGACAGCGCGATGATCGGCACGCCGAGTTCCTTGGCGAGCGCCTTCAGGCCGGTGGTGATCTCGGTGATTTCTTGCACGCGGTTTTCGTTACCGCGCTTCGATGAGCCGGTCATCAGCTGGATATAGTCGATGACAATGACATCGAGACCGCGCTGGCGCTTCAGGCGCCGCGCGCGTGCCGACAGCTGGGCGATCGAGATGCCGCCGGTCTGGTCGATGAACAGCGGAATCTTCTGCATCATCTGCGAGCAGCCGACGAGCTTTTCGAAATCATTCTCGGTGATCTCGCCGCGGCGGATTTTCGAAGAGGAGATTTCCGTCTGTTCTGAGATGATGCGCGTTGCGAGCTGCTCCGACGACATTTCCAGCGAGAAGAAGCCGACCACGCCGCCATTTGCCGCTTTGAAAGAGCCATCCGCCTGCTGTGCCGGTTCATAGGCGTGCGCGATATTGAAGGCGATGTTGGTGGCGAGCGAGGTCTTGCCCATGCCCGGCCGACCGGCGAGCACGATCAAGTCCGACGGCTGCAGGCCACCCATTCGGCGATCCAGATCGCGCAGGCCGGTGGCGATACCGGACAGGTTGCCGTCGCGCATATAGGCGGCGTTGGCCATGTCTATGGCGGTCTTGACCGCATCGGTGAAGCTTTCGAAGCCACCGTCGTAGCGCCCGGTTTCCGCCAGTTCGAACAGACGCCGCTCGGCGTCCTCGATCTGCTCCTGCGGCGACATGTCGACCGGGGCGTCATAGGCGATGTTGACCATATCCTCGCCAACGGTGATCAGCGCGCGGCGGGTCGCCAGATCGTAGATGGCGCGGCCATAATCGGCAGCATTGATGACCGTTACAGCTTCCGCGGCCAGCCGGGCGAGATAGTGGGCGACCGTCATGTCGCCGACTTTTTCCTCGGAGGGCAGGAAGGTCTTCATCGTGACCGGATTGGCCATCTTGCCCATCCGGATCAGTTCGCCCGCAACGTCGAAAATCTTGCGGTGCAGTGGCTCGTAGAAATGCGCCGACTTCAAGAAATCCGAGACACGGTAGAAGGCGTCATTGTTGACGAGGATCGCGCCGAGCAGCGCCTGCTCGGCCTCGATGTTGTTCGGCGCCTCGCGGTAGAGCGGTGTCTCCGCCACGCTTAGCTTTCGCGCTGCCTCTGCCATCTTCTCCGCCGCCCCAGAATTTCTTCGCAGCCACCGGTTAGCAAGAAGCGCCAGGCGGGGTGTGACTTTTCGGGCGGAGCTCCCGATATCCACCCTATCCACAGCCGCTATGCGACAACAAGATCGCCGTTGACCCGAATCGAAAACCAATTCTAGCGAATAGATCGATGAGAACAAAGAGGAAACATTTTGGCGTTGGACAATGGGTTCGAGACGGTTTGCTTTGGCCTGGGTTTGCTGTGCGTTGCTGGGGCCCCAGCCGACTCAGATTGATCCCGCCGGCGGCGATCGACGGTAATATCGTTGCCCTCTGCTATTTCTCCTTGGTCGCCAACGATCTTTCTGCTGGACGCCTCGTTCGGCCTTTTGACCTCGGCATCAAGGCAATTCCCGAATACGCCTATCACCTCGTCTATCCGCTTGGCGTCGCCTACGATCCACGCATCGCTGCGCGCTGGATTCTAGCCGAGGCGAAGAACGCGAAGCTGCCGGCCTAAGCGCAACGTGAACCGTTCGGAGTCAGCATCGCTCCGTCGTGACGTTGACGGCCACCGATACACCGGGCTAGGCGATCATGGCGATATCCGGAGCAGACAGATGGCGAGCCTGACCACCATCGGCTTTGATGCCGACGACACGCTTTGGCAAAATGAGCAGTTCTTCCGCCTGACCGAGCAACGGTTTCAAGCGCTGCTTGCCGATCATGCGGCGCCGGAAGCCCTGGCGTCGCGGCTGCTGGAGGCCGAGAGGCGAAACCTCGCCCACTACGGCTTCGGCATCAAAGGCTTCACGCTATCAATGATCGAGACGGCGGTCGAAATCACCGAGGGCAGGGTGCCTGCGTCGATAATAGGTGAGATTCTCGAAACGGGCCGCGAAATGCTGGCGCACCCGGTCGAGACCTTGCCGCATGTAGCCGAGACTCTCGAGCGCCTGGCGGACGACTATCGCATTGTCCTGATCACCAAGGGTGACCTGTTCGACCAGGAGCGCAAACTGGCGCAATCAGGGCTTGGAGACCATTTCGACGCCGTCGAAATCGTCAGCGACAAGACTGCGGCAACATATGAACGGGTGTTTACCCGGCATGGCGATGGCGCCGGCCGCTCGATGATGGTCGGCAACTCGCTGAAGTCCGACGTGGTGCCGGCGCTGAAAGCCGGAAGCTGGGGTGTGTTTGTTCCCCATCCGCTCACCTGGGTGCTGGAGCATCTCGACGCGCCGGACGGCGATCCACGTTTTCGCGAGATCGCTCATCTCGGCGAACTGCCAGAGTTGGTTGGTCAATTGAACACCAAAGGTGTCAAGCCTTGACTGTTTGCGCTGCCCCTCATCCGCCTGCCGGCAGCCCTTCTCCCCGTAAGAAACGGGGAGAAGGGAGCGCCGCCGCATGCACACCACCAATCGCCAACTCCGGTGACAGAGCACGACGTCGATGCCCCCTCTCCCGTCCCGGGGAGGGGGTAAGGGTGAGGGCGGCAAATACGTCAAAAGTTGCGCCTTTGGGATTGTCCCTAGACAAGGCCGCGAGGCGCGAGCAGGATCACGCTGGCGCCGACAAGGCAAATGAGCGCGCCAGCCAAGTCCCAGCGGTCAGGCTGCACGCCCTCTGCCAGCCACAGCCACAACAGCGATGCAATGATGTAGATGCCGCCATAGGCGGCGTAGGCGCGGCCCGCCGCGTCGGTCTGCACCAAGGTCAGCAGCCAGGCGAACGCGATCAGCGACAGCATGCCGGGCGCCAGCCAGACCAGCGACTTGTCCAGCCGCCACCATGCCCAGAAGGCGAAGCAACCGGCGATCTCGGCCAATGCGGCGGCGGCGAAGATGAGATAGTTCATGAGCTTGGCCCCTGCTTCGACAATCTATCTTGCAGGGCTAGCGCCGAGCCTCAAGTGCGCCGACCGGTCAATGTTACTCGTGGTCGGCGACTTTCCGCCGTCCGCGCTTCGGCTTTTCGATGGGCTGCTGCATGCCTCGATGGCCCATCTCATGCATGGCGAGCGCCTTTTCGCACTTCTCCATATAACCGCGCGTGACCGGCAGCGTGTCGTTGCGTTTCGTCAGCTGGATCTGGAAAACCATGAGATCCTGCCAGCGGAACGCCGCCTCGGAGCCGGACAGGTAAAACTCCCACATGCGGCAGAAGCGCTCGTCGTAAATCGCCTTCGCCTTATCGCGGTTTGCGAGGAAGCGCTCCCGCCAGTGTTTCAGCGTATCCGCATAGTGCACGCGCAGAACTTCGATATCGCCGGTCATCAGGCCGGCCTTTTCGATCATCGGCAGCACTTCCGACAGCGCGGGGATATAGCCGCCCGGGAAGATGTATTTGCGGATAAAGGCGTTGGTCGCCGTTGGCGGGCCGAAGCGGCCGATGGAATGCAGCACCATGACGCCGTCCGGCTTCAGCAAGGTGGCGCATTTTTCGAAGAAGGTATGGTAGTGGTTGACGCCGACATGCTCGAACATGCCGACCGACACGATGCGGTCGAAGCGTTCGTTGAGATCGCGGTAGTCGCGCAATTCGAAATGAGCCTGATCTTCCAGCTGTTCGGTGCGAGCACGCTCGACGGACACGGCGTGCTGTTCCGTTGAGAGCGTGACACCCAGCACGTCCGCCTGAAAGTTTTTGGCGATGTAGAGACCCATGCCGCCCCATCCGGATCCGATGTCGAGCACCGAATGACCGGCATTGATCTTCAACTTGGCGGCGATGTGGCGCTTCTTGGCGAGCTGCGCCTCGTCCAGCGTCATATCGGGGCGCTCGAAATAAGCGCAGGAGTACTGCATGTCGTCGTCGAGGAAGAGCTTGTAGAGTTCACGGGACAGGTCGTAGTGCCGTTGCACGTTCCGCCGCGCGCGCGCCTGCGTATTGACTTGCTGGAGCCTGCGAAACGCCACGCGCATGCCTTCGACGGCACGCGATATGGCGTCGGTCGTGCCCATCGGCTCCATGTTCTGATAGACAAGATGCAGGAACTGCAGCACGTCGCCCTGCAGGAAATCGAGTTCCTCATCCATGAAGCATTCGGCGATAGCCAGCGTCGGGCGCAGCGTGATCGCGCGTTCCGCATGTGCCGTCTTGATGTGCATGTGCACCTGCGGGCCGCTGCCGTCACCAAAACTGTACGTGTTTCCGTTCGGACCCGTGACCTTCAGATTTCCCGTCCGCAAAACGCGCTCGATTACACGCTTCAACAGGATATTCATGGCTTCGTATCCCTGATCGCTCCATCATTCGTCAATGAGGCTGACGCATTCTGCTACAAAACGTCGCGGTTTGAAAAGTTCCAATTGGACTAAATTGAAAATGGAAGATGAGGCCAGATGCCGAGGCGACGGCTATCCGCAGGCCGGGGTGATTTGGGAGCTTGAAACGCAAAAGGCCCGGTCGATGCCGGGCCTTTTGTTGGTTTTGATGCGCCGTGCTTAGGCGTCGTCGCCTTCCTCAGCGGCCGGATCGAAGAAGTTATCCGGACGGGCGTTCTCGTTGATGTCATCGCCATAGATCGCTTCGGCGGTGGTGAGCATCTCGCCCTTGGACTGACGCTCGGCCTCTTCCGTCGAGCGGGCGATGTTGAGCGTCACGGTGACCTCGACTTCCGGATGCAGCGCCATCGCCACATTGGTCAGGCCGATGGTCTTGATGGGCTGGTTGAGTTCGACCTGGTTGCGGTTGACGCTGAAGCCCTCGGCGGTGATCAGGTCGGCGATGTCGCGGGTCGAAACCGAACCGTAGAGCTGACCGGTCTCGCCAGCCGAGCGAACGATGATGAAGCTCTTGCCGTCGAGCTTCTCGGCGATTGCAGTCGCTTCCGACTTGCGCTCGAGGTTGCGGGCTTCGAGCTGCGAGCGCTGGCCTTCGAACTTCTTCTTGTTGGTTTCGTTGGCGCGCAGAGCTTTGCCCTGCGGCAGCAGGAAGTTACGGGCAAAGCCGTCCTTGACCTTGACGGTGTCGCCCATCTGGCCGAGGCGGGAAATGCGTTCGAGGAGAATGACGTCCATATCTCTGTTCCTTGTCATCATGCCGCTGGGCGGCAACTATTGAGAACGGAACAAGACGCGTCTGACAGATTGTCGGTGTCGCTGTCCTGCCCGTTGCGGCAGTTAGGGGCGGATCGACAGCCCCAACTCGGGATTTGAAAGAAACCCGCCGCGCCCGTCGCGGAGGATGGAAAGCGGGCAGAGCCCGCTTTCCGGATGGGTTAGCGTACCAGGTACGGCAGCAGGCCGAGGAAACGGGCGCGCTTGATCGCCTTGGCGAGTTCGCGCTGTTTCTTCTGGCTGACGGCGGTGATGCGCGACGGCACGATCTTGCCGCGCTCGGAAATGTAGCGCTGCAGCAACCGCACGTCCTTGTAGTCGATCTTCGGAGCGTTGGCGCCGGAGAACGGGCAGGTCTTGCGGCGGCGATGGAAAGGACGCCGGGTCGGGATCTGATTGATGTCAACCATTATTCGGCACCCCCTTCAACGGCTTCGCGCGGACGGCGCGGGCCACGGTCGTCACGATCGCCAAAGCTGCGCGGACCACGATCGCCGCGGTCGCCGAAGCTGCGCGGACCACGATCACCACGGTCACGGTCGCCGAAGCCACCGCGTTCGCTGCGTTCTTCGCGCTTCTGCAGCATGGCCGACTGGCCTTCTTCGTGCGCGTCAACCTTGATGGTCAGGAAGCGAAGGACGTCTTCCGACAGACCCTGCTGGCGTTCCATCTCCTTGAGCGCTTCCGGCGGGCAGGTGAGGTCCATAAGCGTATAGTAGGCCTTCCGGTTCTTCTTGACCCGGTAGGTGAGGGACTTCAGTCCCCAGTTCTCGACCCGGCCGACCGAACCGCCATTGGCGGTGATGACACCCTTGTAGTGTTCCACAAGCGCATCGACCTGCTGCTGAGACAGGTCCTGCCGGGCAAGAAACACATGTTCGTAGAGAGCCATCGTGCTTTGCCTTTCTTCAATCCTCTGCCCGGTACCGGCGGCTAAGCCTCTGCAACCTGTCTGACCCATCGAGGGCCTTGCGGCCATGTAAGGGGAAGAAAGGAGCATGGACGGTCGAGAGCGGAGACACGGGAGGCAGAAGGACAGTTCGCCTTCAAACGGAGATTTTTCAAACCTCCGGCCCTCCGTTCAGCCCCCAGCCAGGACCGGCAGATGCGCGCTCTATATAGGAAATCGCCCTGAAGGCAAGGCTTCCACGGGACCCGAGCGGCATTTTCTCGGGGGATTAGATCAAAATACGTCCCAGACGATACGATCCGTCAGATCGTGTCAGCCGGCGTTTTGACCGCATCCTCTGGGAAGAAGGCGCTTTCGCCAAAGCGATTGCCGAAGATTATATCGTACTGGAGAAAACGGAAATCCCGGATGACCGGGGCGATTTCCTTTTCGCGCGACCATTGCGGCGTCGGCGAACCGTCGCGCGCGACAAGCATGTTGCGATCGACAGCACGGTACTCGCCGATCACCCTGCCGAGGAAGCCGGTGTAATAGGGGTGGCTGAACCCCGCGGTCTTCAATAGGTAATATGGCAGGAACACTGGGCTGACCGATCCGATGTCTTTGACAGGGCCGGAGCGGTTCGACCACACCATCAGCGGTGTCTCATGCTGGACGGCAAGTTCGGCGAGCGGAGCGTTGCGGTCCGCGACGATGTCCTTCATGAACCCCGTCTCCGTGTAGACGGGCCCAAGCGGCGGCAGATGGTCGCCAAAAAACGCGATGACCGTGGGCTTCTGACGCTTCGACGCCCAGTCGATAAGGCGCTTCAGGCTCTCATCGGCATCCGCGGCGCCTGTCGCATACGTCTTGAGCGCGCCGCTGGCAGCCTCGCTCATCGGGCTTTCGATCGTCAGCTTGGAATCGGGATAGCGGTTTGCCTCATAGGGGCCGTGGCCCTGCAAGGTGACAGCGAAATAGAAGAATGGCTGGCTTGCGCTGTCGGCTTCGCGGATGATCTCGTCGACAAACGCGGTGTCGGCGACCAGCGGGCCGCGCTTGGCGATCACCGGCAGCGTTTCCTCCGACATGAAGCGGTCGAATCCGAACGCCTTGTAGACCGATGCGCGGTTCCAGAACCAGCCGGCATACGGATGGAAGGCCCGTGTGTCATAGCCTTCGCTCTTCAGATACCGTGCCAATGACGGCAGCGGCCTGCGGACATATTGCTGATACGGAATGCTTCCATACGGCAGGAACGCGTTCGAGAAACCGGTCAGCGCTTCGAACTCGACATTGGCGGTCGTGCCGCCGAATTCAGGGGAAAGCATGCGACCGGTCGAAAGGGCGCGGGCGGTCGGAATTGGATCCGGTGTTATCGTTGTCTTCGGCAGCAGCGTCGGGTCCCAGAAGGACTCGCTCATCACCATAATGATGTCCGGCTTCTCGGCGGGCACAGCGAGCGCAGCAGGGTTGTCAGTTGCGAACGCCTTGATGACATCCTCCGCATAGCCCTTCGGCGCGCTGACCTTGGCCATCGGCACATTGAGTGCGAAGGCGATGGCAAAGCCATTGCTGGCGTAGTTTTCCTTCTGGTCCCACATCACCGGGAAAATCTGCAGCCGGTCTCGCACCCAGGAGAACGTCGCGTAGTCCATGATCGATCCGAAAAAGAGCAGGGCGGGCAATGCCACAGCCAAACGGGCGCCACGGGCGCGCATGGTCAGGCGTGGGGCGCGGCTGCGCCAGTAGCGCCAAAGCGCGACTAGGAAGACGGTGGCGAGGACTGCCGTCAGCGCGAAAACAAGCGCAGTCAACGGCCGTTCGCGCACGAGCAGCGGCATCAATTCGACAATCTGCCGCGCGTACAGGAAATCCGTCGGGTACAGCGGATCGCCGAGGTAATGGGCCTTCTGATGGCCGACGAAAGCCAGACCGAGCCCAATAGGCGCGATGATGAACAGCGCCTGATACGGCCTGCCAAACACAGCGTCGAGGAAGACAATCAGCAGGGCGAACAAAATGACGGTCGTCCAACCGGGCCGGAACGGCTGCTGGAAGAACAGCAGCGTCTGTTCGAACGACCCGCGCACGATGAGTTCGACGGTAAAGACCAGCAGCGCCGAGACGATCAGCGTGACGATCGTGGAGGTAATAACGCCTGAAAACGGCCCACGCCGCCGCCGCGAAGGATGGACTGCCTGTGCCTGCATTGAAGGCTTCGAACTGAAACCGGGAACACCCACGATACGTCTTCCTCAACAAACGCTGGCCTGATGTTCACGATACTTTCACGCAAACGTCATCTCGGTGTCACAAAAAACGAATGCCTGTGGCCAAATTGCGGTCGGAGGCATAACGCCGGCAAAGGAATTTTGGGGGTATGCTGCGACGTTTTGTCCATTGCCTCCCTTGACTCCGCGGTGCGCGTTGCGCGACACGGCTTGCGGAAATCACAAGGATTGGGTTGGCATGACGATTGCATTCACCTATCCGGGCCAGGGCAGTCAGGTCGTTGGAATGGGCAGGGATTTGGCCGAGGCATTTCCCGAGGCGAAGGCGGTGTTCGACGAGGTGGATGACGCGCTCGGTGAAAAGCTCTCCACGGTGATGTGGGAAGGTCCCGAGGAAACGCTGACGCTGACGATGAACGCGCAGCCGGCGCTGATGGCGGTGTCGCTGGCGGCGTTGCGCTCCCTGGAGGCCCGCGGCTTTTCCCTGAAGGACAAGGTTGCCTATGTCGCCGGCCATTCGCTCGGTGAATATTCGGCGCTTGCCGCCGCCGGTACCTTCTCGATCGCCGATACTGCACGGCTACTGCGCATTCGCGGCAATGCGATGCAGAAAGCCGTGCCGGTGGGTGAGGGCGCGATGGCTGCGATCATCGGCCTCGACCATGCCGATGTTGAAGCGGCTTGTGCGGAAGCCGGGCGTGGCTCGGTTTGCCAAATCGCCAATGACAATGGTGGCGGGCAGCTTGTCATCTCGGGCGCCAGGCCCTCTGTCGAGCTTGCGGCCAAGCTTTGCACGGAGAAGGGCGCCAAGCGGGCGCTGATGCTGACCGTTTCGGCGCCGTTCCATTCCGCATTGATGGCGCCTGCCGCCGACGCAATGCGCGAGGCGCTGGCCAGCGTTGCCAAGCACCGTCCGTCGGTGCCTGTGGTCGCGAATGTCGTGGTGAAGCCGCTGAGCGACCCTGATGAGATCGCACGGCGCTTGGTCGAGCAGGTGACCGGGCAGGTTCGCTGGCGCGAGACAGTCGAGTGGTTCGCGGCGAATGGCGTTTCGACGCTCTATGAAGTCGGGTCGGGTAAGGTGCTTTCCGGACTTGCGCGGCGGATCAATCGAGACATTGCCACTAGCGCGATTGGCACGCCGGCCGATGTCGAGGCGGCGATCGCGGCGTTGGTTTAATACAGAACTTGAGATCTTAGCCTCAAAGTTGTATATGAATACGTGTATTCATGAGCGCTTTGCCAATGCCAACATCCGTAAGACTGCCGCCCGAAATCGAAGAACGGCTCGCTGTGCTCGCGGCCAAGACCGCTCGCAGCAAAGCGTACTATCTTCGTGAGATTATCAAGCGCGGGCTGGAGGATGTGGAGGATTATTATCTTGCCGCTGAAGCTATGGAGCGTGTCCGCCGAGGCGAAGACGAAATTCTGACCGACGAGGAGTTCTGGCGTGGCATGGAGGTTTGAATACCTTCGTTCCGCACAGAAATCTGTAAATCGGCTGGATCCACAAATCCGCGAACGCATTCGCACTTATCTGCGCGACCGCGTCGCGGTGCACGATGACCCCCGCCAGCTTGGAAAGGCTTTGAAAGGTCCATTGGCGACCTATTGGCGCTTCAGAGTGGGCGACTACCGCATCATTTGCGATATTCAGGACAGAAGGCTGGTTATCTTAGTGGTCACCATCGGACATCGCAGCGACATTTATCAGTGACCGGCGAGATGGCTGGTCCCCAAGGGATGACAAGAATATGTTCGAACTGACTGATAAAAAGGCACTCGTCACGGGCGCGAGCGGCGGAATTGGCGAGGCGATTGCCCGTATCCTTCATGCGCAGGGCGCGATCGTCGGCTTGCATGGCACCCGCGTCGAAAAGCTCGAGGCGCTCGCTGCCGACCTTGGCGACCGGGTTAAGCTGTTCCCCGCCGACCTGACGAGCCGCGCCGAGGTCAGGGTGCTCGGCCAGAAAGCCGAGGCGGATCTGGAAGGCGTCGATATTCTCGTCAACAATGCCGGTATCACCAAGGACGGCCTGTTCGTGCGCATGTCGGACGCCGATTGGGATGCAGTAATCGAGGTCAATCTGACGGCTGTGTTCCGCCTGACGCGCGAGCTGACGCATCCGATGATGCGCCGCCGCAATGGCCGCATCATCAACATCACCTCGGTGGTCGGCGTTACCGGCAATCCGGGACAGGCGAATTACTGCGCTTCCAAAGCCGGCATGATCGGTTTCACGAAGTCGCTCGCCCAGGAAATCGCCACGCGCAACGTAACGGTCAACTGCGTGGCCCCCGGTTTCATCGAATCGGCGATGACCGGCAAGTTGAACGACAAGCAGAAAGAAGCGATCATGAACGCCATTCCATCCAAGCGGATGGGGACCGGCAATGAAGTTGCCGCCGCGGTGGCGTTCCTGGCGTCGCCCGAGGCGGCTTACGTCACTGGCCAGACCATTCACGTGAATGGCGGCATGGCGATGATTTGACGTGGCGGTTTGCTGGCACGGGCTGGTTTGATAACGCCATTTTCTGGGGTTTTTCGCCTTGGACGCCCCCGGATTTTCGTGTAATGCGCCAGTCGCAGGCGCGCTTAAAGCGCATTTCCGGATCGCGGCGGACCGCTTTCCGGCAAATACGATCTTTCAACTTGATTAGCGGCAAGGCGCCCGCTAACGAAGGCACACAAACTGAGACGAAGGAAGCAAACATGAGTGACACCGCAGAGCGCGTCAAGAAGATCGTGGTCGAGCATCTCGGCGTTGAAGCCGACAAAGTGACCGAAGCCGCGAGCTTCATCGATGACCTGGGCGCGGACAGCCTGGACACGGTGGAACTCGTCATGGCTTTCGAAGAAGAGTTCGGCGTTGAAATTCCGGACGATGCTGCCGAGACCATCCTCACGGTCGGCGACGCCGTGAAGTATATCGACAAAGCTTCGGCCTGATCGTTATTCCATGTCGTCGGCGCGTCGGGAGACTACGATGAGACGCGTCGTAGTCACAGGTTTGGGGTTGCTGTCGCCGTTCGGCGTCGGCTACGAACATGGCTGGGCCCAGATTATTGCCGGCAAGAGTGCGTGCCGGCAGGTGACCGGGTTCCAGACCGAAGATCTTCCCTGCAAGATCGCGCATGTTATTCCGCGAGGCGATGGAAGCGACAATAGCTTCAATCCCGAGGCCTATCTTGAGCCGAAGGAATTGCGCAAGATCGGCGACTTCATCCTCTACGGTATCGCGGCTGCCGACGAAGCGCTGAAAGATTCCGGCTGGGAGCCGAAGTCGGACGAGGATCGCAACGCCACCGGCGTGATGATCGGCTCCGGCATTGGCGGCATTGATGGTATTGCCGACAATGCGCTTCTGCTCAAAGAGCGGGGACCGCGCCGCATCAGCCCGTTTTTCATTCCCGGCAATATCATCAATCTCGTTTCCGGACAGGTTTCGATCCGTCATGGGCTGAAGGGGCCGAATCATGCCGTGGTTACGGCTTGTTCGACCGGTGCTCACGCGATCGGTGACGCGGCGCGCCTGATCATGTTCGGTGACGCCGACGTGATGGTGGCAGGTGGCGCGGAAGCGCCGGTCACGCGTCTGTCGCTCGCCGGCTTTGCCGCCTGCCGCGCGCTTTCGACCGATCGCAACGATGCGCCGCAGACAGCCTCGCGTCCGTTTGACAAGGACCGTGACGGTTTCGTCATGGGCGAGGGTGCCGGTGTGGTTGTGCTCGAAGAGCTTGAACATGCCAAGGCGCGGGGCGTCACAATCTATGCCGAAGTCGTGGGCTACGGTCTCACAGGCGACGCCTACCACATCACTGCCCCGGCGGAGAATGGCGACGGCGCATTCCGCTGCATGACTGCTGCGGTCAAGCGCGCAGGGCTGGCGCCCGCCGATCTCGACTACATCAACGCTCATGGCACCTCGACGATGGCTGATACGATCGAGCTAGGCGCTGTGGAGCGTCTGGTCGGCAATGCGGCATCGAAGATTTCGATGTCGTCAACGAAATCGGCGATCGGTCATCTGCTTGGAGCGGCCGGAGCGGCGGAAGCGATTTTCTCGGTTCTGGCGATTCGCGACAATATCGTGCCGCCGACCGTTAATCTCGACAATCCCGAGCGCGAGACGGCTATCGATCTCGTGCCGCACAAGTCGCGGAAACGCGAGGTGAATGTAGCACTGTCGAATTCCTTCGGCTTCGGCGGCACCAACGCCTCACTCGTCTTCCAGCGCTTCAACAGCTGAGTTCAGCCAACAGCCCGGCCTGCCGGGAATTTTGCCATAATCCAGGCTAGGGTCGGTTGAGTATCAGGTTTGAAGTTACGCCTTTCGAGTAAGCGCGACGCCAGATGAGCGATTCTCGCGAATGCCGCGTTCCAAGACGCGTATCCCACAGACCCTTGGTCTGGCCGCGCGAACATCAGGTAGATTGAGACAATGAGCGACATCCAGAGCGACACGGTTGAATTTGGCCGTCGAACCGAAGCGCCCGAGACGGTTGTGCCGAAGACCGCGAACGAGGTCCTTAGCCCCGAAGCTGGCGCTCCGCCGCCGCCGAGCGCCAAGCGTTCGCGTGCGTCGCGCAGCCAGATCGTCGTCTTCATGAACTTCCTGATGTCGCTTCTGGTGATGATCGTGATCGTCGCCTTCATCTTGATCTTTTTCGGCAAACGTGAATTCGAGGGGCCCGGACCGGCGACCGTCGCACGGACATTTCTCGTGAAGCCAGGTCAAGGCACCGGCCAAATTGCCGCCGGCCTTGAAGATGAAGGCATCATCGCCGATTCGGTGATCTTTCAACTTGGCTACCGCACCTATGGCGGCGAGGAATCGATGAAGGCCGGCGAATATGAGATCAAGCCGGGCATGTCGATGCGCGAGGTAATGCAGTTGCTGCAGAGCGGCAAGTCGATCATGTACTCACTGACAATTCCTGAGGGCCTGACCATTACACAGGCTTTCAAGCGGATCGCCGATGAGCCGGCGCTGAGCGGTGCCATGCCGACGGATATCCCGCCGGAAGGCAGCCTTGCCGCGGACACGCAGCGGTTTACGCGCGGCGCCGACCGCAAGGCCATGATCGCAAAGATGCAGTCGCAACAGAAAGAGCTGATTGACGAGGTTTGGGCGAAGCGGTCCCCGGACTTGCTGATCGATGACGTCAACGAGTTCGTGACGCTGGCTTCGATCGTCGAGAAGGAAACAGGCATCAATGACGAGCGCCCGCGCGTTGCGTCGGTGTTCCTCAACCGCTTGCGCAAGAAGATGCGGCTGCAGTCCGATCCGACGATCATATATGGAATCTTCGGCGGCGCCGGGAAACCAGCGGATCGTCCGATCTACCAGTCCGACATTGAGAAGCCGACACCGTACAATACCTATGTGATCAACGGCTTACCGCCGACGCCGATTGCAAATCCGGGTCGCGCTGCGCTCGAGGCCGTGGCTAACCCGGCGCAGACGGACGATCTTTACTTCGTCGCGGATGGCACCGGTGGCCATGTCTTCGCCAAGACGCTTGAAGAGCACAACAAGAATGTTGCTCGCTGGCGCGCGGTGCAGAAGCAGCAGTCTGAGGATGCGGGCGGGGAAGCAAATACCGCGCAGTAACAGTGTGAATGACTGGACGCCTCAATCGAGACCGACTATCGCTAAGACGGGATGTCCTCCCACGTTAGAGGGCAGGAAGTGGCGTTGACCGGTCGCGAGGGGGACGGCTGCCATGAAGCTTCAAAGCATGACCGGCTTTTCCCGTGCCGCAGGCGAGAAAGACGCGACGGCTATTGCCTGGGAACTGAAGTCGGTGAACGGCAAATCGGCCGAGATTCGGCTGAGATTGCCGCCCGGCACGGAGCGCCTCGAGCCGGCAATACGCCAGGTTCTCCAGAGGCGCTTTTCGCGCGGCAATTTCCAGGCGACTCTGACGCTGAGCCGAATTGGCGGATCGTCTGCACAGCCTGTCGTCAACGAGGCTTTCCTCAAGGAAGTCGCGGGTTTGGCGAAGCGTCTTGAGGAAGAGTTCAAGCTCGCACCCGCCCGGGCCGATGGCCTGCTCGCGCTGCGCGGCGTGATGGATTTCCCGGACACCGTTGAGACGGAAGAGGAACGGACGGCCCTGGATGGCGCAGTCCTCGAAGTCCTCGAGCGCTCCATCGCCGATCTGGAAACCGCTCGTCAGGTTGAAGGCGAGGCGTTGCGGATCGTCCTGCTCGGCCATATCGACATGATTGCAACCTTGACGGCGAGGGCCGAAGCGGATCCGTCGCGTGACGCCACGGCCATTCGCGCACGATTGGCCGAACAGGTGGCGGTGCTTATGGACGCCTCGGCGGGTTTGGATGAGAGCCGCCTCTATATGGAAGCGGCGTTCCTGGCGACCAAGGCCGACATTCGCGAGGAGATCGACAGGCTGACGACCCATGTTTCCTCCGGCCGCGCGCTGCTGGCTGCCGGCGGTCCGATCGGGCGCAAGCTCGATTTCCTGGCGCAGGAATTTAACCGCGAATCAAATACGTTGTGTTCAAAGTCCAATGCCGCGACTGTGACCGCCATCGGCCTCGCGCTGAAAGCGGTTGTGGATCAGTTTCGCGAACAGGTGCAGAATTTGGAGTAGGGGATGGTCGCGGGACTGATTTCTGCAGGCATTCGCCGCCGCGGGCTGATGCTTGTGCTTTCCTCGCCGTCCGGGGCCGGTAAATCCACCATCGCGCGCAATCTGCTTGAGAGCGATCATGCGCTAAGCCTGTCGGTTAGTGTAACGACACGCGCCCGCCGTGGCAGTGAGATCGATGGCGTGCACTATCGCTTCGTTTCCCTGCGCGAGTTCGAGCGTCTGCGCGATACCGATGCTCTGCTTGAATGGGCTGAGGTGCACGGCAATTTCTACGCGACCCCGCGCGAGCCTGTCGAAGCGGCGATGGCCGACGGCCGCGACATGCTGTTCGACATCGATTGGCAAGGGGCCCTGCAACTCAAGGAAAAGATGCGCGCCGACATCGTCTCTATCTTCATCCTGCCGCCGTCCATGAGCGAGCTGAAAAGCCGCCTAAGGCGCCGCGCCGAGGATACGGAGGAAGCGATTGCGCGCCGTCTTGAAAATGCGCGGCAGGAGATCGAGCACTGGCGCGACTATGACTATGTGGTGGTCAACAGCGACCTCGACCGGGCTTTCTCCGAGGTTCGCGCGATAGTGGCCGCCGAACGCCTCCGCCGTGACCGCAGCCTTGGCTTGTTCGATTTCGTTTCGGGGCTTCTTGACGAGAGGGCCTGAGGCTCCGGCTCACGTTTTCCAAAGCAGGTCGCGTTTTATCGTATCCAGGTCAACCGCGTCATCAACTCAATAGGGTGACGATTGGCGTTGGGCAAAGCGCCTTCGGCGACTTTTACGTTGGATCCCGGGCCTGCCCTCGCTACGCTCGGTTGCCCGGAATGACGCCGTCAATTCCGCTGTGCGCCAATCAAAACCCACGCATGGTTCGGGGAGCGGGCAGATCACCATCGATACTGACGCCAATCACCATCTTCAGAGTTGATGACCGGTGGAGATGCCGTTTACCGCAATCGGCTGAATCCGGTCAATTGCACAACACGCTTTAGACAGCGTTCGCAAGCCTTACGAACTCCTCGACACTCAGCGTTTCAGCCCGCCGCGTCGGATCGATGCCGACGCGTTGTAGCAGCGTCTCGCCGCCCAGGCTTTTCAGGCTTTGCCGCAGCATCTTGCGGCGCTGGCCGAAGGCGGCCTCGGTGGCGCGCTCCAGCCTCCGGATATCGGCCGCAACTGGAGCAGGGCGCGGCACAAGGTGAACGACCGATGATGTGACTTTTGGTGGCGGCGTGAACGCCCGCGCCGGCACGTCAAAGGCTATGCGCGCGTCGGTACGCCATCCTGCAAGCACGCCGAGCCGTCCATACGCGTCAGCGCCCGGCCGCGCTACGATGCGCTCGGCGACTTCTTTCTGGAACATCAAGGTGAGCGACTGATAGAACGGTGGCCATTCGGACGTCGCCAGCCACCTGATCAGCAATTCGGTGCCGACATTGTAAGGCAGGTTGGCGACGATCTTGGTCGGCTCGCCTTTGGTGAGATCAGCCATGTCGACCTTGAGCGCATCGGCGGAAACAACCTGCAGCCGGCCCGGATAGTGGGCGCTGATCTCGGCCAGCGCGGCTAGGCAGCGCTCGTCGCGCTCGATGGCCACGACGCGCTTTGCACCATTCGACAGCAGGGCGCGGGTGAGCCCGCCTGGGCCTGGCCCGACTTCAATGACAGTGTGATCCACAAGATCGCCGGCGGCGCGCGCGATCTTTCCCGTCAGGTTGAGGTCGAGCAGGAAATTCTGGCCAAGCGCCTTGCGGGCATGAAGCCCATGCTGTTCGATCACCTCGCGCAGCGGCGGCAGGCCGTCATGCGAAACTGTCACGCGCTCACCGATGTAGACGCCGGCTCAAGGACTGGTCGTTCTGACGACAGCGGCAACCCGTCCCGCGCCCTATCGTTCGGTGATCTTGGCGCGCTGGCGCAGCTCGGCGATGTACTTCTTGTCGAGTTCCTCGCCCTGCTGGTCTTCATTGCCTGCCTCGGCCTCGAAAACCGATTTGGCGGCGCGGTCGTCCGAAACCTCGCGCGTCTTGCAGATGCCGATGAATTCAAGACCACGGTCTGTTTGTCGAACAGGTGTGGCGCCGCCAATTTTGGTGTTTTTGATCTGCTCGGCCCAATCGGACGGCAACTCGGGTGCCAATACACGCCCGAGGTCGCGGACAGTCACATCGATAAGGCCCTTTGCGAACTGACGGGTGGTTTCACAGCCGTTGAAACGCGCGCGCATTGCGTCCGCTTCGCGCTTGCGCTGGCCGACATTGGTATTGCCGGATTTCGGGACGACGAAAATCACCTGCTGTAGCGTATACTCGGTCGCTCTTGGCTTGGTGCCGCCCTGTTCCAACATCTTCCGGACAGCATCCTGCTCCGTCATGACGCCGCCTTGAGACTTGTAGCGGGACGACAGCGCTTGGTTCCAACCCATCTGAGTGCCGATATATTCCTTGAAATGCTGCTCGGTGACGCCCGATTGGTTCATGACAGTGCTGAGCTGCTTGGGCGTCATCTTGTTCGATTTGGCGAAGCGCGCAAACGCCGCATTCACCGCGTCCTCCGGTACGCTGATGCCGAGCCGCTTCATCTCATTCTGCCGCAATGCCTGGTCGACCATCTCGTCAGCGGCAAGCTTGGAGAGGTTGCCCTTCTTGCGCTGCAGCTTCAGGAAGGCCACCCGGTGTTGAATGTCGAAATTCGTGACCGCCGTGCCGTTGACCACATACTTGATCTCGCTTGCGCTCGCCTGAGAAACCGGAAGCGACACAGTTATTGCCGTGACTGCGGTGAACAGTGCGACATTTAGCGACAGAAGAGTTTTTCTCACGGAAACCGTTCCCAACGTGCAAGAATAGTCGATTGATAGACTTTGAATCCTGCCAATGGCCGAATTCTGGGGCAAAACAATGACGCCAAAACCCAACGCCTAACGCGTAAACGCCGTGCCCGCGGAGTTGTTGCCTAAGTCGCCCAGTGTGCGGAGCGAAACGCTGAAGCCGAACTTGCGCTCGGTATCGCCGTCTTCATCCGCGTCGCGCGTCGTCGACATGGTGAACGCGTACGCAAAGCATTCGTCGTCATAGGCCAAGCCAAGCGAGTCGGAGATCAGCACCCGCGAATCGAGATCGTATGTGCCCGAGCCAAAAACCCGCCAGTTTTCATGGAAACGCAACGACGCGCCTGCGCCGGCCTCGTGACGGTCGTCGCTGAATCCATAAAGCGGCTGAGCTTGGATGAAAGTATAGTTGCCGGTCAGGTTGAAGACGCCGGTCGAGTAGCCGGCCTTTGCCTCCGTACGGCGCAACTCGAATGTCTGCTCGTCAAAACGTCCGCTAACCGAAGCCGACAGGCCGAACGGGGAGGCAAAGCCAACAAGGCCAACATAATCCGAGGTTGGGGTTTCCAGGCCGGAATAAGCGCCAACATGCACATAGTCGGGCGACGCGAACGAATTTTCGCCGGCGATCTGATAGGACTGACCGAACAGCGCGTTGGTCGCCCAGCCATTGTCGAAACTGCCGCTGTAGCGCAGGCCGATATTGGCGCGCGTGCCACCCTCGATGCGATCATAACCGGAGAATTTGTCACGCTCGAACAGCGTCGCGGCATCGAACACGAAGCTCTGCGCATCTTCGTTGGGAACGCTGTAGCGGTCCGCGAACGGTTCGTCTGGGCGTGCGAACAACTGCGCCATCGGCTCAAGCACATGCGACCCGTTGCTGTCGGAGAACAGTACCGGCCAGCGTATCTCCATGCCCGCGGTCGGCATCGCGCGATAGTAGGCTGACCTTAGATCCACCCCTGCAGCGGTGGATGGCTGCGCTGCCATCGCATCCAGGGCGGCGATCGAGTCGTTCGACTGGTTGACATAGGTGGTATCGCCCTGGAAGCCGAGCAGCGGCGTGACGACGAGGCCGCCATCGGTCATGAAGGAACGCTTCCACTCGGCTTCGGCCGTGAGCCGTGTCGAGTTGTCTTCGATGCCCGGGATCAGATTGCCGCGTTCGTCCAGCGCGTTGTCATAGGTGCGGTCGTCCAACTCCGTGCGGTAGATAGACCTTGAGTTCAAATTGAACTGCAGCTCGCCGCCGGCAATCGGTTCATCGGGAAAGTAGTTGTAGTCAAAACTTGGAAGCACCCAGGGCTGCTGCCGCGACGTCGAGAGCGAATTGCTGCTGAGGATGTCTTCCTGAACTTCGAAATGCATTCCGCTCAGGTCGAAGAAATTCCGGTCGTTCAAGCCCGTGAGATAAATTTCCGAGCGGTGAACGAACTCCGTGTAGCCCTCGATGTTGTACGTCCGCGAGAAATCCTTGTCGCTTTGCGCGAGAATATCCCAGCCCAGCTTCCAACGTGGATTGAGGTCGAACTCACCCTGCGTTCCCACCATGCCGCGAAAGCGGTTCGGGTCGCCGTCCGGACCGGAGTTGACTGTGTTGTCGTCGAACTCGCCAGGGTCCGCCTGATAGATGCCGGCCATCTTCAGGCTGTATTGGCCATTGTTGAAGCGCTGGCGCCACTCGGCCTCGCCAAGAAAGCCTTGTTCGGTAAGACCAGTGCCGGTCACGGTCAGGTCGTAAGTCGGCGATAGCGCAAAATAGTAGGGGACGCTCAAACCATAGCCGAGATCGGAATCACGGCTGATGCTGGGGAACAGGAAACCGCTTTTGCGCTTGACAGTTGGGTCGGCAATCTCGAAGGCCGGCAGGTTGGCAATCGGGAACCCGAAGAATTCGAAACGCGAATCCTCAAAGCGCACGGTCTTCGTCTTGCCGTTCCAGATGATCTTGCGGGCCTTGATGCGCCATGGCGGCGCGCGGTCGGGCTGTTCTTCGCAAGGCGCGCAGGCGGTGTACACGCCATTGTTGAAGGTGGTCACGAGGCTGTCTTTCCGCTCGGCGCTTTCCGCTGCGAAATAGGTCTTGTCGGCCGTCTCGACACGCAGCGCGTTGACAAAACCATCCGAGAAATCGTCGGTGATGTCGATCTCGTCGGAAAAGATCTTCGTGCCGCTACTGTCGATGATCTGCACGCCGCCGGTTGCAACAAGGCGCGACGTCTTGCGGTTGTAGCTGACCTTCTGGGCGACGAGCTTGTTGCCGCCGTATTCGATGCGAACGCCGCCTACGGCAGACACCAAATCGGCATCGATGTCATAGACCAGCGTGTCCGCCTCGAGCAGCATCTGCGAATCGCTCGGCGTTCCGCGATCCATACGCTCCGCAAGCTCACTGACATCCTGTGCAAATGCGCCAGAGTTAGCCACGCCGACTAGCAGCGTGCAGCCGATCGCCGTCGTCGCGTAAAGACGCGCGATCAACGCAGGCTTGCGCCGATTTTCAGACGGGCCACTCACTAACCGTCTTCCTTATAAAGCAGAAATGTAATCCCAAAGAACAACGCCACCACCACCGGCAACCATGCTGCGACATAGGGCGGCACAAATCCGGCGTTGCCGAACGCCCTCACAAGAACGGAAACTACATAAAGCAGAAAGCCAGCTAAGACGCCACCCAGAATCATAGTGGCGGACTGTCCCAACCGGGCAAAACGCATCGACACTGTTGCAGCAATGAGCGTCATTGCCACAAGCAGCATCGGCAGCGCGAGCAGCGAATGGAACTGCATCGAAAACGCATTGGCTCGAAGCCCAAACGAGCGGGCAACTTCAATCTTGGATGGCAGGTCCAGGAAGGGAATGGTTTCCGGTCGCGCCAGCCGCTCCTGCACGAATTCCGGCTTCAGATTGGTCGGTACGCGGTCTTCGGCGACCGTCTCGATCTGCTGGCCGTCGCGGAAGCGGCGCACATCCTGAAGTTCCCAGTATCCATCGCGCAGGAAGGCGCGCCCTGCGTCCTTGCGTTCGCTGATGTCGCCCTGTTTGTTGATCTCGAAAAAGACGGCGTCGGCAAGTTCGAGGCCCTGGTTCAGAATGGCGCGTGCACCAATGATCGTATCGCTGGTCGCCGTCTTCTGGCGGATCCAGGGCGCCGAGAAAGCAGACACTTCATTGGAGGATTCGGAGCGGATGTAGTTTTCCAGCACCTCGGACTGCGAAAAGCCCCGCGCCGCCAGCGGGTTGAGCAGGAGCACGACCAGAACGCCAAAGACAAATGCGCCGAGGCAGGGCGGAATCAAAATCTGCCAAGCGGAGATTCCGGCGGAACGGGCGATCACCAGTTCGTAGGTTCGGTTCAATGAGATGAGCATCGCCATTGCCGAGAACAGCGCGACGAACGGCACTGTCTGCAGGATGATCATCGGCACCCGGAACGCCGACACGCCCAGCGCCATTGCGAATGTAAAGCCGGGCAGGCTGGATGTACGGCTCGAAAGCTCGGTGAAGTCGATCAGGAAAATCAGCGCGAAGACACCCAGAAGGATCCAGAACGTGATCTTGGCGTAGCGGACCAGGAAATAGCGTCCAAGGGTCATTCCAATCATGCGGCCCCCTTGGCGGAGCCACGATTCCAGATCCGCGCCCAAAGCGCCGACATGCGTTGGTTTGCGCCGCCGATCATCTCCATCGTCCGGTCGGACCAGGCAACCGGCAATTCCATCGTGCGGTTGTTGATGATGAACCAGCTCGACACCGCCATTGCACCGAGGGGAACCAGATAGATGAGCGGCGTCAGCCACGACCGCCGATTGCGCCTGATTGGTTACGAAGAAACCGAGCCAGCGAACGAAGAGACAGAATCGCCACAACCGTTATCAGCGGATTGATGCGGCCTTCGCGGTGAGAGCGCGCATCGCCGGCGACAGCAAGCGCGATCACGGCAAATACGATGGAATACATCCACTCGCTGAAGCGGCGGTGCAACTCGACCTCGAACGAGCGAGGATTCTCCTGGAACTCCTCGTCATTTGGATCGGGATCGAGCAGGTATGAGATCTTCCGATCCTTCGGATACATCTTGATGGAATCAGTCGCCTTTGAGAACGCGGAGAGGTCGAAGGCATAAGACTGGAACCGGACAACCGAGACGTCGCCGTCGGCCGCCTTGCGATGCACGACACCATCGTTGAGGACCAGCAGCTCCTTACCATCGTCGTCCTTGTTCACGGCGCCGGTCTTGGCGTAATAGATGAGGTCGATCCCCTTCTCGCGTGAATCGGCGACGAAGATGCCGCCCAGTTTGCCGTCCGGTAGCCGCTCGCCGACCTGAACGAAGACGCCGGCATCGACTTTCCGGAACGTTCCTTCCTGGATGACGAGAGAGAGAAGATCTGCGCGCGCCGCAGCGACAAGATGGCGTCCGCGTTCGCGTGCATAGGGCTCGACGCCGTTGTCGACCGTGAAGGAGAAGATGCTCGCAGCAACCGCAAGCAGCAGAATCGGCCGGATGATCATCATCTTCGAGCTGCCGGCGGCGTTGATCACCACGAGTTCGGAATCACTGTTCATGACGCTTAGCGTCTGAGCTATCGCCAGCGCCAGCGCGAAAGGAACGACGATCGGAATGATCGACGGGAGGATCAGGGTGGCGATTTCGAAAAAGGTGAATGCCGACTGGCCGTTGTCGGTGACAAGGTCGATGCGCGCCAGAACCTGCGTCGTCCAAACAATGCCGAGCGTCCAGACGAGCGCTGCAACCAGCACTTCGACCGTCCGCCGCAGGATGTAGAGTTCAACGACTTTCATCGGACAGATGCGGTCCTGGTTCCTACCGGGTGGCAAGGGCTTCCGAGCGGAAACCGGAATTCTCGAAGATACTCACCCCGCATACGCAAGACAATCCAGCCGAAATGGTGGCGCCCCGAATGAGCGCTGTTATTCACTCAAAATGTCGGCAATGTTGGATAAGAGATCGACAACAAAGATGGTAAACGTTGTCGAAAGCAGCCTTTCGAGCCATTTGGAACTTCGGTTCAGCGGATTCTTCACGGCCCTGCACATCGATAGAGTGTCCGGCTTGCCAACGGCGCGCAAAACGTCGAAAGGTCGCGGGAGAGCAACAGCATTTTGTAATCCCGGAACGTAAAGCATGACATTGAGACCCACCTTGGCGTTCGCGAAGTACTCCGTCCCGAAAAAGGGGACGGCAATCGTCCTCTCCGCCGAGGAAGGAGGGCTCGGCGCCGCGGCGAGAGCTTGCGATCCCGCAAACGTGCTGCCGCGTGCTTTCGAGGTTGCCGAGTTCAAGGGCAAGTCGGGAAGTGTGGTCGACCTGATTGCGCCGGAGAGGTCGCTGCTTGACCGCATCATCGCGGTGGGCATCGGAAAGGACTCGGCGATGAACGAGTATGCCTGGCTGAAGCTCGGCGGCACCATCGCCGCGCAGATCAAAAAGGCAAAGGATGTAGCGGTCGTCGCCGACCTGCCAAGTCTTGAGATCGGCGCCGACGAAGCCACAGGCATTGCCGCCGGCATCCTTTTGCGCAGCTATGCTTTCGACACCTACAAGACCAAGAAGGATGAATCGAACGGCGGGACTGACGACAAACCAGCCAAGATCACCATCCAATGCGCCAAACCGACGGCCGCCAAGAAGGCATTCGCGGAGCTCGAAGGTCTCGTTGATGGTGTCTATCTCGCGCGCGACCTGGTCAACGAACCAGCGAATGTGCTCGGCCCGGTAGAGTTCGCGGCTAAGGCGGAGAATTTGAAGGCGCTCGGCGTCGAGGTCGAGGTGCTGACGGAGAAGGAGATGCGCAAGCTCGGCATGGGCGCGCTTCTCGGTGTCGCGCAGGGTTCGGTGCGCCCTCCGCGCATGGTGATCATGCGCTGGAATGGCGGCAAGGCGAAGGAAAAGCCGGTCGCGTTTGTTGGCAAGGGCGTGGTCTTCGATTCCGGCGGCGTGTCGATCAAACCGGCTGCCGGGATGGAGGATATGAAAGGTGATATGGGTGGCGCTGCGGCTGTGACAGGCCTGATGCATGTCCTGGCGGCGCGCAAGGCGAAGGCCAATGTGGTTGGCATCATCGGCTGCGTCGAGAACATGGTGGACGGCAACGCGCAGCGGCCAGGCGACATCGTCAAATCCATGTCTGGCCAGACGATCGAGGTGATCAACACCGACGCCGAAGGCCGCCTCGTTCTGGCCGACGCGCTTTGGTACTGCAATGATCGCTTTCAGCCGCAATTCATGATCAATCTGGCAACGCTGACCGGGGCAATCATGGTCAGTCTCGGCAGCTACTACGCCGGGCTTTTCTCCAACAACGATCAACTGGCCGAGCGCCTCACCGCCGCCGGGCAAACGACGCAGGAGCGTCTGTGGCGCATGCCGCTTGGCACCGAGTACGACAAGATGATCGATACCAAGAACGCCGACATGAAGAACACCGGCGGCCGGTATGGCGGCGCGATCACCGCAGCGCAGTTCCTGCAGCGTTTCGTCAAGGAAACGCCGTGGGCACATCTCGATATTGCCGGCACGGCGATGGGATCGCCGGCGAGCGAGATCAATCAGTCATGGTCGTCCGGCTTCGGTGTGCGGCTTCTCGATAGGCTAGTGCGGGATCACTACGAGTCGTAGTCTCGCGAGAATGACAGAGGTCCTGTTCTACCACCTGACTGAATCGACGCTGGAGGACGCGCTGCCGAGCCTGCTGGAGCGGTCGGTGCAGCGCGGTTGGCGAACTGTTGTGCAGACGGGCAGCGCCGAGCGCCGCGACAGCCTCGATGCGCATCTCTGGACCTACCGGGACGATTCGTTCCTCGCTCATGGGCTCGACCGAGATCCCTATGCGGATGCGCAGCCGGTGTTGCTGACGACCAGCCAGGAGAACAGGAACGAGGCAGTTGTGCGTTTCGTGGTCGACGGCGCCAGCCCGCCGCCCGCCGAAGGCTATCAGCGGCTGGTGTTCATGTTTGACGGGCATGACGCGACCCAACTGGAAGAGGCGCGCGCCCAGTGGAAGGTGGAGAAGGCTGCTGGTCACGAAGTGACCTACTGGCAACAGACGCCCGAACGCCGCTGGGAACGGAAAGCCTGATTACGCGAGGCGAATGAGATCCGGACGATGATGCGCTTCATATTCTTGGCTTTGTTTCTTATCGGCGCCGGTGTTGCCTTCGCCTACCCGTGGGCGATGCGCAATGTCTCCAGCCACCAGATCGGAAGTTGGCGGGTGGAGGATGTGGCGAGCGGATTTCATCCGGTCGATGTGCCGCTGAAGTCCGCTGACGCGCCGGTCAAAGCCGTTTTGGACGTAACCGCGGTCGTGCCGGCCTCGTTCGACAGGGAGCAGAACGTTCTCACCATTACCGCCGCGACGATGGACAAGACCGTGCTCGCGCAATCTCTCAGCCTCGAGGGGGCGGAGAAGCGCGAGGACTCGCCACAGACGCTTCAACAGATCTACCGCATTCAGGCTGGAACGATCCCGGATGTTCAGGAGGGCGCCTATACCTTCACCGTAGGGCAGGGTGATGCGCAAGGGCTTGAGCTGTTCTCCGTCGACCTCCTGCTTGAAGGCGGCGGCGGACAGTCCGACCCAAGGGCGCAACCGATCGGTTTCTCCATCATGGCAATCGGCTTCATCGGCTTCGTGCTGTCATTCCGGCGCGGTCCACGCGACGGCAATGGCACGCCGAATGCCCAACCGCCAAAGCCGCGCTGGGGCAGGGACGCGGCCGGAAGCTAGGGTCAGGACCTATTAATATGATCGAAATGGCGCCTGAAACGGCAAAGAGATGCAAGGAGAAGCGCGAAGGGCGGGGTTTATTCCCCGGCCGAGCGGTTCGACGCAACAGGTCGCAGCCGTTTCGGCGTCCTTCGGATGTGATCCATCTGGCCGGCTACAGCGCATGTCCCGCGCTGACGGATGTCAGCGCGAAAGGAAAATGCGCTGTAACCGGCCAGATGGCCTCACACCATTTCGACCAGATTAACAGTCCTGACCCTAACGCGATGAACTATCGCCACGCGTTTCACGCCGGCAACTTCGCCGATGTCGTCAAGCATTCGGTGCTGGCGCGGCTGGTGGAATATCTGAAGCTGAAGGACAAGGCATTTCGGGTCATCGATACGCATGCCGGGACAGGTCTCTACGATCTTTCCAGCGAACAGGCGCATAAGACCGGCGAATGGCAGGGCGGCATCGCCCGGCTGCACGAAAAGCCGCTTACGGACCTGCCTCCCATTGTGCAGCGCCTATCTGAGCATGGCGCGGTCGCTGCGATCCAATCCTGCCGGTGAGCTTAGCCGAGATCCCGGTTCGCCGCTCACCGTCCGGCACCTTCTGCGGACAAGACGAAGGCCGAAGGATTGGCCCAAACCAGCCCGGCCCACGGTCGGACCCCGTTTCTGCGAAACGGGACAAGTTCGACCGAGCGAATTGTCTGATTGTCGATTTGCCAAAAGCAAATCGACGGCAGGGTTTCCGATTGGCGGGCGCTCACTTTGTCGGGCCGCTCGTCCGATGGAACCCCATCGAACTTCGCGCCCCTCCGCGTGAACCGCCTCGCCAAACGAGAAACAGAATGAATCACATTGGGCGCGACATGCTCTAACTTGACATTCGCCAATCCCTCCAATATTCACCCGCCAGCGCCGGGCCGAAAGGTTCGGTGTCGGTTTTTTGTGGCCGCGAGACCGCACTGAAAACCGCTTGATATTTTTCTGGTCTTGCAACCGACGTGTCCCGTGGACCTTTCCGCAATGCGTGCGTGGAAGATCCTGTCAGGTCTCAAAAACAGAGGCCAGAGGAGGGCGCGTTTCCTTCACCTGGAACATGAGGTTCGGGGTGTAATGTTTTGAAAGGGAATGCGATGAGCAAGCGCGAATCCGCGAAATACAAGATCGACCGCCGTCTTGGCGAAAATATCTGGGGCCGCCCGAAGTCTCCGGTCAACAAGCGCGAATATGGCCCGGGCCAGCATGGCCAGCGCCGCAAGGGCAAGCTGTCCGACTTTGGCCTGCAGCTGCGCGCCAAGCAGAAGCTGAAGGGTCACTATGGTGACGTTTCGGAAAAGCAGTTCCGCAAAACCTACGAAGAAGCCAACCGCCGTCGCGGTGATACCTCCGAAAACCTGATCGGCCTGCTCGAATCGCGTCTCGACGCGGTCGTCTACCGCTCCAAGTTCGTGCCAACGATTTTCGCGGCTCGCCAGTTCGTCAACCACGGCCACATCAACGTCAACGGCAAGCGCGTCAACATCGGTTCGTACCGCTGCACGGCTGGCGATGTGATCGAGGTTCGCGAGAAGTCGAAGCAGCTGGTTCTGGTTCTGGAATCGGTACAGCTCGCCGAGCGCGACGTTCCGGAATACATCGATGCCGACCACAACAAGATGACCGCGACGTTCAAGCGCGTTCCGGGCCTCTCGGATGTGCCGTTCGCCGTTCAGATGGAACCGAACCTGGTCGTCGAGTTCTACTCGCGATAATTTCGACATTATGCCGCATCAAAGGCCGCCCTTTCGGGCGGCCTTTTTGTTTGGGTCAAATGAATTCAGTGTCCGCGTGCCTGCATGTTGTTTGCCGAGGCAAGCGCGAGTACAGAGTTCGAGAGTCGTGAATTGGACGTCATCCAGCCATGAACATCAGCGTTGCTCCGGCAGAAGCGTTTGAGGACCACGAAGGCTGTCACCCGCTGTTCCGCGAGGTTCCGACCTCAGTCGAGTTCAACAAGCTGCGCAAGCGGTTGTTGCGGAACGCGCGCGAGGCTATCGAGAACTTCGCCATGGCGAAACCCGGCGAACGCTGGCTGGTGGCGCTGTCCGGCGGCAAGGATTCTTACGGCCTGCTTGCCATCCTGCTCGATTTGAAATGGCGCGGGCTGCTGCCGGTCGATCTGTTCGCCTGCAATCTCGATCAGGGCCAACCGAACTTCCCAAAACACGTTCTGCCGGAATTCCTTGAGAGCTACGGCATCCAGCACCGCATCGAATATCGCGACACCTATTCGATCGTTACCGACAAGATCGCCGAAGGCAGTACCTATTGCTCGCTCTGCTCGCGGCTGCGGCGCGGCCATCTTTACCGGATTGCGCGGGAGGAGGGGTGTTCGTCGCTGGTTCTCGGCCATCACCGCGAGGATGTGCTCGAGACGTTCTTCATGAACTTCTTCCATGGCGGGCGCCTCGCCGCGATGCCGCCGAAGCTGCTGAACGACGAGGGCGACGTGATGGTCTTGCGGCCGCTCGCCTTCTGCGCCGAGCAGGATCTTGCGCGCTTTGCCGATTCCATGCGCTTTCCGATCATTCCTTGCGATCTTTGCGGCAGCCAGGAAGGCTTGCAACGCAATGCGATGAAGGCGATGATCGATGACATCGAGCGCCGGATGCCCGGCCGCAAGGACACCATGATCCGCGCTCTCGCCAATGTCCGCCCCTCCCATCTACTTGATCGCGGCATTTTCGATTTCACCGGTCTTTCCCGCTAGGAACTTCGTTCCGCTTCCTCAATCCACGATTCAGGCTCGACTTGAGCTGGATCAACCTATTCAAAGGAACATCCCGATGCGCTTTGACGACAAGTCCGTCGATTGGCTGGCCGCGCTGTTGGCGGAGGCAGCCACTACCGAGGTCATGCCGCGCTGGCGGCGCCTGTCGGCGACCGATATCCGGCAGAAGACGTCGGCGACCGATCTTGTGACAGAGGCGGACGTCAACGCCGAGCGACTGATCACCGCGCGGCTAAAGGAGCGCTTTCCCGATGCGCTGGTAGTAGGCGAGGAGGCACATTCGGCCGATCCGTCGGTGCTCAACGGTCTCGGCGAGGCGGATCTCGCCTTCGTCATCGATCCGGTGGACGGCACCTTCAATTTCGCTGCGGGCATGCCGCTTTTCGGCGTCATGCTGGCGGTCGTGGTGAAGGGCGAGACGGTGGCCGGCATCATCCACGATCCACTCGGCAAGGACTTCCTGCTGGCGATGAAGGGCGCGGGCGCGCATATCCGCCATGCGGACGGCCGGCTGGAGCGCTGCCATGTGGCAGAGCCAAAGCCGGTATCGGCGATGAACGGCGTTGCTTCGTGGAATTACCTCAACGAGCCTGAGCGCTCGATGGTGGCGCGCAATCTCGCGAAGTTCGGTGCGTTCTTCAATTACCGCTGCGCCGCGCATGAGTACCGCTTGCTGGCAACCGGCAACGGCCATTTCGTCGCCTATCAGAAATTGATGCCGTGGGACCACCTGGCGGGTGTGCTGATCCACGCCGAAGCGGGCGGCTATTCAGCCAGGCTGGACGGCTCGGCCTATCTGCCGTCGCATGTTGGCGGCGGCCTGCTCGTGGCCCCTGACAAGCAAAGCTGGCGCGAGATCAAGCAGGCGTTGTGGGAGAGCTGAGGGCGCGGCATTACCCCTCCCCAAAAGGGGGAGGAGTAGAGGCGCTACCTCCGCGGCTTGGGATCGTGCTGGGCGTGAAGCAGCCGGCCGCGTTCTGCAATAAGCACCATCACCAGGCTAAGCCCCGCAACGCCGCAGAATCCGGCGGCAAGTGGCGTCGTGGTGCCGTTGAACGATTGGCCGATGAAGGCGCCGATGAGCCCGCCGCCAAGCGTCTGGACGAAGCCTTGGACCGATGAGGCCGATCCGGCGATGTGGCCGAGCGGCTCCATAGCGAGTGCGTTGAAGTTCGAACCGATCCAGCCAAACTGGAACATCGCCGCCGCGAACAGCATCACGAAGGCGACCAGCGGCAATTCTCCGAACAGCGACCAGACGAACCAGATCGCGCTGACAGAGAAGAATCCGACCAGAGCCGCATGCGACAGGCGGCGCATGCCGACGCGCATGACCAATTGCGAGTTGAGGAACGACGACACCGCCATCAGGCCGGCGACCCCCGCAAAGACGATCGGGAACCAGACGCCAAGGCCATAGATACCGACATAGACCTGCTGCGCGGAATTGATGAAGCCGAACAGCGCGCCGAACACGGTGGTAGACGCCAGCGTGTACCAGAGAGAGACGCGCGTCGTCAGCACGATGCCGAACGCCTGGCCGACCGACGCAAGCGTGAACGGGCGGCGGTCCTCCGGGTGCTGGGTTTCCGGCAGACGGATCGCCGCCCATGTGGTGATCGCCAGCCCGATCAGGCCCATGCAGATGAAGATCATGTGCCAGTTGGCGAACAGCATCATGAGCTGTCCGATGCTTGGCGCGATGACTGGGATGATCATGAACACCATGAAAATCAGAGACATGGTTTCCGCCATCTGCCGTCCGCCAAAGCGGTCGCGCACCATCGATACGGCGATAACGCGGGTCGATGCCGCGCCGATGCCCTGAATGAAGCGCAGGGCGAGCAGCGTCTCGAAATTGGGCGACAGCGCTGCGGCGAAAGCAGCGAAAAGGTAGACGCCGAGGCCGAAGAGCAGCGGCTTACGGCGGCCAAACCGGTCGGATGCGGGGCCATAGGCCAGCAGCGCAAACGCCATACCGGCAAAATAAGCGGTGATCACATATTGCCGATGGTTCTCATTCTCGACGCCGAGGCTGGCGCCGATCTGCTGCAGACCCGGCAACATGATGTCGATGGCAAGCGCATTGAGCGCCATCAGCGCCGCGCACAGCGCGATGAACTCCCAGCGCGGAATCGGAAAGGCGAGCTGCTTCGTCGCAGTGGTCTGCTGGTCCATCGGGCTGCTCCGATCATGTCGCGGCAAACGAAATGCGCCGGGAAGCCGGCCCAAAGATGCTCGAATGAGCTGATTGTGAATGGTGAATGGCAGAATGGTGAATGGATTTTCGCCGCCCCGCAGGTAAGCGCTACCCCTCTACGATTCACTATTCACTATTGACTATTCACTTTCTCAGGATACGGCGCGCGCGCTGACGCCCTTTTCCTCGAAGAAACTCTGCAATTCGCCAGCCTGGAACATTTCGCGGATAATGTCGCAACCGCCGACGAATTCGCCTTTCACATAAAGCTGGGGAATGGTCGGCCAGTTGGAGTATTCCTTGATGCCCTGGCGCAGTTCGTTCGAGGTGAGGACATTGACGCCCTTGTAGTCGACCCCGAGGTAATCAAGGATCTGCACCACCTGGCCGGAGAAGCCGCATTGCGGAAAGCCGGGCGTGCCTTTCATGAAGAGAACGACGTCCTGACCCTTCACTTCGCTGTCGATGTAGTCGTTGATGCCGCTCATGGTGACAATCCTTTTGCGCCTGCGGGAGACAGGCCCGAAACATACTCATGAAATAAACCCAACAGCGACCCGAAACAAGACGCCGTCCTGTATTGCAGTTGTGCCACGTGCCCTTGCGCCACCGGTCTCATCCTTGGGCGACGGTCGCTTTGGGAGTTGCGGAACTGTGTTCGCTGCCCCTCCCCTTACCCTCTCCCCGTGTCCTTCGACAGGCTCAGGACGGGGGAGAGGGGGCGTCAGCGTAGCGCTTTGTCACCGATTTTTAGCGATTGGCCTCGGCGGTGCGGCGAGCGTCCCTTCTCCCCGTCCTGAGCCTGTCGAAGGATACGGGGAGAAGGTGCCGGCAGGCGGATGAGGGGCAGCGCAGACGGTCCCGAAACGGTGAACAAAAATCTGCAAGTTTGCCCTTGGACAAATTATTATCATTTAGTTTCAATATTTTATTCCAACCTTCGAAATAATTCCGTGCCCCCCGCCCTCCTATACGGCCTTATCCCCCGTCCTGCTTTCTCGTTGGGGTTTGGGTGGCGACCGGGCTGACCAGGGAAGAAAGGTGGCGTGGGCTGATCCCGTCCGGTAGGCGGGGTCGGGGAAGCCGGGAAGTGCTTCCCAAGGTCCGGTCCTGGCTGTCCGGCCCCTACGGTCAGAGCGACACAGGGGGAATCGGTTGTAGGGAAAACGTCGATGGTGCGCGCCTGCCGGGCATCGTTTGAACTAAAAACAACGCGTTGTCGGTTCCTGATCCGGCAGGCGCGCACCGCCTCCCCTCATCCTGAGCTTGTCGAAGGATCGAAGGGTTCAACGACCAGGCCGGAAATCTCCGGAGCGTGGTAACGGTGAGATACGTCCTCCTCGAATTAAGCAATCATCGCATACGGTCGGCCACGAGACGTTGCGGTCACGATCTGTGCAATCTCTGCACTTCGCGTCCCGCTTTCGGCGCGGTGGTGCTTCAACGAAATGGCAGAAGGCCGTCGACGCCTGCGTTTCCCACCAAGTTTACGCATGCCCTCGCTGAGAGCCGAGCTCACGACCTGTTCGACGAAATCGCCGACGATGGACATCAATAGGGCTTACTCCGGAACGCTGGTCTGCAGCGCCAGCGCATGCAGGACACCGCCCATGTTGCCTTTCAGAGCCTCGTAGACCATCTGGTGCTGCTGGACACGGCTCTTGCCACGAAAGCTCTCGGCGACAACCTCCGCCGCATAGTGGTCGCCGTCGCCGGCAAGATCGCGGATCGTCACCTTGGCATCCGGGATGGACTCCCTGATCATCCGTTCGATGTCATGCGCGTCCATTGCCATCCTAGGTTCCCGTATGAATTTCACTTGCAGCGCCCGCAAAAACGCCACCAGCTATTACCTTGGACTTTCCGGCCCGGAGATCAAGCCCGAAGTCAGTTTGCCGAGGGCAACTCACCCTCCATGAAGGCGGGGAACCAGCCTTCATGCGCGGCCTTCAGCTTCGCGACGGAAATCGCGCGCGCGTCGCCGAGCTTCACGTCGCGCCCGCCGGTGACGCCGATCCGCGGCGCGAAGACGCCGGTATCCTTGAGGAATTCACCGAGGAACCAGTCGACCTGGTCGCGCGGGATGGTGACGAGATAGCGGCCCTGATCCTCGCCAAAGAATACCGGGATCGGCGAATGGTCCTTTAGCTGATTGACAGTCGCGCCGATGCCGCTCGCCATCGCCATTTCGGCCAATCCGACCGCCAGACCGCCGTCCGACAGATCGTGGACAGCCGTGGCGACTCCGGTCGCAATCAACTTGCGCACCAGGTCGCCGGTCCTCTTCTCATGCGCCAGGTCGACCGCCGGGGCAGGCCCATCGGCGCGGCCCTGAATGTCGCGCATGTAGATCGACTGCCCCAGGTGCGTGCCCCACGATGCCGGCGCGCCGACCAGGATGATCGCCTCGCCCTCGGCGGCAAAGCCGATGCGCGCCATCTTCGACCAATCGCCGATCAGCCCGACGCCGCCAATGGTTGGAGTCGGCAGAATGCCTTGGCCGTTGGTCTCGTTGTAGAGCGAGACATTGCCCGAGACGATCGGAAAATCGAGCGCCCGGCAGGCCTCGCCGATGCCTTCGATCGCCTTCACCAACTGACCCATGATCTCCGGTCGTTCCGGATTGCCGAAATTGAGATTGTCCGTTGCCGCCAGCGGCTCCGCCCCGGTGGCGGTGAGATTGCGCCAACATTCCGCCACTGCCTGTTTGCCGCCTTCGAATGGATCGGCCTCGCAATAGCGCGGCGTCACGTCGGATGAGAAGGCAAGCGCCTTGGTGGCGTGGCCATCGACGCGTACCACGCCGGCATCACCGCCGGGGATTTGCAGCGTGTTGGCGAGAATCAGCGAATCATACTGCTCCCAGACCCAGCGGCGGCTGGAAAGGTTGGGTCCGCCCAGCATCGTGAGCAGCGCGTCGGCCACGTCCGCGGGGGGGATGTCGTCCTTGGCCAGCGGCGCGCGCGGCTTGGGCGCGGTCCAGGGGCGGTCATATTCCGGCGCCTGGTCGCCGAGCTCCTTGATCGGCAAATTGGCGACTTCCTCGCCCAGATGGATGACGCGGAAGCGCAGATCGTCCGTCGTCTTGCCGACGATGGCGAAGTCCAGCCCCCATTTGTGGAAGATTGCCTCGGCCTGCTTTTCCAGTTCGGGCCTGAGCACCATGAGCATGCGCTCCTGGCTTTCCGACAGCATCATCTCATAGGCGCTCATGCGCTCTTCGCGCACTGGCACCTTGTCGAGGTCAAGTTCGATGCCGAGATCGCCCTTGGCGCCCATTTCGACGGCCGAGCAGGTCAGGCCGGCGGCACCCATATCCTGGATGGCGATGACGGCGCCGGACGCCATCAGCTCAAGGCAGGCTTCCAACAGGCATTTTTCAGTGAAGGGATCGCCCACTTGGACGGTCGGGCGCTTCTCTTCGATGGTATCGTCGAACTCGGCCGACGCCATGGTTGCGCCACCGACGCCATCGCGGCCTGTCTTGGCGCCGAGATAGACGACCGGCAGGCCAACGCCTTTTGCCTCGGATAGGAATATGCCGTCGGTCCGTGCCAAGCCGGCAGCGAAAGCGTTGACGAGGCAGTTGCCATTGTAGCGGGCGTCGAAATTGACCTCGCCGCCGACCGTCGGCACGCCGAAGGCATTGCCATAGCCGCCGACGCCGGAAACCACACCGGCCACCAGATGCCGGGTCTTAGCGTGGTCAGGCTCGCCGAAACGCAGCGCGTTCATCGCCGCGATCGGCCGCGCGCCCATTGTGAAGACGTCGCGCAAGATGCCGCCGACGCCGGTCGCCGCGCCCTGGTAGGGTTCGATATAGGATGGATGGTTGTGGCTCTCCATCTTGAAGACCACGCATTGTCCGTCGCCGATGTCGACAACGCCGGCATTCTCGCCCGGGCCCTGGATCACACGGGGTCCCTTGGTGGGCAGTGTGCGCAGCCATCTCTTGGAAGACTTGTACGAGCAGTGCTCGTTCCACATGGCCGAGAAGATGCCGAGCTCGGTGAAGCTCGGCTTGCGGCCGATCAGCGTCAGGATACGCTGGTACTCGTCGGGCTTGAGCCCATGCGCTTTCACCAAATCGTCCGTGATCGCGACGTCGTTGCGGATGCTCATCGTGAAGGCCGGCCTCGCCTGATTGGGGTGGCCGGTTCATATAACAAGCAATGCGGATTGACACCCTCAATGTGGGAAAATTCAGGGCAACTCACAGGGCTTGCGCGGGAGCTAGCTTGCTTGCTGCATGAGTTACGTGCCACCACCTTCGTGTCGGGTGAGGGCGGTCATCCGTAGCTGTCGTAACCTGAGCCGGCGTGGTCGACCAGACGACGGATCGTTGAAAAGCCCGCCGCGACGTCCTCGCGGGTCTTCGGGATCGAGAAGCCGACGCGAATTCGGTAATACACCTTCTCGCCGCGCCCAGGCTTGTACTCGTCCTCGTCGTCGATGAGTACGCCCTCATTCGCCGCAACCTGCTTGAAGGTGCCGGAAAGCCATGGCTCGGGCAGTTTCATCCAGAGATACGGCACATCGGGGTGAGACCGGAAATCGAGGCCGGCGAAAATCCGCCGTGCCATTTCCTCGCGCGCGGCGATTTCCTTGCGTACCTTAAGCCGGATCGCGTCGGCTTCGCCGCTGTTCACCATGTCTGCGGCGAGTTGGGCAAGCATGAAGGAAATGCCGCCTGTGACCATCTTGTGCGCTGTCTGGACGCGCGGCGCGAAATGCGCAGGGCAGGCGACCCATCCCGCCCGCACGCCGGCCGACACCGCCTTCGACAGGCCACCGACATGAAACACCCGGTCCGGCGCAAGCGCTGCGAGCGTGCCGGGCTTCTGCTCCAGCAATGAACTGTAGATGGAATCCTCGATGATCCACACATTGTACTTGCGCGCCACTTCGACAATGGCGCGCATGCGGTCTGTCGGCATGATCGACAGGGTCGGGTTCTGCATTGACGGCATTAGGAACACCAGCTTCGGGTGCTGCTGGGCGCAAAGCCGCTCGAAATCCTCCGGGTCCGCGCCGTTCTTGTCGTTGCCGAACACCACGCTGCGGCGGCCGATCAGATTGGCACTGCGCGAGATCGACGAATAGGTGAGCTGTTCGAAGGCGATCTTGTCGCCAGGCGCGGTGGCAACGGCGATAACCGCCATGATCGCCGCATGACAGCCTGCGGTCGAGACAATTGTCTGCGGATCTGGCGACCAGTTAGTGACGGCCAGCCACTTCCTGCCTGCCTCGCGCCAATCCTGCGGCCAACTGCGCGTATAGTCGCCAACCTTGTCGGCATGCCCGCTGGTGATCCGGTTGAGCAATTTTTGAATGATGGTGCTCTGGCCGACGTCAGAAGCCGACGTGCTGTCCATGCGCAGCTTGACCGAGCCAGGCGTCGCCTCAGGAATGATGGAAAGCGGGCTGGGGCCTCGCACCTCAATGCGCGCGACGTCGCCATCATGGCCGCTGTCGCCCAGCACATAGGTGCCCCGTCCGACCTCTCCGCTGACCAATCCGCGCTCGCGGGCTACAGCGTAAGCGCGCGTGACTGTCCCGATTGTCACCCCGACATCATAAGCAAGGTTGCGCTGCGGTGGCAGCTTGTCGCCCGCCGGCAGCTTGCCACTGCCAATGTCTCTTTCGATCTGATCCGCAAGCCGCAGATAGAGCGGGCCGGTGCCCTGTGAGAGATCAGGAAGCCAATTTGTCATCATGACAATTTAATAGCTTGCAATTGCAATGGGGTCAATTCAAAAGATTGTACCTGTGAATGATGATGACAAGACGATTGGAGAAGGCAATGAGTGCAATAGAGACATTTAGATCGGGTGATCCGAGGTACCTGACGGCCGAGACGGTTTCTATACGGACAAGGTTCGGCACGACCAGCTTACTGTCGGCAGTCTTCCTGGCGATCTCGGCCATGGCCGAAAAGCGTCGTAGCCGTCTCGCCTTGCTTTCAATGACCGACGAACAGCTCAAGGATATTGGCTTGTCACGGGCCGACGCCGAGCGCGAAGGGCTGCGCAATCCGTGGGAGTGATCCCCAGCTGTTCGACAAGTCGCCGACGGATGGAAATTGCGGCGATGGCTAACGCATCGAGTCATTTTGCTTACGGGCGGCGGTGCTTGCATCGCTGGCTTGCTAAACCCTAGGCATGCCAGGGGTGTGCGGTTTTCCCCATTTGCCGACCACCCGACACGGCGAACGCCCGCCGCCTCTGAAGCAAAATGACTCTCTACCGTTCCTCGACCTCTCACTGGCTTGCGAAGCGAACCGGTGAGAGGGACTCCATGCGAGCCCGAGGAAGTTATTACCGCAGCAGAAGCTAAGCAGCGGCGGCGCAGGAGGTGTCGCCTGACGTCCAGCGGGTCAGGTCGCTGGAGACGCGCGTGCCGAGCGGTTCGCTCAGCAAGGGACCGAAGGCATCGACTTTCGATGAGCCGCCAGTTGCCTGCACGACCAGCAATGGACGTCCACCATAATTTTTTGCTGGCACCAGCAGGAAGCGGGGCTGGCCGCTGAACGAATTCAGTTCATTGGCGAATTTGTAGGTCTTGAAAGCCGGGTCCTTGGACGCGAACCAGCATTTATGCGCGGCGGTCGCGACAACCTCCATCGCCAGCAGCGATGCGCTCTTGCCGACGCTTGTCTTTGAGGGCGCCGCTTGGCAAGCCACCAAAGCAAGCGCGAGGAGGGGCAGTGCGGTGCGCAAAAATCGCATCAGAAATTGTCCCTATTGCCAATGCATCGAACCGAACTCCCTGAAGCGATCTTCGGGGGAACTCGAAGCAAAACCAATGGATTAGTGGAAACTGTGACAATCATGCGGCGGCACGAATGCCCAGCGCACTTTCAAACAGGCCGCGCCCATCGATGCCGCCATGCGCCGCCTCGATCAGGTCTTCCGGATGCGGCATCAAGCCGAGCACGTTGCCATTGGCATTCATGATGCCGGCGATTTCGTTGACCGACCCATTCGGGTTGGTGCCCTCCGCATAGCGGAACACCACCTGGCCGTCGCCCTCGATGCGCGCCAGCGTTTCGGCATCGGCGAAGTAGTTGCCGTCGTGGTGAGCCACCGGCGCGCGTATGATCTGACCGGCGGCGTAGTTGCGGGTGAACGCCGTATTGGCGTTCGCCACCTGCAGCTTCACTTCCCGGCAGACAAACCTCAGAGACGTGTTGCGCATCAGCGCACCGGGCAGCAGGCCAGCCTCGAGCAGGATCTGGAAGCCGTTGCAAACACCGATGACAGGCACGCCCTTGGCCGCCTTTTCCGCGACCGCCCGCATCACCGGCTTGCGCGCGCCGATCGCGCCGCAACGCAGATAATCGCCGTAGGAAAACCCGCCCGGAATGACGATCAGATCGACATCCGGAATTTCCGTCTCCGTCTGCCAGATCGTCGCCGGCGCGTGGCCGGAAATCTTCGTCAGCGCCGCGATCATGTCGCGGTCGCGATTGAGGCCGGGAAGGAGGACAACCGCGGATTTCATGCCTCAACCTCTCGTTCGATGCGCGAAAGAATTTCCGACGCCAGTGGTTGTTCACCCGGACGCCGTCTCGGAGCGGAAACTCAAAGTCACGCGCCGCCATAGCCTCTAGACCGATTTGGAGCAACACTCACATCGGCTCAAACGGCCGTTGCGGCTCGGCCAGTTCGCGCAGTTCCAGTCGGCGATCGATGCGATCGAGGCGTTCATCATGGCGGCCAAGTATTCCATAAATGTTGTGAATGTCGCCTTGCATAGAGATTAAGTGGCCACGGATCGCGTTCAATTCCTGGCGAATTTCGCCCTGACCGTCGCGAAGAAGGCGAACATCATGCTGAATATTCTTTAGTACTTCGAACATCAGATCGTTGGTAACTTCTGCCATCCCCGTTCCCACACTTAGCTTATTGCGACAGTATAGTTCTCAATCACCGTATTTGCCAGGAGCTTCTCGCACATGGCTTTCAGGTCCGCCTCGGCCCTGGCCTTGTCGGCGCTGTCCAGCACGACGTCGAAGACCTTGCCCTGGCGCACCGAGCCGACGCCTGAAAAGCCGAGCGTACTCAACGCGCCTTCGATTGCCTTGCCTTGCGGGTCGAGCACGCCGGTTTTGAGGGTGACGGTTACGCGGGCCTTGATCACGGGCTTTCGTTCCCTGGCATTTGGTTTTCTGAGGGAAGGAAGCCGCTTAGTGCGGTTTGCCCTTGCCGTTGCTGGAGGCGACGAGGATCGGGCCCGAGGGCCGCGGCGGTTCGTTCTCATTCATGATGCCAAGCCGGCGCGCCACTTCCTGATAGGCCTCGACCAGACCGCCCATGTCGCGGCGGAAACGGTCCTTGTCGAGCTTGTCCTGGGTGTTGACGTCCCAGAGGCGGCAGGAGTCCGGCGAAATCTCGTCGGCGACGACAATGCGCATCATGTCGCCCTCGAACAGGCGGCCGCACTCGATCTTGAAATCGACGAGCTGGATGCCGATGCCCATGAACAGGCCGGAGAGAAAGTCGTTGACGCGTATGGCGAGCGCCATGATGTCGTCGATTTCCTGCGGGCTCGCCCAGCCGAACGCGGTGATATGCTCTTCCGAGACCATCGGATCATCCAGCGCATCGGCCTTGTAGTAGAACTCGATGATCGAGCGCGGCAGCACGGTGCCTTCCTCGATGCCGAGGCGCTTGGCCAACGAGCCTGCGGCTATGTTGCGCACGACCACTTCAAGCGGAATGATCTCAACTTCCTTGATCAACTGCTCGCGCATGTTGATGCGGCGGATGAAGTGCGTGGGAATACCCATCCGGTTGAGATGGTTGAAGATGTGCTCGGAAATGCGGTTGTTGATCACGCCCTTGCCGTCGACGATCTCGTGCTTCTTCTTGTTGAAAGCAGTTGCGTCGTCCTTGAAGAACTGAATCAACGTACCCGGCTCCGGGCCTTCATAGAGGATCTTGGCCTTGCCTTCGTAAATTCGGCGGCGATTTTTCATGATCGGTTCTCTGGATTTTCTGGAAGGCGGATCATTTCCGTACCCTCCGACTCGCGGCACGCGTGCGAGGTCATTGGTTTCAAAGGCGTCTCTATCGCAATCGCAGTCTTTCCTCAATTGCCAAATGCCCGCAATCAACGGCTTTCAGAAACGATTTGCCGCAGCGCAGCATCTCGGCTCATATTGACCGCGGCGCGACGTTTTGGTTTGTGCATCTGGACCGCTTATATGGGATGAGCAGAATCGAATTCCCAGCCGGAGGAACGTCTATGACGAGTATGAAGGATCGCGAAGAAGGTTTTGAGCGCAAGTTCGTCTTCGATGAGGAGTTGCGCTTCAAGGCGACGGCACGCCGCAACAAGCTGTTGGGACTTTGGGCGGCGGAAAAGCTTGGCAAAACCGGCGCCGATGCGGAAGCCTATGCCAAGGAAGTCATCGTTTCCGATATCGAGGAAGCCGGCGACCACGATGTGTTCCGCAAAATCCGCAAGGATTTTGACGCGGCCGGCGTTGGCCAGTCCGATCATCAGATCCGTCGCACGATGGACGAACTGATGCATCAGGCGATCGAGCAGATCAAAAACGCCTGAGAACAGTCAATCCGCTGGACCAATCCGACCGCCCGCTTGACGGGCGGTTTTTCTTTGCCTTTCCCGCAGCGGCTGGGTCAATGTGGCCGCGTTTCTCGCAGGAGTAGGTTCATGCACCTTGTCGATAGGCTGGCCGCGGATGAAGTCATCTTAACCGCATGGTCCGGCGTGCCGGATCCGCTGACGGTAGAGATCGTCGCCGGCCAGGGTTTCGACGCAATCACGCTCGACATGCAGCACGGCGGCCACCACGAGGACAGCGTGCTGCGTTCCGTGCCGGCGGTGCGCCATGCGGACAAGCATGTGGTGGTGCGCATTCCGGTTGGACGGTGGGACATGGCTAGCCGCGCACTGGATTTCGGCGCCGAAGCAGTGATCGCGCCGATGGTGAATTCCGTTGACGATGCCCGGCGCTTTGCCGAACACATGAAATACCCGCCGGTCGGCGGTCGTTCCTGGGGGCCGACCTTCGCCTTTAACCGCCTGGGGGGCAAGGATCAGGTGACCTGGTTGAAGGAGATGAACCGCCGCATCGTCTCTTTTGCAATGGTCGAGACGCGCGCCGCGTTGGCTGTTCTGGACGAAATTCTGGACACGCCAGGCATCGACGCGATCTTCCTCGGGCCATCGGACTTTTCGATTGCTTGGACCGATGGCGCGACGATCAACCCGACGCTAGAGGATATGATGCAGACCGTCGAACAGGTTGCTGCCCGCGCCCGCAAGGCAGGCAAGTTCGCCGGCATTTTCGCCGTCGATCCGTCGTTTGTCGGTCGCTTTGTCGAAATGGGATACCGGTTCGTGGCCGTCGGCAACGAACAGCGCTACGTCGCGCTCGGTGCGGAAAAGCTGCTGAGCGCGGCGCGGGGGTCCATCACCGTCAAGTAGTTCGCGTCCGCTTATGCGAGCGCCGCCCTGCGTGGATCGTAAGGCGCAAGGTCTGGGTCTCTTTCGCCGGAGACGATCTCTCTGGCAGCGAGTTCCCCAACGATCGGGGCGAGTGGCAGATCCCACAACAATCCGCCGCACCATGTCAGCGGAATCTCCGGCAACTCGGCCTTCAATCGCTTCCAGCCAGCCATCGAGCGCCGGCGGAAATGGAAATAGAACTCCGGATTGCCCCAACTGGCGTTGATCCAGGCAAAGGATTGGCTGGTCGCCAAACCACCGCCATCACCGGCATCCAACACCGTCACGTCGCATCCTGCCCTTGTCAGATGCCAGACAACCGATGCGCCGATGATGCCGCCGCCAACAACCAAAACTCTCTTGCCCAATACGATGCTCCCGCGCCTGTCCGAACCTTAGTCGGAAGTGTGCGTCGGCAAGTGGCGCATCGCCGAAACCATTCACGCTTTCCTGACTTATCCTGACGGTCCGGTGTCAGGAGCACGATGGTACTGAGGAGACATAAGCATGGTTTTGCAGGGAGAACAGGTGATGTTGAAATTTTATCATGCCCCTTGGTCGCGCGGTTCAGGCGTCCTCTGGCTGCTGGAAGAACTCGGTGCTGACTACGAGCTCAACCACATCGATATCCGCGCCGACGGCGGCGTCTCCGAGGACTATCGCCTGATCCAGCCGAATAAAAAGGTTCCGGCGATCATGCACGACGGCACGGTCGCTACCGAGCGCGCGGCAATCACGATCTATCTGGCGGATGCCTTTCCCGAAGCGAACCTGGCGCCGCCGATTGGCGACCCGATGCGCGCTTCGTACCTGTCCGCCACCGTCTATTGCGACGCGGTCTTCGACCCATGCATTTCGGCGCACGCACATGGGCTGAAATACAGGAGCAACGACTACTCGTTTGGCCTGCTCGAGGACATGGTCGCCTATGTCGAGCGACGGCTGACCGAGAACGAATTCGCCGCAGGTGACCGCTTCACGGCAGCCGACACGCAGCTAGCCTCCGCAATCAACTACACCATGGTGATGATGAAGGCGCTGCCGGAGCGGACCGTGTTCCACGACTATCTGAAACGCATCGAGGATCGGCCTGCCTACAAGCGGGCGCAAGCGAAGGATTATGCGCTAGCGCAGCAGGTTCCAGCTTGGAAAGGCAGGTTCGGTTAAGATTTCGACAGGCTTTAGACAGCGGCGCCGTAGAGGTCGTAGGCGTCGGCGCGCTCTATCTTCACGGTGACGATCTCGCCGGCACGCAGCGGGCGGCGAGAGGAGATATGGACATTGCCATCGATTTCCGGCGCGTCGTATTTCGTACGGCCCTTGCCGGCGGTGCCATTCGCCTCGTCAATAATGACGGGCAGACGTTTGCCGACCTTCTTCTGCAACTGCGCGGCCGAAACTTTCTGCTGTCGCTGCATGAAGCGGTGCCAACGGCTTTCCTTGACCTCCTGCGGGACTTCGGCGAGTCCGAGGTCGTTGGAACGAGCGCCCTTCACCGGCTCATACTTGAAACAGCCGGCGCGCTCGATCTTCGCCTCGTCGAGCCAGTCGAGCAGCATGTCAAAATCTTCGTCGGTCTCACCAGGGAAGCCGACGATGAAGGTCGAGCGAACGGCCAGATCCGGGCAAACCTCACGCCAACCGCGGATACGCTCAAGCGTCTTTTCGCCATGCGCGGGCCGCCGCATATTCTTGAGCACAGCGGGCGAGGCGTGCTGGAACGGAATGTCGAGGTAGGGAAGGATTTTGCCCTCGGCCATCAGCGGGGTGACATCGGCGACATGAGGGTAGGGGTAGACGTAGTGCATGCGCACCCACATGCCGAGTTCGCCAAGTTCCTTGGAGAGATCGTAGAATTTCGCACGAACCTCGCGGTCCTGGTAACGGCTGGACTCGTACTTAATATCGACGCCGTAAGCGCTGGTGTCCTGCGAGATCACCATGATTTCCTTCACGCCGGCTTTGGCCAGCCGCTCGGCCTCGCGCAGCACGTCGGCAGCAGGGCGCGAGACGAGATCGCCGCGCAGGGCTGGGATGATGCAGAACGTGCAGCGGTTGTTGCAGCCCTCGGAGATTTTCAGATAGGCGTAGTGGCGCGGCGTCAGCTTGATGCCTTGTGGAGGCAGCAGGTCGATCATCGGATCGTGCTGCGGCGGCGAGGCCTCGTGAACAGCGGCCATTACGCTTTCGTAGGCCTGCGGGCCGGTGATGGCGAGGACGTTCGGATGCCGCTCGCGGATGACCTCGGGCTCAGCACCGAGGCAGCCGGTGACGATCACCCGCCCGTTTTCCGAAAGCGCGCTACCGATAGCGTTCAGAGACTCGTCGCGAGCCGAATCCAGGAAGCCGCACGTATTGACCACGACGAGGTCGGCGCCGTCATGCTTGCGCGAGATTTCATAACCCTCGGCACGCAAACGCGTAATGATGCGTTCGGAATCGACAAGGGCTTTCGGGCAGCCAAGGCTGACAAAGCTGACGCGGGGTGCGGCGGACATTCTTCTTACCGTGAGATCGAAAGGCGGCCACCTATCACATCGCGGCGCGAAATGTAACCGCTATGCGACCAGCGCGAAATGCCGCAAGCCGGGGTGCGCCGAAATCGACGCCTGCCCGACCGAGATTGCGGCAACGCATTTAGTGAGCTGGGCTGCCGTGCGCTCCAAACCAGCCGTTCAGAAAGCTCAGCTGCTCCGGAAATTGCTCGATCGCGCCTTCCAGTGTCATATTGATCGCGACGTACAGGATGATGATGAGACCGATATACGCAATCCAGCGGTATTCGTGGAGAAGGCGGGCCACGAAGGATGCGGCAAATCCCATGAGGGCAATAGACAGAGCAAGGCCGAAAATCAGGACAGTCGGATGCTCCATCGCAGCGCCTGCGACCGCAAGGACATTGTCCAGCGACATTGAGACGTCAGCGATAACGATCTGCCAGGCGGCCTGCGCGAATGTTTTGCGCGGTCCCCTGCCGGCAACCGATCCATCCTTGTCGAAGTCAACGTTCGATAGGGCTTCGGTCGCGTCCTGTTCCTCCTGATGGGAAACGCGGAGCTCGCGCCACATCTTCCAACAGACCCAGAGGAGCAAGAGGCCACCGGCAATCAGCAGCATCGGGCCGATGGCAAGCAGCCATTGGGTGACTAGCGCAAAAATGATGCGCAGAACGGTGGCTGCGCCGATGCCGACAAGGATAGCCTTGCGGCGCTGGTCGGACGGCAGGCCGGCGGCAGCCATGCCGATGACGATGGCATTATCTCCGGCAAGCACGAGATCGATCGCGATTACCTGCAAGAGTGCGGAGAAGCCCGCTGCCGTGAATATTTCCATCAGATAGGGAGCCCTTTCGAACCGCTTCGACGCCGCGTCCGGCCTATCGATGACGCGCAATTACGTCAAGCGGGACTCCGCCGCAGACATGCAGCATCGGACGTCGCGAGCACGGGCATCCAAAAAGTCGGGTTCCCGGGGGTGATGGCATAGATCAAATGAGTGATGTCAGACCGGTACCTTCCGCGGGCGACCGCGGCGGCCAGCCGGCCTTTTTACCGTCGAACTCGACAGCTTCGCCGTCAGCCTTGCGGCCCAGACCCATCGTCTTTGCCAGGGCCGAGCGCGTTGCCGCGTAGTTCGGTGCGACCATCGGATAGTCTGACGGAAGGTTCCACTTCGCCCGATATTGATCGGGGGTCATTCCATGTTGGCTGTTGAGGTGGCGCTTTAGCGACTTGAACTTGCGGCCGTCTTCCAGGGAAATGATGTAGTCCGGCGTCACGGACTTCCTCACCGGAACCGCCGGCACAAGAAGCTCTTCCTCCACTACCGGGGCGCCCTCCAACCTGTTGAGAGATTCATGGACGCTCGAAACTAATTCGGCCAGCTTGGCCATTGGAACGCTGTTTTTGGAGACATAGGCCGAAACGATCGATACTGTCAGCTCCAACTTTGATGCTTGTTCTTTATCCACGATCTTGCTCCGAAGTATCTGCAACGCATTTATCTAAAAATCTGCCGGAATCAATACTGCTTTCACACTTTCGAGAGGTTATTTTGAACTAAGAGTCGATGCTCGTTGCGCCAGAGGCGCCGCCATTGCGGAAATAGAGCAACGAAATTGGCAATTTTGAAACAAACGAGCGGTTATGCGTTTGCAAGTTCCACATCTGGAGGACTGGAGGACTTTGTGAAGAAATTTGCCGCGTTCGCACTAACTGCACTGGTCGCCGCTGCCACCGTGACACCGATTGTGCCGGGCCCTCGCGCAGGAATTGGAAATTGAGATCAACTGCGAAGGACCAAAAGTCCGTTTGAATGAAGGTTATCGGTGCGACCCGCGTTATGAGCGCTGCCGCCGCGGTGACCTCTGGGACGAGCGCTTTATGGACGCTGTTTCTGTAACGAGGAACGCGCATTGTCGAAAGCGGAACGGCTGGGCGTTTGGCGTGCCCGGATTGTGTCCGCAGGCCGGGATATGATTGTCGTGCGCGGCCGAGACCGTTATGGCGAACGCATCAAGATCGCGTTCGGACGCGAGCGCTACTGCCCGGTGTTGAACTAAATTCCGCTATTCTGCAGGTAAAATCTAAGGAAAGGGCCAGCAAAGTCCGGCCTTTTGCGTTTGGAGGCGACGATGCATCATAGCAAGCGCCTTAGGCGGCAGACAATCGCAGGCAAAATCAGTCGCAGATGACGCGGATCCGCCCTCCATCCGAACTGTCCCTGCGGCACGTTACTTTTTTCGCTGTTGCCGCTGGTTGCTTCGCAACTGGCTGCACGCGTGAACGTACACGCTTGGAGGCGACCTGCTGAGGCTTCGGGGCTTGTGCGACTTCAACTGCCGCGGGAGGCGGCGGAAACCTGACCAGCCTGTTTGGTGGTTGGGTGTCCCTCTTGCGGAACTGATAAACGGGAATTGGTCCGCTCGAAATCATTTGAGCGTAGTATTCCGGTACGATCGTTCCGTCATAGGTCCGTGTACAGGCCGACAACACCACGATTGCGCAGAGCGCCACGCTCATTCGTACTTGTCTTTTGCAGGATAGCGTCACCGAGCTTCCCCACCTTGTGCGCCGGCCGCAATACTGGCCGAATCACGGTGCTTCCAATACATAATCACAATCCGATTCTTGCAAATTTGTGAATCGTTGAGGCGGCAGGCATAACGCGCAGTCCGGCCTCTGTCAGGTCAACTTTTGTCACCCGTGCGAAATGTCCCGATAGCCTCGAATATTGCTTCCGCGCGTTGACGTATTGAAGTTGGAGGCGATAAAGCCAGCGTATCGAACGAAGCGCTGACTTGCGGCCAAGCGGCTGAATGCCTTAACGCGATGGCCGCGCGGTTGGGCGCGGCCTTGAAAATAGTCTGATTTCCGAGTTAACAGGCGGAAATTGCTAAATGACGCAGAAAATATCTGCGCCAAATCTGCGCCAGCTTGCCACTTGGCAGCGCAGATCGATACGGAGCGATGGCAGAGTGGTTGAATGCAACGGTCTTGAAATTTTAAAATCAAGGCTGTGGCAACTGCTTGAAATGAAAAGGAAATGCTGCTGGCGTGAGTTAAATTTTGCGCCCATTTTGCGCCCGGTGTGCTTTTCGGGCGCAAAAGAATGGAGCGGTGGCCGAGTGGTTTAAGGCAGAGGTCTTGAAAACCTCCGAAGGCGCAAGTCTTCCGTGGGTTCGAATCCCACCCGCTCCGCCAAGTCCAAATTGCCACGCAGCGCATATGTCCGCCATGCCCGACCGCCGCCATGCCGACCCGATTCGCGACAAGCACCTCGCCAGGCTGCGCGAAAGCGAACTGACGACCGCCGCCATTGCGGAGCGCACCGGCCTGGCGAAAGCGCCCCATCGATGCGCCCCGGCCATTTCGCATGTCGCCGTCACCATCATCTCCATTAAAGGCTTGCGGGCGGGTTGAGCGACGGGCACAGGCGCGGAGCCCATCATGCTGCGCAGCGGCGTGTCCCGTCGCGGGGTGAAGGTGCGTGCGAACTCGAACGGCAGTTGTGAAGGATGAAGGCCAAAGTCAGCACGGACCAGCGGCTATCCGCGCCTGGATGGAGGAAACGACCGCCAAGTACAACGACAAGGCGAAGGTAAGGAGCGTCGCGTCTCAGGGCGACAAGGTGGAAGTCCTGACGCAGGTCTCGGGAACGTTCCCGGGAAGCCCGATCATGCTCCGGTTCATGTTCACACTCGACGGCGATCAGATCAGCCTATTGGAGATCGCGCCATGACGATCACTCAGCAATTCGGATCGATCCGACAGAGTTTGCCGACAGTCGGGTGCTCGTGACGGGAGGCACGAAGGGAGCGGGTGAGGCGATCAAGCGCCGTTTCAAGTCCGCCGGCGCACGGACGGCAACCAGCGCCAGAACGCAGCCGCAATTCGGTTATGCCATCGATCTGTTCGTCCAGGCCGATCTCACGACAAGTAGAGGGCGTCGAATAACTGGCGGCATCGACCCTCCGGAAACGGCAACCTTCAGCATTTGGTCGATCCGGCACTCTGAGGGCGCAACTGCCCCAGCGCGAGCAACTTGGGTATCTAACCCACCCCCGCGAGCAATCTCGCGAGCTATTGAACTAAGTCAGCCGCGCTAGACAAAAGCCAGAAGTCGCTTCGAAGTGGCCAGGCAGGCCGCGACGAGCAATACCGCCGCTACGCGCGGCTACGGCGGTTTTACAAACAGTCCGGTCTTGCGCAAACCGAACGACCCTGCGACAGCGGCAGGTCAAATACACCTCGTGCCCGTCGACGGGCCCGCGTCGCCTCGCCAATGCGCGGTTTCCGTTGCGGCCAAACTTCCTCGATAAATCACCGGCAACTCCGAACAACAGAACCGTGATAAGGTCAGGCGCGATGGCAAAGCTCGATGCAGGAAAAGCTGGCACGTTCGACGTCGGCGGCACGACCAGGATCAATCGCCTCGGCTTTGGCGCCATGCGCGTTACCGGACCCGGCATTTGGGGCGAGCCGATCGATCGGGCGGACGCAATACGCACCTTGAGGCGGCTGCCTGAAGTCGGCATTAACTTCATCGACACTGCCAATTCCTACGGGCCGGACGTCTCCGAAATGCTGATCCGGGAGGCGCTGCATCCCTATCCCGGAATGCTCGTCGCCACCAAGGCCGGTCTCACCCGAAGCGGGCCCAACCAGTGGAGCCCGAAGGGCGACCCGGACTATCTGATTGGGGAGGCAAAAAGGAGCTGTGAGAAGCTCGGCGTCCAGCAGATCGGATTGTGGCAGTTGCACCGGATCGATTTGCGGATCGACCGCGGCGAGCAGTTCGCCGCCATCAGGTCGCTCCTTGACGACGGCATCATCCTCCATGCGGGCCTTAGCGAGGTTTCGGTCGAAGACATCGAGGCTGCCTCCAAGGTCTTCGACGTTGCCACCGTGCAGAATCGCTACAATCTCGTCGATCGTCAAAGCGAGAATGTGCTGGACTATTGTGAGAAGCGCAGCATCGGCTTCATTCCGTGGTACCCGCTCGCGGCCGGAACCCTTGCCAGATCGGGGTCGCTTCTTGACACGATCGCGCGCAGGCACGGCGCCGCGCCGAGCCAGATTGCGCTGGCCTGGGTGCTGAAACGCAGTCCGGTAATGCTGCCGATCCCTGGAACCTCTAAGGTGGCGCATCTGGAGGAGAACGTCGCTGCTGCCGACGTCATCCTTTCGGACGAAGACTTCGCAGCCCTGGATCACGAAGGCAGGCGCGCATGAACTGCGCCGACCTTCTCTTTGATCCAGCCGGTCGTTTTGTTTGGTCATTCTGCTGGAGCCTGCCTCACCGATCCAATGGCATTGCATGTTTGGGTGCTTTAACCGCTCGCGCGGTCGGCGGGCGCCAGCTCGTCTCGGCCGAGTGCACGCAGACGTGAACGCGCCGCGCCGACTGGAAGGAAACCATCCCTACAGTCGTGGGAAGCGCGTGCTTCGCCTGTGAATCCTCAGACTGCCGGGCGGCGATGCGAAGGCGAAGATTTGACCCAACGCGGTCATTCCCCCCTCACGAGAGAATGTCAGGTTGCGCGCCGATAGTGTTCTCTAATGGGTCAAGGGCGACGGCTCGGTTGTGAGCGTTATCGACGCTTTCGGGTGCCTGTGTTCTCTGCGTGCTCATAGGCACTTGATGGGGTCAGCTGGGTATGGAGCGGCTTGGTTGAAATCGCAGTCGGCCGATCAGATCGTCCGCATGCTACAGTATCGGCGCCGTCTTCCATGCCCTCCCTCGGGCGTCGCTCCCGCTCGGGAGCTGGTTTCGGTCTCCTGTCTGTCGCGATCGGCTACGCCGGTCTGAACTCGGTGCCGTGCCGCAGCATCGCATGCATGATGATGGCAAGCCGCCTTGCCAGCGCGATCCGCGCCTTTCGCATCGTGGACCTCGCTGCGATGGCCAATGCCCAATCCTTCAGCTTCAGCGGACCTTTGTAGCGCGTCAGCAAGACGTTCGCGGCCTCATAGAGCAGGGTTCGCACGCGTCGATCGCCGCATTTTGAGATGCTGCCTGTGTAGTCCACTTCGCCCGACTGATAGCGACGCGGCACCAGGCCGAGATAGGCGCCGATGTCGCGGGAGCGCCGGAAGCGTTCGGGATCATCGACAGCGGCCGCGAAGGCCAGCGCGGTAAGCTTGCCGACGCCGGGGATCGTCATCAGCCGGCGGCATACGCCGGAAGCCTTGGCCATCTTCTTCATGTCGGCATCGATTTCCGAGACAGCCGAAAGCACGGCAGCCCGTGCCGCGATCAGGCCTCGCATGGCGGCGGATAGGCCGTCGATTCCTTCGCTTGCTTGCAGCGCCTGTTTGATGAAGGCGGGGCTGAGTGCCCGCGGTAGCCGGACGCCGAACACCACGGCGAGGCCGCGGATCTGGTTCTCCAGCATGACGCGCTGACCGACCAGCTTCTTGCGCGCGATGACCAGCGATCGGATGGCATGCGCCGGCAAGGACTTCACATGGGTCGGCTTGAGAATCCGCTGCGGGCGAGATGCGCCAGGCCGCGGGCATCGTTGCGGTCGGTCTTGTGGGTGGCAAGCGACTTCAGCGCCTGATAGGCCTGCCGGCTCTCGATGCAGACGACGGGCACGCCACGGTCACGCAGGCCGTGGTAGAGCATCGGGGCCATGCGACCGGTCTCGAACACGACCCGTCGGCAAGCCGGCGCCTTCACCAGCGATGCAATGATCGCCTCAGCCGTCGACACCGTCTTGGCTTCGTGAATGACTGCTCCCTCACGGTCGACAACGCACACATGCGTCTCTTCCATCGAAATGTCCAAACCTGCAAAATACTCCATGGTCGGTCTCCTCTTCCAATGACAGAGCCGATCCTATCGGTCTCCGAGAAGAACTGCCGCCCCATTACCCCATGTTGAAAAAGGCGGAGTTGCTGGCGGCTTCAAGTGCTGATTCAATCTCTTTGGAAAAAGAGGATTCCAGTCGATGATGGGCGAGCGAACGGTGATGCAGGAGGCGCTGTTCTACGACTTCAGCCTGGAACGGCATGTGCCGGCGGATCATCTGCTTCGCTCGATCGACCGCTTTGTCGACCTGTCCCCTCCGTGTGCCCGGCGGCCCTTCTACAGCAGATCGGCCGTCCCTCGATCGACCCGGAACTGATGGTCCGGATGCTGATCATCGGCTACACCTTTGGCATCCGCTCCGAACGGCGGCTCTGCGACGAAGTCCATCTGAACCTGGCGTATCGCTGGTTTTGCAGACTCGGTCTGGAGGGCAAGGTCCCGGATCACTCGACCTTCTCGAAGAACCGGCACGGGCGGTTCCGCGACAGCGACATTTGCGGGACTGTTCGAGACGCGGAGCGGGCTGCATGGGGAAGGGCTCGTCGGCGGTGAGGGCTTTGCGACCGACGCCAGCCTGATCGGGCGGACGCGAACAAGCAGCGTTCGGCGGAAGGATCGGAAGAGGGTCGACTGGGAAGCGATAGCCGAGCCGCCGGCCGCTCGGTGGAGGGAGTATCTCGACACGCTGGATGATGCGGCGTGGTGGGCAGCCAGCGAAGTGAAGCCCAAGTTCGTCTCGAAGTCGGACCCGGCAGCGCAGTGGACGGGCGCACTGAAGGGCCATGCCTTCTTCGCCTATGCCGCCAACTACCTGATCGATCTCGACCATGCGGTCATCGTCGATGTCGAGGCAAGCCGCGCCATCCGCCAGGCGGAAGTCGGTGCGGCGCGCACCATGATCGAGCGCACGCAGGATCGCTTCGGCCTCTATCCGGAGTGGCTGGCCGCCGACAGCGCGTATGGCTCGGCCGAGATGCTCGGCTGGCTGGTCATTATCACCGCCAGTTTGCGCGCCACAGCCACGGCAGCTCTTTTGAAGCCAATCCTCTCCCGGAGCTTGAGGCCCCACGTGCGCAGGCTGCTGTCGATCGAGCTGCGTGTCAGGATGACCGCCGCGGCCTCGTAGAGAAGCCCTCGCAAATGTCGATCGCCGCGCCGGGATATATGGCCGTCATAATCGACTTCTCCCGATTGGTAGCGGCGAGTTGTCAGGCCGATCCATGCGGCGACAGAGCGGGATTTCTTGAAGTTATTTGGATCTTCAATAGCGGTAACGAAAGAGGTCGCCGTGATCGCGCCGATGCCGGGGATCGACATGAGTATGCGGCATGCCTGGCTCTGACGTGCACCCGCGACGAGCTGGCGCCCAAGCTCGGCGGCACGAATGCGGATGCCGCGCCAGGCTTCCAACATCGGCAGCACAATAGTAGCAAGTTCGTTGTGATCGATGAGAAGGCGCCGAACGTTCTTCTCGAATGTGGTTCCTTTACCTGCGGGAACGAGCAAGCCGAACGTTTTCATGATCCCTCGGATCTGGTTGGAAAGCTCGACGGTGATCCGGACCAGCCGGGTGCGTGCTGCCACGAGCGTGCGGGTCAACATGCTGTCGAAGCCTTTAACGCGCACCTCGCGAAAGAACCCTACTTCAGCAAGATGCGCCAAACCGTCAGCGTCGTTCGCGTCCGTCTTGTTCGCCGCCATATCAAGCGCAGCTTTGGCATGGCGAGCATCGATGCAGACTGCTGGCAACCCCTCGCGGCGCAGAGAATGATAGAACCACACCGACAGAGGGCCGGTTTCGAACACCACGCGTTTCACGGCTGGCGCTCGCTTACGGACAAGCTCAGCAATGATGTTGGGATCAGATGCGCACTTTCCGCGCCAAATCCGTTCGCCTTCACGGCGGATCGACACTGCCGTCTCTTTCATCGACACGTCGAGACCGATATATTCTGTCATGGCTGTTCTCCGTTGATGCTGGGCCCGGCGTCCAGTCGTGAGCCCGTATTTCATCTTATCGGGGAACAGCCACCCTCCAAGGCTATGATCGGCTCCAGGGCACGTCGCTCCCGCGATTACCCCATGTGGATGGCTCCCGCTCCCGGCATCACAGTGCCAAAGTGGGTTTGCTGTCAGGCAACCCGAGCCAAGGAGCCATCCGCCATGCAGATTACCACCGTGGGCCTTGATCTGGCCAAGCGCATTTTTCAACTTCACGCTGTCGACGCGTCTGGAGACGTTGTTGTGCGCAAGGCACTGCGGCGATCGCAAGTTCTGCCGTTCTTCACCAAGTTGCCGCCCTGCCTGATCGGCATGGAGGCGTGCGGCACGTCACATCACTGGGCTCGAGCGCTGACGGAGCTCGGCCATGAAGTCCGCCTGATGCCACCGGCCTACGTGAAGCCCTATGTGAAGCGCGGCAAGAATGATGCGGTGGACGCGGAAGCGATTTGCGAAGCGGTGACACGCCCGACCATGCGTTTCGTCGTTATGAAGTCAGCCGAGCAGCAAGCGGCCCACCCGTAATCTTCTGGTCAAGCAGCGTACGCAGCTGGTAATCCGCGGCCTGTTGGCCGAGTTCGGTATCGATATTCCCGAAGGTTTGGAGTGGACACTTAGGCTGGCGCGCCAGATAGCCGCGAAGAAATCCACATTGGACGTACCGGCAATGGCAATGCAGATTCTGTGTCTCCTGTGCGACCAGGTGCTCGACACCCATGCCAGGCTCCAGACCATCGACCGGTCGATCCTTGTCCAGCAAAGAACGAATGAAGTGGCCCGGCGTCTATCGACCATACCTGGCATTGGCCCGATCGGTGCCACAGCGTTGGCAGCCTCGGTTGCCGATCCAGGTCAGTTCCGCTCGGGTCGAGAGTTTGCCGCCTGGCTCGGGCTGACGCCTTCGCAAAACTCGAGCGGCGGAAAGGACCGTCTCGGGAACATCACCAAGATGGGCGACCGGTACCTGAGAAAGCTCCTTGTGATCGGCGCGACCTCTCTGATCCGCCGGGCCAGGTATAAGCCCGAGGCTGCGGATCCGCGCCTCCTCGCGTTGCTCGCCAGGAAGCCAGCGCGCGTGGCGAGCGTAGCCATGGCAAACAAGATGGCCCGCGTGGTGTGGGCTATCATGGCGCGCGGCGAAACATATCAAGCGCGTCATACTCCGAACCTTGCAGCGTAAGTTGCGCACAAGACGAGACATTGAAGCATAAATCAGTTCGAGCCGATCAATCGGCTCAATGGGGTTGTAAGAGCGACGCGATGTGATGGCGAGACCGGTCAGGCCGGGAACAAGGACAACCCATGCGATGTCGGAGGCATCATAGCCTGCAAAGCAGATTGGGACCTTGTTCGCCGACCCCCATCAAGGCCAGCAGCTTCAAACGGCTGCATGAACAGGCCGGACAGAAGACTGCACCCGACCAATGCGCCAGAACAACGAATTACCTCTTGCAATGCGGGAGCCATCCACAGAGGACATCGCTAATGCACAGGCCACAGGCAGCTTTGCGCGGGCATTGCCCTCACAGCCAAAAGACGAGCCTATGACCTGACGAGAGCAAGCCGGCGATCCACAGCGATGCGCTCTTTAGTCGGGAAGGCCAGCCTTGCGGTAGCCTTCGACGAAGCGCTGGAGCACTTCCTCGTCGTCGATTGGCTGCGATGTTGCCCAGTGCCTGATGCTGAAATGGGGATCGCTCATCATGAAGAATTCCGCCTCCTGACGGGCTTCATCCAGGCGCCCGAGCTGCGCTAGGGCTGCCGCCAGGATGCGCCGCGACGTGGTGCGATAGGTTTCCGGCTTGCGTAAAGCTTCGACCGCGGATTGATAGTCGCCGAGCGCATAATAGGCTTGGCCCGCCATCCAATAGTACCACCCCGGTGGGCGCGGATTGAGCCGCAACGCCCGCTTCACGAATTCGACGCCCTTGACCGCGTCGCCCCTCAAGGTGATGAGATCCGAGCGCACCGCCCAGGCATCAGCATGATTGGGATCGAGCTTGAAGGTCGCCTCGAACTCCGCATCCGATTCCGCGAAACGCCGTTCGTGACCAAGTATGATGCCCAGCCCCCAACGGTTCCCGGCATCGTTAGGGTCGAGCGCAACTGCCCGCTGCGCTTCCGCGAGCGAGCGAGGCTGGTTGGTTTCCTTCGGCTGGTTCCAGAACAGCCAGCCGAGCCAAAGATTGAGGGCCAGCCAGCAATGTGCTTCGGCATAGTCGGGATCGAGTCCGATCGCCTTTTCCAGGAGCATGCGCGCTTCCCGCGCGCCTAACCCGGTCTGAAAACTGACGCCGCGGGCTTGCACGCAGAGGTCATAGGCTTCGAACCCGTCGGCCGTTTGCGCGCCGGCTGTCCGGCCAATCGGCCGACAAGGGCTTCGACGATCTTGGCCGTGACCTCGTCCTGCACTGCAAAGATATCCTCGAGGCTGCTGTCGTAGCGCTCGGCCCAGATATGATCGCCGCCGATCGCGTCGATCAGCTGCGCATTGATGCGCACGCGCCCCGCGGCGCGCCGGGCGCTGCCTTCAACCACATAGCGCACCCCAAGATCACGCGCGACCAAACGCACATCGACCGACCGCCCCTTGTAAGCAAAGGTCGAGTTGCGTGCGATGACGAAGAGGCCGGCGCCGCGAGACAGGTCGGTGATCAGGTCTTCGGTCAAGCCGTCGACAAAGGTTTCCTGCTCCGCATCGTTGCTCATGTTGGTGAAAGGCAAGACCGCGATCGAGGGCTTGTCGGGCAATTCCAGCGATGCCAGTCGGCCGACCGGAACGGCTCTCGGAAGCTGCAGGTTCACGCGATAGCAGTATATCGGCTCGGCTATGTTCTTCACCCGCTGCTCGCCCATGGGCTCGAACGCAAACGCCAGCTTCTGCTTGACCTCCTTGGACACCTTCTCCGAAACGCAGATGCCACCGGGCTCGGCGAGTTGCTGGAGGCGCGACGCCACGTTCACGCCCTCGCCATAGCGATCGTCCCCTTCGACAATCACTTCTCCAAGGTTGATACCGATCCGGACTTCGAAGCGCTGGTCCTCGGCGACGCTCGCGTTACGTTCCGCCATGCCGCGCTGAAGCGTGACCGCGCATTCGACCGCATCCACCACGCTGCCGAACTCCGCCAGCAGGCCGTCTCCCATCAGCTTAAAAATTCGCCCGTGTCGTGTCGCGATTTCCGGCTCGAACAGCTCTTTGCGGCCACGTTTCAGCCTATTGAAGGTGCCCGCTTCATCCGCCTCCATGAGCGCCGAGTACCCGACGACATCGATGGCAAGGATGGCAGCGAGCTTCCGCTCCATGTTGAGCCTCGATCAAGATACGCGACACGCAGGCCGCAGGTCTGAGGCAATTACGGATCGGTGCTTCCGGCGTGCCGTTACCGGCCTCTAATACCACAGATCACGCTTCTTGGGACTATGGCCTACGCGACGCACGGCTCTCCGGCCGCAGTGCCACCGACGCGCGAGTCCCACCCATCCCACCGCTTGTTCGCAGCAGTGCCCGCGCAACCGGACTATGACCCCTTTGGGT
>CAWIWT010000017.1:0-14748 GCA_963839725.1 uncultured Alphaproteobacteria bacterium | reverse complement strand
CACCTTCGCCGTCGCCAACAATCTCCCCGGAGCCGACACGGCGTCCCCGACCTCGGCATGCGAAATCACCGGCGGTTTTGCCCCAAGCGGCGATGCAGCGAAGTCCCCGTCCCCCTTGAGGGGAGGGGTTAGGGGTGGGGTATTGTGTAGCGGCGGTCAAAGATAAGTACCCTAGTTGCAGCAACATCAAAGACCGGCCATTGTCGTCCCGAAACGGATGACATGATGCAAAAGACCATCGAGATTCTGACCGGCGACACCGAAGGCATCCACTATTCATTCCCGGTCATGCGCTTCACCGGCAGCGACGAAGCAGCACCCACTGCCTATATCCAGGCCGCACTTCATGCCGGCGAACTACCGGGCACGGTCGCCATCGACGCGCTGTTGCCATTTCTGCGGCAGGCAGAAGAGGAAGGCCGCCTGCTCGGCTCGATCACCGTTGTACCGGCGGCCAATCCCGTCGGTCGCGTTCAGTACCATTTCGGCGCGCTTGAGGGCCGGTTCCACCTCGGGACGCGCACCAACTTCAACCGTGACTTTCCACTGCTTGACCGACCTGACGGCGCGCTCGCCGAACAGGTCGGCGGCACGGTCGATCAGCGCCTGAAGCAGCGATTGCTCTCTCTGTCGATGGGGCACGACGTCGTACTCGACCTGCATTGCGACGACGAGGGCGTAGCCTATCTTTACGTGCCCGCCACGCTCTGGCCGGCGATGGAGGATTGCGCCTCCGTGATGGGCGTTGCCGCCGTGATCCTGTGGGAGGGTTCGTCGGGCGCATCGTTCGACGAAGCGTCGCTGTACCCCTACCTGCAAATGCCTACTGTCGAAGGCCGGCTGTCGGAGCGCATCATCACCACGGTCGAGTTCCGCGGCGTGCTGGATGTCAGCCGCACGCTGGCAGCACAGGACGCCGCCAGCATTTACCGCGTGCTTGTGGCGCGCCGCATCGTTGCGGACGATTCCCTGCCCGACCCAGAACCCTTTGCTGGCCTCGTCGCGCCTGTCAACCATATCGAAATTGTTACCGCGCCGCGCGCCGGCGCCATCCTGTTCGATGTCGCGCCGGGCGACCAGGTGATGGAAGGTGACCGGCTGGCGAGCATCGTTCATGCTCCCGGCGAGGAAGGTGGCTCAACCGATGTCTTCGCGCCGCAATCGGGCTACATACTCACGCGCGTCTCCCGCCGCTCCACCTATGCAGGCGATGATCTGGTCAAGCTGGTCGGCGAACGGCCAAGCGCCTCTGTCCGGCAAGGTGCGCTGGAGGATTAGATCATGTCGCGCTCACTGTGATCCATTGTGCCGGTGATGGTTTGGGCCAAGGTCGAGGACTTGGCGCGGGCCGCACTGTCGGTGCGGACAAGACGAAGGCCGAAGGATTTGGCCAAACCAGCCCGGCCCACGGTCGGACCCCGTTTCAGCGAAACGGGACAAGTTCGACCGAGCGAATTGTCTGATTGTCGATTTGCCAGAAGCAAATCGACGGCCGGGTTTCCGTTTGGCGGGCGCTCACTTTGTCGGGCCGCTCGTCCGATGGAACCGCATCGAACTTCGCGCCCCTCCGCGTGAATTGCCTCGCCAAACGAGAACAGAATGAATCACATTGGGCGCGACATGCTCTAGGTCGTGGACCTGAATCCCCTTGCCCCGCCTTCCATTCGCCGCTATGGACTCTTCATGTGCACGATGGCGATCAACACCATTTGGTGGCGGGCCTGCTGAAAGCGGCCTGACGAAGCGCGTGTGCGTGACAAAGTTTGGTGGCCGCAGGAGAAGTCCGGGCGGCCATTTGCTTTAGGTGCCTATCCGGACCCCGGCGCGGCGAACGGATGGAGATAGGGAATGTCGGTTGAAATCCTCGACAATGGTGCCGAGAAATTCACCACCACGGGCGGAATAACCATTGTCCGCGAGCGGCATGATACGCCCTATGCCGGAGCGATCGAGGCCTATATCGAAGGCTTGAACAGCCGGCGCGGCGCGGTCTTCTCATCCAACTATGAATATCCCGGCCGCTACACGCGATGGGACACGGCTGTCATCGACCCGCCGCTGGTGATCTCGGCGCGCGGCCGCGCCCTGCGCATCGAAGCGCTGAACTCGCGTGGCGAAGTCATGCTGCCGGCGATCGCGCAAACGCTGCTGCCGGTGAAGGACGTTAAGCTGACACAGACGACGACGCGTCGGCTAGCATTGAAGATCGACGAACCGGGCCGCGTTTTCACAGAGGAGGAGCGCTCACGCGTTCCTTCGGTGTTCACCGTTCTCAGGGCGATCACCGCCCTGTTCCACACCGATCAGGATGCCAATCTCGGCCTCTACGGCGCCTTTGGCTACGATCTCGCCTTCCAGTTCGATCCTGTCGAACTGTCGCTCGCGCGGGCGGAGAGCCAGCGCGACCTCGTGCTCTATCTGCCCGACGAGATCCTGGTCGTCGACCATCATTCGGCCAAGGCGTGGCACGACCGCTACGACTTCTCCGGCAAGGGCTTCGATACCGTCGGCCTGCCGCGCGGCGGCGACGCGGACCCCTTCAAGCCTGCAGACCGTATTCCCCCGCGCGGAGACCACGAGCCCGGCGAATATGCCAGGCTGGTGAAGAAGGCGATGGAGAGCTTTAAGCGCGGCGACCTGTTCGAGGTTGTGCCCGGCCAGATGTTCTATGAGCCGTGCAAGTCGCTGCCATCCGACATTTCCCGTCGGCTGAAGACCATCAATCCCTCGCCCTATTCCTTCTTCATCAATCTCGGCGAGAACGAGTTTCTGATCGGCGCCTCGCCGGAAATGTTCGTGCGGGTCAATGGCCGCCGCGTCGAGACCTGTCCGATCTCGGGCACCATCAAACGCGGCGACGACGCCATCTCGGATTCCGAGCAGATCCTGAAGCTCTTGAATTCCAAGAAGGATGAGTCCGAACTGACCATGTGTTCGGACGTCGACCGCAACGACAAGAGCCGCGTGTGCGAGCCCGGTTCGGTGCGCATCATTGGCCGCCGCCAGATCGAAATGTATTCGCGCCTCATCCATACCGTCGACCACATCGAGGGTCGGCTGCGCGAGGACATGGACGCCTTCGACGCGTTCCTGAGTCACGCCTGGGCAGTGACGGTGACCGGCGCGCCGAAGCTATGGGCCATGCGCTTCATCGAAAAGCATGAGAAGAGCCCGCGCGCCTGGTATGGCGGCGCCATCGGCATGGTGCATTTCAACGGCGACTTGAACACCGGCCTGACGCTTCGCACCATCCGCATCAAGGACGGTATCGCCGAGGTGCGCGCCGGCGCGACGCTGCTGTTCGACAGCGTGCCTGAAGAAGAAGAAGCAGAAACCGAATTGAAAGCCTCAGCCATGATTTCCGCCATCCGTGACGCCAAGGCCGGAAACGCCGCCAACAGCGACCACACCGCCGCGCGCGTCGGTGACGGCGTCAACATCCTGCTGGTCGATCACGAAGACTCTTTCGTCCATACGCTGGCAAACTACTTCCGCCAGACCGGCGCCAATGTCTCGACGGTGCGCACGCCGGTGCCGGATGAACTGTTCGACCGGTTGAAGCCCGACCTTGTCGTGCTGTCACCGGGTCCCGGCATACCGAAGGACTTTGATTGCGCCGCGACCATCAAGAAGGCACGCGCCCGCGACCTGCCGATCTTCGGGGTTTGCCTTGGCCTGCAAGCGCTTGCCGAGGCCTATGGCGGCGAACTCCGGCAGTTGCATGTGCCGATGCACGGCAAGCCGTCACGCATCCGCGTGTCGAAGCCGGGCGTCATCTTCTCTGGCCTGCCGAAGGAAGTGACCGTTGGCCGCTACCACTCGATCTTCGCCGATCCGGTCCGCCTGCCCGACGATTTCATCGTAACGGCAGAAACGGAGGACGGTGTGATCATGGCCTTCGAGCACCGCAAGGAGCCGATTGCCGCCGTACAGTTCCACCCGGAATTGATCATGACACTTGGCCACAATGCCGGCATGCGGATGATCGAAAATATTGTCGCCCATTTGCCGAGGAAGGCGAAGGAAAAGGCGGCGTGATGTTGATTGCGTCAGTGTTGTCGCCTCTCCGGACGATGGTTGAGGCTGCAGGAACCGGCATGGTCAAGGCTGACGGATCGATCATTGACTGAGAGCACCGCCGCACTCCGGGATTTGGCCAAGCGCAGGGTAGCCACCCTGGCTTTCTGGTCGATCGTCATTTCAACGCTCGTTCTGGCGCTGAAGGCCTTCGCCTGGTGGATCACCGGATCGGTGGCGCTTTATTCGGATGCCCTGGAATCGATCGTCAATGTGATTGCAGCCGGAGCGGCCTTCTGGGCGATCAAGGTCAGCCACAAGCCCGCCGACCGCGACCACCAGCATGGCCATCACAAAGCCGAATATTTCTCCGCCGTGCTTGAGGGCGTGCTGATCGTCGTTGCGGCACTGCTGATCCTTGCCGAGGTCTGGAACGTGCTGCGCAATCCAGTTCCGCTCGAGCAACCCTGGACCGGCCTCGCCGTCAATGGCGGCGCGACCTTCGTGAACGCTGTCTGGGCAACGATCCTTCTGCGCGCCGGCCGCACCAACAAATCCCCGGCGCTGACCGCGGACGGCAAGCACATAATGACGGATGTCATCACGTCGCTTGGTGTCATTGCCGGCCTGGTTGGCGCCGTTGCAACCGGTTGGCAAATCCTCGACCCGCTGCTTGCGGTCGTAGTCGCGCTAAATATCCTCTGGCAGGGCTGGCAACTCAGCGTCTCGTCGCTCGACGGGCTGATGGACCGCGCCGTCGACATGGACGAGCATATCCGCATCCGCGACATCATCTCGGCCAACTCAAACGGCGCGCTGGAGGTCCACGATCTCAAAACCCGCATTGCCGGCCGCGCCACCTTCATCGAGTTTCATCTGGTCGTCGAGGCCGGTATGACCGTGGGCGCGAGCCACGTCATCTGCGACCGCATCGAAGAGGCGCTCAGGGTCGAAATTGCGTCGGTGCGGATCATCATCCATGTCGAGCCGGATGATGAGGCTAAACTGCCGCCCGGCACAAGCGCGGTGCCGTTCGCATAAGCGCCGCCGTCAGCGCTTCGCCACGCTGCGTTCAATCGGCAGCCATTTGTCGCCATCATGAGCGAGCACAACGAACCCTCGAACGGAGTTTGTCGGCAGCCGGAAATCGACGCGGAGGCTGGAACCCTGCTGTTCGGCCCTGACGACCTCGACCACACAGTCGGGCCGCTCCGATGTAGTCACCACTTCGACAACGTGGCCATCGACGGAGATATCAACCGGCCCCGCATCCATGTCGCTCAGGTTGGCAACAACGACCGGCGCGTCTGTCGGCAATTTGCTGACATTGTAGTACTGCACGAGAGCAGGCATACGAATGACGACTTCCAGCCAGTTCTCTGCCTTCCCGGCCACCGCACTTGAATACGAGCCAGCCTCCATAGCGATTTCCCCCCGTGGCTCCGCAGCGAGCCTGACTTTCCGCGAGCGCAATGCGCTCACACATCCGACCTGCGGCAAGGACGCGATATGATTGTGTATGTTTACACGGCTTCCAGATTCCAGCGGTCGTGCCGCGACACATGCGTTCGACAGGACGTAGTCAACGGTAGCCTCTGCCGCCGAAAACCCTGTACAACGACTCCAATAGTGCCCAAACACGACCTGCCGCACATGGCCGTGGCAATTCAATCTGACCCAAATGATACTGGAGATCGTGATTGGCGGCAATCCAGCGTTCCATTACGTCAACTTGGCCGGGTATTCCGACCAAGGTTTCTGCTAAGATGGGCGCGAGGATTGTCGGCTTTGATGGCCGTCATCCGTCCTCGCTCCGTGGAAAGCGAGACGGCTGATCTTCGGTTCGCGGCCCGAATGGAGACGACGGCCGCTGGGTCCTGACCCTAATCATGCGTGGAGGAATACATGACAACGAAAACCCTCGTACTTCTGGGAACCAAGAAAGGCACCTTCATCGCCGAGAGCGACGGCAAGCGCGAAAAATGGACATTGAGCGGTCCGTTTTGCGAGACCTGGCCGATGAATCACGTCGTCGCCGACCCCAATACTGACACCATCTACGCCGGCGGCGGCAACGAGTGGTTCGGTCCCGCCGTATGGAAGTCCTCCGACCTCGGCAAGAGCTGGACGCATTCAAGCGAAGGCCTTGCCTATGAGGAGGGCAAGGAGCCGGTGAAAGCCGTATGGAGCCTCGCGTCACGCAATGGCAGCCTCTACGCGGGCGTTCAGCCTGCCGGCCTGTTCCGCAGCGACGATGGCGGCGAGACCTGGTCCCATATGGAGGACCTGCAGAAGCACCCCACGCGCGAACATTGGTCGCCTGGCGGCGCCGGACTGATCCTGCATTCGCTGATCGTCCATCCGGATGACGCCGACAAGATATGGATCGGCGTGTCAGCGGCGGGCGTCTTCCACACTGCCGATGGCGGTAAAACGTGGGAGCCGCGCAACAAGGGAACGCGCGCCGATTTCCTGCCTGAAGGTGACAACTATCCGGAGTATGGACAGTGCGTGCACTGCCTTGTCCTGGCGCCGGGCGGCGGCGAGCGCCTATACCAGCAGAACCATTGTGGCATGTATGCGAGCGACAATGGGGGCGAGAGCTGGAACAGCATCGAGGCCGGCCTTCCATCAACCTTCGGCTTTCCTGCCGCTGCGCACCCTCGCGACCCGGACACGCTGTTCCTGCTGCCGCTCAACGGCGACTCGGCCGGACGTTATGTTCCGGACGCCAAGGCGGCCGTCTGGCGGACCCGTGACGCCGGCAAGACCTGGGAGGCGATGCGCGACGGACTACCACAGCAGAACGCCTACTTCGGCGTATTGCGCCAGGCAATGGCAACCGACCAGCACGAGCGCGTAGGCGTCTATTTCGGCACGAGTTCCGGCTCGGTATTCGCCAGCACGGACGAAGGCGAGAGCTGGACCGCGATTGCCGAGCACCTGCCGACCGTGCTGTCGGTCGAGACGCTGATCATCGACCGCTGACGGTGCGAGGCTGCGAGAATGGATAGGCTTCGCAACGATTGCCACGTCATTGTCCGGCTCCCGGGGCCTCTGGTCGATCTGTTCCCCGGATCGCCGCGCCGGCTCGAGGTCCATGCAACAACGGTGCGCGAGCTGATCGACGAACTCAACACCCAATGGCCCGGCATGCGCGACCGCCTCTGCGACACCACGCCGGCCATCCGCAAGCACATCAACGTCTTCATCGACGGCGAGCGCGCGAAACTGGAGACGCCGCTGAGGCCAGGCACCGAGGTGTTCATCCTGACGGCAATCAGTGGAGGTTAGCGTCACTCTCCCTTGTGGGAAGGATAAGGACGAACGAAACGAAGTGGAGTTCGTGAGGCGGGTGAGGGTATAAGTTCACCACCATCCTCTACCCCGCGCCTTCGGCCAGACCCTCCCACAAGGGGGAGGGTAAACTCTCTTGCCACTCCTCATCCGCTCCTGTATCACCCACCGCATGACTACCGCCGCAACCCGCGCCATACACAACACCGACGTTTTTGCGCCGTCGGTTTTGCGCGCGCTTTCTTCGACGCTTCTGCTTCTCGGCCTTATCGGCGATCGCCGGGCCCGCTGAAGGAGCGCCCGGCGGTCGTTCGACCGTCCTCGTGGCGCTGCTCCTTGCCTATCACCCTATTCTGAGCAAGAAACGCTCCCGCCGGACGATCTCGTTCCCCTGTGGAGCCTAGAGAGAAGCAAGATGAACCAGTCCTCACGCATCCAGGCGGCGCATGGCATGCCCCAATCGGCGACCAAGTACGAACCCTACCCGCTCGTCAACCTGCTCGACCGCACCTGGCCCTCCAAGCGCATTGACAGGGCTCCCATCTGGTGTTCGGTCGACCTGCGCGATGGCAACCAGGCCCTCATCGACCCGATGGGCCATGAGCGCAAGGCACGTATGTTCGCACTCCTGCTCGACATGGGATTCAAGGAAATCGAGATCGGTTTTCCTTCCGCGTCGCAGACCGATTTCGACTTCGCGCGCTGGTGCGTCGAGCAAGGCAGCGTACCGGCCGACGTCTCGCTCCAGGTTCTGGTGCAGTGCCGGCCAGAACTGATCACCCGCACTTTCGAGGCGTTGCAAGGCGCCACCAACCCGATCGTGCATTTCTACAACTCGACCAGCGAGTTGCAGCGCCGCGTCGTTTTTCAGAAGGATGTTGCCGGCATCAAGCAGATCGCCACCGACGCCGCCAAGATGATTGCAGACATGGCGGCCAAGGCCGCCAAGGGGCCTGGAAATCCCGGCTATCGCTTCGAATATTCGCCGGAAAGCTTCACCGGTACCGAACTCGAAGTGGCGCTGGAAATCTGCAACGAGGTTACCGAGATCATCAAGCCGACGCCCGACAACAAGCTGATCCTCAACCTGCCTTCCACCGTCGAGATGTCGACTCCCAACATCTATGCCGACCGTATCGAATGGATGTGCCGCAACCTCGACAACCGCGAAAACCTGATCATTTCGCTGCACCCGCACAATGATCGCGGCACCGGCGTAGCCACCACGGAACTCGGTCTGATGGCCGGCGCCGACCGCGTCGAGGGTACGTTGTTCGGCAATGGCGAGCGCACCGGCAATGTCGATATCGTCACATTGGCGCTGAATATGTACACGCAAGGCATCGATCCGATGCTGGACTGCTCCGACATCACCCGCATGAAGGACGTCTACGAATATTCGAACCAGTTGAGGATTCCGGAGCGCCACCCCTATGTGGGCGAACTGGTCTACACGGCGTTTTCCGGCTCGCATCAAGATGCCATCAACAAGGGCATGAAGGCGCTCAAATCAGCCAACAAGCCGCTGTGGGAAGTGCCCTATCTGCCGATCGACCCGCAGGATGTCGGCCGCAGTTACGAGGCCATCATCCGCATCAACTCGCAGTCCGGCAAGGGTGGTATCGCCTATGTGCTTCAGGCCGATTACGGTCTGCACCTGCCGCGCAATCTTCAGGTCGAGTTTTCGAAGGAAATCCAGGCAATCACCGACGCCGAGGGCAAGGAGCTTTCTTCGAAGCGCATCTACGACCGCTTCCGCGAAGTCTACGTCGATCAGCAGAAATCACGGTTGAAGTTCATCGACCACCAGACCTATCCCGACACCGAGGTGAAGGGCCGGCGCATGATCGAAGCGGTAATTGTCGATGGTGGCAAGGAGATGATCATAACCGGCACCGGCAACGGCCCTATCGATGGCTTTGTCGATGCACTTTCGCGCCATGTTGCCATCGAGATTTCCGTGCGGGATTACTCCGAGCACTCGATCCAGCATGGCTCGAACGCCGCCGCCATCTGCTACATGGAGATGGAGTATCCGGGCGGGATCATGTTCGGCGCCGGCGTCAGCACCAACATCGTCGCGGCCTCGCTCGAGGCGGTTGTGTCGGCGGTGAATCGGATACTTGAGAAGTAGCGCCGTTCGTAGGAGGCGGCGCAAGCTCACTTTGCAGCCGCCTCCCGCCCCGCCCTTCGGCTGACAAAAGCGGGGAGCGCATTCGCGTGTCCGCTTGAAAGAACAAACGATGATCATTTGTTGCTGGCATCCGCGCCCTTTTATGCTTAACAATAGCTTAACGGGCCGGAGCTGAGGGAAATGACTGAAATGGCGGACAACCAGAATTCGCTGGCGCAGACGCGCAAGCTGTCGGAAGCCATACGCGACGTGAAGAACGCCGCCGCCGACCGCGAGGATGTCGTTGTCGAACTGCGCGAGGCGACGCGCATGCGCCTGCAACTGCTCGCGGCCGAACTTGCGCCAGTGTTCGCCGAAGTACCGCACGATCTCGATATCTTTGATTTCGCCATATCGTCTGGCCTTCAGCCACGGCTGTGGATCGACTCCGTCAGTCACGTCGCCATGGGTCGCGACCGCCGCACCTATCGCTTCGTCAAGGACACCCGCAACGGCCGCGTCGTTCTGGCCGAGTCACCCAAAATGGAGCCGATCGCCAATTCCGTGACCCGCTATGTCGCCGAGCGCATGGTGGAACGCGAGCACCTGATCGAGGGCGACGCACATGCGGCGGTCGAAGGCGTGCTCAATGCCCGCGCAATCGAAGCCGATGCGCCGGCAAACGCGGACCGCAGCCATATGTGGGCAAGCATTCTGTCCGGACTATGGGTTTTGCTTGCAGGCGCCGGCGTCGGCCTAGCCGTGGCCGTCGTGCTCTTCTGGGAGCGGCTCAGAGCAATGCTGCAGCAATAGCCTTGCGATTTGAGTTGGTGCTTCTCGCCGCCGCTACGAAGCAGAATCCGCGACCTGCTCGAACAATGGCGAATTCTTCCTGGGCACCCCAAGATCCATCGACGCGATGTCGGTGACGGCATGTGGCCCGGCGAAACCGCGCCGCGTAAGATGGATATGCCACTGGTCCGGCTCACCCGATATCTCGAATAAATTGTACTGCGCCGCCGGGTGGTGCCCGCCAAACCCTTGGCCGGCCGCCGAAACGCCAACCACCGGCACCGGTTTCTTGAGTTCGCCGATCCAGTAGAGCGTCGGCTGGTGCGAATGACCGTGCACCACCAGATCGGCGCCATGGCGAGCAACCGTCTTCTGGAAATTGGCGATACCGAACAGCCGCTTATGCTGCGGCACCGCGGCCCGCACCGGTGGATGGTGGATCATGATCAGCCGGAACAGGCCGCGCTTGCGCGCCTCGTCGAGTACCCTTGCGAGCCGCGCCGCCTGTTCGTCGCGAAAAAAGCCGTTGGCCATGAAAGGCGCCGTCGCCCGCGCCGTCGAAACGCCGATCAGCGCCACCTGCCCGCGCACGCGCAGATACGGAAATGTCAGACGCCCGACCGGTCCCTCATAACCGTCACCGCGCATCCATGGCGCCCACAGCTTGCAAACCTTGTGGAAGGCGCCCGGCACATAGGCGTCGTGATTGCCTGGAACGACGGAGATATCCTCCGGCCTTCCAAGCGTTTCAAGCCACAGCCGCGCAAGGTCGATTTCAGCGTCGAGCGCCAGGTTGACCAGATCGCCGGTAACCACCAGATGATCGGCCTTCTCGGCCTTCATCGCCTCGACGATCGTACCAAGCGTGCCTTCGGTCAGCAGACGGCGGCGGTTGCGGCGCCAGTTGACATAACCCACCACCCGCTTGGAAGCGAGTTCACGGTAGGATACATCGGGAAGCGGCCCCAGATGGACATCGGAAATATGCGCGAGCCTGAGCATCGGTTCTTCTTACGGTACGACTTGACGGCTTGGAAGCGTTGATGACAACCAACGGCGATAGCGAGGGCCGGTTCCGGCAAACCGGCTGGCTCGGTTTACGCGCAAAACTGTTTCACAAATACTTCCTGCTGCGCCGCGCCATGACGCTCGGCGTACGCGGCATGATCCATGACCGGTCGGCAAACACCATCTTCCTGATCCGCCACACCTATGTGCCCGGCTGGCAGCTTCCGGGAGGCGGCGTGGAGATCGGCGAAACGCTGGAGCAGGCGCTGGAACGCGAATGCGCCGAGGAGGGCAACATCTTCATTTCCGCGCCGGTGCTGAAGTCGATGCATTTCAACAACGGCATCACCAAGCGCGACCACGTCGCCTTCTACCTGATCGAGCAGTTCTCGCAGCGGGCACCAAAGCTGCCGGATCGCGAAATCGCGGAGGCCGGCTTCTTTGCGATCGACAGGTTGCCCGTCGATACAACGCCTGCAACGCACCGCCGCATAAGCGAAGTGTTCAACGGCAAGCCGGCCTCGCCGTATTGGTGATGGGCTCCTTTTCTTCTCCGCTGGGGAAGGCGGAAACGGCGCAGTGCTTACCCTCCCCTCGATGGGAGGGTCGCCGCGAAGCGCGGGGTGGGGTGGCACAGAGGCGGTGCACGGGAAGTACCGCAGACACCCCCACCCGCGCCTGCGCTGGACCTCCCCATCAAGGGGGAGGTAAGGGATCCTCATCCAAACCGCGCCCGATCGTGAGGGGCAGCATAATCGATCTCCGGCCCCATCGGCACGATCCGGGTCGGGTTTATGGTTTGGTGGCTGCCGTAATAGTGCGACTTGATGTGATGCATGTTCACCGTCTCGGCCACGCCAGGCACTTGGTAGAGGTCGCGCAGGTAGTTCGACAGGTTCGGATAGTCGGCGACGCGCCGCAAATTGCATTTGAAATGGCCGACATAGACCGGATCGAAGCGCGCAAGCGTGGTGAACAAACGCCAGTCCGCCTCGGTGATGTCGTCGCCGACGAGATAGCGCTGGCGCGCCAGCCGGTCCTCCAGCGTATACAGGGCCGCGAACAACTCGCCAAACGCCTCTTCATACGCAGCCTGGGTCGTCGCGAAACCTGCCCGATAGACGCCATTGTTGATGGCCGGATAGACCAGCGTATTCACCGCATCGATCTCGCCACGCAAGGCCTGCGGATAGAAATCGACCGTCGCGTCGCCCCACGCATCAAAGGCCGAGTTGAGCATCCGGATGATCTCGGAGGATTTGTTGGAGACGATCGTCTTGTCCTTACGGTCCCACAACACCGGTACCGTCACCCGGCCGGTGTAGTTCGGATCGGCGCGGGTGTAGATCTGATGCAGGAAATCGAACCGATAGAGGTCGTCACCCGTCGCACCGTCTTCGGCAACAAACGTCCAACCGCTCTTGCCCATGAAATGGTGGACGACGGAGACGGAAATCACCCCCTCCAGCTTTTTCAGACTTCGAAAAATCAGCGTCCTGTGCGCCCAGGGACAAGCATAGGAGACATAGAGGTGGTAGCGTCCTGGTTCCGCCCTAAAGCCGCGTGTCCTGCCCGCTGCAGGTTGCCCGTCGGCGGTGATCCAGTCGCGCCAAGGCGCATCAGGACGCACGAAGCGCCCGCCATGCTCCTTGGTCGAATACCAGATATCCTGCCATTTGCCGTCGACGAGGTGACCCATTTTACTTCTCCTGATTGCTTTGATCTAGGCCAGCTTGAAGCAAAGCGAAATCGTCAGATCTTGAACGGATTGTCGCCAAAATAGATCGCAGCCAAAAAACCGCATTGGCCGGATGGACCTTTGATGGATTTGATGATAGCGGCGTTCGCCCATGATGACTTGCATGCATATCCGGTTCGACCGACGACGAGTGGGCGCCCGCGCTTAACAGCGCCGACTGGCGAAGCTGCCGCTTGCAGCGACCGTTCCTCATACCGGATGTTGCACATCATGATCCTCGCCGACGTTACCTTTCTGCCGGAATCCCCGGCGCACGATGCTGAAATCGAACATATCAACGAGGAAGCCTTCGGGCCCGGGCGATTCGCGCGCGCTGCCTACAAGATCCGCGAAGGCGGTCCGCACGAGCGGCATCTGTCCTTCGTCGCGCTGCGCAATAGCGAGGTCGCCGCATCGGTGCGGCTGACGCGCATAGCCGCCGGCGAAGGCCGCGCGCTGCTGCTTGGACCACTCGCCGTAAGGCCGGCCCACAAGAACCTCGGCATTGGCCGCGAACTCGTCAAAATGTGCGTCGAGGCTGCCCGAAAGGCTGGCGCAGGCGCCGTCATGTTGGTCGGCGACGAACCTTATTACGGCCCGCTCGGCTTCAAGCGCATCCCACGCGGTCAGGTATCCATGCCGCGGCCGGTCGATCTCGACCGTATCCTCGCCTATGAACTCGCGCCCGGCGCCGTCGAGGCGCTGAGGGGCGAGGTCTGCCACGAGGTTCAGGCGCACCAAGCTCAGGCGGCCGCCTGAGGAAGTCAGCCCGCGTTTGTTGGTACCTCCGGATAGTTTTACAGGGCTTGGTAACCCAACCCTTACGCCCGTTTCTCAAGGAACGGTGAGGGGTGGGGTTTCTTGCCACAGGGTTGCGCCGCTTGCGCTGGGCTCCTACGATCCGAATATAGTCCGGGGGAGTGCAAGCATGAACATCAGCGGCCAGACAGCGATTGTCACCGGTGGCGGCTCGGGACTTGGCGAAGCGACCGCTCGCGCTTTGGCTGCGACGGGCGCGCGCGTAGCTCTCCTCGACATCGGCTCGGAGCGCGCCGAGGCCGTCGCCAAATCGATCGGCGGCTTTGCCGCAAGCTGCGACGTGAGCAACGCTGAAAGCGCCGAAGCGGCCATCGATAAGGCAGCTCGGGCACTGGGCACGGCGCGCATCCTCGTCAACTGCGCCGGCATTGCGATCGGCATGAAGACCGTCGGCAAGGACGGGCCGCATCCGCTTGACGCCTTTCGCAAGGTGGTCGAGGTCAATCTGATCGGCTCGTTCAACATGATCCGGCTGTTTGCCGACCGCGTGGCCAAGCTTGAGCCGCTTGGCGGCGGCGAGCGCGGCGTCATCATCAACACAGCATCGGTCGCCGCCTATGATGGCCAGATCGGCCAGGCCGCCTATTCCGCTTCCAAGGGCGGTGTTGTCGGGATGACATTGCCGGTCGCGCGCGATCTCGCCCGATCCGGCATTCGCGTCATGACCATTGCACCAGGCATCTTCGAAACGCCAATGATGGCAGGCATGCCGCAGGAGGTGCAGGATTCGCTGGGCGCTGCTGTGCCGTTCCCGTCCCGGCTTGGCAAACCGTCGGAATATGCCGCGCTCGCCGTCCACATCGTCGAGAACCAGATGCTGAATGGCGAGACCATCCGCCTCGACGGCGCAATCCGCATGGCGCCCAAATAGCTTGCGGCGACCGCAGCGTTGACGATAAGTGGAGTCTCGATTTCAGGATTGGAGACTGCCGGTGGAAGAAAAGCGCGACGTGATCCGCCCGAC
>CAWIWT010000016.1:0-323361 GCA_963839725.1 uncultured Alphaproteobacteria bacterium | reverse complement strand
TTCATCAGGAGCGGTCAGTCCCATTCCCGGTGCATGCCTGATTGCTTGTCAGCTTCAGCTGGTGCCTCACGTGGCGATGGCGGCGACCAGGATGCTGTTCTGTCGGCGCAGCGCAGCCCGCAATTCAGCCGTTCGTGCCGCATCGCGCTTTACGAAGTCGATGAACATCATGTTCATGTTGTTGAACAGCAGTTCGCCAACCGTGCGGCCATCGATCTCCGCGCGCACCAACCCGAGCTCCTGCAGCCGGCCGATCAGCGACCGCAACTGATCGGTCAGCGCGCCATCCAGCGCCGAATAGGTCCGTCCGAACGGGCTGTCCGGCTGCTGTGTGGAAATCGCCATTGCCTGGCGCCACATCTCCTTGCTGAGATAGTGCAGCGAGTGCTCGATGTAGATGCCGATCAACGTGTCTACGGCATCGCCAACATTGGCAGGCGGACTGTCGACAACACCGCGCCCGGCGTTCAGCACCTCGTTCACCTCCATTGAGACGATAGCCACCAGGATGTCGCCCTTGTTCCGATAGTAATTGTAGATGGTGCCGACCGAAACCTCGGCCTGCGCCGCGATCGCCTCGATCTTGGCGCCTTCATAGCCGGCTTCACGAAACAATTGCGCGGCCGCATCGAGGATACGACTGTGCCGGTTCGCTCTCTGCTTGGCGCGCAATCCGCTCATGCGCCCTCTGTGACACAGATGACGAATTGACTCAATTTTGGAATTGGTTCAGTTTTTTTGCAACAAGCCAAACGGCAGGGAGGAACTGGCAATGTCGACTATTCCGCAGTCGGTCTGGAAGAAGGCGGCCGGTGCCGCTGCAGCAGGGGTGCTGCTGGTTGCAAACGCAGGGTCGCTCGCCGCGCAGGAGCTCAACGCGCTGATCTGGTGCGACCATGCCGACCCGGCGCTTTTGCAGCCATTCGAGGAAGCAAACGGCGTCAAGGTCAACGTCAAGGAATTCGAAGGCACCGGAGCCGGCCTGGCGATTGTCGAACAGTCGCAGCCCGGTGACTGGGATGTCATGGTGATCAATTCGATCGACGTGCCGCGCGGAGTCGAGAAAGGGCTGTTCGAGCAGTTGCCCGAGGACAAGCTTCCCGTCGCCGACCTTTTCCCGGAGGTGATGATGGACGGGTCGACCTTGGTCGATGGCAAGCGCTACGGAATCACCGAGAAATTCGGCTACAACACAATCAGCTTCAACAACACCAAGGTTGATCCGGCCGACATGCAGTCGTTGGCGTCCCTCACCGGCGACAAGTACAAGGGGCGGATTGCCATCTACGACTACTACCTGCCGGTGATCGGCATGGCCGCGCTAGCGATCGGCAAGAAGACGTCGGAACTGACGGAGGCCGACCTGCCGGCCATCAAGGACGTGCTCCTGAAGATGAAGGCGAATGCCAAGCTGGTCGGGGAGATCGTCTCAAGCCAGACAGCGTTAGCCACCGGCGAGGTGGATATCATCGTCGGCGGCGGCGAATTTGTGACGGCAGGGCTGGCCAAGGAAAACCCCGCGATGGATTTCACAATCCCCAAGGAAGGAGCGGTTCTTTGGTCGCAATCCCTTGCGTTGTTCAAGGATTCCAAGAACAAGGACCTCGCACTGAAGTTCATCCAGTACATTCTGAGCCCCGAAGGGCAGGCACGTCTGGCGACCTCAGCCTGCTACTGGGGGATGCCGGCGAACGCCAAGGCCGCGCTGACCGATGAGCAGAAGAAGACGTTGCGCTTCGACGAGCAGCCCGGCTTCCTCGCCCGCGCCCAGCCTTATCCCGCGCCGGACGCCGACCTCGACAAGAAGATGCAGGACGTTTGGACGGAGATGATGCAGGCGCAGTGAGGGCCGCGCCGGTGCAACCCGGGTTCTCGCAACGCCTCCTGCCTTGGGCGCTGGTCACGCCGGCGCTGGGCTGGACGCTGGTCTTTTTCGTGCTCCCCTTCATAGCCATGGCAGTGTCGAGCCTGACCGAGCTTACAGGCAGGCGAATGGACAGTCAGCAACTATGGACAGTTCTTCGGCAACCCGACCTACCGGCAAGCGATGGTGAACTCGCTTGAGGTGACGATGGTCGTCACCGTCGTGTCCGTGGTACTCGCCTATCCGTTCGCCTGGATTCTGGCTGAACACGTGCCGGCGCGCTGGCAGCGTCTGGCGCTGATGCTGGCCGTCCTGCCGTTTTGGACTTCCTATGTGGTCCGCTCCTATTCCTGGCTGTTGGTACTGGCGCAGAACGGCGTGATCAACAAGGCGCTTATCGGGTCCGGGCTCATTGCCGAGCCGGTGCAACTCGCCAATACACGCTTTGCAACGGTCGTCGGCTTCGTCCATTTCTTCGTCATGCTGCTTACCCTGACGATCTTCGCCAATCTCAAGCAGCTCAGCCCGAGTTACCGCAAGGCGGCCGCCGACCTGGGCGCGGGGCCGGTTCGAACGTTCCTGCATGTGGTGTTACCCCTGACGCTTGCCCGGCATCATGGTCGGCGCTTTCCTGACCTTCGTGCTCTGTATCGGCGACTACATCACCCCACAGATCCTCGGCGGCAACAACGAGCTTCTGATGCCGCAGCTCATCATGATGCAGATCGGCAGGCGGGGCGACTTCCCGCTCGCTTCGGCGCTGTCGATCATCCTGATGGCAGTGGTCACGGTCGCATATCTGGCCTGCGCGCGCTGGCTGAAGATCGATCGAGCCTGATATGGCGCGCCGTGCTCAAGATTGCCTCGGTCCTCTACGCGCTCGCCGTGTATGGGTTCATCTTCCTGCCGGTGGCGGTGCTGGTGCTCTTCTCCTTGCAGTCGACCGCATTCCCCATTCCGCCCTTTAACGGCCCGTCGTTGCGCTGGTTTGCGGCAGTGCTGGGCGACGCGCGCCTGACCTCCGCGCTGGTCAATTCGGTCGTTGTCGCGCTGCTATCCTCACTTGCCGCCGCTGCGTTTGGGTTTCCTCGCGGCCTGGGGATTTGCGCGTTTCGCATTGCCCGGCTCGGGTTTTCTGCGTGGCTTGATCACGCTGCCGCTGATGGTGAGCTATCTGATCATCGGCATGGGTCTGCTGGTGCTGTTCAATGCCGTCGGCGTGCCTAAATCGCTGCTGGCCGCCGGCATCGGACATGTGGTGATCAACATGCCGCTCTGTTTCGCCATCGCCTACAGCCAGATGGGCGACCATCAGATCAACATCGAGCGTGCGGCGCGCGACCTCGGCGCGCCTGAATGGAAGGTGCTGGCGCTGATCACCGTTCCCGTCATGGCGCCGGCGCTGTTCGCCGGTTTCTTCCTTTCGATGACATTCTCGTGGGACGAGTTCGTGATCGCCTTCCTGCTTACCCGATTCGAGACGACCCTGCCGGTCGAGATCTGGAACCTCCTGCGTTCCGGCCTCAACCCCAAGACCAATGCCGTTGGTTCGCTGGTGTTCGCCGTCTCGATCGTTGCTCGTGCTGCTGTTCGAGCTCGTGCTATTGCGTGGGAGGCGGACGTGAGCAGACCGCTCGTCGAGGTGCGCGGCGTCTCGCATCGGTTCGGCACCCTTGCCGCATTGACCGGCGTCGCACTGACGGTCGAGGCCGGCAGCTACACTGTACTTCTTGGTCCGTCGGGCTCAGGCAAGACAACGCTGCTTTCCATTCTGGGTGGCTTCCTGGTTCCAAGTGAAGGCAAGGTCTTCATCCGCGGAAAGGACTGTACGGCGCTCCCGCCCGCCAGACGCCCGACCACCACGGTCTTTCAGGACTACGCGCTGTTCCCGCACATGACCGTCGGCGCCAATGTCGGCTTCGGCCTGCGCATGCAAGGTGTCGGCTCCGCAGCCCGCAGCGAGCGAGCCCGCTCGGCGCTGGGCCTGGTCGGCCTCGCCGGCTCATTCGACAAGAAGCCGCACCAGCTTTCGGGCGGTCAGCGCCAGCGCGTGGCGCTCGCCAGAGCGTTGGTTGTCCAGCCTGCGGTCCTGCTCCTCGACGAGCCGCTCGGCGCGCTGGACCTCAAGCTGCGCCGCCAGATGCAAGACGAGCTGAAGGCGATCCAGAGGCGGGTGGGCACGGCCTTCGTGCACGTCACCCATGACCAGGAGGAGGCCATGGCATTGGCCGATCACTGCGTCGTCATGAACCAGGGGCGGATCGAAGACGAGGGTCCGCCGGAGAGGGTTTACGCGCGGCCGGCGACACGCTTTTCCGCTACCTTCATGGGCGAGAGCACGATGCTGCCGGGGGAGGTGACAAGGACTGCCGACCGAGCTGTCAGTATACGCACCTCCCTCGGCGAATTCAGCATCCCCATCGACGGCGGACACGCTTCGCCGGTGGCTCTGGCGATCCGTCCCGAGCATCTTTGTCTCGGCTCGGGCGATGGCGGACTGCCGCTCGGCAGCGCCGTGGTGAAAGACGTGGTGTTCCAGGGCAGCTTCAAGCGCGTGCTGGCGGTCTCGCGGGCCGACCCGGAGATCTGTTTCATTGCAAGGGTGCCGCCGGGAATGCAGGTCGCGTCGGACGATATGGTCGAGGTATTCTGCCGGCCGGAGGATGTTATTCTGCTCGAAAGGTAAGCTTGATGGGCGTTCTGCCGGTCATTGGCTGCGACCAATGGTATGAAACGATCCGCATGGCCGATGGGGTGACGCTGATCCATGAGCCCTGGATCAAGCCGTTCTTCCGCTGCAACATTTGGCACGTGCGTGGACGCGACCGCGACCTTCTTCTCGATACCGGTCTCGGCCATTTCAGCCTGCGTCGCCAGGTGGCGCTGGTTGCCGAGCGTTCGCTCGTCTGCGTGGCCAGTCACACCCATTTCGATCACATCGGGTCTCATCATGAATTCCCGCAGCGCTGCGTGCATCGAGCCGAAGCCGCCATCCTCGCCAACCCGACGAATGAGTCGACGGTTGCTGACCGATACGCGACCGACGACATGTTCGACGGCATGCCGGAAGGGTGGGACGCCAAGCGCTACCGCATCCGGTCCGCTCCGGCCGGGCGGCTGCTCGAGGGAGGCGACGTAGATCGATCTCGGTGATCGCGCCTTCGAAGTCATCCATACGCCCGGCCACTCGCCAGGCGGCATCGCCCTCTTCGAACGGAAGACTGGCATCCTCCTGTCTGGCGACATCGTTTATGACGGTCCTTTGATCGACGACGTCTATCACAGCCGGGTCGACGACTATGTCGAGACGCTAGAGCGCATGCGCGCGCTTGCCGTGTCCATCGTGCATGGCGGCCATTTTCCGAGCTTCGGTGCGACGCGCTACCGCCAGCTCATCGACGACTATCTCGCCGGGAAACGCCGGCCGGGCTGCCATCTCTGATGCTCCATCGCCGCCACCAGGCGAACCTTCACGAGATTGCGCCTTGGGTAACGGGCTGTCGAACGAAGCGGCGTCGAAATCAATCAAGGCGATGTCACTTCTGCTTCGCGCCGATTTGAAGAAGCCGGCGACGAGACTGGCGCTGCTTTGACGATTGCGAGCGGATGCGCGGGGATCAATCATCCTCGTGCCGGTCTGGCTTCTGGCACCTTGGTGAGCCTGGTCGAGACGACGGCAAAAGTATCACAGAGAGCCGACATGGCGATCGATCACCGTATGTCTGGCTTGGGTCAAATCTTCGCGTTCATCGCCACACCGCCGGCATGCGTCGTATCGCTCTCGCGAACAGTTCTCTCTTTTGCTCGGGCGACTTTTCCGAACCGCCTTATGATCAGTTCGGAATTTTGGCACACCCGAGGGGGGAATCTAACCGCTGTTTGCGCAATGAGAGGGGCGTCGCCTCGAATGCGTTCCGTTTGCGACAAGAGCCGCCGTCAACGTCAGGGCCGCTCCTCCTGCGCTTGCATAAGCGCGTCGATCTCGGCCGCGGACAGTGTCTTTCGATCGAATAGGGCGTCGCCAACCCGGGCTATGGTTTCCCGATGCCTTCTGACCAATCCGGCGGTTCGCGCCCGCAGACGGGCGAGGTAGCGGTCCCGGTCATCGTACCACTCGCCGCTGACCTTCGGCACATCCAGCTCCTCGGCCATCTGGAAAATCGAATTTCTTGGTCATCGCCATCACCGCCCTGGCACGCGCCAAGAAGGTTCCGCTCCGCTTCGGCGCCCGCCATCAGCGCCATCACGCGACCGCGCAGTGCCGACTGGATGTCCCGAGAATTTCTTCCGACGCTCCCAATCCGCCAAGATTTCCCACGTGTCTGCGATGATGTGGTGGCCTGCAAAATCTTCGTCGGCGACGATCGTTGCGTGGCCGCATGTCAGCCCAAGCACGCGAGCTATCACAGAGTGACCGGCCTCGTGAATGGCAGTTACATGGGGATCGTTTGTTGCCAGTGACGGATCCGTTTCGCGAACGGTTTGCTGAGCTATGAGCAATCAGCTCCATGCGCCAGGTCCATTCGACGGCGTTCGCTCGCGCCCAGCGCCACGCCCATCGCTCACGGACAAGCGGATCCCGGCTATTCTGGAACCGCCCACGAACTGGCCACCTCCTGAGGGGGCGCGATCCCGTATGCATTGCACAAGTCGGAAATATGCTTCTGCATGGCTTGAATATCCGCAGAACTGTTGTTATCGCGACCGGTCGTTTCGCGAATCCTCCTTTGCAGCTGTAAGGACAGGGGTCGCCAGTGTTGGCGCACCGAGGCGTCCGCGTTCGCGTTCCCAACCAAAGCGGAGTGGCGACAGCCTGTTCCTTTCCCCCGGCTTTTTAGCCGTCTTCCGACCAGATGGCCGGGGCGAACAGCGGCAACTACTTGATCTCCGCCAGATATCTTCGATCGACGAGGAATTCACCTTCGGCCCGATATTTCGGCCTATGGATAATTGCTTCCGGCGGGCGACCGTTTCTAGCACCGACGGTTCCGGCAATCACGTAGTGCGATGTACTGAGCGCGAACTGGTCCGCTACCGAGCGGTCGTCGGACCATGACATCCCATAGGTTCGGCGGCGGCGGCTAGCATCGATTCGCCTCGATACAGACGGGCGGGGCCGCCGCGATAGCCCGGCAGGAGGTACCGCGACGACCGGATAGCTCCATGCCTTTCTTGGTAGAGTCCCTAAGCGCATCTCCGCGATAGACATGGGATTCCGAGAACAGCTTTCAACGAAAATGTCTGTCGCCGAGAGCGCAAACCAGCTCCCGCGCGGGGGCCGGCAGCGCTTGTCGCGCATGCGATGAGTACGCTCGGTGATGATCTTCCCTAGATTACCCGTTAGCGACCTCGCATCCATGCTGATCGCTACGGAGGCCATGCGGCCACGGAGGCCGGATCAATCGATATTCGAGCCGCGATCGGCAGCCGCTAGCGAGGATCGCGACCGGAAGCTGGCGGCGTGACGCCGCAGCGCTCCTCGTGCACCCGCTCGATGCGGACGTAGGTGTCATGCGGCGGCTGCCGCGCCTCGCCGATGCCGCAGCGCCAGACCGTCGATTGCGACAGACCGGCTTCCCGGCCGATTTCCCGACAGGACATGCCGGTGCGCTTCAAGTCGCCGACCATGCGCTCGAGCTGCTGCTGTGGCGGCGCGTCGCGGCGGCTCACGGCTGCAGCTCGCCGTTGATCATGCGCGCCTTGCGACGATCGCCCGGACCTTCGGATCCGGCGAAGGGAACCAGTCCGGATTTGACGGGTGGCGGAACGCTGGCAGGCTTCGCCAGTGCCGCCAACCCGGCGGCAAGGAGCGTTACCATCGCCTGGGCGCGGGTTTCATGGCGAGCCAGGTGCCTGTATTCGGAAATCTTCTCGTACAAGCCCAGCGGGCAGTTGATCCGAATGCTGACGTGCGGCTGCTTGGGCATGCGCGATAATGCCACCGCTTCGAGCACGGGAAAAGGGCAGGGGCTCTGGCTGTCTGGGTTGTTGTACAGATCAGTTTTTCGGGGGCATCCGCGAAGTGTTGTAAAAGTGTTGTAATGCGTGGGCGACCATTATTCTAAGCCATTGAAAACAATAGTAGGTTATGGGCATGAGCACCGGCCTTCTAAGCCGGGTGTCGCAGGTTCGAGCCCTGCCGGGATCGCCAGTCTTCTACTGTACGGCCCGGAGACATAGGTCACAGTTTGTACCTAAGACATGGTGACAATCTCGTGCCGAACGGATTGTCGATGGTTTGCAAGGTTCTGTTCCAGTTCGATATATCCAAGATCATAACGCATGAAGGAGACGAGCCCAGTTCCACATCGATGTCCTTGACCGCGCCTTCAAATGAAGAAGCAGGGCGTGTGTTTCTACGAAATGTCATTAGGGCGGAGCTTTTATTTCTGCCGGTTGTCGATTGTTTCAGGCCATTGCGTTTCCGCAGGATGATCCTCGGCTGAAGCTAAACTGAGGCGGTTCCGTGCACGCCGAGTGGAAACGCGAATGTGCGACATGGCGTGAAGGTGACTTTCGGCAACGTCTGCTATTTACCGATATTGTTCTCTAATGGGTCAAGGGCGACGGCTCGGTTGTGGCGTTATCGACGCTTTCGGGTGCCTGTGTTCTCTGCGTGCTCATAGGCACTTGATGGGGTCAGCTGGGTATGGAGCGGCTTGGTTGAAATCGCAGTCGGCCGATCAGATCGTCCGCATGCTACAGTATCGGCGCCGTCTTCCATGCCCTCCCTCGGGCGTCGTTCCCGCTCGGGAACTGGTTTCGGTCTCCTGTCTGTCGCGATCGGCTACGCCGGTCTGAACTCGGTGCCGTGCCGCAGCATCGCATGCATGATGATGGCAAGCCGCCTTGCCAGCGCGATCCGCGCCTTTCGCATCGTGGACCTCGCTGCGATGGCCAATGCCCAATCCTTCAGCTTCAACGCTCCTCGATAGCGTGTCAGCATGACGTTTGCCGCTTCATAGAGCAGGGTTCGCACGCCTCGATCGCCGCATTTTGAGATGCTGCCTGTGTAGTCCACTTCGCCCGACTGATAGCGACGCGGCACCAGGCCGAGATAGGCGCCGATGTCGCGGGAGCGCCGGAAGCGTTCGGGATCATCGACAGCGGCCGCGAAGGCCAGCGCGGTAAGCTTGCCGACGCCGGGGATCGTCATCAGCCGGCGGCATACGCCGGAAGCCTTGGCCATCTTCTTCATGTCGGTATCGATTTCCGAGACAGCCGAAAGCACGGCAGCCCGTGCCGCGATCAGGCCTCGCATGGCGGCGGATAGGCCGTCGATTCCTTCGCTTGCTTGCAGCGCCTGTTTGATGAAGGCGGGGCTGAGTGCCCGCGGTAGTCGGACGCCGAACACCACGGCGAGACCGCGGATCTGGTTCTCCAGCATGACGCGCTGACCGACCAGCTTCTTGCGCGCGATGACCAGCGATCGGATGGCATGCGCCGGCAAGGACTTCACATGGGTCGGCTTGAAGAACCCGCTGCGGGCGAGATGCGCCAGGCCGCGGGCATCGTTGCGGTCGGTCTTGTGGGTCGCAAGCGACTTCAGCGCCTGATAGGCCTGCCGGCTCTCGATACAGACGACGGGCACGCCACGGTCACGCAGGCCGTGGTAGAGCATCGGGGCCATGCGACCGGTCTCGAACACGACCCGTCGGCAAGCTGGCGCCTTCACCAGCGATGCAATGATCGCCTCAGCCGTCGACACCGTCTTGGCTTCGTGAATGACTGCTCCCTCACGGTCGACAACGCACACATGCGTCTCTTCCATCGAAATGTCCAAGCCTGCAAAATACTCCATGGTCGGTCTCCTCTTCAAATGACAGAGCCGATCCTATCGGTCTCCGAGAAGAGCTGCCGCCCCATTACCCCATGTTGAAAAAGTCCGCAGGCAATACTTGGCTCGCTGCCAGCTGAAACGAGGTTCCAAGAACTACGTGGTTACGCCGGCTTGTCGTAATCCGATTTCGGGGGCGTACCTCAGATCGGAGCTCGTACCTCAGATCGGAGCTGTACGCTATGCAGAAGATTTATGGGCGCCTCGGATTAACTGCCGTCCTGCGGATGATCGCTTATTCGCGGCGCCGCCCGATCGATCACTCGCCTGAACGGTCTGGCCTTGCCAATGACGTCCATTCGCGCCACTCTCGACCTCGACTACAGCGTCCTTTGCGTGTCCTTTCGGACGCGCAAAGGACGCTGTGTAGTCTTTGAAACTGCGCATCGTGCTTTCCCAAAAATCGATTCCGATTTTCGGGCCGATGCGGTAGCCGGCCATCTGGTGGATGTCGGATAAAGGTCGGAAACTCGCACCCTGAACCGAAGTGGGCGCGGACTTTGAGGAAGCTGGGGACGACGATGTGTTTCGCAAGGTGCGCGGCGATTTCGATGCGGCCGGTGTTGCCCAGTCCGATCGTCAGATTCGTGGCATGATGGACGAATTGCTGGTGACCGCCGTCGACCAGATCAAAAACGTCTGAGTATCGAAACCGCCGGCCGGCCTCGCGTCGGACTGAATACCTGCGGTTTCAATCGTGGTTGCTATCGGGTGGCGCAATGTTCGCTAACCCATCGCTTCGACGCAGCCAAGGGTGAGATCGTCTGATCGATGCCCAACAATTCTCCGCGTGGTCATGCCGCACCCTTGGTCTCGGCGTCGCTACGATCTCAACTGCTTAAAGTACGCGAAGATGCTGGATCCGGAAGACCGGCCTTTCAACCGTTCGTCCGGCCTTCGCATTAAGGCGGATGTAGTCGTCTTCCCCAACGGAAGCTTGCGCGGCGCTGCCAATTGCTTGCGCCGGCATACCGATCGCGGCAATTGCCAGCAGCATGGTGAACCCCGAATTAATCTTCCGGCATACTGGACGGCTCAACAGCTAGTCGGAATGACCGTGCTCCAGACCGCTACTGCGCAGTAGGGGGAGAGATGCCATGCGAATGCTGTGGCCTTCTTGGGAAGGCAGGTGTTTCTTAGATCAGTGGTGTTACGATGGGTCTGACACGGTTCATTCGATCTGGATGACGTCGTCAGCTTTTTGAACGGATGTCCTTCGGCTTGCGGAAGGCATTCCATTTGCTCCGCCTCGCCACAAGGGCGCCTTCATTCATCGACGAGAGGTGTTTCGACTGCTCTGCTTGACCATGTCTTGCAGCAACATCGCGGCGACAGCAACCCGGCCAATTGCACTCGTGTCATAAGACTTTAGAAGCCGACGCTCGATCCGTCTGGGTAGGTGCGTCCTCGCGTCGACACCGGAATGCTTGCTATTGCTGTCCGAGATTTCGGGAAGGAGGCTCTTGGCGGCGTCGCTTACGACGTCGACCACTACGCTTGCGGCGCTCTGACGGCATTCGGTCGCCAATCCGACAACCTTCGTGCCCTTCCTTATTCCCTGCTCACCAACGTTGGCGACTTGCTCAGTTCGCGAACAAGGATTGCAGCTGCTGCACCGCCAGCTTCCTGATCGCCCGCTCCATCTCCGCCAGCCCGCTCTTATGCCGATTGTTTCAGAACCAGGGCGCGGAGTGAAACAAATGAAACGTTTATCCGATTTCCAGAAACACCCCCGAAACGGGAGCTGACTAGGTTAGGGGACACCCGAACGAGTGATCGCAGTTTGACGAATCCTCCCTATCCAAATCCCGCTGAAGTTCATTCATCGTGAAGACTTGACGCTACTTCCACCAAGAGCGGCGCATACACGCCCGCAGTCAAAGAAGGAACAGAACAATGGCGATAACCGGTACCTTCATCCCAGGTGCGGGCAGTCTCACGCTCATCGCTGACGCCAATGCCAACAACCTGGTAATCAGCCGCAACGCCGGCGGCCAAATTCTTGCAAACGGCGGTGCAATCGCAATCCAAGGGGGCGTGCCGAGCGTTGCCAATACGGCTCTGATTCAGGCCTTCGGCCAGGCCGGCGACGACACTATCACGCTTGATCAAGCGAACGGTGCGTTGCCGCGCGCCAATCTGTTCGGCGGCGCCGGCAACGACACGCTGATCGGCGGCGCCGGCAACGACCAACTGTTCGGCCAGTCCGAAAACGACACCCTGCTCGGCGGCGGCGGATTCGACTTCCTCTTCGGCGGTACCGGCAATGACGTGCTGACCGGCGGCGACGACGACGATCAGATGTTCGGCGAGGCCGGCGACGACCGCATGATCTGGAACCCGGGCGACGATACCGACCTGCACGAAGGCGGTGCCGGCAACGACACCTCCGTGGTCAATGGCGGCAACGGCGATGAGGTGTTCACCGCCACGGCGAACGGCACGCGCGTTCGCTTCGATCGCGTCAATCCTGCGCCTTTCTCGATCGACATCGGTACCACCGAGAATCTCGTCGTCAAAATGAACGGCGGCAACGACTCGTTTTCGGCGACCGGTGACCTGGCCTCGCTGATCAAGATCACTGTGGACGGCGGCGCCGGCAACGACACCATCCTCGGCAGCAATGGCAATGACACCCTGATTGGCGGCACCGGCAACGATTTCATCGACGGCCAGCAGGGCACCGACACCGCTCTCCTGGGCGACGGCAACGACGTGTTCCAGTGGGATCCGGGCGACGGCAACGACATCGTCGAAGGCGGGATCGGCACGGACACGATGCTGTTCAACGGAAGCAATGGCAGCGAGAACTTCGAAGTACTGGCCAATGGCCAGCGCGGGCGGTTCACCCGCAATCTCGGAAACATCGTGATGGACATCAACGACGTCGAGGACATCGATCTCAACGCGCTCGGCGGCGTCGACAACCTCGTCGTCAACGACCTTACCGGAACCGACATCAAGCGGATCGACGTCAACCTTGCGGGCACGATCGGCGGCACGACCGGTGACGGGGCGATCGACACCGTGACCGTCAACGGCACCAATGCCAACAACAACATCCAGGTGGTCGGCGCCGGCACATCCTTCTCGGTGCTGGGTCTGGCGGCCCGGGTCAACGTCACCAACTCCGAAGGCGCAAACGACCGCCTCATCGTTCGGAGCCTCGGCGGCAACGATACGCTGACGGCCACGGCGCTTCCCGCTGGTGTTGTCAAGCTCACGCTTGATGGCGGCGCCGGCAACGACACGATCAACGGCAGCCAGGGCGCTGACACTCTGATCGGCGAAGCCGGCAACGACTTCGTCAATGGCGACAATGGCGACGACGTGGCCATGCTTGGTGCCGGCGACGATACCTTCGTCTGGAACCCGGGCGATGGCAACGACACGATCGAAGGCGGAGCCGGCACCGACCGGCTGCTGTTCAACGGCGCCAATGTGAACGAGGACATCGATATCCTGGCCAACGGACCTCGATCGCTCTTCCTTCGCAACATCGCGAACGTCACCATGGACATGGACGATGTCGAGGTCATTGAGTTCAACGCGCTCGGCGGCGCCGACAACATCGTGGTTGGCGATCTGAGCGGAACCGATGTGAACAGCGTGAGGATCAACTTGGCGGCGACGCTGGGCGGGACGGTCGGCGACAACGCCGCCGACACTGTGACCGTCAACGGGACCAACGGAGCTGACGTGATCAAGATCGTCACGACCGGCACGACGGCGACGATTACCGGCCTCGCAGCAACGACCACTGTCACGGCGCTCGATGCCACGGACAGGATCGTTGTGAACGGACAGGACGGTGACGACGTAATCGACGGTTCGGCGTCCGCGGTCGCGCTCACGCTCAACGGCGGCGGCGGCAAGGATATCCTACTCGGCGGATCGAAGAACGATCTCTTCAACGGCGGCGACGGCGACGACATTGCCTTTATGGGGGCCGGCAACGACACCTTCGTCTGGAATCCCGGTGACGACAACGACACCCTCGAAGGCCAGGCCGGGACCGACACGCTGCTGTTCAACGGCGCCGTCATTGCCGAGCAAATCACCATCTCGGCCAACGGACCTCAAGCCACCTTCTTCCGCGACATCGCGACTGTCACCATGGATCTGAACGATGTCGAGCGCATCCAGTTCAACGCCGGCGGCGGCGTTGACAACATCCTCGTTAATGATTTGAGCGGCACCGACATCACAAAGGTGGCGATCAACCTGTCGGGGACTATCGGCGGAAGCGGTGGCGATGGTGCAGCCGACACCGTCACCATCCAGGCCACCAACGGCGACGACGTGATCACCGTTAGAACCGTCAACGGTGTGGTCACTGTGTCCGGCCTTGGCCAGGACATCGTGATCACGAATTTCGAGGCGGCAAACGACAGGATCGTCATCAATGGCCTTGCTGGCGACGACGTCATCGAGGCGTCTGATCTGAGCGGCATACAGCTAACGGCAGACGGCGGCGCCGGGAACGATGTGATCGTCGGCGGCGCCGGTAACGACACGCTCCTCGGCGGCGACGGCGATGATGTCCTGGTCGGCGGTCTCGGACTGGACATCCTCGACGGCGGGCTCGGCGACAACACCATCATCCAATAACGCCAACGTCATTGTGGGTGCTCCGGCGCAGGCCGGGGCACCCTGTTAGCTTAAATCCAGGGGACGGCAATCTGATCGCCCGGGAGGAATTCGTGGCTCACGCTACCTCGTCAAATCGAAATCCGTTCGCAGCCGCGCTTGCTCGCTCGCGCGGCACCTTTGCGTGCATCGGCATCTACTCCGGCGCGATCAATGTGCTGATGCTCACCGGATCGCTGTTCATGCTCCAGGTCTATGACCGTGTGTTGCCGAGCCGCTCCACGCAGACGCTGATAGCGCTGCTGGTCATCGTCGCCTTCCTGTTCGGTATCCAGGCGGTTCTCGAGGCGATACGCACGCGCATGCTGACCCGTGTCAGCCGCCGGCTGGACGAGGATCTGTCCGGCCTCGCTTTCCGTTCGGCGGTGTCGCCCGGCGGGCTCTCCGCCAACGCGGAGCGCACCGACCCGGTCCGCGACCTCGACCAGGTCCGGCAGTTCTTTGCCACGCCCGGTCCGGCTGCCCTCTTCGATCTGCCCTGGACGCCGCTGTATCTATTGATCTGCTTTATGTTCCACCCATGGCTCGGCTGGCTGACGGTAGCCGGCGCATTGTTTATTTCTATACTGGCGCTTTTGGGCGAGCTGCGCAGCCGTGCCTCGTCGAAAAAGAGCACCCAGATTGCCGCTCAGCGTCAAGCTGTCGTCGACCGTGCGCGGCAGAACGCCGAAGTGCTAGGAACGATGAACCTGCTTGCCCGGTTCGAGCAGCGCTTCGAAGTCTCCACCAATCAATATCTCTCGGTTTTCCAGAAAGGCAGCGACGGCGCGACGGGAATCAGTTCTGCCGTACGTGCGCTGCGGACGCTGCTGCAGTCGGCGGTGCTGGCGCTTGCCGCATATCTCGCGATCCAGCAGGAAATTTCGACGGGGACAATCATCGCCGCCTCGATCCTCGCCTCGCGCGCCCTCGCGCCGATCGACATCGCAGTGTCGCAGTGGCGGCAGTTCGTAGCCGCCCGCCTTGCCGCGACGCGCCTCAAGCGGTCGCTTGCCCCAGGTGACATCCATGAGCCCGTGACGCGCTTGCCTGCGCCACGCATGCGGCTGCAGGTCGACGGCGGATTTATTGCGCCGCCCGGCGCTCGCATCGCGACCGTTTCCGGCATCAGCCTGGCGATAGAGGCCGGCGACGGACTCGGCATCGTCGGACCGTCGGGATCGGGCAAGACCACGCTGGCGCGGGCGATCACCGGTGTGTGGCCGCTGGCGCGCGGCGAGATCACGCTCGACGGCGCTCCACTTCACCAATATTCGGCCGAGGACCGCGGCGCGGCGATCGGCTATCTGCCGCAGGACGTCGACCTGTTCGACGGCACGATCGCCGACAACATCGCCCGGTTCGAGCCGGGCCGCGCCGACGAAGCCGTCGTGCGGGCCGCGCAGCTGGCCGACGTGCACGACATGATCCTGAAGTTCCCGCAAGGCTACGACACAAGGATCGGCGATGGCGGGCTGCAGCTCTCGGCCGGCCAGCGCCAGCGTATCGGCCTTGCTCGCGCACTTTACGGCGATCCCTTCGTCGTCGTGCTCGACGAGCCTTATTCCAATCTCGACGGTGACGGCGATGCGGCGCTCAATCGAGCGCTCGCAGCGGTGCGGGCGAGGGGTGGCATCGTGGTTTTGATTGCGCACCGCCGTAGCGCCATCGGTGCCATCAACAAGGTGATCGTCATCGCCGATGGCCGCCAGGCTGCGTTCGGCCCCAAGGACCAAGTCCTGTCGCAGATCGCGACACTGCCGGGCGAGGCGCGGCACATCCCTGCCGCTGCTCCCGCGGTCGCCCATCAGAGCCCTAGCAACGTAAAGGTATTGAGCCATGCCAGCCGATAAGATGATCGACTTCGGCAAGTCCACGGACCGGTCCATCCGCAACCATGCGTTCATGGGAATGTTCGTTGTCTTCGGAGTTCTGGGTGGGCTCGGCACCTGGTCGGCGCTGGCGGAGATTGCGGGCGCTGTGATTGCGCCGGGCCATATCGCCGTCGACACCAATGCCAGGAAGGTCCAGCATCCCGAGGGCGGCGTCGTGGCCGGGCTAAAGGTGCGCGAGGGGGCTCGCGTGAAGGCAGGCGATCTGCTCGTGGTCCTCGACGACACCGTTCTGAAGGCTAGCCTGGCGATCGTCACCAAGGCGCTCGACGAATTGACCGCACAGGAGGCGCGGCTGGTCGCGGAGCGCAATGGCGCCGGCCAGGTAGATTTCCCTGCAAGTCTGATGGAGCAGGCGGAATCCAACGCGGACGTCAAGGATTTGATCGAAGGCCAGAATGTCATATTCGAGAGCCGCAAAAAGGCGCGCGGAACGTCGCATACGCAACTGTCGGAACAGATCGCACAGCTCGAATCCGCTATCGAAGGACTGAGTGCGCAGCGCACGGCACGCGATGATGAGCTGACGCTGATCGCCGAGGAACTAAAGGGCGTGCGCGACCTCTACGAAAGAGAGCTGGCGCCGCTGACGCGTGTTATCTCGCTTGACCGAGACCGCACGCGCATTGCGGGTGACCGCGGCAGGCTGGTTGCGGAGACCGCCACGGCGCGTGGGTCCATCGCGGAAAAGAAGATCCAGATGGCGCGCCTCGACGACGAGTTCCATGCCGAGGTGGTGAGCGAGCTCGCCGAGGTTCGCAACAAGATCAACGAGAATGTCGAGCGCAAGGTCGCGGCACAGGACCGCCTGTCGAGGATCGATATCCGTGCGCCCGTATCGGGCCAGATACATCAGCTTGCCGTCTTCACCGTTGGCGGCGTCATCAGCGCCGGCGAGGTCACGATGTTGGTCGTTCCCGACGACGACAAGCTGGTCGTGGATGCGCAGATCGAGCCACAGGATATCGAGGAACTGCAGGTCGGCCAGAAAGCGATCGTTCGCTTCACCGCATTCTCCGATCCGAATCTCAAGGACGCCACCGGAGAAATCACGATGATCTCGCCGGATCTTGTCGCGGATCAGAAGACGGGCCGCGCTTTCTACCGGATCAAGCTTTCGGTGGACGCGCCGGCCGGCTCGAACGGCCAGCGTCTGAGGCTGGTTCCCGGTATGCCGGTCGAAACCTTTATCGCAAAAGGCGACCGCACGGTGCTTGCTTATCTGATGAAGCCGGTCAATGACCAGATGCAGCGCATCTTCCGAGAGTAGATGCGGGCCAGCCGCAACTCTCGCGATGTTGCGGCCGGAAAAGATGTGCATCAAATGCTGTCGTGTCGCTGTGCAAGGAGCAGAAATTTGTACCGCTACGCCCGGCCCTGGTCGCGGAACTCAGCGCCGATCACATAAGCGGCGCCCAGTTCAGGCACGGTTCGATGGGTTTATTGAGGGCGTCGCTGTTGCCCGCTCTGCCGCGATTCCAGATCAATCCAAACCACCCGGCTTCAAGCTTGAGAAGTGGCACAGTTCCGGGTGGTTGTTGCCCACTAAATTCAACCTGTTCAACCGTCGTGTTCCGCGCGACGAGCTGACGGTGGGCCTGTTTGAGCGCAAAATCAGATACGGTCCCCTTTTATAACGACCCCGATTTCGGGCAGGGGCGGGGCACCCAAATTTACCTCACCCGAGTCGAGGACGCGGACGGGATACCGCTTTTTTCAAGCGCATTGCGGCAATACTGGACCTACAGGAGCCGGGCTGGCTTGAGAAGTCGCTTGGGGGCCGACTTCGAACGACCGGGTAGAGCCGTTGAAGGTGCGACTCGCGCTACGATTGTTCAAGCGCGTGTCGGACAAGGACAATTCCGCAGTGCCTTGCTGCAGAGGTGGGGAGGAAAGTGTTGCGCCACGGGTCCGGATATTCCCGAACTACTACGACCATCGCACATTCACCCGTGGTCACTTTCCAACAACCAGGAGCGCATCGATCCGAACAACGGGGCTCTCCGCGTCCTCCGAAAGGTAACGAAGCAGAACGAAGCCACAGGCACGAGGCATTGAGGCCCCCCGGTGAACACTGACCGCAACAATGCCGAGACGCTTCTCCCCAATGCCAGATGGTGGGGAGCAATAAGATCTCTGGCTGAGCAAGCAGCATGCCTAACGGTTATGTATCGCCCGGATGGCGATGGCGGCAACAATTCTTGTAGCCTCCAACACAACTGCGGTAGGATAATACCCCATGCCGTCGCTGCCCCTTAGAACCGACACGCCGCACGGCTGCAATCGATGTCCATCGTCGTTCGCTTAGGAGTTGAGCAGGTAGATGCCTTCTGACGCGCCACCAACCTCCAACGGGGTTGATCCGGGCAGTGCCGCGGCGTACTTGGTGTGAGATCGGAGCGGCGTTCGCTTCAATGGCCGCCGCCTTTGTTCCCGACGTCGTGGGCCAGGAGCGGTTCATGAGTACTCTAGACCGGTGCCGAGCGTTGCTGGCTGCGTTTCTCGAGTGTGCCGCCGCCTTCGTTTCCACATCAGCGCCAGCCCAGGACCGCGCAGCGGAGCGTGCGGCCATGATCGAGACAATCAAGGAGCACGCCGGCTCCGGGGCACGGGGTATGGATCCGGCGGTGCTCAAGACGATGGGCACGGTGCCGCGGCATCTTTTCGTGCCCGCGGGGCAGCGCGGCGGGGCCTATCAGGACCGGCCTCTGCCAATCGGGCACGGTCAGACGATCTCGCAGCCCTTCATCGTGGCGCTTATGACCGACCTGATCAACGCTCGGCCCGGCGACACCATCCTGGAGATTGGCACCGGCTCGGGCTATCAAGCAGCCGTCCTGTCGCCGCTCGCCGCCAAGGTTTATTCGATCGAGATCATCCCGGATCTGGGCAAGAGAGCAGCGGCACGACTTGCGGCGCTCCGCTTCGACAACGTCGAGGTGAAGGTGGATGACGGCTACTACGGCTGGCCTGAGCACGCGCCCTTCGACGGCATCGTGGTGACCGCGGCTGCTAGCCATGTCCCGCCGCCGCTGGTCGAGCAGCTCGCTGAAGGAGGCCGGATGGTCATCCCCGTGGGAAGCCCCTTTGCAACCCAGTTTCTCATGCTCGTCGAGAAGCGGCGAGACGGAGCCGTCACGACCCGGCAGCTGCTGCCGGTGAGCTTCGTTCCGCTGCGGGGAGGTCCCTCCCGTTGAGACCGGGCCGCATGCTACCAGTCGGTATCATTTCGGCAGCGGTTCTCGCCTACGAAGTGCTGCTTGTGAGATTGTTTTCGATCGTTCAATGGCATCACTTTGCCTACATGATCATCAGCATCGCGCTCATGGGCTTCGGCGCAAGCGGCACGTTCATTGCGCTTGCGCGGCGCCATCTGGTAGGGCGGTACGCGGTTGCTTTCACGGCATCGGCAGCGCTGTTTAGCATCACCGCGATTGCCAGCTTCGCCATCGCGGAACGCCTGCCGTTCAACGCACTCGAGATCATCTGGAATCCGCGACAGCTCGGTTGGCTCGCGGCTAGTTATGCTCTTCTCATCCTGCCGTTCTTTTTCGGAGCGACCTGCGTCGGCCTCGCCTTCTGCCGCTATCCCGGACAGATTGGGCGTGTCTACGCCTTTGATTTGGTCGGCGCAGGGATCGGGGCTCTGGGTATCGTCGGGCTCCTGTTCCTTGTCTTTCCTTCTGCGGCGCTGCGTTTGGTTGCCGCACTGGGATTCGCGGCTGCTGCCTTTGCCGCGATGGGCGTGGTTCGCCATCGCCGTCTCGCCGTGGGCTGTCTCGGGTTGGCGGCCGTCGTCGCGGTCTGGCTCCCGCCTTCTTGGACAGCTCCCGAGCCGCATATGTCGCAGTACAAGGGCCTTCGCATGGCCCTCGAAGTGCCGAACGCGCGAGTGGTCGAAGAGCGGTCGAGCCCACTAGGGCTCTTGACGGTCGTCGAAAGTCCGACAGTTCCATTCCGTCACGCGCCGGGTCTCAGCCTCGCCAATACTCAAGAGCCGCCCCGGCAACTCGCCGTCTTCACCGATGGCGACAGTATTGCGGCGATCACCGCCTATGGAGGCGATCCGGCGAAGGTCGCCTATCTTGACCGGACAACGGCGGCGCTGCCGTACCGCATCCTCGAGCGACCGCGGGTGCTAATCCTCGGTGCCGGGGGCGGCGAGCAGGTGCTGCTGGCGCTGCGCGCCGGGGCCGATACCGTGGATGCGGTAGAGGTCAACCCGCAAATGATCGACTTGGCTCGGAATTGCTTCGCCGACTTCACTGGCGGTATCTTCAACCGACCGAACCTGCACTTGCATCTGGCCGAGGCGCGCGCCTTCGCTGCGACTGCTGGCGAGCGCTACGACCTGATCCAGATGCCGCTCCTCGATTCCTTCAGCGCGGCCGCGGCCGGCGTGCAGAGCTTGCATGAAAACTACACCTATACCGTGGAGGCAATGCAAGATTACCTCGCGGTGCTCGGACCAGATGGTGTCGTCGCCATAACACGATGGCTGCGGGTGCCGCCGCGTGACAGCCTCAAGCTGTTCGCCACCGCCATAGCAGCGCTCGAGGCGGATGGCGTGGCCGAGCCGGGCCGGCACCTGGCGCTGATCCGGAGCTGGAATACTACAACTTTGCTCGTCACGAAGTCGCCTTTCAAAGGCGAAGACATCGCGGCCATTCGCAGCTTCGCAGCCGAGAACTTCTTCGACATCTCTTGGGTGCCAGGCATCTCCGCGAGCGACGTGAACCGCTTCAACCAGCTCGATCAGGAATATCTCTACGAGGGAGCCCTCGCCCTCCTCGGCCCTGAGCGCGCCGACTTCATCGAGCGCTACAAGTTCGCCATCGCACCGGCCACCGACAATCGGCCCTACTTCTTCGACTTCTTCCGCTGGCGCGCCCTGCCCGAACTCTTAGCGCTGCGCACCCAAGGCGGGGCTGCGATGCTCGACTGGAGCTACCTGATCCTCGTGACGACCTTGGTCCAGGCTGCCATCCTCAGCGCCCTCCTGATCCTGTTGCCGTTATGGATTCGCAGACACGCGCTGGGGAAAGCTTTGCATGGGCTGCGCTTCGGGCTCTACTTCCTTGCCTTGGGGCTAGCCTTCCTCTTCATCGAAATCGCCTTCATCCAGCGCTTTGTGCTGTTCCTCGGTCATCCGTTCTACGCTGTCGCTGTCGTGCTTGCGGGCTTCCTCGCCTTCGCCGGTCTCGGTAGCGCCGCGGCCGCGCGCTGGGCCGCGGCGGTCGGGCGCGGGTCGGCGGTGCGCGGCATCGCCCTCGCTGTCGGGGTTATCGCGGTCCTGGCTGCCACCTATCTTCTTGCGCTGCCCTTAATATTCGAAAGGCTGCTGGCGCTCCCAGACGCTGCGAAGATCGCGATCGCGCTCCTCCTCATAGCGCCGCTAGCACTTTTTATGGGCATGCCGTTTCCCCTCGGCCTCGCGCATGTCGGCGAGCGTTCGGGGACATTCATTCCCTGGGCGTGGGGAATCAACGGCTGTGCGTCCGTGCTGAGCGCGATTCTCGCCACGCTGCTTGCCATGCATGTAGGGTTCTCTGGCGTCGTGATGATCGCCGTTGTCCTTTATCTTGCCGCCCCGGCCTTGCTCGCGAATCGGTTCGAACCATGATCCCTTCCGGTCGTGAAGCTGCCGCGCATCGGCGGAAATATGCGCGGCGCAAGGAGCATGCTTGACGGTTTTGTCTCGCGCGGATGGCTGCGTCGATGAGGACCGCAATCCAGTCATCCTGCGCGCTCGTAGCGCCGTGGCCGCTCCCCGATAAAATCTTGGAGCCGATTGCGGCTTGAGGTAGGGTTGCCGACCATGCCGACGCGGCCCCTCAGACCCGACACACCGCTCACCCACCGGCAAGAAGCATTCTGCCGGAGGATCGCTGCTGGAGGCTCGCAGGCGCAGGCCTATGTCGATGCCGGATACAAAATTGCCAACCGCCGGTGCCGCTGATGTTCGACAAACCGACCAGCGACAACCGCTCAATCGTCGCATGGCCGGCAAGCGAACGGGTGATCGTCGAGGTGATCGTATCGGTGCCGCCGGTGTCAATCACTGCATCGTTCTCGGCGCCCAGCACATAGGTGTCGTTGCCGAGCCCGCCTTTCAGCGTGTCGGCGCCGCCTGCCGTCAATGACCAGCGTCCGACCACTCATCTCCAGGGTTCCGAGGCAATTGCGGTCTTTGTAGGCTCGACGACCGCGCAGCAGGACAGTCTGCTGCAGCATCTCTGCTCCCTTGGGGTGACGCCAAGGATCACTGACCCGACGACAGTTGACTTTCGATTCCGTTCTTCGAAGTCTTACTGACAGCGAAAGCGAGCAGTCCGATCGATGCTCGCCGACCGGAGATTGATATGACCCTTGCCGACATAACGATTGGTCCGATAAAACTGAAAACACTTCCTCAGGATGCCAGCTGGTATCGTCAGCGCAGGCAATTCGAAGAGCAAGCGTCGGCACTCTATCGTTTCATTGCGCGCGAAGGTTTTCGCAATTTCATTGACGTAGGCGCGAACACTGGCTTGATATCGATCCTCGCCCGCCGCGCATTTCCAGAAATGCGCATCATCTCGATAGAGGCTGATAGCCGGCTCGTGGGGATCATTCCAGGCAATTTCGACCTGAACAGCCTCCGCCATCCGGAACTTCTTCACGCCATCGTCAGTGATCGCTCCAGCGATAAGGCGACCTTTTCGCTGAATCCCATCTCTACCTTAGACAATCGCGTCACGATGGCGGAGTGGACCAAAGTACCAGTTCAAGCGGTCTCACTCGACGATCTGTTTCGCGACCGTGAGATCTCTGGAAAGACCTTCCTAAAGATCGATACTCAGGGTCATGAGAAACACGTGCTTGCTGGTTTCGAAAGTACGATGCGTAACCGGCGCGACTGGCTCATCAAGATGGAATTCGCGCCCAAATGGCTTCGTTCACAGGGCACAGATCCCGTCGAACTCGCACGCACGCTTGCGGCATCCTATGACGTCAGCGAGTATCACGAGCGCATTCCCTACAACGCTCCAAACCTCGCCTCGCTACGAAAGTACAGAATCGATCCAGGCCAGTCGCAGCATTTTGTCGCTTACGTCGAATCCCTCGACAGTGCCGGCAATGGCTGGGTTGACCTGATGGTGGCACCTCGAAGCGCATTGCGCCGCTTTCTGGGCTGAGCCCTCCCCGTCGGCGCATCATCGTGACGGGCGGTGAGGGTCAGGCGAGGAAAGTGGTGCGCGACCTGTCCAGCGTCTTCACCTTCGCCATCCGCCATCCGGCCTTCGACATGTCGGAAAACCCGTGCGAGAAGGCCGCCGTCAACAAGGTGGACGGCAGGCGGACGCGCTACCTCGGCCCGGAGGAGATCGCGCGACTGGGCCGGGCGCTGGAGGAACTCGAAAGCGAGGGCGTCAATCCGAAGGCAATCGATATTGTCCGACTCTGGGCATTGACCGGCTGCAGGCGCGACGAGATAGCGGCGCTGAAGTGGCAGGAAGTCAGGTTCGACCTCGGCTGCCTCGCTTTCGAGAACACGAAGACCGGAAAAAACTTCAGACCATTGTCGGCACCCGCCGCCGCCCTGCTCTCCTCGTTGCCTCGTTACGCCGACAGCAGCCAGCCCGACGGCCTGTCGCCGTGGGTATTCCCGGCATCGCGCGGCGACGGCTACTTTCAGGGCACCAAGCGGATCTGGCCGATGGTGACAGGAAAGGCGGGCCTGCCGGGGGTCACGCCGCATACGCTGCGCCATACGCTGGGCTCGGCGGCGGTGTCGAGCGGCGAGACGCTGGCGATGGCGGGTGCTCTCCTCGGGCACAGGGACAGCAGGAGCACGCAGATCTATTCGCACATGCAGCAGTCACCGGCCACGGAGGCAGCAACCCGTGTTGCTAGCGGCATCGCGGCGGCTCTCTCCGGCAGGAACCCGGGAGAAGTGGTGCCGCTGAAACAGCACAAGGCCGGATAATTGCCTGGCCAGAAAGCCCTCAGACGGCCAAGCGATGACGACGTTGATAGGCAACCAGGCGATATCACGCCTAAGGGTCGAAGCAGCTTCCGCTGCAGCAGCCGAGAGCGCTCGGAACACACGAGCCTCACGACCTGCTGATCGATCCTGCGAAAGCCACCATCGCCGAGGCGCAGGAGATCCTCGACGCCTTGCCCCTCGCTGACTGCGGACCAAGCCGGGTCCACGCGCTCCAAAAGAGGGCCAAGGTCCGCAAGAAGGCCGCCGACGGAGCGGCGCGCTATCCTGCGATCTTTTCCATGGAAGCAACGAACGGATCAAAGCGGCGGTCGGAACGTTGCCGCCGAGGATCAACCGGCGAGAGTTGGCCAAAAAGCTTGATCGGGCCATTTTCTGGTTTCGGATCTTCGAAAAGTCAAAACTCGGCAAGGGTCGGTGATCAAGCTCCACGGCGAGAAAAAGAGGTTGCGCTGACCCTCAAGATCGCACCTGCGTCCATACCGACCCTGTTCAGCCCGGCTCGGTCAAAATCGCGTTGACGAACACGATGATTTTAAGCCACCCTCGTCAACGCTTTTTATCCCAAAGTCAACGGTTTTAGTCATAAAATCAACGCTTTACGAGTTCGCCTGAATGTAGGAAACTACTCCCGGTAGCGCCATGTGGCGTTGCTTTCGGGAGTTTGAAATCGATGGTTCTCTATAACGACGTGGAGGCGTCGAAATACCTTCGGGAAAAGCATGGCGTGCCCCATGCCCCGGCGACGCTACGGAAAAAGAGGGTCGTTGGCGGCGGCCCGGCGTTTCTGGTCTTTAACCGCAGGTTTTGCGGATATCCGCAACAAAAGCTGGACGATTGGGCCGTGGAGCGCACGGAACTTGTGGCAAGCACGTCGGAGGTCGGGCACTGCAAGCCGGTCGACCCCGCCCCAATCGTGAAGGCGCGCGCTGCTGCGCAACTTGAGACGAAATAGCAACCGCCGGACGGCTTACGCGCATCCGGCGGTTTTCGTTTGCGTATTCCCTGAAAAGCATCCGGACAATACGCGAGAACCCCTGAACAGCGCAACGCCGGCGATCTCGGTCAAAGAGATCACCTATGCGCACATCTATGTCTCCTGCCGTCGTTGACCCTGCCGATGTCCGCGACCGCGCTGCCGCTGACGCCGAGGCGATTGTCCGGCATTTCCTCGGCGAGCCAAACCACCGGCTCTCGACCAAACAAGACCTGCGCTGGGGCCGTAAGGGCTCGTTCACGCTGCGACTGTCGACCGGCAAGTGGCACGATTTTGAGACCGGCGAGCACGGCGACATTGCCGATCTCGTCTGCCGCGAAGAGCACTGCGACCAAAGTTCGGCTTTCCAGTGGCTGCTGCGGTGGTTTGGCGAGGTTGCCACGAGGCCGAGGCCGCAGCGTGAGCAGCAGCCCATTCGCACGGCGAAAGAGGAGGCCCCCCGCACAGAGCGGCTGGCAGAGGCTGAGGCGCTCTGGCGCGAGGCGAAGCCACTGCTCGGCAGCCCGGGGGAAGGCTACCTGATCCGCCGTCTCGGCGGCGCGGACATCCCACATCCCGTCGTCCGATCCGCGCAGCTTCGGTTCCATCCGATGCCCTACAGCCGTATCAGGCGCGAGGGGCCGGTCAGGGATGAGACGGGCCGGGAAGCGGTTGGAGCTCTGGTGGCGCGGATGGTCGATCCGGCGACGGTCGCGGCGACGGCGGCGTTGGGATCGGCGGCTGGAGGGGTCGTTGGCATCCACCGCACCTTCCTCGACGCCGAGTTCTGCAAGATCGAGAAGCGAATGCTAGCCGGGAGCGGCGTCTGCATGATCGTCCACCGGCCACACGGCCCGCTCGCCATCGCGGAGGGCATTGAGAACGTCGCTCGCATCCTTGATGTCCTTGGCTGGGACGGCCCGCTCTGGGCGACGATGGGTGTCGGCAATATGGCCAAGCTTCCATTGATCGGCAATGTACCGGGCATCACGATCTTCGCCGACAATGACCTGCCAAGGCGCAACGACCGGCGGCCAGGCAACAACGCCGCGATGGCGTGCGCCGACCGCTGGCAAGATGTTGGGCGCGAGGCGCTGGTTTTGAAGCCCCCGGTCGAGGGGCAGGATTGGGACGACTATCTCGGCACGCTCCAGACGCCCGAAAAGCCCGACGACCACTGCGTGGAGCCCGGTTTCGACGATCAGTTCGATCCCGACCGAGAGGCCATTGGCGATGGATGAGAAGCCCGACAAGCAGGGAATCCTCGACCGGATCGCCAAGCTCGGCGGGCGTGCGGAGGAGGGCAGCGACGCCGACCGCGATCCCACTCGCCGGGGGATGGACCGCGACAGCAGCGGCAGGAACGGCAAGCGCCGCAGGGGACGCGAGTTCACCCGACTGCTCACGTCAAGCGAGTTCATGGAGCGATGGCAGCCGCCCGACTATACGCTCGACGGCCTTTTGATGAAGGGTTCCGTCTATACGCTGACCGGCAACACCAATCATGGAAAGACAACTCTGGCCCTGCACATGGCTCATGCTGTGGCAACAGGTGGCGGTCTTGCGGGTCGGCTCTCCCAGCAGGGGGCGGTGGCGTTTTTTGCCGGTGAGAACCCCGACAATGTTCGCATTCAGTGGCGTTCGTTATGCAGCGATCTCGGCATCGATCCGACTTCACTCCCGATCCATTGGTACGAGGGAACATTCAGCTTCGAACAAGCGCGGCAGCAGGTGATCGACGCACTCCGCCGCGTCCCGGATCTGCGGCTCTGGCTGGTCGATAGCTTTCAGGCCTATTTCGAGGGCGAGGATGACAGCCACAATATGCAGATGCTGGATGCGGCGAAAGGCTTTCGCATCCTTTCAAACAGTCATCCGAACCGCCCAACCGGCGTGATCCTCTGCCACCCCATCAAGAACGCCAGTCGCGATCAACTGCTGCCGCGCGGCGGTTCGTCGGTGACCAACGAACTCGACGGCAACCTGACCATCTGGCGCGACGGCGACATCGCCACCCTGCACTGGCTCGCCAAGATACGCGGCATTCCTTTTGACCCGATCCAGTTCGAGCACGTTTTGGTGCAGCCAGAGGGAATGGTCGACGCTCTCTGTCAGCAGATGTCGGGGCCGGTGCTGCGAACCATCATCCCCGAGCGGGCAAAGGAGATCATCAAGGAAACCAAAAGCCGGAAGCTTCGCATCCTTGCGTTCATCGGTGCAAATCCGTCGGCGATCCATCAGGACATTGCGAACCATCTCAACGTCAGTCGTGCGACGGCACAAAGGGATGTGAAGGCCCTGACCGATGCGAAATGGATCAAGAAATACGCCGGAAAGCTGGTCCTTACGAACGAAGGAAATGAGGTTTTGGATGACGCAATTTGAGCCGCGAAAGCGTGAGCACGGACGTGAGCACGAAGGTGTTCATCTTTGGCCCTTTTTGCTAGTGAGCATCGTGAGCACGAACATGCCCGAAAGCCAGCATTTCCAAGGCTTTGATGGGCATCAAAAATGAGCACGTTGATGAGCACTGCTCATTTCTCTGCTCATGCCCCCCTCTAGAGGGGGGCATGAGCATGAGTGATCAAATCGGCCTCAATGGCAGAAGCATTTCCACCGCTGTTCACCATCGATCTCGCCGGCCGCCACGTCTTGTCGAACCAAGGTTCGAGAGGACCGTAGAGTTTGAAGATCGTGTACCAGCCCTTGTTGGGAACGGTCTGCGTCCAGTTGGCTTCCTTGCTGGCAGGCGCCTGTGGAGCCGTCGGTGTTGAAAATCAGCTTGTCACGTTGTTGTTCCTGCTGGGATAAGGTTGGCTGGTCTGCAGGGGCGGGCGATCTCTACTACACCGCAGGTTAGCGTTCAGACCTAAATCTCTGGCAGCTACGCTAAGTCGTACCACCGTATTGCGCATGGCGGTTTGTGATACAAGGGATGGTTACGGGGGCAGGCTACGGAGATATGCGGACATGCCGATACGGTATTTATCGAGGGACGTTCCTAAGCCTGACGATGTCGGTGATTGTTGACGTGAGGTCCTGTGTTGGGCGCGACACCACGCCTGAGCAGTTCGATGCGATTATGGCAGAGAGGGATGCGCTTCTAGACAGGGAACGGGCGGAGCTGGACGTGCCAAGAGTAAGATGGATCGGACTGCCAACGCGATTGCCACGGAAGGTGCGGAGCCTTCGGCTGGCAGGATGCTTGTCAGTCTGAGGCTGGACGCAGAAGTCGTGGCATTCTTCAAGGCCCTTGGTCCCGGCTGGACGGGTCGGGTGAACGATGTGCTGGTCAGGGTTTTTCGGGAGGGTGTGGATCGGTTTCTCGAAGAATGACATGCCAGTTGTTGCCGCTGGCTTGATACCGAAATGGATGATCTGGATTGGTGGTCGTCGCATTTTGGCAAATATTGTCGCCAACTCATTGGATTTTAAACGCTAATAACGTTGCCGCGCGCTTATCAAAGCCGTTGACTCTCAGATTTCGGATGTAGTTGTCGGGTGTCCCACGGAGCAAGAATAGGGGACGATCCAAGTGACCCATTTTAGGGGGTGTACCCGGGGGCATTCGGTGGAGAAATCGGTGCAATACGGGTACGCCGCTGAAGGCGGCGTGACGAGCCGGCTTCGCTTTCAATTTCGTCCAGATCGCCGGGTTTTGTGTGAAAACGCGGACCTAACGAGGACGGGCAAGGTGACTGTCGCGGTCACGGTCCGAGCCGAGCACCTGAGCCTGATCGCCAAGCGCGGCAAACGGTAAAGTCGCCAAGGCGCGCTTCCCAGGAAGCCGGTGTAGGCGGAAAACGCGAGAGGCTCTTCCAGTACGACACCGTGCGGCGCTGTCGGCCTTCCCGGCTGGCGTTTTGTTGTTACCTGCCCATAAAGGTCATCAGGCGGAAGCCCAGCGCGAAAGGCCGAAGAGCACATCGAAGTAGGTCATGCTCTTTGCCCGCCGGGGATGTGGCCGGGCCCGCCGTAGTAGTCGAAGTCGAACTCCTCGTCGCTGTGGCTGCCGAGCAAGTTAAGGCGTCAGGCCCCTACCAGACAGGGGAGCGATTTCTCGAAGACTGGTGCGACACAGGTGAGGCTGAGAAAGGCGTGCAAGGAGCATTAGACCGGCATTTGCTTAGGGTTTTCGGGCACAAATGTCACAGCAGCAGTTTCGTCATGTCAGCTCTCTGCAGGTTGGAATTTGCATGCAACCCTATCGTTTCCATCGTTCCCTTCTCCGGCGCGCTGGTCAGGTAGCCGCGAACGGGACCAAGCTTGGCATCCATGGCGGCAAATTCGTCGAGAACCGCGCGATAATCGGTATTTTCGACAGCATGTTTTTCGACGCCATATGCCCAGAAATTCCTGCCGCCTCCGGCATCGGGGCCTTCCCTCTCCGGCTCCTTGAAACGCCCCTTGGTCTTGCGCGACAGGATAGCGCCAAATGCTGCCACGAGCTGCGCGAAGCGCGTTGGCGAGCGCAAGAGCAACTTCAGGCAATTTTTGCTTACCGCTACATAGCGCTTGGTTTTCAGCCCAAGCCGCGCGATCTCGACGTCATAGCGGAACATTACGTCGAGGAGGATCGGCCTGACGGCGTCGGAACAGCGCGGTAGGAAGCTCTCAAGTACGATGCGCCGCGAGATCAGGATGCGGACGAAATCGTGCGACATGTTGCCGGGTGTGCGCCTGTAGCCGACCAGATGCTCCGGAACGACGCCAAAGCGGTACTTCGAGGCGATGGCGAGCTGCAGGAAGAAATCCTCACAGCCTTCCGCCCCGCTTTCCCGCAGCTTCGATGTATAGCCTCCCATTTCGACGAGCACGTTGCGCCGGACAAGTGGGGAGCTGCCGTTGCCGATGAAGTTCCGGCCGATATGCTGAATGAACACCCAGCCGGCCGGAGATGTCCACGTCGGTATCACGGTCACCCTGTCGTCGCGGTCGATGCTGCGGAAGAGCGTGTAGACGAGTCCCATTTCCTCATCGTTCGCGGCGAACACCTGCATCTGTTTGGCGAGCTTGGTGGGATGCCAGAGATCGTCCGCGTCGATCGGCGCGATGTAGGCGCCGCGGCTTGCCAGAATTGCCGTATTGCGCGCCGCCGCGACACCGGCATTCGCCTGCTGCAGCAATTTGATGCGGTTGTCGTCGGCGGCAAATTTACGAACGAGCGCGACGGTTTCATCGGTCGAACCATCGTCAACGACGATCACCTCAATGTTCCGGTGAGTCTGTTCTAATACCGACCCCAAGGTGCGTTCGATGAAATGCTCCGCGTTGTATGCGGGTATGATGACGGACACCAGCGCAGTTTGGTCGAGGTCGTTGTATCTCATCAATTGGTCCTTTGACTGCTCTGTCGATTTCTACGTTGGTTGCTACTGCGCTGCAACAGGCCGTGGTGTTATGTTCACGGGTTCCCGACTATAACAACGCCGGCCGGATAGCGAAGCACGACATGCACCACAGTCTGCGCCCGGATAGGCAGCGGCGATAATCGGCGGCGGATTGCCGACGCTGATGATGCCGTCATCGTCGTTCATGAGCTCGAGGATAGGTCGCGCGACTCGTCGATCAAGACTGCTCACCGCGCGGCTTGGCGAAAGCACTGATCGCCAGTCGGTTGAACGGAGCGCTTGGAGTGCGCGAATATGTCGAACTGACTGCCAGGGGTTTTTTGATTCGGACCGTCGGCAATGTGAATTGAGGGACAATGGCGTTGCTTAACTACACTGTCCGTGAAAACCGGGATACCTCAGGCACAAAATAACCAGGAAGTTTTAAAAATAATCTTTTAACTTGACGTCGCACTTCAAGTATTGACTTGTGTCGCCCCTCATATAGACAATAAAGGTTTGATTTTATTGTGTTTTTATTTATCTGGAGTTTGCCCTCTTGGATCTGCGAGATTAGGAGACTAAGGGTCTTCTTCCTATCACTTCTCGTTGACGGCACGCTGATCGAGGCCTGGGCGTCGATGAGAGCGTCAGCCGAGGACGGCTTGCATGAGCTACCGCGTGGCGGCGGGCGCACGCGGACGGACTTCCAGGCCAGAACGATCGACGGACGCATGCCTCGACCACCGTCCCGGGCCGGCTCTCCCGGGGGGCAGGACCAACTCTGCTTCTGGACATGGCTTGTTGGGACCGCCTCGGCCTGCTGGTCGTCGCCTGCCTGTCACTGGCCGTCGGGCTCGCCGTTCGGGTGGCCGCGCTCAGGATCGAACCCCGCGCCGAGCGGCCGGCTCGCGATCACGCTCGGTGCCGACAAGGCTTATGACGCGGAGGACTTCGTCAACGAACTGCGCTCGATGAAGGTGACGCCGCTTGTCGCGCAGAACACCAGCGGCCGCAGCTCTGCGATCAGTGATGATCAACGGATTGAGATCAGCTTTCTTCGATGAGTGACATGCACTGGGGTCAACACGTCAGTCGCTTGGTGCAGCTCCTCCCTATTGGCAAGGGGCACGTATTTAGCGCTTATAACGGCGTTGCGAAGGCCGTCTTGGGCCGCGCAATCGCTACCACGAATTTCGGGATGAAAATCGATTGCGACCTCAACGATTATATTCCCAACAGGATATTTCATTTCGGCCATTGGGAGCCGGATGTGGGCTCGCAGATACGGCGGATATTGAAAAACGGCGATGTCTTCGTCGATGTCGGGGCGAACGTCGGTTACGATTCCCTGTTGGCGAGCGCCATCGTTGGACGGGCGGGATCGGTCATCTCCATCGAGGCGTCGCCGCGCATTTTTGAAATTCTGTCCAATAATGTCCGCCTCAACGGATTGGATAATGTACGTCTGGTGAATATGGCCGTTTCGGATCGCGAGGGCACGATCGATTTGTTTGGAGGTCCGGCGCACAACAGGGGTAGGTCCACGCTGCTTCCGTCCCGGGGCCTCTCGGTCGAGGCTCGAGTTCAGTCGGCGCCTTTGGATAAAATATTGACCGGGGACGAGCTGGCGCGCGTCAGATTGATCAAGATGGATATCGAGGGTGCCGAGCTGCCGGTTCTTGAGAATATCCTGAGCGAAATCCATAGATATCCCTCGACACTCGACCTGATCATCGAAGTCAGCCCTACCGAGGACAGAAACAGGTGGGGAATATTATTCGATCGGTTGAAGGCGTTGGGATACCACGCTTACACCATCGAAAATGGCTACACCAACCGCTACTACCTGAACTGGCGCCGTCCCGCCGCATTGCAAATGATCACGGATTTACCGGACAAGCAGCAGGATGTTCTGTTTACCAGAGACTCGCTCGACCTGTGAGCGGTGAAGCGCTCCGACCACAGCAACTGGGCACGCGCTTGTTGTATTCGTCGTTTGCGTTGACCTTGGCCGAAGCAGCCGAGGCCTTCGTGCAGACGTTGGGAAAAATCGGACGAGACGCGAGCACGGCCATACCTGCTCTGTCGGCAATAAAGGATGACGCTTCTGTCGGTTCTGATGTCAAGGATGCAATCAAACAAATAGCCGGATATTAGAAAGCCGTTCGCGACATTCGGCAGCATGCCTGCGGTAAAAGCCCCTCTTGGCATGCAGTCCAAAGGCAGGATGCGCCCTCAGCGCCACAGAGATGACTCAGGACGCGCGAGGGGCAGTTGCCGAGTCCCACACAGCGGAAACAGCCAGATAGCGAATTGGGACCCATTTTAGGGGGTGTACCCGGGGGGCATTCGGTGGAGACACCGGTGCAATACGGGTCCAGTTGTAGTACCGAACCCCTTGATATCAGCCGCTATTTGACGTCACTGCGATACGTATCACTCATATTGATTACCAAGTTGTCGCGCCCGAGGTTCAGCCCTTCGTCGCTCAGCCCGGACAAGAATCCAGGGCACCTCGCCGGTCATGCAGACCGTGTCGCCTTCCGAAAGTCCGGTTGATGGTTTTGCCGCTGTAAGGTTTGCTGAAGCGATAAGGTGCCCGACAGACCCCAGCAGCATTTGGCGTCGGGGAATGCCCTAGTACCTATGTCAGCGAGCATGGGACCCATTTTAGGGGGGTGCCGGGGGGTATTTGCTGAGACACACCGAAAAGGCGAGCCAGGTCTTAGCAAAGGTCGACATTCCCTGATCGCCACCTCGGAGATGCATCCATAACCGCCCTTGAGGATGTAGATGACGTTCGTGCCGTGCATCCAAAAACGATTGGAATGGCGCCCATCCACCTTCCTCGAATATCTTGTGGAGCAAGCACCTTATGAACCGTTGCCTTGCTGGAAGCCGACCTCAGCGCATGTTGACGGTTGACGAGAACTAGTCGCACGGCTCCTGACGAGAACTAGTCGCACGGCTCCGGGTTCTCCATGCATTCCTTATGTTCCTCGCATTCCTTGGAAGTCAGGATGGCGGCCCAGGCGTCGAAGATGCATCCCCCCTGGGCCGTCACCCAACGTTCGCTCGTGTCTGCCCGCGCTGAAGGGCCGGGCGTTCTGTCGGACGCGCGGGACCTGACACCGGAAAGCGCTTCTATGACAGCACCGGCAGTGCCGCCGGCGGTTCCACGCATATTGTCACGCTGAGCGCGAAACTCGCGCTTACCTACGCGGATTGGGTAACACCGACGGCCCGTTGCAGTAAGCCCTACCAGTTTTCGCTTCGAGCGAACCTAGCCAATGAATTCTTGAATGGCGGCAATGGGGGCCAAAAGCTCATTTTCCGAGACGAACAGCGAGAAAGAAGACTGCCACTGACCATGTCTCGGACGTAGATAGGCCTATTAGATCAAGCCGTTGACTAAATTCGTACTCACGTCGGATCTCTTAGGCCCACCGAAAAATACTATTGATGAAGCGTCCGATTCAGTGCGGGACCATCAAACAAGCTGCCAGCCTGCGAGCAACTTGCGGACTTTTGAGAGCTACAAGAATTTGGGGGCCTAGCAGGCTGTTGAAGAAGTATCCCGGTTGGCTTTGAGGGTAGCCTCGTCGCCGTTGTGATAGGTGAAAGTGATCTCGATCGAGCCGTCGTCGAGAAGACCATCGAGGGGCTGTAGGAGAGATCGAGGCCGGCTTGCAGCGCGCCAAAGGCGATCTCGCCGTTGTTGTCTTCCCCGATGGTGATCATGGCGGGGCCGCTGAGGTCGAGATAACCGCGATCCCACAGATCGGCCTCGACGATGCGCCAGCGGCCGGTCAGTTGGCAGCCTGCGGGCGCGCTCATGTCGGCACCGCCATCAGCTTCGGCAGCCGCACCAGATTGTAGGCGGCTGCAGTGAAGATGAAGGCCCATCCGACACGGTCGCGGCCGCGGAACTTCGTCTTGTCCTGCCCGGCCACGACCTTGATCCAGCCGAACGCCTCCTCAATGCGCTTCCTGATGCGCTGGCTGACTGCATAGCCGCCGTGCCTGGTGGTGCGCCCGTCGATCGCAGAGCTGCGGCCGCTGGTGTTCTGCGCGACATGCGGCGTCACCTTCATCGAGCGCAGTTCGTTGACGAAGTCCTCCGCGTCATAAGCCTTGTCGGCACCGAGCGTGATCGCGGCCGGCCGCTCGGCGCGGGGTTCGATCATGTGCAGCGCGGCCACCCGTTCGGCGTGCCCGTCGGCCAGTGTCAGGCAGGCGTCGACCAGCAGGCCGTGGCGGTTCTCCATCAAGCCATGTCCCATGAAGCAGAGTTTGGTCTCTTTGCCCTTCCCCTTGCGGTAGAGCCTGGCCTCGGGATCGGTGGTCGAGGCATGCGTCTCGTTCGATCGTTTCTGGCCATGGAAGTCCGTTTCTGCGTTGCGCCCGCCGCCACCAGCCGGTGGCTCATCCAAGCCGTCCTTCGGCTTGACGCTCTTCATCGACGCCCAGGCCTCGATCAGCGTGCCGTCAACCGAGAAGTGATCAGTCGACAGAAGCTTCTTCACCTTAGGCTGCGCCAGCACCGCCGCCAGGAACTTCGCTGCGATGTCGCCCGCAAGCAGCCGGTCGCGGTTCTTCGAGAACACCGAATGGTCCCAGGCCGCATCGTCGACGCCGATGCCGACGAACCAGCGGAACAGAAGATCGTATTCCAGCCGCTCCATCAAAAGCCGCTCTGAGCGGATCGAGTAGAACGCCTGCAGCAGCATCGCCCGCAGCAGCTTCTCCGGCGGGATCGATGGCCGCCCGATCGGTGAGTAGAGCGCGGCAAACTCTCGCTCCAACGCAGCCAGCGCCTCGTCCACGATCACCCGAATGGCACGCAGCGGATGATCGCGCCGCACCCGCGCCTCGAGGTCAACATAGCTGAACAGCTCACCAGTCCGATTGTCGCCGCCGCGCACCCATCACCCTCCGAATCTCTTCGGCCAAAGTGAATCACGCTCACAGCCCGGCGGCGAGCGACTTTTTCAACAGCCTGCTAGTGCTAGGTGAGGCACGCGCAGTAGGGTTTTTGCAGTCTGCTGCGAAAAGCAACTTAATTCGTCGGTCTACGTCGCAGTTGCAAATCGGCAGACGGGAGCAGCGAGCCAATCGGCAAAGAGTTCTCGACAGCCGTCATATCCTACAGTTATGCTGCATTGCGAAATGGCTATGTGCGCCGCACAAGGAGCTTTGATAATGCAAAGCGCTGCGAAAGTGGAAATCACTTCGCTCACCGGCCTACGCGGCATCGCCGCGATGTTTGTCGTCGTCTATCACGCGCTGCATAGTCTGAATCCTCTGACGGGCATACTTTTCGGACGCGGTTTTCTTTGCGTGGATGTGTTTTTCGTGTTGAGCGGATATGTAATGGCGCTGAACTACGGTGTTCTCTTCGCGAATGGCTATCGCCTAGAGAGCCATCTTCAATTTCTTTGGCTGCGGTTTGCCCGCATCTATCCGCTGTATCTGCTAACCATCGCGCTGGTTCTCGCGTTGTACGCTGCAGGTCTTATACCGCTGTATGACGTGCCAGATCTACCTGCATCAATCGCGTGGAACTCGACGATGATGCAAGCGTGGTCTTTCGGAGCGGGTAATATCAATCTTCCAGCATGGTCGATCAGCACAGAATGGTCAGCTTACCTGCTGTTTCCCTTGCTGGTCCCATTGGTATTCGCGTCAAGCCGGTCGGCGGCTACGGGCGGGGTTCTTGTGATCTGCAGTCTTGCGCTCATCGCAATCATAGCGCCGTGGTTTTCCACTCAAGCGATAGAGGGCCAACTAGCCGTTTTTCGACCGAAAATCCATTGCCCGTGTTAAGTTGTGTAGCGGGTTTCACTCTTGGAGTGGTCGCTTTCCGCCTACAAAGTACACCCAGTGGCAACACGGTGGCCGGATCACCGTGGGTCGGAAATGCCTTGGTCGTCGCGATCGGTGTCTGTTTCCTGCTGCCTGGAACAGACATTGTGCTTGTTGCACTGACGCCAATCCTCGTCATTCACCTCGCCAGATCGACCAGTCTCGCCTCGACTCTTTTAAGCTGGCAGCCAGTCCACTATCTCGGCCTAATTTCTTACTCTCTATACTTAATACATTTCCCGATAATCGCTATTTTTCGAACGAGTTTTGCAGAATATGTAGGTTACGGAATAGCGAGTTGCCTTGCTATCGTCGCTTCGGTCCTGGTGGCTCCGATCGTTTTCCATTACGCGGAAGTGCCCAGTCGTCGTGCTCTGCGCCGTCTCCCGTCAGCTGCAGCATTCGTTAGGCAGCGGCGAACATGAGCGGAGAAGTATTGAATTTCACGTGTGCGAGCTCTTGTTCGCAACCTGTCACTCGCCGTTCAGCTACGTTGGACATAAGTTGAAGGCATCTGCCGCGAAATAGGCACTGCCCGCTTTCGCTTCCGCAATAGCGGTGCAGGCGGCCCCGCTCTCCTACCGACAAAGCGTGTCCCTAACGAGTACAGAAGCCTCCGAACATAAGTCTGCGCCGCCGGCGCGTCCACGGGAGCTCGCGCGTCAGCCTTCAGACATGTCAGGTCGAGGTGTCTGGCTGCTTCCGGTCGGAATGCTCTTCCACTAGCCTGCGGCCTTCTTCCCGAGTGCGATTTTGTCGGATGTCGCTTGTCACCCGGTTGCCGACGGCGGCGTACCTATGGCTTCGAGCATGGACCACTTTTAGGGGGGTCCTGACCCTACAGCAGCGAATATGGGACCCATTTTAGGGGGGTGTACTGGGGGCAGGTGAGAGCCACTCGAGGTGAGGCAGGTTGTCACGGCGGGACATGTGCCTTCTCTCGTGGTGGCGACCCGGTGGCGACCCGACAAAGATGGCGGGTGCTTCTATCGATTGACTGTCGGTGTACTCTTTTGATTTTCTTTAGAGATTTGGTGGGCGATGCAGGGATTGAACCTGCGACCCCACCCGTGTGAAGGGTGTGCTCTCCCGCTGAGCTAATCGCCCGCCAGCAGCCGAAGGCCGAAGCGCGCGCGGATATAAGGTGGGGCGGCAGGGCAAGTCAACCCACTGGCGGGCTGCGAGCCAGGGTGTGCCTGAAGCGCCGTTTTTTTCGCGGCGCTTTCCTAGGCCTGCGCTGCCTGCATCAGATCCTCGCACATGGCGACCGTCAGTTCGTCATAATGCGAGATGATGCGCGACGGTGCGAACTCTCGGACGTGGCGGTCGGTGTAGCCGAAGTCCACCGCGACGACGGGAATGCCCGCAGCTTTGGCGGTGTCGATGTCCGTCTGTGAATCCCCGACCATGACGGCTCGATATGGATAGCCGCCTGCCTGAGCGATCGTCTCGAGAAGATGGCGGGGGTCAGGTTTGCGGAATTCAAAGCTGTCCGCGCCGCAGATTGCTGCGAAGCGGCTGGCCAGGCCCACGCCTTCCAGCAGGCGCTTCGAGAAGGCCTCGGTCTTGTTGGTGCATACTGCCAGCAAGAAGCCGGCGGCGGTCAGCCGGGTGAGGGCGGCTGGAGCGCCGGGATAGGGCTGCGAGCGGCCCGGAATGTTGTCGCCATAGTGATCGAGGAACATGGCGAACAGCCGGTCATGCTCGACCGGATCCAGCATGCGTTTTTGCGCCGCATAGGCCCGCTCGATCATCACACGCCCGCCATGGCCAACGAACTGGTGGAAACCCCTCGTGTCGGTCAACTGAACGCCGCCGGCGGCCAGGCTGTGATTGAGGCTATCCAGCAGGTCCGGCGCGGTGTCGACAAGCGTTCCGTCGAGGTCGAAAACAATGATCGGGCGTTCCATCGGGGCTCGCAAGGATAGGGAAGATGACTGCGGATACCCCGCGTTTCGATGTGAGGCAACCTGTTCATCGCTGCTGTTCGATGCGCCAGACGGGTTTGACCCTCCGTGCAAAGATGCTAGAGCGCGGGCACTGAAATTGAAGACGGATCGGGCCGTGGACGCACGGACTTTGAAAATCGAAGCGGCGAGGGCGGCCCTGGCGCATGTCGAGAACGGCATGCGGCTGGGCATTGGCACCGGTTCGACCGCGGAAGAATTCGTCCGGCTGCTTGCCGAGCGCGTGAAGGGCGGCCTGTCGATCATCGGCGTGCCGACCTCGGAACGAACCGCCAATCTTTGCGGCGAGCTTGGCGTTCCGCTCACAACGCTTGAGGAAATGCCCGAACTTGACTTGACCATCGATGGTGCGGACGAATTCGATCCGCAGCTACGCCTCATCAAGGGCGGTGGCGGGGCGCTCCTGCGCGAAAAGATCGTCGCCGCGGCGTCGAAGCGCATGATCGTCATTGCCGATGAGAGCAAGGCGGTGAGCGTCCTCGGAAGGTTTCCGCTGCCGATCGAGGTCAACCGCTATGGTTTGCGGGCGACCGAGGTCGCAATCCGCAAATCATCCGACGAACTCGGCCTTGCCGGTCCTGTCACATTGCGGATGACGAACGACACGCCTTTTGTTACAGACGGCGGACATTTTATCCTCGATGCATCTTTTGGCCGCATTCCCGATCCAATGGCGCTATCGAGCAGTCTTCATTGCGTGCCGGGTGTCGTCGAGCACGGGCTGTTTCTCGGCTTGGCTAAGATGGCGATCATTGCCGGCGCGCATGGCGTGAAAACCATTCACGCGCAAAACTAGAAAAGCAGGAGTTGCCTTTAACATGATCCGGATGAACTCTATCCGTCGCCTAGCCCTCGCAGTGGCCGCAGCCGCTGTTGTCTTGTCATCCCTGCCGGCGTCCGCACAGGACATTTCGGCGGATCATATTGAAGGCGGCACGCGCGGCCGTCGCGGCCATCAAGGCGACCGACCCCTTCGACAACATCCTTCCTGAGGCCGCCGGCGCCTTGAAGCAGCAGCTGATCAACAAGAACCCGGACATGCAGGAAGTTATTTCGACGACCGTCGATGAGAAGGCGCTTGCCCTTGCGCCGCGCCGCACTGACCTGGAGAGGGAAGCTGCGACCGCATACGCAAAAAGCTTCTCGATCGAAGACCTCAACGCGATCGCTGCGTTCTACAATTCGGAAAGCGGCAAGAAGCTTCTGGAAAATGGCCCGGTTGTGTTGCGTGATGTCAGCAAGGCAGCCCAAATCTGGCAAAATGGCATAGCGCGTGATCTGGCGGTGGAGGTTGGCAAGAGCCTCGACGCAATCGTGGCGGCGCAAACGCCGAAGCCTGCGGATGTGCCTGCGACGGAAGGACAGCCGGCTGCCGACGAGACGCAACCGGCGCCCGCGAACTAAAGCCTTGCGGAATTCCGGTTGGCTCAATAGCCCGGCTTCGCGCCGGGCTTTTCATTTTCGTGCAGGGTGCCTAACTGTGGGCTTCCAATCCGCCAGTTTGAGAAACGCCGATGCCAGAATACGACTATGACCTGTTCGTGATCGGTGGCGGCTCAGGCGGGGTTAGAGCAGCGCGCGTGACGGCTGGCCTTGGAAAGCGAGTCGCTATTGCCGAGGAGTACCGCTTCGGCGGCACCTGCGTGATTCGCGGCTGCATACCCAAGAAGCTGCTGGTCTACGCGTCGCAATTCTCCGAAGCGTTTGAGGATTTTGCGGGCTACGGCTGGACGGTGGGCGAAACCTCGTTCGATTGGGCGACGCTGATCGCCAACAAGGATCGCGAGATCACCCGGCTGGAAAATATTTATCGATCTGGCGTGGAGAAAGCCGGTGGGACGACGTTCCACAGTCGCGCCGAACTCGTCGATCGGCATACGGTGCGCTTGCAGGCGGAAAACCGGACCGTAACGGCGGAGACGATTCTGGTTGCAACCGGCGGTCACCCCGCAGCGCACAACGCACTGCCTGGTCACGAACTCACCATTACATCGAATGACGCGTTCCATCTGCCGCGGTTACCTAAGGCGATCGCCATCGCCGGCGGTGGCTATATAGCTGTGGAGTTCGCGAACATTTTTCACGGGCTCGGCGTCGAGACCACTCTGATCTATCGGGGAGCGGAGATTCTGAGCCGTTTCGACATGGATTTGCGGCATGGCCTTCATGAGGCAATGGAGCGCAAGGGCATCAAGATTCTCTGCCACGACCTTTTCGAGAGAATCGAGAAGAGGGGAGACGGCCGGCTGGTTGCCTATACCTCGAAGGGCAGGGAGCTTGTTGCCGACCAGGTCATGCTGGCGCTGGGGCGCACGCCGAATACGGATGGCCTCGGATTGGAGGCAGCCGGCGTCAAGCTTGGGCCAAGCGGCGACATTGTGGTCGACGCTTATTCCCGCGCCAATGTCGACAACATCTATGCGCTGGGCGATGTGACCGACCGCATCCAGCTGACGCCGGTCGCGATCCACGAAGCTATGTGTTTTGTCGAAACCGTCTTCAAGGGAAACCCGACCAAACCGGATCTCGATGACGTGCCAACCGCGGTTTTCTCGCAGCCGGAAATCGGTACGGTCGGCCTGTCGGAGGAGGCAGCGGCGCGGAAGTTGGGCGATCTCGATGTCTATCGCGCCGCCTTCCGCCCGATGCGAAACATTCTTCCGGGCCGCGACGAGCGCATGATCATGAAGCTGGTCGTCGAGGCCTCGACAGGTCGGGTGGTTGGCGCGCATGTGCTCGGTTCTGACGCCGGCGAAATGGCACAGTTGCTGGGCGTGGCGATCAAGGGGCGGCTGACGAAGGCCGCGTTCGACCACACGATGGCGGTGCATCCGACAGCAACCGAGGAACTGGTGACGATGTATCAGCCGGCCTATCGTATCAGAGGCGGTAGGCGGGCCTGAAGACGCGAAACCTGGAATTTCGCGGTTCGTTCAAGGTTCATATGAACTCTTCGAAGGTGACGATCGACACGTCACCTTCCAGCGCTCCCTGATAGGCGGAGGCATGGGGTTCGTCGTCGGGTGCTCCGTCCATCTCGCCGATCTGGTCGAGTTCAGCTTCGGCATATCCTTCCTTGGCAAGAGCCTCGAGGGCTGTGCGAACCGCGCTATCGTCGTCCGGCGCAACGAGGAAGATATGAACGCCCTCGGAACCACCACCCTTGGTCCGGAAGGCTCGGCCGGTAATGATGGTGACCGGCTTTTCCTCGTTGTCGTTCATTGTCGTGATTCCTGTTGGGCGCCGAGATTTGGCTGTGCCGTTGCCGATTGATCTAACGCATTTTCGGAGTGAGGGAAGCCGCGCGCTGTTTGGCGACATATTGTTCTGTCCTCCGAGAAGGGCACGAAAAAAATTACGCTACCTGACCGTGCATAGCTGGTGTGTCGCAGGCTCATCGAGTTTTCGCGTTTCGGGGTTGACGCTTTGCGGTGTTGCGAGTAGAAGCCGCCTCGTCTGAACCGATGTGAGGTCTGATGTTTCGGGTCGTCGCGACCTGGAGTTCGCCTCAAACAGGGTTCGTTCTACGAGCGATACACATTTTCCGGCGTGCATGAAGCGTCAGCGCTTCCTCTGCTTTTGTTCGGGCAAAACCGCCAGGCGGTTTGTTGCCCGAATTTGCGTATGGAGATGACGCTCGAAAACCGCCCGAAAGGGCCCGAGACACGGACTACGAGAGACAAGAGGATTTAATGCCTACCGTCAACCAGCTGATCCGCAAGCCGCGCACTGCGCCGGTGAAGCGCAACAAGGTTCCGGCGATGCAGCAGAACCCGCAGAAACGCGGCGTCTGCACACGCGTCTATACCACGACGCCGAAGAAGCCGAACTCGGCGCTGCGCAAGGTCGCGAAGATCCGCCTGACCAATGGCTTCGAGGTGATCGGCTACATTCCTGGCGAAGGCCATAACCTTCAGGAGCATTCGGTGGTCATGATACGCGGTGGCCGCGTGAAGGACCTTCCGGGTGTCCGCTACCACATCATCCGCGGCGTGCTCGACACGCAGGGCGTGAAGAACCGCAAGCAGCGCCGTTCGAAATACGGCGCGAAGCGTCCGAAGTAAGGGCTTTTCCCGGTTTCGGCGCTTCTCGTTTTGAAGTGTCGGGCCGTTGAAGATTGAGAGACAAAGAACATGTCCCGACGCCACAGTGCAGACAAGCGCGAAATCAACCCGGATCCGAAGTTCGGTGATCTGGTTGTTACCAAGTTCATGAATGCCGTCATGTATGACGGCAAGAAGTCGGTCGCCGAGACGATCGTTTATGGTGCGCTCGAGCAGGTTCGCGCCAAGACCAAGCAGGAGCCGGTCGTGGTGTTCAAGCAGGCGCTCGACAATGTCGCGCCGCACCTCGAAGTCCGCTCGCGCCGCGTTGGTGGTGCTACCTACCAGGTGCCTGTAGACGTTCGCCCGGAGCGCCGCCAGGCTCTCGCCATCCGCTGGCTGATCACTGCCGCTCGCAACCGCAACGAGACCACCATGGTCGATCGCCTTTCCGGCGAGCTCATGGACGCTGCTAACAATCGCGGCACCGCCGTCAAGAAGCGCGAAGATACCCACAAAATGGCGGAAGCCAACCGCGCCTTCGCGCACTACCGCTGGTAACGGCGCGAAAGAACGAAAGAGGCGACTCCCATGGCCCGCGAATATAAGATCGAAGACTATCGCAATTTCGGCATCATGGCCCACATCGATGCTGGCAAGACGACGACGACCGAGCGTGTCCTCTACTACACCGGCAAGTCGCACAAGATTGGCGAAGTCCATGATGGCGCCGCGACGATGGACTGGATGGAGCAGGAGCAGGAGCGCGGCATCACGATTACGTCTGCTGCGACCACGACCTTCTGGAAGGGCCGTGACGGCAGGCTGCGCCGTTTCAACATCATCGACACGCCCGGCCACGTCGACTTCACCATCGAAGTCGAGCGTTCGCTGCGCGTTCTCGACGGTGCGATCGCGCTTCTCGATGCCAATGCCGGCGTTGAGCCGCAGACCGAGACCGTTTGGCGTCAGGCTGACAAGTACAACGTCCCGCGGATGATTTTCTGCAACAAGATGGACAAGATCGGCGCCGACTTCTACCGCTCGGTGGAGATGATCGGAAGCCGCCTTGGCGCGCAGGCTGTTGTCATGCAGCTGCCGATTGGCGCCGAGACCGAGTTCAAGGGCGTTGTCGACCTGGTCGAAATGAACGCGCTCGTCTGGCGCGATGAAACCCTCGGCGCCGCCTGGGATGTCGTTGAGATCCCGGCCGATCTGAAGGATCGTGCGGCTGAGTATCGCGAGAAGATGATCGAAGCCGCCGTCGAAATGGACGAGACGGCGCTCGAGAATTACCTCGAAGGCAAGATGCCGGGCAACGACGAGATCCGCGCGCTGGTCCGCAAGGGTACGATCGCGGTGAAGTTCTTCCCGATGTTCTGCGGTTCTGCCTTTAAGAACAAGGGCGTACAGCCGTTGCTTGACGCTGTGGTCGAGTATCTGCCGTCGCCGGTCGACGTGCCTGCGATCAAGGGCGTGGATGCCAAGACCAATGCGGAAATCGAACGTCATGCCGACGACGATGAGCCTCTGTCGATGCTGGCGTTCAAAATCATGAACGACCCGTTCGTCGGTTCGCTGACCTTTGCGCGCATCTACTCTGGCAAGCTCACCAAGGGCATTTCGGTAGACAATACCGTCAAGGGCAAGAAAGAGCGCATCAACCGTATGCTGCAGATGCACGCGAATTCGCGCGCTGATGTTGACGAGGCGTTTGCTGGCGACATCGTTGCTCTCGCGGGTTTGAAGGACACGACGACGGGCGACACGCTCTGCGATCCGGCCAAGCCGGTTATCCTGGAGCGCATGGAGTTCCCCGATCCGGTCATTCAGATCGCCATTGAGCCGAAGACCAAGGGCGACCAGGAAAAGATGGGCCTCGCGCTGCATCGTCTGGCTGCCGAGGATCCGTCCTTCCGCGTCAAGACCGACGAGGAAAGCGGTCAGACGATCATTGCCGGCATGGGCGAACTGCATCTCGACATCATCGTCGATCGTATGCGTCGCGAGTTCAAGGTCGAGGCGAATGTCGGCGCGCCGCAGGTGGCTTACCGCGAGACGATCACCCGTAAGCACGAGCAGGATTACACGCACAAGAAGCAGACCGGTGGCACGGGCCAGTTCGCCCGCGTCAAGATCATCTTCGAGCCCAATCCGGACAGCAGCGAGTTCGAGTTCGAATTCGAAGATCGTTGGCGGCGCGGTTCCGAAGGAATACCTGCCGGGCGTCGAGAAGGGCATCAACAGCGTCATGTCGTCCGGCCCATTTGCCGGCTTCCCGATGATCGGCGTCAAGGCGACGCTCATCGACGGCGCCTATCACGATGTCGACTCGTCGGTTCTCGCCTTCGAAATCGCCGGCCGCGCCTGCTTCCGCGAGGCTGCGCCCAAGCTTGGCGTTCAACTGCTCGAGCCGATCATGAAAGTCGAGGTCGTGACGCCTGAAGATTACGTCGGCAATGTCATTGGCGACTTGAACAGCCGCCGTGGCCAAATCCAGGGTCAGGAGGCGCGCGGCGTTGCCGTTGTCGTCAACGCCATGGTGCCGCTCGCGAACATGTTCAAGTACGTGGACAACCTGCGTTCGATGAGCCAGGGACGCGCCGCCTACACGATGCAGTTCGACCACTACGAGCCTGTGCCGACCGCGGTCGCGCAGGAAGTCCAGAAGAAATTCGCGTAAACTCAAGAGTTTAACGCAAAAGTTGATCCATTGCCCTAGCGGGCTAGCACGTACGGAGACCTCACATGGCCAAGAGCAAATTTGAGCGGACGAAGCCGCATGTGAACATTGGGACGATTGGCCATGTTGACCATGGCAAGACGTCGTTGACGGCAGCGATCACCAAGTATTTTGGTGAATACAAGGCGTATGACCAGATTGACGCGGCACCTGAAGAGAAGGCGCGCGGCATCACGATTTCGACGGCGCATGTCGAGTATGAGACGGCGAAGCGCCACTATGCGCATGTCGACTGCCCCGGCCACGCCGACTATGTGAAGAACATGATCACCGGTGCGGCGCAGATGGACGGCGCGATCCTGGTCGTGTCGGCTGCCGACGGCCCGATGCCGCAGACCCGCGAGCACATCCTGCTTGCCCGTCAGGTTGGCGTTCCGTCGATCGTGGTGTTCCTGAACAAGGTCGACCAGGTTGACGATCCGGAGCTGCTTGAGCTGGTTGAGCTGGAAGTTCGCGAGCTTCTGTCGAAGAACGAGTTCCCGGGCGACGACATTCCGATCATCCCGGGTTCGGCGCTTGCTGCTCTGGAGGACTCGAACAAGGAGATCGGCGAGGACGCGGTCCGCAGGCTGATGGCGGCTGTCGACGACTACATTCCGACGCCTGAGCGTCCGATCGACCAGCCGTTCCTGATGCCGATCGAAGACGTGTTCTCGATCTCGGGCCGTGGCACGGTTGTGACCGGCCGCGTCGAGCGCGGCGTCGTCAAGGTTGGCGAGGAACTCGAGATCGTCGGCATCCGTCCGACGACGAAGACGACCTGCACGGGCGTCGAGATGTTCCGCAAGCTGCTCGATCAGGGCCAGGCTGGCGACAACATCGGCGCGCTGCTGCGCGGCGTCGACCGCGAGGGCGTCGAGCGCGGCCAGGTTCTGGCCAAGCCGGGCTCGGTGAAGCCGCACAAGAAGTTCGTGGCCGAGGCCTACATTCTGACCAAGGAAGAGGGTGGCCGTCATACGCCGTTCTTCACCAACTACCGTCCGCAGTTCTATTTCCGCACCACCGACGTGACCGGCATCGTGACGCTGGCGGAAGGCACGGAGATGGTGATGCCGGGCGACAATGTGACGGTCGACGTCGAACTGATCGTGCCGATCGCCATGGAAGAGAAGCTGCGCTTCGCTATCCGCGAGGGCGGCCGTACCGTCGGCGCCGGCGTCGTCGTCACCATCAAAGAGTAAAAAGCAACCGATCTGTCGCGGGCGGGAATTCGCCCGCGCCGCGCCAGAACAAGGATAAAGACGCATGAACGGCCAAAATATCCGCATCCGCCTCAAGGCGTTTGATCATCGGGTGCTTGACGCTTCGACGCGCGAAATCGTGTCCACCGCCAAGCGCACCGGTGCCAATGTACGGGGTCCGATTCCGCTGCCGACGCGGATCGAGAAATTCACGGTCAACCGCTCGCCGCACATCGACAAGAAGAGCCGCGAGCAGTTCGAGATGCGCACCCACAAGCGTCTGCTCGACATCGTTGATCCGACGCCGCAGACGGTCGATGCGCTGATGAAGCTCGATCTGGCCGCCGGTGTCGACGTCGAAATCAAGCTCTAGGAGCTGGGAACATGAGCCGGCTGGGCGAAAGCTCGAACGGCTCCTCTGGAAGGAAGATGAACCGATGCGTTCAGGTGTAATCGCACAGAAGTTGGGAATGACCCGCATCTACAATGATGCCGGGGAGCATGTCCCGGTCACCGTTCTTCGCATGGAGAACTGCCAGGTCGTGGCGCAGCGCACGAAAGAGAAGAATGGCTACACCGCCGTTCAGCTCGGTGTCGGCCTCGCCAAGGTCAAGAACACTTCGAAGGCAATGCGCGGCCATTTCGCGGGCGCTTCCGTCGAGCCGAAGGCGAAGCTCGCCGAGTTCCGTGTGTCCGACGACAACCTGCTTGATGTCGGCGCCGAAATCACTGTCGATCATTTCGTTCCCGGCCAGAAGGTTGACGTGACGGGTACCTCGACGGGTAAGGGCTTCCAGGGCGTCATCAAGCGCCATCACTTCGGTGGTGGCCGCGCGACCCACGGTAACTCCGTATCGCACCGTACGCACGGCTCGACTGGCCAGCGCCAGGATCCGGGCAAGGTGTTCAAGGGCAAGAAGATGGCCGGCCACATGGGTGCGACCCGCGTGACCACGCAGAACGTCGAGGTTGTCTCGACCGATGCGGATCGTGGCCTGATCCTGATCCGCGGCGCGGTTCCAGGCACCAAGGGCGCATGGATACTGGTTCGCGACGCCGTCAAGGTGGCGCTCCCGAACAGCGCACCGAAGCCGGCCGGCTTGCGCGCTGCGGCCAAGAACGAAGCTCCGGCCACTGAGGGAGCGGAATAATGGACATCAAGATTTCAACGCTTGGCGGCAAAGACGCCGGCAAGGTCAAGCTCTCCGACGAGATTTTTGGTCTCGATCCGCGTGAAGACATTCTGCAGCGTGTCGTGCGCTGGCAGCTTGCCAAGAAGCAGCAGGGCACTCATCAGGCCAAGGGCCGCGCCGATGTCGCGCGTACCGGCGCCAAGATGTACAAGCAGAAGGGTACGGGCCGCGCCCGTCACCACTCCGCACGCGCTCCGCAGTTCCGCGGCGGTGGTAAAGCGCACGGCCCGGTTGCTCGCAGCCATGAGCATGAACTGCCGAAGAAGGTTCGCGCTCTCGGCCTGAAGCATGCGCTTTCGGCCAAGGCGAAGGCTGCGAACATCATCGTCATCGATGAGCTGAAGCTGGCCGAAGCCAAAACCAAGGCGCTGGTCGCGAATTTCGCGACGCTCGGCCTGTCGAACGCACTGCTGATTGGTGGCGCCGAGCTTGATGCGAATTTCAAGCTGGCGGTTGCCAACATTCCGAACATCGACGTGCTGCCCGTGCAGGGCATCAACGTCTACGACATTCTTCGCCGCGGCACGCTGGTCCTTTCCAAGGCCGCCGTCGAGGCCCTCGAGGAGCGCTTTAAATGACGGATCTTCGCCACTATGACGTGATCGTCAGCCCGGCGATCACCGAAAAGACGACCACTGCGTCTGAACGCAACCAGGTTGTCTTCAACGTTGCCAAGAAGGCGACGAAGCCGGAAATCAAGGCAGCCGTCGAGGCGCTGTTCAGCGTCAAGGTGACTGCGGTGAATACCCTGGTCCGCAAGGGCAAGGTAAAGCGCTTCCGCGGCACGGTTGGCCGGCAGAGCGACGTGAAGAAGGCGGTGGTCACGCTGGCAGACGGTCAGTCGATCGACGTCGCCACGGGTCTCTGAGAGGCGCGAGGACAGTAAGATGGCATTGAAGAATTATAAGCCAGTAACGCCGAGCCTTCGCCAGCTCGTGATCGTTGATCGCTCGGCCCTCTACAAGGGCAAGCCGGTCAAGGGTCTGACGGAAGGCCTGAAGTCTTCCGGCGGCCGCAACAATCTTGGTCGCGTAACGGCCCGCTTCATCGGCGGTGGCCATAAGCGCGCCTATCGCATCATCGATTTCAAGCGCCGCAAGTTCGACGTGACCGCGACGGTTGAGCGGCTTGAGTACGATCCGAACCGCACCGCCTTCATCGCTCTGGTGAAGTATGAGGACGGCGAGTTGCAGTACATTCTGGCGCCGCAGCGCCTGGCTGTCGGCGACAAGATTGTCTCCGGCGAGTTGGTCGACGTGAAGCCGGGTAATGCGATGCCGCTGTCGGCGATGCCGGTCGGCACGATCGTCCACAATGTCGAGCTGAAGCCCGGCAAGGGCGGCCAGGTTGCCCGTTCGGCTGGCGCCTACGCCCAGTTGGTCGGTCGCGACCAGGGCATGGCGATCCTGCGCCTGAATTCGGGTGAGCAGCGTATCGTTCACGGCTCATGCTTCGCCACTGTTGGTGCTGTGTCCAATCCGGACCACGGCAACATCAATGACGGTAAGGCCGGCCGGTCGCGTTGGAGGGGCAAGCGCCCGCACAATCGCGGCGTTGCCATGAACCCAGTCGATCACCCGCACGGCGGCGGCGAAGGCCGTACCTCCGGTGGCCGCCACCCGGTTACCCCGTGGGGCAAGCCGACCAAGGGCAAGAAGACGCGGTCGAACAAGGCGACCGACAAGTTCATCGTCCGTTCGCGCCATCAGCGCAAGAGCTAAGAAGAGGTAACGCGAAGTGACCCGTTCAGTCTGGAAAGGTCCGTTCGTCGACGGCTTTCTTCTCAAGAAGGCCGAGAAAGTACGCGATGGCGGCCGTAGCGAAGTGATCAAGATGTGGAGCCGTCGCTCCACCGTCCTGCCTCAGTTCGTCGGCCTCACCTTCGGCGTCTACAACGGCCAGAAGCACATTCCGGTCAACGTGTCGGAAGACATGGTCGGCCATAAGTTTGGCGAATTCGCTCCGACCCGGACCTACTACGGTCACGGCGCGGACAAGAAGGCGAAGAGGAAGTAACATGGGCAAGGCCAAAGCTCCGCGCAGGCTTGCTGACAACGAGGCGCGTGCGGTTCTCCGCACCATCCGTATCAGCCCGCAGAAGCTGAACCTGGTTGCCGCGCTCATCCGCGGCAAGAAGGTGCAGACCGCGCTTTCGGATCTCGAATTTTCGCGCAAGCGCATCGCCGGCACCGTCAAGAAGACGCTGGAATCGGCAATCGCCAACGCGGAGAACAATCATGACCTCGACGTCGACGCGCTTGTCGTTGCCGAGGCTTATGTCGGCAAGTCGATCGTCATGAAGCGTTTCCACGCTCGTGGCCGTGGCCGTGCAAGCCGCATCGAGAAGCCGTTCTCGCACCTGACGATCGTCGTGCGCGAAGTCGAAGAGAAGGAAGCCGCCTGATGGGTCAGAAAATCAATCCGATCGGACTGCGCCTCGGCATCAACCGCACCTGGGATTCGCGTTGGTACGCGAACACCGGCGAGTACGGCAAGCTGCTGCACGAAGACATCAAGATCCGCGAATACCTGAAGGGCGAGCTCAAGCAGGCGGCGGTTTCGAAGATCGTCATCGAGCGTCCGCACAAGAAGTGCCGCGTGACCATTCACGCCGCGCGTCCTGGCCTGATCATCGGCAAGAAGGGCGCCGACATCGAGAAGCTCCGCAAGAAGCTGACCGAGATGACGAAGTCCGAGACGCACCTCAACATCGTTGAAGTGCGCAAGCCGGAGATCGATGCGACGTTGGTCGCTCAGTCGATCGCCCAACAGCTCGAGCGCCGTATCGCCTTCCGCCGCGCCATGAAGCGCGCCGTGCAGTCGGCGATGCGTCTCGGCGCCGAGGGCATCCGCATCAACTGCTCGGGCCGCCTTGGCGGCGCCGAAATCGCCCGTATGGAGTGGTATCGCGAAGGCCGCGTTCCGCTGCACACGCTGCGCGCAGACGTTGACTACGGCACGGCCGAGGCAAAGACCGCCTACGGCATCTGCGGGGTCAAGGTGTGGGTGTTCAAGGGCGAGATCCTCGAGCATGACCCGATGGCGTCTGAACGTCGGGCCACCGAGGGTGACCATAGCCACGCTGGCGAGCGTAGCGATCGCGCTGAGCGCAATCGCCGTCGCGAAAACGCCTAAGCATAGGAATCTGGAGTTAGAACGATGTTGCAGCCGAAGCGCACAAAGTTCCGCAAGCAGTTCAAGGGCCGTATCCACGGTGCTGCCAAGGGCGGCACCAACCTGGATTTCGGTGGTTTCGGACTGAAGGCGCTGGAGCCGAACCGCGTCACCGCGCGCGAGATCGAGGCGGCACGCCGCGCGATCACGCGTGAAATGAAGCGTCAGGGCCGCGTTTGGATCCGGATATTCCCGGATCTGCCGGTCACGTCGAAGCCGACCGAAGTCCGCATGGGCAAGGGCAAGGGCGCAGTCGACTATTGGGCGGCGCGCATCAAGCCGGGCCGTATCATGTTCGAAATCGACGGCGTCCCGGAAGAGACGGCACGCGAGGCGCTTCGCCTCGGCGCTGCCAAGCTGTCGGTCAAGACGCGCTTCGTACAGCGCATTGCGGAATAGGAAAGGGGCTCGTTATGAAAGCTACCGATATCAGGGCGAAGACCCCAGACCAGCTCGATGACGATCTGGTATCGCTGAAGAAGGAGCAGTTCAACCTGCGCTTCCAGAAGGCGACCGGTCAACTCGAAAAGACGGCTCGCGTACGGCAGGTCCGTCGCGACATCGCCCGCATCAAGACCATAGCCGCACAAAAAGCGGCCAAGAAGGCTTAAGGACGAAGAATATGCCAAAGCGCATCCTGCAGGGCGTCGTTGTAAGCGACAAGAACGAGAAGACCGTCGTGGTCAATGTCGAGCGTCGCTTCACCCACCCGGTCATGAAGAAGACCGTGCGTATGTCGAAGAAGTACAAGGCGCACGACGAAAACAATGCCTGCAAGGTCGGTGACCAGGTGTTCATCCAGGAATCGGCTCCGATTTCCAAGGACAAGCGCTGGGTCGTCGTGACCGAGGCGCAGGCCTCGCAGTAAGAACGAAATTTGGACAAGCCGGGGAGGGCGCATTGCTCATTCCCAGACATGAAGAAGGCGGCCAGTCATGATTCAGATGCAAACAAACCTCGACGTCGCGGATAATTCCGGCGCCCGTCGTGTCATGTGCATCAAGGTGCTGGGCGGTTCGAAGCGGAAGTATGCTTCGGTCGGCGACATCATCGTCGTTTCGATCAAGGAAGCCATTCCGCGCGGCCGCGTAAAGAAGGGCGATGTGATGAAAGCGGTCGTGGTTCGTACGGCCAAGGACATCCGTCGCGCCGACGGCAGCGTGATCCGTTTCGACAAGAACGCAGCCGTTCTCGTCGACAATAAGAAAGAGCCGATCGGCACGCGTATCTTCGGGCCGGTTCCGCGCGAGCTTCGCGCCAAGAACCACATGAAGATCATCTCGCTCGCGCCAGAAGTGCTGTAAGGAGCCGGGAAATGCAAAAGATCCGTAAAGGCGACAAGGTCGTCGTTCTGTCCGGCAAGGACAAGGGCCGCACCGGCGAGGTTCTTTCGGTTCAGCCGAAGGAAGACACAGCGATCGTGCGCGGCATCAACATTATCGTGCGCCATCAGCGTCAGACGCAGGCGCAGGAAGGCGGGCTCATCCGTAAGGAAGCCGCCATCCATCTGTCCAACATCGCGCTCGCCGATCCGAAAGACGGCAAGCCGACCCGCGTCGGCTTCAAGATTCAGGCCGACGGCAAGAAGGTGCGCGTCGCGAAGCGCTCGGGAGAAGTGATCAATGGCTAAGGCAGCTAATCAGCCCCGCCTGAAGAAGGTCTACGAAGAGACCATCCGCAAGGCACTGCTCGAGCAGTTCAAGTACGACAACGAGATGGAAATTCCGCGTCTCGACAAGATCGTACTGAATATGGGCGTTGGCGAAGCGACGGGCGACTCCAAGAAGCCGTCGGTTGCAGCAGCCGACCTGGCGATGATCGCCGGCCAGAAGCCGGTCATCACCTATGCGCGCAAGTCGATCGCGACCTTCAAGGTACGCGAGAAGATGCCGATCGGCACGAAGGTGACGCTTCGCAAGGAGCGCATGTACGAGTTTCTTGATCGCCTCGTGAATATCGCATTGCCGCGCGTCCGCGACTTCCGCGGCCTCAATCCGAAGAGCTTCGACGGGCGCGGCAACTACGCGATGGGCGTGAAGGAGCACATCGTGTTCCCGGAAATCAACTACGACAAGGTTGATCAGATCTGGGGCATGGACATCATCGTTTGTACGACTGCCAAGACGGACGACGAAGCCAGGGCGCTGCTCAAGGGCTTCAACTTCCCGTTCCGGCAGTAACGGCAGCGAGAAAAGGAAAAATCTGAAATGGCAAAGACCAGCTCAGTCGAGAAGAACGAACGCCGCCGCAAGCTCGTTGGCCTCAAGGCCACCAAGCGCAAGGCACTGAAGGCGATCATCATGAACAAGGAGCTTCCTATCGAGGAACGCTTCCGCGCGCAGCTCAAGCTTGCCGCCATGCCGCGCAATTCGGCGAAGGTGCGCATCCGCAACCGCTGCGAAATCACAGGCCGTCCGCGCGCCTATTACCGCAAGCTGAAAATGTCGCGTATCGCGCTGCGCGAACTGGGCTCGCTCGGCGTCGTGCCGGGTCTGGTCAAGTCGAGCTGGTAAGGAGGATATGATATGTCACTGAACGATCCTCTCGGCGATATGCTGACCCGCATCCGCAACGCCTATGGCCGCAAAAAGGCGAAAGTCTCTACGCCGGCGTCGCGTCTGCGCTCCCGTGTTCTGGAAGTTCTGAAGTCGGAAGGCTATATCCGCGACTTCAGCCAGACGGATTTCGACAACGGCAAGTCCGAGATCGAGATCGAGCTGAAGTATTTCGACGGCGCACCGGTGATCCGCGAGATTTCCCGCGTGTCGAAGCCAGGCCGCCGCGTCTATGTGTCGGTCAGGTCGATTCCGTCGATCGCCAACGGGCTTGGGATTTCGATCCTTTCGACCCCGAAGGGCGTCATGGCCGACCATGAGGCGCGCGAACAGAACGTAGGCGGAGAGATCCTCTGCCAGGTGTTCTAGTCAAGGAGTAGTTCGTCTGTCGTCGGTCGTGGTTCGAATAACGACTGACGAATAACGAACGACGAATAGGAAAGAGGAGACGCAATCATGTCTCGTATTGGAAAGAAGCCCGTACAAGTGCCGTCCGGCGTGACCGCTTCGGTCAACGGCCAGACGGTGACTGCGAAAGGCCCGAAGGGCGAGCTGAAGTTCGTCGTGAACGACGAGGTTCTGGTCAAGATGGAAGGCAGCGAAATCGCCGTCGAGCCACGCCACCAGACGAAGGCTGCGCGCTCCAAGTGGGGCATGTCGCGTACGCAGATCGGCAACATTCTCGAAGGCGTCACCAAAGGCTTCGAGAAGAAGCTCGAGATCAGCGGCGTTGGTTACCGTGCGGCGTTGCAGGGCAGGAACCTGCAACTGGCGCTTGGTTTCAGCCATGACGTTGTTTACCAGACGCCGCAGGGCATCACGATCGCCGTGCCGAAGCCGACCGAAATCGTCGTGTCGGGCATCGACAAGCAGGCGGTCGGCCAGGTTGCCGCGGAAATCCGCGAATACCGCGGTCCTGAGCCCTACAAGGGCAAGGGCGTGAAGTATGCCAACGAGCGCGTCGTGCGCAAGGAAGGCAAGAAGAAGTAAGATGGTGAATGGTAAATGGTGAAATGGTAATGAAATAGGACAGTTGCGGACGTTTCCTCAACTCTCCAATTCACCATTTTCCATTCACCATTCACCTTGCGAAACGCCACGGTTGGCAGTCGCGGGCAGAAACTGACCGCTCGATCGAGAGATCAGGCCGCCTCCGTTTTTCAAGGCAGGGAATAAGGCCATGGCCGACAAAGAAGAAACCCACAAGCGCGCGCAGCGCATCCGCCGTCAGATCAAGAAGGTCTCGAGCGGTCGTCCGCGTCTTTCGGTGCACCGCACGTCGAAGAACATCTACGTGCAGATCATCGACGACAGCAAGGGCCACACGCTCGCTGCCGCCTCGACGCTGGAGAAGGACATCAAGGGCGGCCTGAAGACCGGCGCCGACACGGCTGCTGCCGCTGCCATCGGCAAGCTGATTGCCGAGCGCGCCAAGAAGGCCGGCGTCAAGGAAGTCGTCTTCGACCGTGGACCATACATCTATCACGGCCGCGTCAAGGCGCTCGCCGAAGCAGCCCGCGAAGGCGGTCTCAGCTTCTAATCATGATCCAGGGCCGGCAAACCTGCAAAAAATTGCGGACTTTTCGGTTGAGATCATGCATTGGAGCAACCATTCGCCGCGTACCAGTGAAGCTGGACGCATAACAGCAACCCGTGCTTCCGGAAAAAAACAAGGAACAGGATATGGCACAGGAACGTAGGGAAGGTCGCGGCCGCGAACGTGACCGCGAAGAGCGCGACAGCGAATTTGTCGATAAGCTTGTCCACATCAATCGCGTCGCCAAGGTGGTGAAAGGCGGACGCCGTTTCGGCTTTGCCGCGCTCGTCGTCGTCGGCGATCAGAAGGGCCGCGTTGGCTTCGGTCACGGCAAGGCACGCGAAGTGCCGGAGGCAATCCGCAAGGCGACTGAATCCGCCAAGCGCGATCTGATCTTCGTGCCGCTGCGCTCCGGCCGTACGCTGCATCATGACGTTGAAGGCCGCCATGGCGCTGGCCGCGTCCTGCTGCGCGCCGCCAAGGCCGGTACCGGCATCATCGCAGGCGGCCCGATGCGCGCCGTTTTCGAGACGCTCGGCATGCATGACGTCGTTGCCAAGTCGATGGGTTCCTCGAACCCGTACAACATGGTGCGCGCAACCTTCGATGCCCTCAAGCACCAGATGCATCCGAAGGATGTGGCTGCGCATCGCGGCATCAAGTATTCGACGCTCCAGGCTCGCCGCGGCAACGCGGTCGCCGCTGAAGAATAGTCGCGGCGAAGGAGAACGATCATGGCGAAGAAAGCCACCAAGACCATCACGGTCGAGCAGATCGGAAGCCCGATCCGCCGTCCGCAGGAACAGCGCGCGACGCTTATCGGCCTCGGCCTCAACAAGATGCACAAGCAGCGCACGCTTGAGGACACTCCGTCGGTTCGCGGTATGATCGCGGCCGTGCAGCACCTCGTTCGCGTCGTCGACGACAAGTAAGCCGGCGCGCCAGGAGAAAGACGATGAAACTCAACGAACTGCGCGACAATGAAGGCGCGACGCACTCCAAGAAGCGTCTCGGCCGTGGTATCGGCTCGGGTTCGGGCAAGACTGCCGGACGCGGCGTAAAGGGTCAGAAGGCGCGCTCCGGCGTCGCCATCAACGGCTTCGAGGGCGGCCAGATGCCGCTTTATCGGCGCCTCCCCAAGCGCGGCTTCAACAACCCGTTCACGAAGAGCTTCAATGCTGTTTCGCTCGCCCGCATTCAGGCGGCGATCGACGCCAAGAAACTCGACTCGAAGGAGACCGTGACCGCCGAGGCCCTGATCAAGGCCGGCGTTATCCGCCGTCCGCTCGACGGCGTGCGCGTTCTCTCGGATGGCGAACTGAAGGCAAAGCTTTCGTTCGATATCGCGGGCGCCTCCAAGGCTGCGATCGAGAAGATCGAGAAGGCCGGCGGCTCGGTCAAGCTTCCGGAGAAGGTCGAGCCGGTCAAGAAGATGGCCCCCAAGACCAAGAAGTAACTTTTTCAATGCGGCGGCGGGCGACAGTCCGCCGCTTGCAACTTCGGGGTCCGGCGCTTATCTCGTGGCTTCGTCGAGTCGTGCCGCCCGCTGCGGCCCTCCAGCGTGACGAAGCGGAGATTTCTCTATGGCATCGGCTGCCGAGCAACTTGCATCCAATCTGAATTTCGCGGCCTTCGCGAAGGCCGAGGATCTCAAGAAGCGCATCTGGTTCACTGTCGGTGCACTGCTGGTGTATCGTCTCGGCACCTACATTCCACTCCCCGGCATCAACCCCACGGCTTTTGCGCAAGCTTTCGAGCAGCAGAGCCGTGGCGTGCTCGGCATGTTCAACATGTTCTCGGGCGGTGCTCTCGCCAACATGGCGATTTTTGCGCTCGGCATCATGCCTTACATCTCTGCCTCGATCATCATGCAGTTGATGACATCCGTGGTGCCAACGCTTGAAGCACTCAAGAAGGAAGGCGAGCAGGGCCGCAAGATCATCAACCAGTACACCCGCTACGGCACGGTGCTTCTGGCGCTGGTTCAGGCGTACGGCATATCCGCTAGCCTTGAGTCCGGGCAGGGCATTGTCGTCGATCCGGGACTTTTTTTCCGTATTTCGACGGTTATCACGCTGACAGGCGGCACGATGTTCCTGATGTGGCTTGGTGAGCAGATTACCGCTCGCGGAATCGGCAACGGTATTTCGCTGATCATCTTCTCGGGTATTGTCGCCGGCATGCCGGCGCACCTTATGCAGACCCTGGAACAGGGCCGCACCGGCGCGACGTCGATGGGCGTTATCTTGGCGATCATGGTTCTGGCCGTGGTGGTGATTGCGGCCATCGTGTTCTTCGAGCGCGCGCAGCGCCGGCTTCTGATCCAGTATCCCAAGCGCCAGGTCGGCAACCGCATGTTCCAGGGCGACACGTCGCACCTGCCGCTGAAGCTGAACACCTCAGGTGTTATCCCGCCGATCTTTGCGTCGTCGCTGCTGCTGCTCCCAGCAACCATTGCCGGATTCTCCAACACGCAGAACCTGCCTGGCTGGGCCAGCACGATCTTGGCGTCGCTTGGCCATGGACAGCCGCTGTTCATGCTCCTCTACGCCGCGATGATCGCATTCTTCGCCTTTTTCTACACGGCCATCGTATTCAACCCGAAGGACACAGCGGACCAGCTCAAGAAGCATTCCGGCTTCATTCCGGGCTATCGCCCGGGCGAGCGCACCGCCGAGTACATCGACTATGTGCTGACGCGTATCACCGTGATCGGGGCAATCTATCTGGTGGTTGTCTGCCTGCTGCCTGAATATCTGATCAGGTGGTTCAATCTGACGTTCTATCTTGGCGGCACCTCGCTGCTGATCGTCGTCAGCGTGACGCTCGATACGGTCGCGCAGATCCAGGGTCACCTGATCGCGCATCAGTATGAGGGACTGATCAAAAAGTCGAAGCTTCGTGGGGGGAAGAAGGGCCGATGAGGTTGATATTGCTTGGGCCGCCAGGGGCGGGCAAGGGGACGCAGGCACAGAGACTAGTCGACAAACATGGCATTCCGCAGCTTTCGACGGGGGATATGCTGCGTGCTGCGGTGGCGGCGAAGACGCCAGTTGGTGTGCAAGCAAAGGCCGTCATGGATGCCGGCGAGCTGGTATCCGACGCGATCGTCAACGCGATCGTTGCCGAGCGTATCGAGCAACCGGACTGTGCCAAGGGTTTCATCCTCGACGGCTACCCGCGCACTCTCGCTCAGGCGGACGCCGTGCAGGCGATGCTGGAAGAGCGCGGCCTCTGGCTCGACACGGTTCTTGAGCTGTTCGTGGACGACAAGGCCCTGGTGGGCCGCATCGTGAAACGCGCCAAGGATGCCGAGGCCGCTGGCCAGCCAGTCCGCAAGGACGACAACCCGCAGGTGTTCGATGAGCGGCTGCGCGAGTACTACAAGAAAACGGCGCCGCTGATCGGCTATTATTACGCCAAGGGGTTGCTCAAATCTGTCGACGGGATGGCGGATATCGATGCGGTGACCAAGTCGATCGAGGGCGTCCTGAAGAACGCCGTCAAAGGGAAAATAGCTGTCCGCTATTGACTGGTTAAGACTTTTGGATTATGGCGCCCCGTCTCCCATCAAGGAACGAGGCGTTTTCGGGTCTTTCGGCCCGCATGCCACTTTGAAGGAACACCCGCAAGGGCCGGCCTCCACCGGACGCGGGTCAATTGAAGCGCCGGGTCATCCGGCCCACATGGAGTGAAGAAATGGCTCGTATAGCCGGCGTTAACATACCGACCAACAAGCGCGTCATCATCGCGCTGCAATACATTCACGGCATCGGCAAGAAGTTTGCCCAGGAGATCGTCGACAAGGTCGGCATTCCTGCGGAACGCCGCGTCAGCCAGCTGACCGACGCCGAAGTCCTGGCAATCCGCGAGGCCATCGACCGCGACTATCAGGTCGAGGGCGACCTACGCCGCGAAGTGTCGATGAACATCAAGCGCCTCATGGACCTTGGCTGCTATCGCGGCCTGCGCCATCGCCGCAATCTGCCGGTCCGTGGTCAGCGCACGCATACGAACGCCCGCACCCGCAAGGGTCCGGCTAAGGCGATTGCCGGCAAGAAGAAGTAAGCGGTTCGTTCGTGGTTCGTCAGTAGTCGGTCGCCTTAAAAAACGACCGACGAACAACGAACGGCGATGGACCCAGGTGTAGCCGCTGGCATTACGGCGGCGTCGAGATCGAACGAAAGGACTAATATGGCCAAGGAAGCCGCGCGCGTTCGCCGTCGCGAACGCAAGAACATCTCGTCGGGCGTTGCCCACGTGAACTCCACTTTCAACAACACGATGATCACCATCACCGACGCGCAGGGCAATGCGATTGCCTGGTCGTCGGCTGGCGCTCAGGGCTTCAAGGGCTCGCGTAAGTCGACCCCGTTCGCTGCGCAGATGGCTGCTGAAGACGTTGCCAAGAAGGCGCAGGAGCATGGCATGCGTACCCTCGAGGTCGAGGTTTGCGGCCCCGGCTCCGGCCGTAAATTGGCGCTGCGAGCGCTGCAGGCTGGCGGCTTCACCATCACCTCGATCCGTGACGTGACCCCGATCCCGCACAATGGCTGCCGCCCGCGCAAGAAGCGCCGCGTCTGAAATTTTGACTTAACCGCTGCGCCAGCGCCGAGATGCGTTAGCGCGGCATTTTCCAGATCGCCCGTCACGATTGGATGGTGGCGGGGTGTTGGAAGGACCATATTATGATCCAGAAAAACTGGCAGGAACTGATTAAGCCGAACAAGATCGACTTCTCGTCGAAAGGCAAGACGTTGACGACGCTCGTCGCCGAACCGCTGGAGCGCGGCTTCGGCCTGACGCTCGGCAACGCTTTGCGCCGGGTACTTCTGTCGTCGCTGCGTGGCGCTGCGGTCACCTCCGTCCAGATCGACGGCGTGCTGCATGAGTTCTCGTCGATTGCCGGTGTTCGCGAAGATGTCACCGACATCGTGCTCAACATCAAGGAAATTGCCATCAAGATGGAAGGCGATGGCCCGAAGCGCATGGTTGTGCGCAAGCAGGGCCCAGGTGCCGTGCTTGCCGGCGACATTCAGACCGTCGGCGATGTCGAAATCCTCAATCCCGACCATGTGATCTGCACCCTCGACGAGGGCGCCGAGATCCGCATGGAATTCACGGTCGATACCGGCAAGGGCTATATACCTGCCGAGCGTAATCGCGCCGAAGATGCGCCGATCGGTCTTATCCCGGTCGATAGTCTCTACTCGCCGGTCAAGAAGGTTTCCTACAAGGTCGAGAACACCCGCCACGGCGAGGAACTCGATAAGGACAAGTTGACCATGTCGATCGAGACCAACGGTTCGATCAGTGGTGAGGACGCAGTCGCATTTGCGGCGCGCATCCTGCAGGACCAGCTTGGCTTGTTCGTTAACTTCGACGAGCCGCAGAAGGAAGTCGCGGCGGAAGCCGTTACCGAGCTTGCCTTCAACCCGGCGCTGCTGAAGAAGGTCGACGAGCTGGAACTGTCGGTGCGTTCGGCGAACTGCCTAAAGAACGACAATATCGTCTACATCGGCGATCTGATCCAGAAGACGGAAGCCGAAATGCTTCGCACCCCGAATTTTGGACGCAAGTCGCTCAACGAGATCAAGGAAGTTCTCGCCGCGATGGGTCTCCATCTCGGCATGGAAGTGAGCGATTGGCCGCCGGAAAACATCGAAGACCTCGCCAAGCGTTACGAAGACCAATACTGAGCCGGTGAATAGAGAATGGTAAAATGGTGAATGGAAGAGGGCCCGCCCTGCCACCAGCAGGTCCGACAGGACCGTTCACCATTCACCATTGACCATTCACGAAATCAAAAAGGGCTCTCGCCCTAGAAACCAAGGAGAAGAGCCATGCGCCATGGATTTGCCGGCCGCCGCTTTGCCCGCAGCGTAAGCCACCGCAAGGCGATGTTTGCCAACCTCGCGGTCTCGCTCATCGAGCACGAGCAGATTGTCACCACCTTGCCGAAGGCGAAGGACCTGCGTCCAATCGTCGAGAAGCTGGTTACCCTGGGCAAGCGCGGCGATCTGCACGCTCGCCGTCAGGTGATCGCCCAGATCGGCAACGAGAGCGTTGTCAAGCGCCTGTTCGACACGATCGCGCCGCGCTACGCCACCCGGAACGGCGGCTATCTGCGGATCATGAAGGCGGGCTTCCGTCACGGCGACAACGCCGCGATGGCTGTCATTGAGTTCGTCGATCGCGACAATTCGGCCAAGGGCGCTGCTGACAAGGCTCGCGTCGAGGCGGAAGCCGAGACCGCCGAAGCGGCTTAAGCCAAACTCGAATTCTGTTAGCAGAGCCGGCGGGGCGCGAGCCTCGCCGGCTCTGCCACGTGTGCAGGACAGCATCACAACAGATGCAATGAGAGGTCAGTGAGTGGCCTCGCGGCGCTGTGATCGCGCAAGACCCATAATGGTCGCATTTCCCCGGCGAAAAATGCACGGAGCACTCGCCATCTATGAGGATTCGGATGGGGTGCAGCTGCGCTCCGGCCTAACATTTCGAGAAGAGCTTGCTTATGCTGATACTGACCCGATCGCTCATCACAGTTCTGGTTGCCGTCGTATCGGCGGCCTCGCTCGCGCCCGCCCAGAGCGGAGAAACCGACATGTTGCTCGATGCTGCCGCCGACGGCGATGTGGATACTGTGCGCCGGCTGGTCAAATCCGGGGAGGCCATTGACGCCCGCGATGGCGCGAAGCGCACCGCGCTGCTGATTGCCACTCGCGCCAATCAAGCCGAGGCAGCCCGGCTCTTGATCGACGCAGGCGCCGATATCAATGCCAAGGATGCGATCCAGGATACGCCGTTCCTCTACGCAGCGGCCGAGGGTCGCAACGATATCCTGCGCCACATTCTTTCCACCGGTAAGGCAAACTTGAGGGACACCAACCGCTATGGCGGTGTCGCGCTTATTCCCGCGGCGCATCACGGTCATGTCGAAACTGTGCAGATGCTGCTCGCTACTGCGATCGACGTCAACCACGTCAACAATCTCGGCTGGACGGCGTTGATGGAGGCGGTGATCCTTGGCGATGGTGGTCCGGTGTATCAGGAGATCGCAAGCCTGCTGGTTCGTGCTGGCGCGACGGGCATACCGGATCGAGACGGAAAGACGCCGCTCGACCAGGCGCGAGCCATGGGTTTTTCCGAGATCGCGTCGATCCTCGAAAGGCACGGCCTGAGGTAGGTCGTGGACCTGTTGCGCGGCTCCGCATCCGCGTTCATGGTAGCTTGCTGTGTTTGCCCTGATTCAGGGTGGACGGCGCGAGCATGCCTTTCATTTTGCACAATCATCGCGCTTATAGGCGGACGTTCCTTTGGAGGATTTGCATGACCGCGAAAGGCTTTCTGGCCCTTCTGGTTTCAACCTGGCTGGTGGTGAGTGGCGCTGCGTTCGCGCAGGAAAAGCCCGCAGCCGAAAAGCAGCCAGATCCCGGCCTCAAGGACGTTCTGACCGATCTGCTCGAGAGCATGGAAGAGCCGCCTCCACCGCCGGCACCTCCAGGGCGTCGCCTGCCATTCGGGAGGACGGAAATCCAGCTCTCCTTCGCGCCTTTGGTGAAGGATGTCGCCCCCGCGGTTGTCAATGTCTATGCGTCGCAGCAGGTGAAGGCGCGTTCGCCTTTCGAAGGCGATCCTTTCTTTGAGCGCTTTTTCGGCGGCGGCCAACCGCGCGCACGATCCGCCCTGGGTTCGGGCGTATTGGTCGACAAAAGCGGGCTCATCGTCACCAACTTCCATGTTATTCGCGACGCGGACGAGGTTAGGGTTGCGCTATCGGATGGCCGTGAATTCGAGAGCAAGGTGCTGCTGAAGGACGAGACGATCGACCTCGCCGTGCTCAAGATAGATGGCGATGGTAGTTTCCCGACCGTCGAAATCGGCGATTCCGATGCTTTGCTGGTTGGCGATCTGGTCCTTGCGATCGGCAATCCTTTCGGTGTCGGCCAGACCACGACCAGCGGCATCGTTTCAGCGCTTGCCCGCTCGCATATCGGCGTGTCGGATTTCGGCTTTTTCATTCAGACCGATGCGGCGATCAATCCGGGCAATTCGGGCGGTGGCCTGATCAACATGACCGGACAACTGGTCGGTATCAACACGGCGATCTACAGCCGCAGCGGCGGGTCTATCGGCATCGGTTTCGCCATTCCCTCCAATATCGTGCGGGCGGTCGTCAACGCGGCAAAGAACGGCCAGGATTTCTTCGAGCGCCCGTTCATCGGCGCGACCTTCGAGCCGGTGACGGCGCAGATCGCGGAATCGCTCGGCATGAAGACCCCAACCGGCGCGCTGATCTCCGATGTTACCAAGGATGGTCCCGCCGAAAAGGCCGGGCTCAAGCCTGGCGACGTCGTGCTTGCGATGAACGACATTGCGATCGAGCATGTCGATGCACTGGGATACCGACTGGCGACGCAGATGATCGGCGCCAACGCCAATCTCAAGATCCTGACCACGGGCGAGGAAAAGACCATCGGGATCGTTCTCGCGCGTGCGCCTGAAGGCGCTTCGAACGAGCCTGTGTTGATCGAAGGGCGCAGCCCCTTTGCCGGCGCGAAGGTTTCGGAACTGTCGCCGCGCCTGGCGCAGCGCCTCGGCATGCCGTCCGAGACGACCGGCGTGACAATTGTCGGCATCGACAGGGACTCGCCTGCGGCCGGCCTCGGCCTGCGGCCGCGCGATATCGTGCGCGAGGTGAATGGTGCGCAGATCACCACTGCCCAGCAACTTGCCGAAGCCGCCGCACAGAAGACCCGCTGGTGGCGCTTCACGGTTGAGCGGGATGGGCGGACGCTGAAGCAGATGCTGCGCTTCTAATGCCCGATCTGTTCGCGCAGGATGCGCCGCGAAAGCCAGAGAAGGGGAGGCCGCTTGCCGACCGCCTGAGGCCGGCGCGGCTCGACGAGGTCGTTGGCCAGGACCACCTGACCGGAGAGGATGGCGCGCTGACGCGGATGATCCGTTCCGGCTCGCTCGGCTCGATGATCTTCTGGGGACCGCCTGGCACCGGCAAGACCACCGTGGCGCGGCTTCTTGCCGGTGAAACCAAACTTGCCTTCGAGCAGATTTCCGCGATTTTTTCCGGTGTCGCCGACCTCAAAAAGGTGTTCGAGACAGCGCGTATGCGCCGCACAAATGGGCGGCAGACACTGCTGTTCGTCGACGAAATTCACCGCTTCAACCGGGCGCAGCAGGATTCCTTCCTGCCGGTGATGGAGGACGGCACGGTCATTTTGGTCGGCGCCACGACCGAGAACCCGTCCTTCGAGCTCAATGCGGCGCTTCTGTCACGCGCCCGCGTGCTGGTCTTCCACACGCTCGGCGAGGAAAGCCTGTCGTTGCTGCTGCAACGGGCCGAGGAGATCGAGGGCAGGCCGCTGCCACTTGACGACGTTGCGAGGGCGGTACTGCTGCGGATGGCGGATGGCGATGGACGCGCCGCATTGACGCTTGCGGAAGAGGTGTGGCGCGCGGCCAGGCCAGGCGAGGTGTTCAATGCGGAAGCCCTGCAACGCATCGTGCAGCGCCGCGCCCCCATCTATGACAAGGGCCAGGACGGCCACTACAATCTGATTTCCGCCTTGCACAAATCGGTGCGCGGTTCCGACCCAGATGCGGCACTTTACTATCTCGCCCGCATGTTCGACGCTGGCGAGGATCCGCTCTATCTCGGCCGGCGGCTGGTCCGCATGGCTGTGGAGGATATCGGGCTTGCCGATCCGCAGGCACTGGTGATCGCCAACGCCGCCAAGGATGCCTACGACTATCTCGGTTCGCCGGAGGGCGAATTGGCCTTCGCACAGGCCTGCGTCTATCTCGCCACCGCGCCGAAATCGAACGCCGTCTACACAGCCTTCAAAGCGGCGACCCGCGCAGCCAAGGAACATGGCTCGCTGCTGCCGCCGAAGCACATTCTCAATGCGCCCACCAAGCTCATGAAGGACGAGAGCTACGGCTCGGGCTATCAGTATGACCACGACCAACCCGACGCCTTTTCCGGCCAGGATTATTTCCCGGAGAAGATGGGGCGGCAGACATTCTATGATCCTCCGGATCGCGGCTTCGAGCGTGAAATTCGCAAACGGCTCGACTACTGGACGAAGCTCCGGAGCGAACGCTCTGGCGGCGGCGATTGAAGTCGATCATACTCCGCCGAGAGCATGCTCCAAACATATTGAATCATTCTGTTTCTCGGGCGGGGAGGCGACCCGGCAGGAGAGCAGTGAAGGTCGATGTGGGTCATCGGCAGAACTGCTCGACGAACCGCGCGGCGGCCGCCCAGAAACCCGAAGGGCCGGGCTGGTTTAGGCCAAATCCTTCGGCCTTCGTCTTGTCCGCACCGACAGTGCGGCCTGCGCCGAAGCCCTCGACCTTGGCCTAAACCATCGCCGGCAGAATGGTTCAATATGATCGGAGCATGCTCTAAGCCGGACGGGAGCGAGCGTTGGGCGGTATCGGGAAGAGAGCGGGGGAGGCGCGGGCGTTTTACGCACGGCAGATGGCTGTCGTCAGCGGTTCGACCGACCCGCGCCTGGAGCGAGCCTTCGGCATCGTGCCGCGCGAGGCATTTATGCCGCCGCCACCCTGGCATGTGATGGTCGGCCACCACTTCGTTGAAACGCCGGGCGCCGACCCCTCCTATCTTTACCAGAACTCGCTGGTCGTCCTCGATCGCCGCAAGGGTATCAACAATGGCGAGCCGTTCCTGCATGCCGGTTGGATCGGCGCTGTCGCGCCGCAACCCGGCGAAACCGTGGTCCATATTGGCGCCGGCACGGGCTACTATACTGCAATCCTTTCACTGCTGGTACTGGAGGGCGGCTCGGTAACGGCGCTTGAGATCGATGAAACACTTGCCAAAGCGGCGGAGCGCAATCTGCGACCCTTCGAAAATGTGACTGTCGCCAACGCGAACGCGGTGCAATCGGAATTACCCCCGGCAGACATCATCTACGTGAATGCCGGTGTCGTGGCGCCGCCGGTTTCGTGGCTGAAGGCTTTGAAACCAAACGGCCGCCTGATCTTTCCGTGGCGTCCGTCACACGAAATCGGCATCGCCATGCTGGTGATCAAGACCGCGAAGGGCTACGGCGTCAAGCCGCTTTCGGGAGCCTGGTTCATTCCATGTGTCGGGGCTTCGGACGAGGTATGTACCGTTTTCCAGCCGAGCAACAGCGAGGCGTGGCTGTCACGATCGATTGTGCTGACCTGCGAACGTGCTCCGGATGAGCGCGCAACCGCCATCTATCCCGACCTGTGGTTTTCATCCGACTCGCTGTAAATGGCGAGTATGGCCTCTGGTATATCGAACGTTCTCCTTGTCGCTGCCGGTGGTGGTATCGGCGCCGCGATACGGCACCTCGTCAACGTCGCCTCGGCGCGTCTAATGGGAACCGCCCTTCCGTGGGGGACGCTGGCGATCAACATTGCCGGCTGTTTCGCCATGGGTGTCTTCATCGAACTGCTGGCGCGCCGGTTCAACGCTTCGAATGAATTGCGCCTGTTTGTCGCGACTGGCGTGCTTGGTGGCTTCACGACATTTTCGGCGTTCTCGCTGGATTTTGCCGTTCTCTGGGAGCGGGGAGCGACGTTGGCGGCCGCAGGATACGTGTTCGCCAGCGTACTTGGCTCTCTGGCGGCGGTGTTTCTCGGCTTATGGCTCGCAAGAAGCTTCGGTTGATGCTATTCGCCCGTTCGCAAGAAGAACGGTGAACGATGGCTGGCGTAGAGCAAATCACAGTGGAGAGCGGCGAGGCGGGCATGCGGCTCGATCGCTGGTTCAAGTCGCACTATCCTGGCCTTGGCTTTGGCCACCTGCAGAAGCTCCTGCGGTCCGGTCAGGTGCGTGTCGACGGAGCACGCGCCAAATCCGATACCCGCATCGAGCCCGGACAGATGATCCGCGTTCCGCCGCTCGATGTCGACCGCAAGGGCGACGCACCGCTGACGCAGCGCACGCTGCGTGGCATCGACGATGGCGAGGCGCTGTCCAAGATGATCCTGTTTGAGGATTCGAAGGTTTTCGTCTTCGACAAACCGTCGGGTCTGGCGGTGCAGGGCGGGTCGGGTGTGACGCGAAGCGTCGATTCCATGCTGGAAGCCTTTCGCAGCAAGAAAGGCGAGAAGCCGCGACTCGTGCACAGGCTCGACCGCGATACCTCGGGTGCGCTGGTTGTGGCGCGCACCCGATTGGCCGCGATGAAACTCGCCGAGGCGTTTCGCGGCCGCGACGCTAAGAAGACCTATTGGGCGCTGGTGAAGGGCGTGCCTCGCAAGCGCGAAGACAAGATCTCGACCTGGATCGTCAAGGAACAGACACCTGACGGCGACCGCATGCGGGTTGCGAAGCACGGCGAGGACGGGTCCGATCACGCCGTTTCTTACTACCGCGTGGTCGAGCAGGCAGGACAGACGCTTGCATGGCTGGAAATGGAACCGCATACCGGCCGTACGCATCAGCTTCGCGTGCATGCCGCCCATATCGGCCATTCGATTATCGGTGATCCTAAATATTTCGAAGCCGATACCAATTGGGATTTTCCAGGTGGAATGCAGAACCGGCTCCACCTCCATGCGCGCCGCATCATCATCCCGCATCCCGACAAGGGCGTGATCGACGTGACAGCACCCCTGCCACCGCATATGCGCCAAAGCTGGGCTCTGCTCGGCTTCGATGAATCGAGCGCCGAAGACCTCGCGTGACTGAACACACTCGACCGCCGTCATTCGGTGGATCTCGCGGCGGCAGCGATCATGGTTGGCCTCACCTTTTCGTGGGGCGTCAACGGCGTTGCCGCCAAGGTCTCCTATGCCGGCTTCGATCCGGTTTTCATCTCAATCGTCAGATCGTTGATCGGTGGCGCATTTGTCGTCACGTGGTGCCGCTGGCGCGGTATCCCGCTGCTGACGGCCGACGGAACATTAGCCGCAGGCGCATTGGCTGGGCTGCTTTTCGGCGTCGAGTTCCTACTGCTCTACATCGGGCTCGACCACACAACGGTCGCCCGCAGCACATTGCTGGTCAATACAATGCCGTTCTGGGTTCTGGTCGGCGGCCATTTTCTGCTCGGCGAGCGTATGACCATGCGCAAATTGGCCGGATTGGTGCTTGCCTTCGCGCGGATTGGTCGCGGTGTTTTCCGACAAGCTAAACACTGGCGGCGCCGACACGCTGTTTGGCGATCTGCTGAGCCTCACCGCAGGGCTGGCGTGGGCTCTTACCAACATCGTCATCAAGCGCTCGAAACAGCTGACAAACACCAGCGCGGAAAAGCTGCTGCTCTACCAACTGGCGGGCGCGGCATGCGTTGGGGCCGTTGCCCTGCCATTTGCCGGGCCACTGATCCGGGAAGTTAGCGCGCTGCCGGTGCTTTCACTGCTGTTCCAGTCGATTTACATTGTTGCGTTCACCTATGTACTGTGGTTCTGGCTGCTCAGGCGTTATCCCGCGTCCGGCCTTGCCAGCTTTACCTTCCTGACGCCGGCTTTCGGTGTGCTGTGTGGTGGAATTTTGCTCGGCGAGCATCTATCTCTGCGCATATTCCTGGCGCTCGGGCTGATCGCGGCGGGTCTGATCATCGTCAATCGCCCGGCGAAGCGAGTGGAAGACTGACCGATGCGCGAAATTTTGAACGATCTCGATGCCAGCCTGCACTTGTCCGATCCGGATCCGGTGCGCAGGGCGCAGATCCAGATGAAGGCACCGCTACCGAAGCGTTTCTACAAGACGGTGTCGGTCGAGGCAGGCGGCAGCGGCTTTGTCGTCAAGCTGGATGGCAAGACGGCGCGCACCCCGGCGCGCGCGCCGATCGCGCTTCCGACCGAGCAGTCTGCGCAACTGGTTGCCGCGGAATTTGATGCGCAGCAAAAGATCATCGATCCGGTTACCATGCCGACGATGCGGCTGGTCAATACTGCCATAGACGGCGTGTCGCGCGAGACCGATGCGGTGCTGGAGGACATTCTGCGCTTCGCCTCGTCTGACCTGCTTTGCTATCGGGCCGACGCGCCGGAAGGGCTTGTGGAGCGACAGAACGAAGCCTGGGACGGCGTACTCGATTGGGCGCGATCGTCGCTCGGCGCGCGGCTTAACCTTGCCGAGGGCGTCATTCATGTCGAGCAGCCGCGCGAATCCATCGCAATGCTCGGCCTGCATCTGCGCCAGCGAGCGGAACCGTTCCGGCTGGCCGCGATGCACCTGATGACGTCGATCACCGGTTCGGCGCTGCTGGCGCTAGCGGTGGATGCGGGCGAGCGTGACGCCGAGGCTGCTTGGCTTGCCGCACATATCGACGAGGACTGGCAGATCGAGCACTGGGGCCAGGATTCCGAGGCGATGGCCCGCAGGGCGCAACGCAAGCGCGACTTCATGGCAGCCGCACGGCTGATTGCAGCGCTATAGGCGATACTGGCTGAGGGGTAGGGAACCCCGCTGCCGAACGTTCGTTCGATAGCGGATTTGGCTGAAGGCCTGTTCAGTTTACCGAAGTTGGCTGTGCCTTGCCTTCGTCTTCGATCGCATCGCGATGATACCAGGCCTCATAGTCGACAACCGGCAGGGCTTTCGCCGGGAAATCCACCACGGAACGAAGCTGGCTGCTGAAGCCCACAACATTTCCGCGCCCTCCCTTGGGGAAGGCGAGTATCTTTGCGGATTCGCGATAAGTGCTCGTAGCCATTGCACTTTTGTCCGTTCGGGTGACGCCCTGTTGCGTCGAATATCAGTCAACATAGTGTCTGCCAGTAGTTTGTGCAATATGCCCAAAAAATTATCAATATATGCCCATTATTTGATCTTGCGATGCTTGTGCTGTTTTCGATGCCAAGCTGCTTATTTTGGTTGCATTTTCCGCGAGGGCTCAATCCCGCGCCATCGTTGGGGAACGTTGCTGAGTGGCGCAAGTTCCCTCTCGGAGGCTGCTTTTCGGCCATTTGCCGTCGACTTCATCCCAGACCGGCCGGCGCTGCACCAAGTGGCATATTAATTGCTTTTTAATCGCCGGGAGCCGGCCAGAGCGCGCCGGCCGAGCGCAGACGCTCTCCCGCTAAACAGGAATGGTTTCTGAGAGGCCGGTATGACGAAATACAAACTCGAATACATTTGGCTGGACGGTTACACGCCGACCCCCAATCTTCGTGGCAAGACACAGATCAAGGAATTCGCCGAATTCCCGAAGCTTGAAGAGCTGCCGCTGTGGGGTTTCGACGGAAGCTCGACCATGCAGGCTGAAGGCCGCAACTCGGACTGCGTGCTGAAGCCGGTTGCCGTCTACCCGGATCCGGCTCGCGCCAACGGTGTCCTGGTTATGTGCGAAGTGATGATGCCGGATGGCGTGACACCGCATCCGTCGAACAGCCGAGCCACCATTCTCGACGATGAGGGTACTTGGTTCGGTTTCGAGCAGGAATATTTCTTCTACAAGAACAGCCGTCCGCTTGGCTTCCCCGAGAGTGGCTACCCGGCGCCGCAGGGCCCGTACTACACCGGTGTCGGTTATTCGAACGTCGGCGACGTCGCACGCACGATTGTTGAAGAGCATCTCGAGCTTTGCCTCGCGGCCGGCATCAACCACGAAGGCATCAACGCCGAGGTGGCGAAGGGCCAGTGGGAATTCCAGATTTTTGGCAAGGGTTCGAAGCGTGCGGCGGATGAAATCTGGATGGCGCGCTATCTACTGCTGCGTCTGACGGAAAAGTACGGCGTCGACATCGAGTTCCATTGCAAGCCGCTCGGCGATACCGACTGGAACGGCTCGGGCATGCATGCCAACTTCTCGACCAGGTACATGCGCGAAGTCGGCGGCAAGGACTATTTCGAAGCGCTGATGGCCGCCTTCGACAAGAACCTGCTCGACCACATCGCCGTCTACGGCCCGGACAACGACAAGCGCCTGACCGGCAAGCACGAGACCGCGCCGTGGAACAAGTTCAGCTATGGTGTTGCCGACCGTGGCGCTTCGATCCGCGTGCCACACTCGTTCGTCAAGAACGACTACAAGGGCTATCTCGAGGATCGCCGCCCGAACTCGCAGGGCGACCCCTACCAGATTGCCTCGCAAATCCTGACGACGATCTCGGAAGTGCCGACCAGCGCTGCGAAGAAGGTGGCTGCTTAAGCGATAGCGGCGGATAGTGTGGTTCGAGAGCCCGGCGGAAACCGCCGGGCTTTTTGCTTGATCCGGAATTTCTTGGTGTCGACGCGTCTCGCAGGGGGAGTTCTACATTGTCAATGGTGTGTCTCGGGCGGCGGTCGATACCCGGTTGTCCGCATCCGAGGGTAGTTTTCCGGGAAGACTGCCTGCGCAGATAGTGGGCGTGAATCCAGGCGGGAAGGAATAGCGTCAGGGCGCCGAGGAAGGGCACAAGCTCCTTCCAGATCATCGGCACTGCGTGCCGTCGTTCATAGATGGCGGCGCGACCTCGGAATTGGCTCCGCATAGCTTGTGATGCTGGCGCATGGATCAGTACACGCGTCTCCATCTCGCGCGGTAGCCGCGAAAATCTAGGTGCTTCCGGTTTGCTGGTGGTCAGCTACTTCGTAAGAACCATCAGGGAATACCATGCATATTTCCTGATACCAGGTATTTTGAGAAGAACAGCATCAGCCCAACGGCCCACCTGGTATGCCGGAGGTCGCAACGCTTTCGGCAAAACCGCGCTCGGAACCGTAGCCAGCCCGAAATAGGTGACATCCAGTGCGCTGAAGTAGCGCTTCGCCAAGTCAAAATCTGGCAGAAGCAATGGATGTTCATCGGGGGTCCGGAGGTCAGGCGTTTTGCCTCTGTAGGCGTTCAGGACGGGGTTGTGTCCAAGAGGCTCATAAAACACCGCATGTCCACCTGGTCGCAACACCCTTGCGACTTCGGAATAGCAGCGGTCAAGATCGAGATGGTGTATTATGCCCCGCCCGAAAACGACGTCGAAGCTGCCATCTGCAAAACTCATTGCTTCCGCATCCATGGCATGAAAAGAGCAGTTTGTGTAACCGCGCTTGCGTGAGGCGGCCTCTGCCTTCTTGATCGCGACATCCGATATGTCGATGCCTACAACACTTTTCGCGACAGTCGGAAGTGATAGGCCCGCTATCGAAAGCCCCCCATCCGCACAACCGTACTCAAGAACATCCTTTCCCTTCGAAAGCTGAACGACCAGACGGTTCTGTTCATCTGCTCCGTGGCGAATGGTAACGTACCATTTATCCAACGCTTCCCGCGGGTCAACGTCTTGACCAAAGCGGGCGTTGTGGAAATCGCGCTCTCTGTCTACGACAGTCTGGTTCTCGCCCATCTGAACGACCCCACTGTTCTACTGAGTATTCGCTTGGGAGCGTAGCAGTGCATTATTTTGCATTGCAACAATTAATGGCGCTGTGCATCAATAGTGCAGGCTTGATGCGTCAGTCGAACAGACCGCCGGCCTCAGCAGAGTTCACGCTGCGGCGGCGATGATGACCGCTGTAAATGCGCAAAAAGCGCCAACGAAAGCCGGAGCCAGCGTCCGCTTCCGTGACCAAACTTCCGTTGATATGGCACCTGCGTCCGATGGCGGACTTCTGCAGATGGTCGGCGTAGGTGTACCGGCACCGATGCCGATCTAGAGGGCGTAGAGAAGGGCGCGACACGGAAGAGTATCGCGCCCTCTTTTTCTTCCAAAAAATATCCGACCCGTATTATTCGGCGTGTTGACGGTCAGGGCGGCTTTTGACGGCTCTTTGACCGATTTAAGGCTTCCGCTACCAAAACTGCTACCAAGTTTGCACCAAATGTGTATCGAAACGGGATTTGTCCGACCGTTGTCACTACGAATAATGCCATGATTTCAGTATGTTAACTGAGGGTGTCACGGAAATCCGAAGTTAGCAGGAGTAATACATATCGTACTCGACTGGATGCGGGGTCATTTCGAAGCGCATGACCTCGGCCATCTTCAACTCGATATAGGCGTCGATCTGGTCGTCGTCGAAGACGCCGCCGGCCTTGAGGAAGCCGCGGTCCTTGTCGAGGCTTTGCAGCGCTTCACGCAGCGAACCGCAGACGGTCGGGATCTTCTTCAGTTCTTTCGGCGGCAGGTCATACAGATCCTTGTCCATCGGCTGGCCGGGGTGGATCTTGTTCTTGATGCCGTCGAGACCAGCCATCAACATGGCGGCGAAACCGAGATACGGGTTTGCGCCGGGATCCGGGAACCGGATCTCGACGCGCTTCGACTTCGGCGACGAACCGAACGGGATACGGCACGAAGCCGAGCGGTTGCGAGCCGAGTAGGCAAGTAGCACCGGTGCTTCGTAGCCGGGCACCAGACGCTTATAGGAGTTGGTCAGCGGGTTGGTGAAGGCGTTAATCGCCTTGGCGTGCTTGATGACGCCGCCTATGTAGTAGAGGCAGGTTTCGGAGAGGCCTGAATATTCATTGCCAGCGAAGGTCGGCTTGCCGTCTTTCCAGATCGACATGTGAACGTGCATGCCCGAGCCGTTGTCCCCGAAGACCGGCTTCGGCATGAAGGTCGCCGTTTTGCCATAGGCGTTAGCGACCTGGTGCACGACATACTTGTAGAGCAGCATCTTGTCGGCGTTGCGCGTCAGCGCGTCGAACTTGACGCCGAGTTCGTGCTGACCGGCGGCCACCTCGTGGTGATGCTTCTCGACGCGCACGCCCATCTGGCCGAGCACGGTCAACATTTCGGAGCGCATGTCCTGGGCGGAGTCGACCGGCGGTACCGGGAAGTATCCGCCTTTGATTCGCGGGCGGTGGCCGAGGTTGCCGGTCTCGTAGTCGGTGTCGTCATTGGACGGCAGTTCGGTCGAATCGACCTTGAAGCCGGTATTGTAGGGATCGGCCTTGTACTTCACGTCGTCGAACACGAAGAACTCGGCTTCGGGGCCGACATAGATCGTGTCGCCGATGCCTTCGGCCCTCATGTAGGCTTCGGCCTTCTTAGCGGTGCCGCGCGGATCGCGGTTATAGGCCTCTCCGGATACCGGATCGAGAATGTCGCAGAGCACGACCATCGTCGATTGCGCGAAGAACGGGTCCATATGGACCGTGTCGGTGTCCGGCATGAGCACCATGTCGAACTCATTGATGGCTTTCCAGCCAGCGATCGACGACCCGTCGAACATGACGCCGTCGGCAAACATGTCCTCGTCCACCTCGGCCACGTCCATGGTGACGTGCTGCAGCTTGCCCCTCGGGTCGGTGAAGCGCAAGTCAACGAACTTGATGTCGTTGTCCTTGATCTGCTTCATGATGTCTTTGGCTGTCGTCATGTGTTTCCTCGCTTGATGACGTATTTTGACGTTTTGGAGATTGCGTTTCGCGTCGCGTCAGACGGCGTCGATGCCGGTTTCGCCGGTGCGGATACGGATGACTTCCTCGACATTGGAAACGAAGATTTTCCCGTCGCCGATACGGCCGGTCTGGGCCGCTTTGCGAATCGCCTCGATCGCGCCTTCGACGGCCTCGTCGCCCAGAACCACTTCAATTTTTACCTTGGGGAGGAAGTCCACGACATACTCGGCGCCGCGATAAAGTTCAGTGTGCCCCTTCTGCCGCCCGAAGCCCTTTGCCTCGGTGACGGTGATACCCTGCAAGCCGGCTTCCTGAAGCGCCTCTTTCACTTCGTCGAGCTTGAATGGCTTGATGATCGCTTCGATCTTCTTCATTTGGTCCAAGGCCTCCAGTCGCGGGTTGTCAGGCACTGTGGCCTGTCTTCCCCGCACATCAAGCACGTTCCATGCCAATCATGGGTTCCTCCACGGCTTGAGCTTTTGTTCTAGCAAGTCTTTCAAACGAACGGGAGTCGCCCGAGCGAATGAATTGCAAAGATCGCACAGCAAGCAGGGCGCGTAAGTGACTAATTTTTCAGCAGCTTATTTGTTGGGCGAAATGCCCAAATAGTGGGCATATTGCCCGCGCGTTTCTCTCTGTGCGAAGCTCATGCTATCGACTGCGTCTCGCAATACCCAGGTGCCGACATTGCCCCAGCGCCTTGAAATTCTGACGCCTGATGAGATGGCCGCCTGCGACCGCGGCGCGATCGAGCGTGGCCCGTTTGACGGGCTCGGCCTGATGCGCAGGGCGGGCGCGGCGGTTGCTGCCGTCATGCTGGAGCGATTTGCCGATGCGCGGCGCGTCGATGTGTTGTGCGGGCCGGGCAACAATGGCGGCGATGGCTATGTCGTGGCTGAGATTCTGCGGCTGTCCGGCGTCGATGTCAGTGTCTTTTCGGACGGCCCGCCGCGCGAAGGCGGCGATGCGGCACTTGCCGCAAGCGAGTGCGCGCTGTGGCCGCAGCCGCTGGCGGCGTTTAGCCCGGGCAAGGGCAGCGTGGTTGTCGATGCGCTTTATGGCGCGGGGCTGTTGCGCCCACTAGCCGCAAACGTGCAGCGGGCGGTCGGCCTTGTGAATGCGGCTGGTGTGCCGGTCATTGCGGTGGATTTGCCAAGCGGCGTTTCCGGAGCGACGGGTCAGGTACTGGGTGCAGCCTTTCGGGCGGAGGTTACGGTCACTTTCGTGCGCAAGAAGCCGGGCCACCTGCTTTTGCCCGGCAAGCTTCTCTGCGGCGAACTGATTGTCGCCGACATAGGCGTATCCGAGCGCATCGTCGCGGAAGCGGGCGTCCAATGTTTCGAGAACGGCCCTGATCTGTGGCGGCACAACCTTCCGACGCCGGCAATTGACGCGCACAAATATTCGCGCGGTCATGTCGCCGTGTTTTCAGGAGGCGCGACTGCAACGGGTGCAGCGCGGCTCGCCGCCCTTGCCGCCGCGCGCGCCGGGGCAGGGGCGGTCACCGTGCTGTCGCCAGCCGAGGCGCTCGCGGCCAATTGCGCGCATATGACTTCGATTATGGTGCGCCGAGCCGATACAGTCGATGAAGCGCTGGCCTTCTTCGCCGAACGGCGGCCTGCGGCGACTGTTTACGGTCCCGGCCTGTCGCCAGAGCCCGAAACTGGGCTGCGGTTGCTTGAACTGCTTGATCGCGCTTCACCGGCGCCGCCTGCGGTTGTCGATGCGAGTGCGCTGACGTCGCTGGCCAAGGAGCCGGGTCTGTTGATGCCGCCCTTCGGAGGCCGCGCAAGCAGCCTGGTCATCACCCCCCATGAGGGCGAGTTCGAGCGGCTCTTTCCTGACTTCGACAAGGATAGGCATCCCTCCAAGGTCGAGCGCGCGCGTCTTGCGGCGCGGCAGATCGATGGCGTTGTGGTCTATAAGGGGCCGGATACGGTGGTTGCCGCGCCGGATGGCCGCACTGCCATAAACACCAATGGGGTGCCGTGGCTGGCCACCGCAGGCTCTGGAGACGTTCTTTCGGGAATCGTCGGCGGCTTGTTGGCGCAGCGAATGCCGGCGTTCGAGGCTGCCTGCGCTGCAGTTTGGATGCATGGCGCAGCGGCGAGACGGTTCGGCGCCGGGCTTATCGCGGAAGACCTGCCGCTTGCGCTACCGCCCGTGCTGCGCGACCTCTACGGTACAGCGCCCAATGAATAGGACATTCATGCTGATTCGGTGTCTCGCCGGCCTGTTCGCGTTGTTTGCGATGACCTTCGCGGTGTTGGCCAAGGAGCCCGTGCTGGTTGTCGACGACCGCGCGCTGCTGACGCTTCGAATGGCCGTTTCAAACTGGCGCAATGCCTGCTGCCGCCGAAGTCAAAGGAAATGTTCTCGGGGCATCCCTGCCTGACCGGCGATATCGCCACCAACGAAAACCAGCCTTTCAACGACCGGATGAAGGTTACAGGCCAGTTCGCTGCCTTCGACAACGATATTTCGCGTGACGGCTACACATGCCGTCCGCCGAAGATCGGCGTGCCAGCTGGGTTGGCCTACCGCGGATGCGACGACAAGGACAGGACATTCGCGGCCTTCAAGCAGGGCAAGCCGATGCCGCGCGAGATTTGCGGTCTGGCTGGCGGCAAGAAATTCGACATTTGCGTTGCCACCAACAATTTTGACCAATGCCTCGGCGGCGCGGTGGTGCGCGGCAACCGGCCAAGCTGCTCGGCCGATCGTTTCTGCCGAGAGGACTATATGTGCCAGGCTTTCCCGGCCGACACGCCGGGGCTGTCGAAGGTAAAGGGGATCGGCTTCTGCTCGCCGACCTATTTCGTCTTCCAGATGCGCATCGACAACCACACGACGCCGTGGGGCGGCATGGTCAAGGCGTCCACGATGGCGGGATTTGGTGCTTCTGAGGACGGCGAGGAGTAAGGCTCAGCCCTTGCGCGCGGCATCCAGCGAGAACTTCCCCGCTCCATAAAGCGCCAGAGCCACGAAGCCGCCGGCGAGGCCGATATCCTTGAGAAACGCCTGCTTGTAGAGGAAGGCAAGCATTGGATCGCCGCCACCCTGGCCGAGATTGCCTGTGAAACCCGCGACGATGCAGAAGGCGGCGAGAAGCACCGCTACGATGCGCGTCTGGAAGCCGACCACCAGGCAGATGCCCGCGACAAGCTCGAAGATGCCGGTTCCCCAGGCGACCAGCGTCGGCACGGGAAAGCCGAGGCTGGTGAAATAGCCGGTGATTCCGCCGATGTCGGAGAGTTTCCAGAAACCGTTGGGCACGAACACGCATGCCATCAACAGGCGGGCGATCAAGGCGGCGGCATCATTCAGCACGGCAATCCTCCCAAAGCGCAGAAAGTTTGCGCCAATATGTGTGGGCTGTCATTTGTGAATTTGAGCGTCGCGAGAGGTGGGACGACGCGCTATGATCGCCGCGCGTTCAAGGCGGGCGTCATCGTCCGTCCGGCGCTGAATTTAATGTCAGTTCTCCGCCGCCTTGATCGCGCGGCGGGCCATCTGGTCCAGTTCACCGAGGAAGCGCGAGCGGTCCTGCTTCGAAAAGCTGGCATTGTAGCCTTTGCTTTCGCCGGTCTCGCGAAGGTGCCGCTGGAAGTCGCGCATCGCCACCGCCATGCCGATATTGTCGGCCGTGAATGGTTTTCCCGTTGGGCCGAGTACATGCGCACCGCTACCGACTGCGCGGGCGGCGAGTGGAATATCGGCGGTGATCACCATATCATTCGCTTTGACGTTTTCGGCAATCCAGTCGTCGGCGGCATCGGCCGACTTCGGCACGACAACGTTGCGGATCATCGGGTCACGCGACGGTTTCAGATAGCCGTTGGCAACGAAAGTGACATGCAAGCCGAGCCGTTCGGCCACCTTCAACACTTCGTCTTTCACGGGGCAGGCATCGGCGTCGACATAAATCGCCGGTGGGGGCATTTACAAATCCTAGCGCTTGTCCGCCGCCAGTCCTACCAGCAGCCGGGAGACAATCATGTCGCGCACGACTATCCCTTTTGGCGTGTTGTCGGAAGTGACGGCAACAAGACGGCTGGTGTTTTCGTGCTCCATCTTCTCAAGGGCGGCGACATTGTTCGCGGTCTCGGCAATCGACTTGTCGCTGAAGCCCGGAATGGTGAGCATATCTTGCGGTGTGCCGCGCGTAAGCACCTCCATGAAACGGGTGCCTTCAGGCCCACCAAGCAGGTTCAGGACGACCGAACCTTTTGCCGAGGCGATGTATTTTCCTGCGCTGTCGATGATAACCACAGAGGCCTCGGGATCTTTCGCTGAGAGAACCTGCACGTAATCGCGTATCGCATCCTCCTGGTAGAAATCCACGCCGAGCTGCAGCGTTACCGCGACCGGCTGTCCGGGCGGAATGCTCCTTGCCGCCTCGATGAGTTGATAGGACCCACCCTTCGCGACGAAAGCGCCATCGAGAACAGTGATCGGGACGGCATCGACTTGATTGTCCGCGACCTCACGAAACTTGGCGCCCCAGCCGCCTGGTGCGGTAAACTCCTGGACTTTACCAGAGGCAACGCCATAGGTCAGCATCGGCAAGAGCATCAGCGCGAGGAATGTAACGCTGTCACCCAACGAAAATCGCTTGATGCCAAAGGCGAGCAAAACACCGACCGCCAATACGGCTACGCCTGCAAGCACTGCTTCCATGACGCACCTCTGTGAGAGGCTTCTGTTGCATCATGAAACTAGCACATCTGCGAAGAATTTTCCCGTCAGCGAGATCACGTCGCCTGAACAGGTTAATGTGGAGCGACGTGAGGCAGGCGCGAAGGATTGTCAGGCCCGGCCCGGGCCAAAGCCAACCGCGCCGGGCCAAACGGTCTCCTAGGCTTTCAGCGCGCCGGACTTCTTGGCAGTGAAAGTCGCCAGCACGTCCATCAGCGTTGGGTTCAGGCAGTCATAGGGTTCCAGCCCAAGCTCGCGCAGCCGGGCGCGAACGCCATCCATCTTCGACGGGTCAACGCCGGACTCGATGATCGACGACACGAAGGCGGCAAAGCCTGGTTCGGCCCAGCCGTCTTCCTCGAAGCGTTCGGGATGGATGAAGGACAATCCCTTGAAGGCATGGTCGCGTTCGACCGGGCCGTGCATATGGACGCCGCATCCGGTGCAGGCGTGGCGCAGGATCAATGCGGAGGGATCGACAATCTTCAGCTTGTCGCCGTTCTCCGTGACCGTCACATCGCCGGTCGCGGCAACCGCAACGACCGAGAACGCCGCACCGTCCGGCTTCCAGCATTTGGTGCATCCGCATGCGTGATTGTGAGCGATCTGGCCCTTGACCTTCACCTTCACCGGTTTGCTGGTGCAGGCGCAGACCAGCGTGCCGCCGGTAAAGCTCGCGCTTCCTTTCTTCACACCGCCATTGATCGCAGGATGTAACGAAACTGCGTTTGCCATTTCACTTCCTCCCTTTGTCGCACGGTTATGGTTGGGCGCGTGCGTCGCCTGCCTTAGTAAACTACGACACTTCTGATGCTTTCGCCGGCATGCATGAGGTCGAAGCCCTTGTTGATCTCCTCCAGCTTGAGGGTGTGGGTGATCATCGGGTCAATCTCGATCTTGCCGTCCATGTACCAGTCGACGATCTTCGGCACGTCGGTACGGCCGCGCGCGCCGCCGAAGGCGGTGCCTTTCCAGACGCGGCCCGTCACCAACTGGAACGGTCGCGTCGAGATCTCCTGCCCGGCGCCGGCGACGCCGATGACGATCGACTGACCCCAGCCGCGATGGCTGGCTTCCAGCGCCTGGCGCATGACCTTGGTGTTGCCTGTGCAATCGAACGTATAGTCCGCACCGCCGATCTGGTCGGCGCCACGCTTGGTCAGATTGACGAGATAGGGGACGACATCGCCGTCGATCTCCTTCGGGTTGACGAAATGCGTCATGCCGAAGCGCTCGCCCCAGCCTTTCTTGTCGTTGTTGATATCGACCCCAATGATCATGTCTGCGCCTGCAAGGCGAAGTCCTTGGATGACGTTGAGGCCGATGCCGCCCAGCCCGAACACGACCGCTGTCGCGCCCGCCTCGACTTTGGCTGTGTTGATCACCGCGCCGATCCCGGTGGTGACGCCGCACCCGACGTAGCAGATCTTGTCGAAGGGCGCTGCTGGATTGACCTTGGCGAGCGCGATTTCGGGCAGGACGGTGAAGTTCGAGAAGGTCGAGCAGCCCATATAGTGGAAGATCTTGTCCTTGCCGATCGAAAAGCGGCTGGAGCCGTCCGGCATCAGGCCCTGGCCCTGAGTAGCGCGGATTGCTGTGCAGAGGTTGGTCTTGCGTGACAGGCACGACGGGCATTGGCGGCATTCGGGCGTGTACAGCGGAATGACGTGGTCGCCCTTCTTCACCGATGTCACACCCTTGCCCACATCGACCACAACGCCTGCACCCTCGTGTCCGAGGATGGCCGGAAACAGGCCTTCAGGGTCGGCGCCAGACAGCGTGAACTCGTCGGTGTGGCAAATGCCGGTCGCCTTGACCTCAACGAGAACCTCGCCTTCGCGCGGCCCTTCGAGGTCCACCTCCATGATTTCGAGCGGTTTTCCGGCAGCGACGGCTATAGCGGCGCGGGTCTTCATAAGGCAGCTCCTCCAGATGCGATTTTGAGCACAAAGTTTCAGGAATCTGGAGCGGGGGCAAGCTCCATCCCGCCTGCTGCAATGGACCACTTGGGTGGAAAAGTCGCGACAACATGCCATTCCAATGCCTGCACAAGCTATGTGCGTTCTACGCCTTCCCTGCCGCCTGCCGCACGCCTCGCTTGAGCCCGCGGCTTCCTCCCCCTACAAGGAATTAAAGACTTGGGGAGAGTGACGCCTTGTTCAAAAAGATCCTGATCGCCAATCGCGGCGAGATTGCCTGCCGGGTCATCAAGACGGCGAGGCAAATGGGGATTGCGACGGTTGCCGTTTACTCCGACGCCGACCGCGATGCCGTACATGTCGAGATGGCCGATGAGGCTGTGCATATCGGGCCGTCGCCTGCTGCGCAGAGCTATCTCGTCGCCGAAAAGATTATTCATGCCTGCAAGGCGACCGGAGCGGAAGCCGTCCATCCCGGCTATGGCTTTCTCTCCGAGCGTGCGTCCTTTTGCGCGGCACTTGAGAAAGAGGGCATTGTCTTCATAGGGCCGAAGCCCAAGGCCATCGAGGCGATGGGCGACAAGATCGAATCCAAGAAGTTCGCAAATGCCGCCAATGTTTCAACCGTGCCCGGGTACCTCGGCGTCATCGACAATGCCGACCATGCGGAAAAGATCGCCGGCGAGATCGGTTATCCGGTGATGATCAAGGCGTCCGCCGGCGGTGGCGGCAAGGGCATGCGCATAGCCTGGTCGAAGGACGAGGTGCGCGACGGCTACGACCGCGCTCGCTCGGAAGCAAAAAGCTCCTTCGGCGACGATCGCGTCTTTATCGAAAAGTTCGTTGTCGAGCCGCGCCACATCGAAATCCAGGTCCTCGCCGATGCCCACGGCAATACGATCTACCTCGGAGAGCGCGAATGCTCGATCCAGCGGCGCAACCAGAAGGTCGTCGAGGAGGCGCCTTCGCCGTTTCTGGATGAAGCGACAAGGGCCGCGATGGGTGAACAGGCGGTGGCACTGGCCAAGGCCGTCGAGTATCAGAGCGCTGGCACCGTCGAGTTCATCGTGGATTCGCAGAAAAACTTCTATTTCCTTGAAATGAATACACGTTTGCAGGTCGAGCATCCGGTGACGGAACTGGTGACCGGCGTCGATCTGGTCGAACAGATGATACGGGTTGCGGCGGGCGAAAAGCTGACGATCCGCCAGCAAGATGTGAAGATGAACGGCTGGGCGGTTGAAAGCCGGCTCTATGCCGAGGATCCATACCGCAATTTCCTGCCGTCGATCGGCCGCCTGACGCGCTATCGGCCGCCGCCGGAGGGCTGGTCGGGCAACGGGGTGGTTCGCAACGACACCGGCGTCACCGAGGGTTCGGAAATCTCTATGTTCTACGACCCGATGCTCGCCAAGCTCTGCACATGGGCGCCGGACCGGTTGCGTGCGATTGATGCCATGTCGGATGCACTGGACGAATTCGTCGTTGATGGCATCGAGCATAATGTTCCGTTCCTGGCCGCATTGATGCGACATCCACGCTGGCGCGAGGGCCGGCTTTCGACGGGTTTCATTGCGGAGGAATATCCGGATGGGTTTCAGCCGGTCGTTCCGGATGATGAGGAGAGGGCAGTGATCGCCGCTGTGGCGACTGCTGTCGAGTTGCTGCGGCGCGATCGCCTGGATCGATTGACGGGGCGTCTGGCGCCGCATTCCGGCGCCATGAAGCCGAACTGGATCGTGCGTATCGGGGACGATTACCTGCCGGTTCATCTTGGTGAGGGCATGGTGTCAGTGCCAATGGAACTCGACATGGCCGTAGCAGGCAAGGCGCATAGGACAGTGATCTCGGACTGGCGTCCGGGCGATCCCTTATGGCGCGGTACGGTCGGCGAAACCAAAGTTTCGGCTCAATTGCGTCCTTTCGAGAACGGCGTTCGCATCGCCTGGAAGGGTATGTCGGTGGCAGCGAAGGTCATGCTGCCGCGCGTGGCTGATCTCGACCGCCTTATGATGGTAAAACTCCCGCCGGACACGTCGAAACTTCTGCTCTGCCCAATGCCGGGGCTGGTGGTGTCGCTGGCCGTCATTGAAGGGCAAGAGGTCAAGGCAGGCGAGACCCTTGCAGTTGTCGAAGCGATGAAGATGGAAAACGTGCTGCGCGCCGACCGCGACCTGACTGTTTCGAAGATCAACGCTAAGCCGGGCGACAGCCTGGCGGTGGATGCGGTGATCATGGAGTTTGCGTGACAAACTCGGCGCACCATGGTTCCGAGCGTGTTCAGCGGCCGATGCGCCTCGTTCTGTTTTCCGGCGGCACTGCCTGCCGCAGCATCAATATCGCTCTTTGCAAGCACCTGGCTGACTTGACGCGCATCGTTCCCGCCTGGGACAGCGGCGGCAGTTCCAAGGTACTGCGCGAGACGTTTGCCATGCTGCCGGTCGGCGATGTTCGGCAGGCGCTGATGACGATGGCGCATGGCGAGGGCCGGGCGGGCGACGTCGTCAAGATTTGCAATGCGCGGCTCTCGGACCATCTCGGCGCGGACGAAATCCGCGCGGAGTTCGAGCACTATGCAAGTGGCGCACATCCGCTCTTGCAGCGCATGGAGCCAGACCTCCACAGTATAATTCTCAATTATATCAACCTGTTCAAAGCCCGCTTGCCGGTTGCATTTGACCTTCGCAACGGCAGTATCGGCAACTTTATCCTGACGGGTGCCTATTTTGCCCACGGGCAAGATATTGATGCCGCGATCCTCGCTTTTCGTGAGCTCTGCTCGATCGAAGGCAACGTCTGGCCGGCGTCAAGACAGAATGACGTTCACCTTCAGGCGGCGCTGCGAAACGGCAAGCAACTGGCACGGCAGCACCTTATCACCCGGCTAGTTGGCGACGACGCGCAAGCCGGAATCGCGGACATCAAGCTTTATCGAGAGGACGTGGAAGGGCCGGTTGAAGCAGATCGCGCGGCGCTGGAAGCCGTGGCTCAAGCCGACGCGATCTTTTTTGGACCGGGCAGTTTCTTCACCAGTATCCTGCCGCATCTGCACGTTGAGGGATTGGGTCAAGCGCTTGCCCGAAACCAGCATGTGCCACGCATCTTCATAGGCAACATTCTGGACTGCGCCGAGACAAGAGGTGCCCGTCTCAAAGACCTTGTCGAGCGGTTTGATCGAACGGGCCGGGAGCGTCTTGGGCTTGATGGCGCGTTTCTCACTCACGTACTCTCCAACCGCGAACTTTTCCCCTTTGAGAAGACAGTTGGAAAGTTTCGCTACCTGCCGCTTGGTGACCTGGATCGGTATTGCGATGATGCCGGGATCACGCATATTTCCGGCGACTTCGAGGACGCCTGGACGCGCGGCCAGCATGACGGAGAAGCGATCGCGACTGCCGGTCTCGAAATTGTTGCGTCGTCTCCCTATTTGTCAGCCGCGGGCGGCGTGGCACCATTCGCGCCCCGGCCAAATTCACGGTAGAATAGGCGGCATCATTCTTGTATAGAGCCGCGTTCCCGCAAAGGCGGGAGCCGGGCGCATTGGCGCCCTCGCGAGCGATAGTTGGGTGCGACAATGACGAAATGGTCCCCGAATTCCTGGAGAGCAAAGCCGATTCAGCAAGTGCCGGCCTATCCGGACATGGCTGCGCTAAAGGAAACCGAAGCCCGTCTCGCTACCTTTCCGCCGCTGGTTTTTGCAGGTGAAGCGCGCAAGCTGACGAAACAGCTTGCTTCCGTCGCTGCCGGTGAAGCGTTCCTCCTTCAAGGCGGAGACTGCGCCGAAAGCTTCGCGGAACATGGCGCGGACAATATCCGCGACTTCTTCCGCGTGTTCCTGCAGATGTCGGTCGTCCTTACTTTCGCCGGCGCCCAGCCGGTTGTGAAGATCGGCCGGGTCGCAGGCCAGTTTGCCAAGCCGCGCTCGTCCGACAACGAGACGGTGGATGGCGTGACGCTTCCGAGCTATCGCGGCGACATCATCAACGGCATCGAGTTCGACGAGAAGTCGCGCGTGCCCGACCCCGCGCGCCAGGAGATGGCGTATCGCCAGTCCGCAGCGACACTGAACCTGCTGCGCGCCTTCGCGCAAGGCGGCTATGCCAGCCTTGAGAACGTGCATCGCTGGATGCTCGGCTTCGTGTCCGACAGCCCTCAGGGCGAGAAATACGCATCGCTCGCCAATCGCATTACCGAGACGATGGCCTTCATGAAGGCCGTCGGCATCACCTCGGAAACCAACTATGCGCTGCGCGAAACAGATTTCTACACCAGCCACGAGGCGCTGCTGCTCGGCTATGAGGAAGCGCTGACCCGCGTCGATTCGACCTCGGGCGACTGGTATGCAACGTCGGGTCATATGATCTGGGTGGGCGACCGCACGCGCCAGCCTGATCACGCGCATATCGAGTACTGCCGTGGCATCAAGAACCCACTGGGCCTGAAATGCGGTCCGTCGCTGACACCGGATGGTTTGCTGCAGCTGATCGACGTGCTCAACCCGGAGAATGAGCCTGGCCGTCTGACACTGATCAACCGCTTCGGTGCCGACAAGGTAGGCGATCATCTGCCGAAGCTGATCCGAGCGGTTGAACGCGAAGGCCGCAAGGTCGTCTGGTCGTGCGATCCGATGCACGGCAACACGATCACGCTGAAGAGCTACAAGACGCGGCCGTTCGACCGCATCCTCAAGGAAGTGCAAGTTTTCTTCGACGTTCACCGCGCCGAGGGCACCCACCCAGGCGGCATTCATGTCGAAATGACTGGCAAGAACGTCACCGAATGCACCGGCGGGGCTCGCGCGATCACTGCCGAGGACCTGCACGACCGCTACCACACGCATTGCGACCCGCGTCTCAATGCTGATCAGGCGATCGAACTGGCCTTCCTCGTTTCTGATCTTCTCAAGAAGAGCCATTCGAAGCAGACGCATACGCAAGCCGCCGAGTAATCGGCCAAGCGTTTTCAGAGCAAAGGCACCGAGCCAATCCGGCGCCTTTTTCGTTACCGGATATTCGCGGAATGGCCAGTGCGCGACGTTTTGCGTATGGCGCACGGGCGAGGGCGCTGCCACCTTGAACGAGAGGTCGAATGCCAGAAGAGGGCAGCGGGAAATGAGCGACATTCACACGGGATCGTGCAATTGCGGCGCGGTCAGGCTGCGCACCACCGGCAAGCTGCGCGACGTCGTCTATTGCCATTGCTCGCAATGCCGCAAGCAAACCGGCCTCTACTATGCCGCCACCAACATCGGCGACTCCGAGCTTGAGGTCGAAGGCGCCGACAACATCACCTGGTATCAGTCCTCGGACTTCGCCAAGCGTGGCTTCTGCAAGGTTTGCGGCTCGGCGCTGTTCTGGAAGCCGCGCGATCATGAATACACATCGGTCATGGCCGGGCTGTTCGACAGCCCAACAGGCCTCGCGGCATCGGCACACATTTTTGCGGCGGACAAGGGCGACTTCTACGCCATCGCCGATGGCCTGCCGCAATACGACCGGTCGACCCCAGCGGTGAAAGTCGCCGGCGACTAAAAGAGACTATTCCTGCCTGTTCCAGTCGGTACAGCTTTCGGCTAAACGGTCTGCCGCAACACCAGACAAGTGGGTCGCCCGAAGCTATGGAACGTATCGTGAAAGCCTTTGTGAATTCGATGCGGGCGCTCCGCCGGCTTACACTGAGCGAGAAGGCGTTTCAGCAGGAGCTTATCCTGCTGATACTGGCCATTCCGGCGGGCTGGTTCATCTCCACCTCCTGGGCAAACTACGCGACGCTCATCGGCGTCGTCCTCGTCCTGATGATGGTTGAAGTACTGAACACAGGCATTGAAGCGGCATGTGACGCCTATTCGCGCGAATTCAACAAGGAGATCCAACTGGCGAAAGACTGCGGGTCGCTCGCGGTGCTGATCGCCATTATCCTTGTTCTGGGCGTCTGGGGCTTTGCGATTGCCGACGTAGTCTCCGGCTCTCCGGTTTTAGTCGGGTGATTGACGACGCTAACGGCCTTGAGACGCGCACCGGCCTGCCTGCCGAACTTCGGTTGCTGGTGAAAAAATATCCGCGCCAAGTGTGGACCCGCCAACTGGACATCGGCGGCACCGGCGCCTTCTGGCTGCAGCGCCACGCCATGTTTCGCCAGATGGGCGGGCTCCTGACCGACATTATCGCCGACTATCGAGAGAGCCGTTCGAGCGCTCTGGATTTCGCGCATCGCTTCGCACCCCGGCTGCAAACCCTTCTTGGTGAACTCGATGGCCACCATCAGGTCGAGGATACGCACTATTTTCCGTTGTTTGCTCAGGCCGAGCCGCGCCTCAAGCGTGGCTTCGATCTCCTCGACGCCGACCATCATCTGATCCACGAGGCGTTGGAGCGCAATGCCGAGGCCGCCAATGCCTTTCTGCGCGTTCTGCATGGCAGCGACAGCGATCGCCGCCATGGCGCTGATACCTACGCATCCGAGAACGAACGGCTGGTCAGGATGCTTGCGCGTCACCTCGACGATGAGGAGGATCTGGTGATCCCGCTGCTGCTCGACCGTGGCGAGCACGAGTTCACGGACTGAGCGAGCTAGGCGTCCTTCGCGCTTTGCTTCCTCAGCCACCGCCGCGCCGCAAAGTGACCGGCGATCAGCGTGGCTACTGCGATGCCCAAAGCAATCAGCAGGCGATGATGTTTCTGCAGCGTCTCGCCAAGTAGCTTTTCCGCGCCCAACCCGAAGAAATATCCAGCGCCGACGAACAGCGCGGCCCACAGAAGCGAGGACAGCGCGTTGATGCAAGCAAATCTCGGGAACGAGATGTTCGACAACCCCGCCACGATGCCACCCAGCAGTCGCATTCCGTAAACATAGCGGTTGGAGAACACGAACGCGTTCGGGTGGGACTGGACGAACTCATACGCGTGGCTAAAGCCGGGTTTCGAACGCATGCGCCGAACAAGCGCGTGATCCGAAAAATACCTGCCGGTGAGGAAGAACATCGTGTCGCCGCCGAAGGCGCCGAGAGCAGTTGCCGCGTAAGCCTGCCACGGCACGAAGACGGATTGATGCGCGAAGAACCCAGCGACGATTGCCGCTGTTTCCCCTTCGAACAGGCATCCGATAAACACCGCGATAAGTCCATAGTGCTCGATGAGCGCGTGGATGGAGTCGGTCATCGTGCTGGCAATCCAGCCAGCTTGCTCTCAATCCGCGCCAGCGTTTCGCGGATGTTGGTTATCTCATCGCGTACGGTGAGGATGTCCTGGTGCCGGACTTCATCGAGCTTCTCGTGCAGCGCCATGATTTCGATCTCGGACTTGAGGTTCACCGCATAGTCGTGGCTGGCATCGATGCGGTCGCGCTCGGCCTGCCTGTTCTGCGACATCATGATGATCGGAGCCTGAAGTGCGGCAATCATCGACAGAACGAGATTGAGGAAGATGAAGGGGTAGGGGTCGAATGCGCGAGCCGAAAGCAGGAATGCGTTGCTCGCCGTCCAGAAGAGAAGGAATACCAGGAAGGAGATGATGAAGTTCCACGAGCCGCCGATGCGGGCGATGGAATCGGCGAGATGGTCGCCCGCCGACATCGCGCTCGAATGAACATCGTTGGTGTCGCGGGTGATGGTTCGGCGCTGTACTGCGCTTTGCAGCACCTCGCTCTGCGCTTCAGTCAGGTTCTCCGGCTTCTTGGTCAGCCAGCGATGGGCAAGATCGGCGACGGTTTTGTTCATGACGGCCTCCGAGCGCTTTCATTTCGCGACATGCTTTCCTACCCGGCTTCGCATGGCTAGGAATAGTAGGAATTGGGATCAGTTGGTTCTTTATCGAAACCGCCAGCAGGTGGGGTGCGTTACAATGCTTTCCTTCTCCAAGATTCGCAGGCGCGCTGCAGAGCGCAAGGGCGGGGATGATGTCATCACTTCGTTGCTTGGCGCGGCACCGGACAATCGCGACGTCGCCAGGCTTCCGGATCACCGTATTCTCTCGACAATGGCGGAGCGTGTTTTCGCCGCGGGATTCGTCTGGCGCGTGATCGAACAGAAATGGCCAGGCTTCGAGGAGGCATTCCTTGGATTTGAGCCGAAGCGGCTGCTGTTCCAGCCGGAGGATTTCTGGCACGAACTTGCCTCGGACAAGCGCATTGTCCGCAATCCGCAAAAGATCAGATCGGTCCAGCAGAACGCCGCATTCGTTGACCGCATATCGCGCGAGCATGGCGGTTTCGGAAAGTTCATTGCCGCGTGGCCGGCGGACGATCAGATCGGGTTGATGGCCTGGCTCGGCAAGAACGGCAGCCGGCTTGGCGGCAACACCGGTCAGTATTTCCTGCGTTGGATTGGCTGGGACGGCTTCATCATTTCGACCGACATGGCCGCCGCGCTCCGCGACGCCGGGCTGGATATCGCCGATACTCCGACTTCCAGGAAGGATCTGCAAAAAATCCAGGATCAGGTGAACGCGTGGGTTTCTGAAACAGGCCTGCCGCGAAAATACATCTCGCGCATCCTCGCAATGTCGACCGGTATCAATCACTCCGCGGAGGACATTCGCGAGTATACGGGAGAGTAGTGGCCCAAATGTATGGCATTGCAGCCAAAATCCCGCCGCGCTAAACCCCAGCCATGAGCACTAAATCCGCTACAAACGTCCTGCGCATCGCTGTCGCACAGCTGAACCCCACTGTCGGCGACGTCGCCGGCAATCTCGCGAAGGCACGCGATGCACGCGCCGACGCCGCCCGGCAGGGTGCCGATCTCGTGCTTTTTACCGAGCTTTTCCTTTCCGGTTATCCGCCGGAAGATCTTGTGCTCAAGCCGGCGTTCCTGGCTGTTTGCGAAAAGGCGGCCAACGAGTTCGCTGCCGACACCGCTGATGGTGGGCCGGGCGTCATCGTGGGCACGCCGTTGAAGCGCAAGAGCGGCACCCACAATTCGGTCATTGTCGCCGACGGTGGAAAGATCATCGCCGAGCGCTACAAGATCGATCTGCCGAACTATGGCGAGTTCGATGAGAAGCGCGTGTTCCAGGCCGGGCCGGAAATGCCGGGGCCAGTGAATTTCCGCGGCGTCCGGATTGGCATTCCGGTCTGCGAGGACATCTGGGGCGAACTCGGTGTCTGCGAGACGCTGGCAGAGAGCGGGGCGGAGATCCTGTTGGTGCCGAACGGCTCGCCCTATTATCGCGGCAAGGTCGATGTTCGCCACCAGATCGTGATCAAGCAGGTGATCGAGACCGGCCTGCCGATACTCTACGCCAACCAGCTCGGCGGCCAGGACGAACTGGTATTCGACGGTGCGTCATTCGCCATCAATGCCGATCATTCGCTTGCCTTCCAGATGAGCCAGTTCGAGGAGTTCGTTTCCGTAACCACCTGGAAACGTCAAGAGGAGGGATGGGCCTGCACCGACGGGCTAATGTCGAAGATCCCTGAAAAGGAAGAGGCCGACTACCGCGCCTGCATGTTCGGCCTTCGCGACTATGTGAACAAGAACGGCTTCAAGAACGTCGTGCTCGGCCTTTCGGGTGGTATCGATTCGGCGATCTGCGCCGCCCTTGCAGTGGATGCGCTGGGCGAAGAGCGCGTGCGCTGCATCATGATGCCGTATCGATTCACGTCGAAGGACTCGCTGAAGGATGCGGAGGATTGCGCCCGCGCTCTGGGATGCCGGTACGACATCGTGTCTATCTTCGAGCCGGTGGACGGCTTCTCGCATGCGCTTTCGCAGCTTTTCGAGGGCACCAAGGAGGGCATCACCGAGGAGAATCTGCAGAGCCGCGCACGCGGCGTCATCCTCATGGCGGTTTCCAACAAGTTCGGGTCGATGGTGGTCACGACGGGCAACAAGTCGGAAATGTCGGTCGGCTATGCAACGCTCTATGGCGACATGAACGGCGGCTTCAACCCGATCAAGGACCTCTACAAGATGCAGGTCTACGCGTTGTCGGCCTGGCGCAATGGCCATGTGCCGCCGGGTGCGCTCGGGCCAACAGGCGAAGTCATCCCGAAGAACATCATCGACAAGGCGCCGTCGGCCGAATTGCGCGAAAACCAGACCGACCAGGATTCGCTGCCGCCTTATCCCGTCCTGGACGACATCCTCGAATGTCTCGTCGAGAACGAGATGGGCGTCGATGCCATCGTCGCGCGGGGCCATGATCGTGCCACGGTGACGCGCGTCGAGCACCTGCTCTACATTGCCGAGTACAAGCGCCGTCAGGCAGCGCCCGGCGTGAAGATCACGCGCAAGAATTTCGGCCGAGACCGGCGCTACCCGATCACCAACAGGTTCCGGGATCGCGGGTAGAGCAGTTCGAAGTCTGGCGGCGCCTTGATGCGCCCTCATTCGCGCGAATTGGTGATATGTCCCCAAGCAGCGGGCAGGGCAGGGATCATCAACCGATCGAGCCCCGCTGGCACGCTCTCAACCCAAAACTTGCCAATTCCCGCCGCTTCCGTTAACCCGCCCGCATGACCGTTACCGTCCGTTTCGCCCCGTCGCCGACGGGTAACATCCATATCGGCAACACGCGCACCGCGTTGTTCAACTGGCTGTTCGCGCTAAAGCACAAAGGCCGCTTCATCCAGCGCTTCGACGACACCGATATCGCGCGCTCGAAGCAGGAATACGCCAACGCAATTCTCTACGACCTGCATTGGCTGGGCATCTATCCAGACGCCACGGACTACCAGTCGCGGCGCTTCGATCGATACGACGCAGCGGTTGAGCGCTTGAAGGATGCCGGCTTGCTTTACCCATGCTACGAGACGGCTGAGGAACTCGATCTGCGCCGCAAGGTGCGGCTGTCGCGAAAACTGCCGCCAGTCTACGGTCGCGAGGCGTTGGCGCTGACATCCGCCGAAATCGCGGCGTTCGAGGCGGAAGGCCGCCGCGCGCATTGGCGCTTCCTGCTGCCGAATTTCACCGATGGCGAGCCCGAGAACACGGTTCGCACCGAAGTCACCTGGAACGACCTCGTACGCGGTGAAGAAACCGTCGATCTCGCCTCGCTGTCCGACCCGGTTCTCGTGCGCGAGGACGGCACCTATCTCTACACACTGCCTTCGGTAGTCGACGACATCGAAATGGGCATTACGCATATCATCCGAGGCGACGACCACGTCACAAACACCGGCGTACAGATTGCGCTGTTCCGGGCACTTGGCGCGGAGCCGCCGTCCTTCGGCCACCACAATTTGCTGACCACCAGCACAGGCGAGGGCCTATCCAAGCGCACCGGCGCGCTGTCTGTCGGCAGCCTGCGCGAGCAGGGCATCGAGCCCATGGCGGTCGCGTCACTCGCCGTACTCACCGGTACGTCGGAAAACATCACCGCGCAGCCGACCATGGAAGCGCTTGCCGCGCATTTCGATCCGGCCTCCGTATCAAAATCCGCGGCCAAGTTCGATCCCGCCGATCTGCTGGTGCTCAACCGCGCGCTGCTGCACGAGATGCCGTTTATCGAGGCGCGCGACCGGCTTGCCATATTCGGCGTGTCCGGCGACAGGGCGGAGGAGTTCTGGTTGGCCGTGCGCGGCAATGTCGACCGAGTGCAGGACGCGGCAAATTGGTGGCGCATCGTCCGCGACGGACCGACTGAAAGGCCGGAGCTTTCGGACGACGATCGCGACTATGTCCGCGTGGCATTCGAGCATCTGCCGGAAGAGCCTTGGGACAAAGCCACGTGGAAGAGCTGGACGGATGCGGTGAAGGCCGAGACCGGCCGCAAGGGCAAGACGCTGTTCATGCCGTTGCGGCTGGCGCTTACCGGACTGCCGGCTGGACCGGACCTTTCAGATCTATTGCCCCATTTTGATCGGGCAGGAATCCAGGCCCGACGACCCTGATCTTGCGGTCTTCGACGGGCGGTTCGCCGGTTACCGTATCGGCGGGCAATGCCTCCGGTTCCTTGGTTCCAGGCAGTGGAATTTCGACGATGCTACCGGACGGTGCGCTCGGCTGCACGGCCGGCTCCTTGATCTCCTCAACGCCGTCTGCTTCTGGCTGTCGGACCTCTCCGAGAACGTTCGGCTCATCTTCGCCGCGCGGTGGCTTGCCAGCGACCACGTCGAAGCCCTTTTTGGCGTTGCAGACGCAGCCTGCGGGCGTCTGTGCGCTTACCTTCTGGTGGAAGAATGCAGTGGGCAGCTCGGCGTAGAACTTGCTCGATTTGGTCGATTGCATCCTGGCAGCATCATCGACGCTGGTTTCGCCGTAGTAGAGTTCCATGGTGACGCCTGGGCATGAGGCTTCGCATCGTTTCTCGTCGCGCTCGAAATCGCGTGTCGATGCGGCGTAGGACATAGGATAGAAATAGCCGTCGCAGGAGCGCACGCACATTGTGCGGTAAGTCTGCGCGGCAGGCTCGTTGAAAATTCCGTCGGCGGCAGGCGTTTCGACTGCATCGAGCATTCGCGATAGCGGTGTCAGACGTCGGCTGCTTGCTTCTGATTCGATTTCGATCCCGATAATCGTAATTTCGGGCTCAATCGGTTCGGCAAGTGGCTCGACCGCTTCCGGCGCCGTCAGCACTGCCTTCTCGTCGTTCTCAGTCTCGCTCTTGGGGCGCTCGGCGGCAGCCTCGTCACGGCAGTCATTTGCCTCAAGGGCCGCCAGCAGTTTCGCGTTCGGTTGCTTTCTGTCGCCCGATATCAGGCTGCGCTGGCGCTCCAGTGTGCCGAGGTTGCGGGCCATTCGCTCGATCGCGCCATGGAGCGCTACGCATTCGCCTGCTTCCGCGCCCGGCGTAGCAAAGCCGCAGCCGGCGTCGCTTGCCTTCGCGCGTGCGATTTCCATCTGGTTGAGTTGGCGGGTAATCGCACGGGCGTACTTGCGGGCCAGCCTGGAATTCTCGCCACCGCCACTGGCCAGTTCTGCCTCCAGCTGACGGCATACAGGTCCGGCCGCAAGAGCCGGCTCAGCCGGCATTAGCATCGCTATCCAGATCGAAACAGTTGCGACGCTGACAGTGAAGCGCAAACCGGTCATCCCGTTCCCAATAGCGGCGCGAGACTCGCCTGGCGCCGCGCAATGGACTCTAGCACCCTGCGGATTGCGGCTGCAACGCACGGTGGTTGCAGATGTTCCGTTACTGGGCCTGCGCGCGCTGCGCCGCCTCCACGACCGCCAGCGCGGTCATGTTGACGATTCCCCGCGATGTGACCGATGGCGTCAGGATGTGCGCCGGTCGATCGGTTCCAAGCAGGATAGGACCGACATGCAGCGCGTCCATCATCTGCTTCACGGTTGCCAGGGTGATGTTGGCCGAATCAAGATTTGGGAACACCAGCAGGTTTGCTTCACCCTTCAATTTTGAGTGCGGATAGATTCGCTGGCGTTGGGATTCAGAAAGCGCGGCGTCGGCGTGCATCTCGCCATCGCAATCCAGGTCGGGTGCGGTATCCCGCAGGATTTCCGCGGCGCGGCGCATTTTCAGCGCGCTGGGAGAGTCACGCGACCCGAAATTCGAGTGCGACACTAATGCTGCCTTCGGCTCGATGCCAAACCGCCTGATCTCTTCGGCAGCAAGAATGGTCATTTCGGCGATTTCATCCGCGCTTGGGTCAACCGTCACATGAGTGTCGGTGAGGAATATGACACCCCGGCTGGAAATCAGCATCGACAGGGCCGACAGATCACGGTCCGCCACCTCCGGCCTCGCGCCGATGATCAGCGACACATGCCTCAGATGCCGCTCAAAACGGCCTTCCAGCCCGCAGATCATGGCATCCGCGTCGTTGCGGCGAAGCGCCAGCGACGCGATCACCGTTGTCTCGGTGCGCACCATGGTCTTCGCTGCCTCCGGCGTCACGCCGCGCCGGCCGGTAAGCTCGATCAGCAGATCGACATAGTGCCGATAGCGCGGATCGTCCTCCGGGTTGATGAGCTCGAAATCGGTGCCGGGGCGGATACGCAAGCCGTAGCGTTTCAGGCGTACGTCCACGACGTGTGGCCGTCCGATCAGGATCGGCCGGGCGATTTCCTCGTCGAGCACCACTTGCGCGGCGCGCAGCACGCGTTCGTCCTCGCCATCGGCGTAGATGACACGATTTGCCGTCGAGTTCTTCGCAGCCGAAAATACCGGCTTCATTACGAGGCCGGAGCGGAAAACGAAGCGGTTCAGACGATCAACATAGGCGGGGAAATCGCTGATAGGCCGTGTCGCCACGCCGGTGTCGCAAGCAGCCTTGGCGACCGCCGGAGCGATGCGCAGGATGAGGCGAGGATCGAAGGGTGAGGGGATCAGGAAGTCGGGTCCGAAGATCGCGGTTTCGCCGGAATAGGCGCGCGCCGCGACGTCTGACGGCTCCTCGCGGGCAAGCGCGGCGATGGCGCGCACCGCCGCCATCTTCATGTCTTCGTTTATCGCGCTGGCGCCGCAGTCCAACGCCCCACGAAAGATGTAAGGAAAGCACAATACATTATTGACTTGATTGGGAAAATCAGAACGCCCGGTGCAGATCATCGCGTCAGGCCGGGCAGCTCGCGCCATTTCCGGCATGATCTCCGGCGTCGGATTGGCAAGCGCCAGGATCAGTGGCTTTGGCGCCATACCCTTTAGCAACTCTGGCTTCAGGGCACCTGCCGCCGACAGCCCGAGAAAGACGTCCGCACCAGCAATAACATCGGCCAGCAAGCGCGCTTCGGTATCCTTGACGTAAGGATCCTTCCAGCGATCCATCTCGTCGACGCGGCCCTTGTAGGCGACGCCGAAGCGATCGGTAACCCAGATGTTTTCCAGCCTGGCGCCCAGCGAGACCAGCAGGTTGAGGCAGGCAAGCGCAGCCGCGCCCGCACCGGACGTAACGATCTTGACGGCCTCGATCTTCTTGCCGGCGAGTTCCAGTCCGTTAAGCACTGCGGCAGCGACGATGATGGCGGTTCCGTGCTGGTCGTCATGGAATACGGGAATGCCCATGCGAGCCTTCAACCGTTCTTCGACCTCGAAGCATTCCGGAGCCTTGATGTCCTCGAGATTGATGCCACCGAAGGTCGGCTCAAGTGCCGCCACAGTCTCGACCATGCGCTCGATTTCCGGCGCGTCGATCTCGATATCGAACACGTCGATGCCGGCGAACTTCTTGAACAGCACCGCCTTGCCTTCCATGACCGGCTTGGAGGCAAGCGGCCCGATATTGCCGAGGCCGAGCACGGCACTGCCATTGGAAATGACGGCAACCAGATTGGCGCGGCTCGTATAGTCAGCGGCGGTCGCCGGATCGTCGCGGATAGCAAGGCATGGAGCGGCCACGCCGGGCGAATAGGCAAGTGCCAGATCGCGCTGGTTGCCGAGCGGCTTCGTCGCCTGGATCTCCAGCTTTCCCGGTGTCGGATATTTGTGGAAATACAGCGCGGCCTCATCGAGGTCGGACTTCGCGTTCTTTGTCTTGTCGCTTTCCATCAGCGGCCCCTGTGCATGCGTTCGGCTTCGTCTCTAGCACGGCAGGGCGATAAGGCCATGCTGTTTGCAGCTTCGAATTTGAACGCGCACGGGATGTTTAGGGTCTCAAAAGGCGCTTACGTACAATCCGCCGTCAACCGGAATATTCTGACCGGTAAGGTAGCCGGCGTGGATGGAACACAAGAATGCGCAGATCTGGCCAAATTCCTCCGGCGTCCCCAACCGTTTGGCCGGTACATTGGCGGCGGCGCGCGCCTTGCGCTCGGCGGCCGCTTTGGGGTCTTCCGGCACGTTCGGATCATGCGGTCCGCGCAGGCGATCCGTGTCGTGCTTGCCGGGCAGCATATTGTTGATCGTGACGTTCTTGTCGGCAACGCCGCGTGCAATGCCTGACAGGAACGAAGTCAGCCCGGCGCGTGCGGCGGACGACAGGTCGAGGCCGGGAATCGGCATGTAGACCGAGAGCGAGGTGATGTTGACGATGCGGCCAAATCCGCGCTCAGCCATGCCGTCGACCACTGCTTTGATCAGTTCGAAAGGCGTCACCATGTTATTGGTCACGCCTTTCAGGATCGCCTCGCGATCGAGTTCGCGGAAGTCGCGATAGGGCGGACCGCCATTGTTGTTGACCAGAATGTCGGGGTCGGGGCAGGCGGCGAGCAGCCTTTCCTGTACGGCGGGATCAGCGACGTCGCCGGCGATCTCCGTCACATGCACGCCAAACCGCTCGCGGATCTCCGCTGCCGTTCGTGCCAGAACAATCGCGTCGCGGCCGTTTACCGTCAGGTCGACGCCCGCCTCGGCCAATGCTAGCGCGCAGCCCTTGCCAAGGCCCTTGCTCGACGCGCAGACGATTGCCTTGCGTCCTCGAATACCGAGATCCATGCGATCCTCCAAACAAGCCTCGCAGCGTATAGCCAGCAGCGTCCAGGCCGCAACCGTCATACGCATGTTGCATGAATCTGATGACGACACGGGCATGCAACGGGATCACGCGGCCATGTCCGAAATTACACCCCGCAAGTTCAGGACACTCTTCATCTCCGACATCCACCTCGGCTCGAAAGGTGCGAAGGCGGAGTTTCTCATCGACTTCCTCCGCCATCACGAGGCCGATACGATCTATCTCGTCGGCGATATCGTCGATGGCTGGCGGCTGCGCCGTTCCTGGCACTGGCCGCAGGCGCATAACGATGTCGTGCAGAAGTTGCTGAGGCAAGCTCGCAAGGGCGCGGCCATTTTCTACATCGCGGGCAACCACGACGAATTCCTGCGGCAATTCCAGGGCACGCATTTCGGCGGCATCGTCGTCAGCGACCGGGCGATTCATGAGACCGCTGACGGCAAGCGTTTCCTCGTCATTCATGGCGACCAGTTCGATACCGTCGTGCACAATGTGCGCTGGCTGGCTTATCTCGGCGACCGTGCCTACGATCTGGCGATGATCGCCAACCGGGTGATTTCGCGGGCTCGTCGCTTACTTGGTCTGCCATACTGGTCGTTCTCATCCTGGGCGAAGGTCAAGGTAAAGAAGGCAGTGAACTTCATAGGGTCGTTCCAAACCGTGCTGACCGAGGAAGCGCGCCGCGAACAGGTCGATGGTGTGATCTGCGGCCACATCCATCATGCGGTCATCGAACAATTTGATGATGTGACCTATGTGAATACCGGCGACTGGGTAGAAAGCTGCACGGCGGTTGTCGAGCATTTCGATGGAACGTTCGAAATCCTCCATTGGCCGCAGGTGCTCGTCGCTGTTTCGGCCGGCTTCACGCCCCGGCTGATCGAAGGGGCGACTGCTGAGGCCGCCTGACGATCTGGCAGTGCCCAAGTGACCATTCGGCCACACTAAAAAGTAGATCATGCCAGAGGCGATCATCCGTTAGCCGGTGCTTCGGATGCATGCTATGCGCAAAAATACTTCGAGTGGACTCCCACTGCTCGGGCCGCACGCAAGCCTCCCAAATGTCGCTTCCTCCGCTTTCGCCTGACCAACTCGTTAAGCCGAGATTATTTGAACTGCGGATCGCCTTGATCTTCGCAGCCATTTTCGTTCCTCAAGCGGTACATCTGCCGTATTTCCCGCTCTGGCTGGAGGCTCACGGCTTTGACGCGCAGAAGATCGCCATCATCCTTTCCGCGCCGATGTTCCTTCGTGTCATCACCACGCCCTTCGTTACCGCGATGGCGGACGAGGCCAAGGACCGCGCCAATGTTCTGATATTGTTGGTTGTCGCAGCGCTGATCTTCTCGCTCGGGTTCTTCCTCACGCCGACCTATCTCATCGTTCTGGCTGTATCACTGGCGTTGGCTATCGCCTGGACGCCGCATTCGCCGCTGACCGACTCGCTCGCGCTGTCCGGTGTTCGTCGCTTTGGCGCGAACTACACCGGCATGCGCATATGGGGCTCGATTGCGTTCCTGCTTAGCAATTTGCTTGGCGGCATCATCCTGTCGTGGACAGGAGCGCTGTTTGTGCCCGACATTATCACCGGCAGCCTATGCGTGACGCTCCTCGTCGTGCTGTTTGCGCCACGCCTGGGCAAGCCACGCAAGGCTTCGCCGCTTTCCGCCGCCGAACTACAAGAGGCCGCGCCGAAGGTGTTCAACCGCTATTTCGTCCTGTTCGTGGCCGGCGCCGGCATCATCAACTCCAGCCACGCGTTTCTCTTTGGCTTCGTCTCCATCTACTGGAAGTCGATCGGCTTGAGCGACACGCTGATCGGCATGCTTTGGGCCTGGTCCGTCGGCTCCGAAGCGATCATGTTCGCCGTTTTCAACAGAGCGTTCTCGCATCACTCGCCGACCGCGCTTTTGGGGATGGCGGGGGTGGCGGCAATGCTGCGCTGGGTGGTCTATCCCATCATCTGGCCGGCAGGACTTGGTGTAGCAGGCTTTTTCGCCGTTCAGTCCCTGCACTCGTTTTCGACCGCGCTGATGCTGATTGGCGTGCAGAAGCTGATCGTGGAAACCGTTCCGGAAGATCGTACTGGTGCGGCGCAAGGCATCGCCTTCTTTGCCAATGGCATCTCGATGGCGGCCATCACGCTGCTGTCAGGTCCGCTCTACGCGGCGTTCGGCGTCAACGGGTTTTTTCCAATGGTGGCGATAGCGGCGATCGGCCTGGCTTTGGTCGGCTTGGCGCATCGCGTGCAGCCGCACTGAGATCGGCTGTCTTCAGCCCCACAATTCCGGCAGTGGCGGCGACACGAGCGAACCCGAATAGGTGAGGGCGGGGTTGCGGTCTCGCGCGAGAAGCAGCGGCCCATCCAGATCGACGAAATCCGCATCCTGTGCCAGCAAGACCGCCGGCGCCATGCCGAGCGATGTTCCCACAATGCAGCCAACCATGATCAAGAAGCCCAGTTCGCGGGCGCGGTCGCGCAGCTGCAGAGCGGCGGTCAGGCCGCCCGTCTTGTCGAGCTTGATGTTGACGGCATCGTAAAGTCCGACGAGATCCTCCAGCCCCTCCGCTGTGTGGACACTTTCGTCGGCGCACACAGGCACCGCATGCTGAATGTGGCGCAGCGCCTCATCGTTCCCGGCGGGAAGCGGCTGCTCCACCAGCGCGACGCCGTGCCCGGCCGCAACGGCAAGATTTTCCTCGAGGTTTGCGTCTGTCCAGCCTTCATTGGCATCGAGGATGATACGGCTGTTTGGTGCGGCTTCGACGACTGCGGCGATACGTTCGATATCGCCGTCACCACCGATCTTGACCTTAAGCAGAGGGCGCGCTGCGTTGGCGCGGGCTTGCGAAGCCATCTTCTCCGGCGTGTCGAGCGAGAGGGTGAATGCCGTCACGATTGGGCGTTGGCCGGCAATGCCCAGCGAGGAGGCGACGGAATGTCCGCTTCGCTTGGCTTCCAGATCCCAAAGAGCGCAATCCACCGCGTTGCGGCCTGCGCCCGCAGCCATGACGCTTGCGAGTTCCCGCCGGCTGATCCCGGACTCGATTGCGCCGCGCGCGGCCTCGATTGCCTGCAGCACCGCGTCGACCGTTTCACCATAGCGGCGGTATGGTACGCATTCGCCACGTCCCGAATGGCTGCCGTCGCGGATGGTGCAGCAGATCACCTCGGCTTCCGTCTTTGAGCCGCGCGAAATCGTGAAGGTGCCGGCGATCGGGTAGCGCTCAGCTTCGGCGAAAAGGTCACGCGCCATGTTTTTTGTTCCATCCATGGCCGCCAGGGATCAGGAGCAAAGTGACAGCGCCTGATTCGACGGATAAAACTCGGCCCGCAATGTCGATCAACGCACCCAGCGAAACAAGCCGCGCAGCGGACAGCTACCGACCGACGGTGGAGCCGGTCGAGCAGGACGGCACCTTGGTGTTGGTGCTGTCGGGGCGTTGGACAACCCGCAACATCGCTGATGTCGACGGTGCAATGAGCAAGCTCGGCGGTCAGCTGACTAAGAAACCTCTGGTGCTTGAGCTTTCCGGCATCGAGCGCATGGACACAGCGGGAGCGTGGATCGTCGATCGTCTGCTGCAACAGGCAAGACAGGTCGGCGCCGACGCGAGTGTGCGCGGCCAGAGCGAGGCGGTGAGCATTTTGCTTGACGCGGTCGGCGCCGCCACTGGAGCGGCAAAACGCGCCGAGGCGCCCGCCGAGCCGAACATTGTCATCCGTGCGCTGGAGACGATTGGCAGGGCGGTCTATGCGGCGCGCGACGATTTCATGGCCGCCATGAACATTCTCGGCGCCACGATCCGGGGCGGCCAGATGAAGCTTGGGCGCGGTCATGGCGTCAACCTCGCGGCGATCTTCAACCAAATCGATCGCATGGGCGTAGGCGCGATTCCGGTGATCGTGTTGATGTCGACAATTGTCGGCGCCATCGTCGCCCAGCAGGGCGCGTTTCAATTGCGCTACTTTGGCGCCGACATCTTTGTCGTGGACCTCGTCGGCATCCTGGTTCTGCGCGAGCTTGGCGTGCTGATGACTGCGATCATGATCGCCGGCCGGTCAGGGAGCGCGATTACCGCCGAGATCGGCTCGATGAAGATGCGTGAAGAGGTCGATGCGCTGACTGTCATTGGCCTTAACCCGATCGGCGTACTTGTTTTCCCCCGCCTTGTGGCGCTGGTGATCGCGCTGCCGTGCCTGACAATCCTGGCGAATTTTGCCGCGATCGGCGGAGCGATCGGCATTACCTGGATCTATTCCGACATCAATCCGAACGCCTTCATCGAGCGCCTGCGCGCCGCGATCGATGTCGGTACGATCTTCGCCGGCCTGATCAAAGCGCCCTTCATGGCCATGATCATCGGCATCATTGCTTCCGTCGAAGGCCTGAAAGTCGGAGGAAGCGCCGAATCCCTGGGTCTCCACGTCACTGCATCTGTGGTGAAGTCCATCTTCGTCGTGGTGATCCTTGATGGCATCTTCGCCATCTTCTTCGCGCAGATCAACTTCTGATGCGCCAGAAATCAGCCTCCGCTGCGATCGACGCCCGGCTTGATGCCGCCAGGAACATGGGCGACGTTATACTTTCGGCTCGCGGTATCACCGTTGCGTTCGGCAACAAGACGGTGCTTGAAGATCTGGACCTGGACATCAGGCGCGGTGAAATCCTAGGCTTCGTCGGTGCGTCGGGCGCGGGAAAGTCGGTGCTGCTCAGAGCCATACTTGGCCTCAACAAGAAGCGCGCTGGTACCATCCAACTCTTCGGCGTCGACGTAGACAAGGCGACGGAAGCGGAGCGGCTGAGAATGGACATGCGCATGGGCGTGCTGTTTCAGCATGGTGCCTTGTTCTCGTCCCTGTCGGTGCTGGAAAATATCCAGGTGCCGATGCGGGAATATCTCGACCTGCCGAAGCGCTTGATGGATGAGCTTGCCCATTTGAAACTTGAACTGGTTGGCTTGCCCAGCGATGCCGCACGAAAAGCGCCGTCGGAGCTTTCCGGCGGGATGATCAAGCGCGCAGCCCTCGCGCGTGCCCTGGCGCTCGATCCGGACCTTGTTTTCCTTGACGAGCCAACATCCGGTCTAGACCCGATCAGTGCCGCCGAGTTCGATGAACTTGTCGGCAAACTGCAAGAGACGATGGGTTTGACCGTCTACATGGTCACGCACGACCTCGACAGCCTGTTCTCGGTTTGCGACCGCGTTGCGGTACTCGGCAACAAGAAGGTTCTCGTCGAAGGCACGATTGAGGACATGCTGGCCAGCGAAGAACCGTGGGTAAAATCGTATTTTCGCGGAAAACGTGCCCGCCAACTTGATCTTGTCGCAAGAGCGTAGAATTACGGGACTCAATGGAAACCAGAGCCAACTACGTCATCGTCGGCATTTTCACGCTGGTGGCGCTTATGGCGGCCTTCGCGTTTATCTATTGGACCGCTGCGATCGGTGATCGAGGCGAAACGTCGTTGCTGCGGATACGCATTCCGGGCTCCGCATCAGGCCTGACGCGCGGCAGCTGGGTTATGTTCAACGGCGTGAAGGTTGGTGATGTCACGCGCGTGTACATCGACGTCAGCAATCCGACGGTGGCGATTGCCGACACTCAGGTTGACCGCATAACGCCGATCACCAGGTCAACCACTGCCGTCATCGGCATTGCCGGCCTCACCGGCCAGGCCAACATCGAAATCAGGGGCTCGGACAAGGACGAACCCAATCTGTTCGATGAGGCGGAGGCGAAAGGCGAGGTCCCTGAAATCGTCGCCGATCCATCGGCTGTAACCAACTTGCTGGAACGGGCGCAGACAATCTTCAACCGCGCCGACACCGTGCTGGCCCAACTCGAAGGCTTCACCAAGGATGCGCGCGGACCTTTGACCCAAACCGTCCAGAACGCTCAGAAATTCTCTGAGGCATTGGCGCGCAATTCCGATGGTGTGGACAAATTCCTCGAAAGTGTCGCCGCACTCTCGGATGAACTTGCCGGCGTTTCAGGCAAGGTGGATGGAACACTGAAAGCCGCCGAGAATATTCTGAAGGCCGTCGATCCGAAGAAGGTAGAGGCTGTCGTCGCCAATGTTGACAAGTTCACCAAGGATCTTGCCGCGACCAGCTCTCAATTCGACGATACGGTTCGCGAAGTTCGCGAGACCGTTGCCTCGATCAACGAGTTCTCCAAGAAGACGCAGGAGACGCTGGCCAAGGTCAACGGTGTTCTGGATGGCGTCGATCCGGCCAAGGTCCGCACGACTCTTGCCAATATCGAGCAGGCGAGCCGCACGGCGAATGCCGCCGCCGCCGATATCGCCAAGGTCACCGAGAAATTCGCTAACCGGGCCGACCAGATCGACCAGATGGTGACGGACGCTTCTCAATTGATGAGTCGCCTGAACCAGGCCTCTGTACGGGTCGATGGAGTGCTCGCCAAGGTGGACAGCCTGCTGGGCTCCGGCCAGGCGGAAGGTGTCATGTCGAATGTCAATGAGACGCTCAAAGCCTACAAGCAAGTGGCGGATACCCTGAACTCGAAGCTAGGGACGATTACTGACGGTCTCGCGCGTTTTTCGGGGCAGGGGCTGCGTGATGCGGAAGCCCTCATACGCGACAGCCGCCGGTCCATTGACCGCATTGAGCGGGCTGTCAGCGATCTGGAGCGCAACCCCCAGCGGATAATCACCGGTGGAGAGGGCACGGTTCGCCAGTATGACGGGCGGGCTCGCCGTTGACTTGAACGGTCGCGCGCCGCAAGAAGGCTTGAGGGGAATTCCGTTACGTACGATTCCGAAGGTGTCGAGGTCGGCTTTCGCCGGAAGCACTTGAAGTGGTAATTTATTCTTGAGGCGGGTCAATCTCTCATCAGCGATTGTGGTGGTCGCGCTCTCGCTTGGCGGGTGCGCCGTGCTCGGTGGCGGAACGCCCGCGCTCGACACCTATGACCTCAGTGCCCCGGATGCGCCTGCCGCACACGGAAAAAGCCACGCACAGATACTGATTGCCGAGCCAGGAGCGCTGAAGGCGCTTGACGGACAGAGCATCGTTATCAGACCTGGTCCGGGGTCTATCCAGTATCTCAAGGGCGCCCAGTGGGCTGATCGCCTGCCTGTGGTCGTGCAAGCCAAACTCGCTGAAGCGTTTCAAAGCTCTGGTGCATTCACGGGCGTCGGCACGCCGGGCGAGGGGCTGGCGATCGACTATCAGGTCGTCGCCGAACTGCGCTCATTCGAGGTCAGCGTAGACGGCGGTTCGCACGCCGTCGTTGAGATCTTCGTGCGGCTTTTGAACGACCGCACCGGCGTTGTGCGTGCCGCCAAGGCGTTCGAGGCAACCGCGCCGGTGTCCGGCCAAGGCAACGACGCCTATGTCCACGCGCTGGATGCTGCTTTTGGCGAATCGGGCGCGGAGATCGTCGGCTGGGTCGACTCGCTGGTGTGAAGTTGCTTCCGACGTCCTCTTCGCGGAGTGGAAGGCGCTTCTCCCAAACCAGAAAGCACTTCGAGCCAGCGCTGGCGCGTCAGTACTGCCCGTGTCGTGGCGCGAACGCAGAGCGGTCCCTCATTCACGATGAGTCGTCCTCGAAACGCTTCCGGGGAACAGGCAACGGGAAATCGCCCGGCAATAAAAAGGCAGGCTCTACAGCGCCGCGCATCCTTTCGACGGACGCCGGCGTCAGCGTAGCCGCCCGGAGGCATGGCCGAGCATCGTATAGACCTTGCCGGTTTCCGATCCGAGGTAGCTTTCAGTCAAGTCGCCGTCGCGGTCGCTGCGGGCTACATCGTTGAGCAGCCTCTCAAAATCCTCGCAATAGCGATCAACGGCGCCACGGAACGTGCTGTCCGACTGGTAGCGGCGGCGGATGTCCTCGAAGGTCTGCTGTCCTTTGAGCGTATAGAGCCGCCGGCTGAACGCGCCGCGCTCGCCCTGGCGGTAGCGCTTCCAGATATCCAGAGCCGCATCATGATCAACCGCCCGCGCGATGTCGACGGACAGCGAGCCAAGCGGAGAGGCCTCCCGGACCTGCGCGCGTGGGGCCTCGACCGCAACGTCGAATTCCTCGTCCTCGGCGCGTGCTGCGCCGCTCAGGAGATCACGCACCCAAGCGCCAGTCTTGGGACGGGCGTCCGCCTCTCGCGTGCGCGGAGCATCGGCCTTGGGAGCAGGCTCCGACTGTCGTTCGACCCTTGGCGCCGGCTCGGGCTGGCGCTCAGTGGGCCGGCCTTGCGGCACGAGACGGCGCGGCACCTGCGGTTCCCCCTTGTCCGACACGTCGATTGTCCGGCCAGACTTCGCGACGATATCGGAGAGTTCCTTGAGCGCCTTGATCTGTTCGCCGACGGCGCGGCGGATCGCCGTTGTCGAATTCCTTGGCCTCCTGCGGCATGTCGAGCACGCCCTTTTTGAGCTCTGCCCGGGTAGCGTCGAGGTCGCCCTTGATCGAGCTTGCCGTCCGCCGCATCTCTTCCGTCGCATCGGCAAACCGTTTGGTGGCGGAATCGACAACGTCGGTGATTGCAGCGCGGATCTTATCCGTGGATGCCAAGGTCTGGCCCTCGGCTTTCTCCAGCGTATTGCCAACCAAATTCTCGAAGGATCTCAGGATGTTCTCGAGGTCTTCCGACTTCTTGACCAGGCCGACCGCGAGGTCTTCGAGGGCCGACTGGCGCTCCAGCGTGTGCTCCAGATTGCTCTGCGCCGAGCTCAACAGTTGCGACGCGCTGGTCAGCAAGCGGCTGTGCTCCTCGAAGCGTGTTGCGATCGAGGCGACCTCGCGCAAAGTTCCGGACGACAGTTCCGTGAGCCGATTGGTATTGGAGTCGACCAACCGGGCCGAGCTGGAGAAGGTCAGCGAAGCTTTTTCCGTGGCGGCGGCGAACCGATCGGTTGTCGTCGTCAGGTCGGTGTCCACCTTGGTCAGGTTCTCGCTGGCGGCATCGATCAGCTTGCCAAGTTTTGCGCTTGACGCCGACATCCGCCCGATGAGCTCGTTCACGCCCGTGGACAGACTGTTGCGCGCTCCATCGACCGCCGCAAGCGTTTCCGCAGTGCGGCTTGCCAGGGCATCGGCAAGCACCTGATTTTCCGAGCGCAGCTTTTCGGCGGCGCGTTCCGCCGCGGCCTCGACCGTACGCTCGAGTTCGACATGCGCATCGCTGAGTTTTCCGGCGAGTGGTCGTGCGGTTTCGTCCAACAGTTTGTTGATCTCGGCAGTGCGCTCCGTCATCAGCGCATTCAGCTCGCGGGTGTTGGTGGCGAGTACACGCGCTGCGTCGTTGGTGCTGTCGCCGATATGCTTGCCCACCGCACTGAATGTATTGCTGATGACGTCGGCGCGCGAAATGAGCTGCTCCTCTGCGCTGGCAACATGTTCGCCGACCTTGCGGCCCAGCGCCTCGGCGCTGTTCGCCATACGGCCTTCCATGTCGACCATCGACGTATCGACGAGAGCGGTTGCATCCTCGACGCTCTTGGCCAGACGCGATTCGGCGCCGGCGAGGCGGGCGTCCATATGTGCCGCAGCGGCCTTGGCGCCGGACAGAACGCGTTCGTCGGCGGAAGAAAGCGCCTCGGCAATGACGCGGGCTTGCGCTTCCATGCCCTTTGCCGACTGCGATACACGCGCGATCACGCGCTCTTCCGCCGCAGCAAATGCATTGGCGGCTTCCGCGGCACTCTGGCTGATGGTCGAAGTGCTTTCGCCGATACGATTGGCTAGCCGCTCGTCAGCACCCTTGAAGACATCGCCCATCTCCACGGCGCGCTCAGCGAGCGCGTCGGACGCTGCCTTGGCGCCGACGACGATGCGTTCGTTGGCGGCCTCGAACACCCGACCGATCTCCGCGGCGCGGGCGGCAAGGGAGTCGGCGGTCTGGTCCATGCGGGCGGCGATGCGCTGATCTGCGGCCTCGAACACACGGTCGAACTGATCGGCGCGGCCAGCCAGAACGTCGCTGCTTTTCTCGATGCTGGCGGCGATGCGTTCGTCCGTCTCCTGGAAGACGCGGCTGATCTCGTTTGCGCGGCCGGCGAGCGTACCCGCCGTTTCGCCGACGCGCGCGGTAAGGCGTTGGTCGGCATTCTCGAAGATCTCGATGATTTCGCTGGCGCGCGTCCCAAAGGCCTGTGCGCCACCTTCAACGCGGGCAGCGAATTTACGGTCCGCGCTGTCGATCACTTCGCCCAGTTCGCTCACATGTGCATTGATGGCGTCCGCGCCTTTGGCAAAGCGCAGCACGAGCCGCTCGTCGACGGCATCGAAGAGGCGGCTGATTTCGGTTGCGCGGGCGTTCAGCGCATCGGCGCTTTCGGCAATACGCAGTCCGAGTTTGTTGTCTATGCCGTCGAAACTCAGGCCAATTTCGCTGGCGCGGGCGGCAAGCGTCTCGGCGGTGGCAACCGCGCGCTCGACCAGCTTTTGATCCGCCTGATCGAACGAATGCGATATGTCATCCGCGCGCGCCATCAGCGTGTCGGCGGTCTCCGCCGTACGGACGCGGATGCGATCGTCGGCGTTTGCAAAGACACCGGCGATCTCATTGGCACGAGCAAGCAGGGCGGCAGAGGTCTGTTCGGCGCGCTCCGCGATCTTGCGGTCGGCATCCGTGAAGGCGTTACCCGCTTCGCGCTGCAGGGCGGCATTGATTTCCATCACCTTGTCGCGCAAGGATGTTGCGACGCTCACCGCGCTTCCTTCCAGCGCGACGCGAATGTTTTCGACGCCGGTCGTCAAAGCGCGCTGCATGGTGCCCGTACGCTCTTCGATAACGCCGGTCTGGCGGTCGAAAACTTCGGCGATCTTGTTCACGTCGGATGCGACCGCGTCGGAGATCAGCGAACGCTTGCCGGCAATCGTGTCGATATGCGACGAGATTTCGACGTCGATGGTGCGGCGCGCCTCGGACAGCTTGCCGAGGTCGGTGTCGAGTGCACGCGCAAACGAAGCGCGGCCTTCGGCAATCTTTTCGAGGTGGCCGCCGACAATGGAATCGATGCCTGCACGGCTCTCGGCGACCTTCTGCAGGTCGGCCTCGAGGGCACGAGCGAGAATATCCCTACCGTCCGCGATTGCAGAAACCTGTGACTGTACAAGCGCGTCGATATCAGTGCGCGCATCCGAGAGTTGAGCGAGGTCCGCCTGCAAGGCGGCTTTCAGCGCATCGCGGCCAGCCATGAGCTTGTCGACCTGACCCTCGACCAACTGATCGATGTCGGAACGCGCGCTGGTCAGCTTCGCGAGATCGGATTCCAGCGCACGCCGCAGGATATCGCGGCCCTGCGCGAGCTTTTCCACCTGTGAGGATACGAGCGTGTCGATGCCGGCGCGGGTCTCGGTGAGCTTGGCGAGGTCGTCGGCGAGAGCCTTGCTAAGCAGATCGCGACCTTCCGCGAACTTCCCGCCCTGATTGGCAATGATGCCATCGATCATTTCGAGATCGCTGCGCAAGGTTTCGGTCAACGAACCGCGGCTCTCGGCCAGCTTGCCGACATGAGCTTCCACGAGGCTGCCGATTTTCGACATATCTTGTTCGAGCGCCTGCGACAGGACCTCGCGGCCATCGGCAAGCTTGCCGATCTGGTCTTGGATGACGGATTCCAGGCCGGACATATCGGTTGCGATTGCCTGGGCGAGCATATCTCGACCCTGCGAGATGCGCTCAAGCTGCTTTCCAACGATCTGGTCGAGAACATCGCGGTCCTCGCCGATCTTGCGGAGATCTGCCTCCAGCGCCCGCGATAGAAGGCTTCGGCCTTCCGCCAGCTTGGACACGTGGCCGACAATGCCGGCATCGATGCTTTCGCGGGTCTCGGTCAGCCTTGCCAGGTCAGATTCGAGCGCCAGCGTCAGTGCATTGCGGCCCTCGGCAAGCCGACCGACCTGCTTCTGCACAAGCCCATCGATCTCGCCACGGGTTTCCGCAAGCTTTTCGAGATCGGCTTCAAGTGCGAGACGCAGCGCATCGCGGCCCTGGGTGAGTTTTTCGAAGTGGGACGAAACCAGATTGTCGATATCGTCGCGTGCCGCTTGAACATGAGAGAGATCGTCGGACAGTGCGCGGGACAGCGAATTACGACCTTCGGCGAATTTCTCCACCTGTTCGGCAACCAGCGTGTCTATCGCAACGCGGCCTTCATCGAGTGCCGCCAAATCGGCATCGAGGGCATGCTTCAGGATTTCGCGGCCTTCGGCGAGCTTCTGCACATGCGTGGCGGCGAGGCTTTCGATTTCGGCCTTGCTTTCGGACAGCCTGATAAGATCGGCTTCAAGCGCGCGTCTCAGAATGTCGCGCCCTTCCGTAAGCTTCTCGACCTGCGCGGCAACAAGCCCGTCAATACCCGAGCGGCTCTCCGCAAGCTGCTCGAGATCGGCCTGTAGGGCCTGTTTCAGCAGTTCGCGGCCCTCCGAAAGACGGCTGACATGCAGGGCGGCGATGCCATCAATCTCGGCCTTGCTCTCCGACAACCTTGCCATATCCGCTTCGAGTGCCCGCTTCAGGATATCGCGGCCTTCGGCCAGGCGATCGACATGGATCGCGGCAATGCCATCAATCTCGGCCCTGCTCTCTGACAGTCTTGCCAGATCTGCTTCGAGAGCCCGTTTCAGGATATCGCGACCTTCGGCCAACTTTTCGACCTGAGCCGCAACAAGGCCATCGATGCCGGCGCGTGTATCCGCCAGCTTGGCCAGGTCGGATTCCAAAGCCTGTCTCAAAAGCTCGCGGCCTTCGGCCAGCTTCTCAATGTGCCCCGCAGCGATGTTGTCTATGTCCGACTTGCTCTCGATCATTCTTGCAAGGTCATTTTCGAGCGCTTGCTTGAGAACATCACGACCTTGCGCGAGCGCCCCAATATGTGTCGCGGCGATGTTGTCGATCTCGGCCTTGCTTTCCGAAAGCTTGATCATATCGGCTTCAAGCGCACGCCTGAGGATGTCGCGACCTTCAGCCAGCTTCTCCACCTGCGCGGCGACAAGACCGTCAATGCCGGCGCGGCTTTCGTCAAGCTTGGCGAGATCGGCGGAAAGGTGCTGCGACAGCAGCCCGCGTGCTTCCGCATATTTCTGCGCCTGGGTTTCTCCAAGCCCCCTGATTTCCGAAATGTCGCTTGCAAGCGCTTGCGTCAGCACGCTGCGGCCTTCGACCAGCTTGCCAACGTGGGTGGCGATCATGTCGTCAATAGCAGTCATGTCCGATGCGAAAGCTCTGGTCAACGACTCGCGTCCTTCGCCGAGTTTGCCGGTTTGCGTCGCCAGCAAGCCTTCGATGTCCGCCATCTCGCTTTCGAGCGCGCGGGATAGGATCCGACGGCCTTCGGCCAGCCGGTCGAGGTGTCCCGAAACCATGGAATCGATGCTGGCGATGTCAGCCTCCAGCGCGCGGGCGAGCACACTGCGGCCAAGCTCGATCTTGTCGACCTGACCGGCAACCAACCCGTCGATGGTGTCGACGTCGGTCTCAAGCGCCTTGCTGAGCGCGGCGCGGCTCTCGGCAATGCGGTCAACTTGTGTGCCGACCAGGGCATCGACGCCTTCAAACTCGCTGAGCAGGGACTGGGAAATAGCGCGCCCGCTCGCCGCGATCTTGTCGATCTGACCGGCGACAGTGGCCTCGATGGACCCAAGGTCACTTTCCAGCGCCTCCATTAGCGCGCGGCGGCTTCCGTCGAACTTCTCGATCTGGCTGCCGACGACCGCGTCGAGGCTTCCGATATCGTCATCGAGCGCGCGGCTCAATGCCCCTCGGGTTTCTGCAAGGCGCGCAGTCTGAGTTGTTACGACAGCGTCAAGGCGCTCAAGGTCCTTGTCGAACGCTTGCGACAGCGCGGTGCGGCTTTCCGCAAACTTCCCTGCCTGGTACGCGACCATGCCATCAATGACGGACGCATCGGCTTCCAGCGCTCGGGTGAGGATATTGCGGCCTTCCGACAGCTTGGCAACATGCGACGATACCATGTCATCGATGGTGTTGCGGCTCTCTACCAGCTTCTCGGCGTCAACCAGAAGCGCCTGCTGCAACGTTTCGCGCCCTTCGGCGATCTTGCCCAGTTGTTCGCCCAGCGACAGATCGATCAAGGTGCGGGATTCATCCAGCCGCTGCAGATCTCCGGCGAATGCCTGAGCCATCGTTTCACGGCTATCGGCCAATTTGCGCACGTGCGCGTCGACGGCGAGCTCCATTTCGCCACGGCTCTCGTCGAAACGCTGCAGGTCGGCCTGTATCAGGCTGGTCATGCGGTCGCCGCTCTCGGCGAGCTTGCGGGAGTGCTCGTTCAAGTAGATTTCGATGCCCTTGCGAGCTTCCGCGAGTTTGCCGAGATCGGTTTCGAGCGCTTCCGCGGCGCTGATGCGCGCGGCGCCGAGGCGCCCGGTGAAATCAAGCGCGCGTTCCTCCAGCATCGCGGAAGTGGAGGTGACAATGCCGGCCATTTCGTCGTGCAGTTTCGATTTGCGCTCGTCGACCAGATTTGCGAGTTGCTGCTGGCCGTCGGTGAAGGTGTCCGCGATTTCGCGAGCCCGCTCGACGAGGCCGTCATTGATCTGGCGGGCGCGCGCTTCCAGCGCTGCGTTCAGCTTTTCCGTACCAGTATCAAGAGCTTCCGCGCGAGTTTGGAATTCGCTGATCAGGCTCTGGCCGCGCTCGGCCAGCGTACGTTCTATCGCCTTCAGGCTCGTATCGAACTCGTCGTTGAGCGTGCGTGCCGCGCCGCCCAGCAGTGAAACCATGCCCGAAGTGCGCTCTTCCAGCATGTCTGAGAGCGAGCGGGTTACGCTGTCTGAAGTCTGCTGCAGCGTGGCGATACGCGTGTCGAGCAGGCTGGCGAACGCTTCGCCGGAAGTGGTGATGCGGTCGCTCAGGCTGTCGAGGCGGCTCCCGATCGAATCAAAAATGGAGTTGCTGCTGTCATTGATGCGATCGATCAGCGCGTCGCCGGAATGATTGATGGTCATGGACAGCTTTGTCGAAGCGCCGAGAATGCTGTCACGGATGACGTCGCTCGCCAAGCTCAGTTGGTCCTTCAGCGTCTCATTGGCGCCGGCTATCGAGGCGCGCACGCGTTCGGCGTGGCCGACAACGGCCTCGCGCTCGTTGCCCAGACCATCGACCAGAGAGCGGATGCGCGCTTCATTGTCGGAGTAGGATCGCTCGAGCTGGTTGACTTCGGTATGGACCAATGTCTCCAGTTCGACCGCGCGCGCCAGCGTGCGCTCGATGCCTTCGCCCATCGCGGTGACTTCTCGACGTACGGCCTGGCCGACGCTCATGATACGGTTCTGCGCGAGAGTTTCCGGGTCGGCAAGGCGCGCGGCGACCTCGGCCATACCCTGTGCGGCAAGTTTCATGTCTTGCGCGCGCCTCACCATCACGGCAAAGGCCCAGAACAGGATAAGAGGCACAATGGTTATCGTGCCGACCAGCAGCAAAAGCGGGTGATCGAGCAGCGTCGAGGGCCTTAATCCATCGAGCACCTGCGGGCCGACAAGCAGATAGCCCAGAACGGCGCCGGCGGCGATCCACAACAGAGAAAGGATACCGATCGTCCAGTATATGGCATTTGACGATCTGCGTGAGAGACTCTGCAGGATCAGGCGGGAGTCGCGCAGCGAGTTGTCGTTCGCAGGGGAGAATGACGACGGCTGGCTCTCGACCGGCTCAAGGTCCGACGGAGCGGGCGCCAGGTGCATACGATTTTCGGGCTGGGGAGCAGGAGGCTCTTCGCTGCGCGTTTCGCGGGTCAGTTCCTCGGCGGCGCGGGAAATCTGCGCCTCCAGATCTTCCATGGAAGCGGCGACCTCTAGTTCCTGACCAGCCGCGGCAAGGTCGAGATCGAGAGCTTTCTCGAGATCCTTGGCGACATCTTCGCTAATATTTTTGGATGTCGTTGGTCGCTTCGCCATGCCACTCTACCTTGTACAAATGCTGCAATGCCAACCCGCCCTTAAGGAAGATTCCTCACGAGCGGACCCCACCATGACCCTGGTTCATCGTACCGATCCTTAGGCGTAATGTGAACTCCAAAGCCGTCAGATGCGTAAAAGTTTAAACACAAGGTTAATGTCACTTCAGAAATATGCGCCAAAATAGCCCACTTTTTGGCTTTTTTCGCGATTAACAGGTTATCCACATCATTCACATAGGCTGTGAAGAAGGTCTGCCGTCTTGGTACCGAGGTTTGCGTTTCTATGTTATCGAATGATAAGAATACTCTGGTATTTTCAATGCCTGGCGGCGAAAGCTCAAGTGCTGCGCGAAGCCGACCGATCGACCTTGTCCATCTGGCGCGCCAGACCATGGGCGACAGAGCACTTGAACAGGAAGTTTTGTGCCTCTTCGTGCTTCAGACGAAGCAGGTGCGTCAACATATCGCCGAAGCCGACGCCGCCGAGTGCCGGCGGCTGGCGCATGGCTTGAAGGGCTCCGCCCGAAGTGTCGGAGCTTTTGCTATTGCCGATTGCGCCGAGGAGATCGAACAGCATCCCGACGATGCCTGCGCCAAGCGCAAGCTGGCACGGCTTATCAAGGAGGTTCGCGATTTCGTTGCCGCGATTGGCCGATAGCGGCAGACTGGCCCATTGTCTGAACCGGATGTGGCGTGGCGCAAAGCCCTCCTGCTGTTGACTTGGCAACAACAGTGGTTATGTCGGCTGAACGGCCATTTCCGGAACTAACAATGACAAAGCTGACATACGTAACCTTTGATGGCACGCGTTTCGAGGTCGACGCCGAGAACGGTTCGACCGTGATGGAAAACGCTATCCGCCATGCTGTCCCGGGTATCGAAGCGGAGTGCGGCGGCGCCTGCGCTTGCGCGACCTGCCATGTGTACGTCGATGAGGGATGGACGTCGGCAGTGGGCGAGCCGGAGTCGATGGAAGAAGACATGCTCGATTTCGCCTATGATGTTCGCCCGAACTCGCGGCTTTCCTGCCAGATCAAGGTGCGCAACGACTTGGACGGGCTCGTTGTCAATATCCCCGAACGCCAGGGGTAGCTGATAGCTGTTGAGGGGCAGGACAAGCCGATGCCAGAACCGACCCGAACCGACATACTGATCATAGGCGCCGGTCCGATTGGGCTGTTCGCCGTATTCGAGCTCGGCTTGATCGACATGAAATGTCACCTGATCGACATCCTCGATCGGCCGGGCGGCCAGTGCGCCGAGCTCTATCCCGAAAAGCCGATCTACGACATTCCAGGCTGGCCGTTCATTACAGCGCAAGGTCTCGTCGACCGCTTGATGGAGCAGATTGCACCGTTCAAGCCGACCTTCACCTTCAACCGCATGGTCACCGGTCTTGAGCGTCTGGTTAGCGGCGGCTTTCGCGTTACCACCGACGAGAACGAGATCTTTGAAGCGAAAGTGGTGGTGATCGCAGCTGGCGGCGGATCGTTCCAGCCAAAGCGTCCGCCTATTCCCGGCATCGAGAACTTCGAAAGCGAAAGCGTCTTCTATTCCGTGCGTAGGATGGAAGAGTTCCGCGGCCACGATGTTGTGGTCGTTGGAGGCGGAGACTCCGCGCTTGATTGGACGCTGAACCTCCAGCCGATCGCCAAGCGCGTGACGCTCGTACACCGGCGTCCCGAGTTCCGCGCCGCGCCCGACAGCGTCAACAAGATGTTTGCGCTGCAGGAAATGAAACAGCTTGAGTTTCTTGTCGGCCAGGTCACCGGACTGAAAGGTACGGGGAGCCGGCTATCGCAAGCCACCGTCAAGGGGCCGGACGGTGATCTCGACGTGCCATGCACGCGCATGCTGCCGTTCTTCGGCCTGACGATGAAGCTTGGCCCGATCGCAGAATGGGGACTGCACCTCAATGAAAACCTGATCCCAGTCGACACACAAAAGTTCGAGACGTCGGTGCCGGGCATTTTCGCGATCGGCGATATCAATGCCTATCCCGGCAAACTGAAGCTGATCCTTTCCGGATTTCACGAGGCCGCCCTGATGGCGCAAGCGGCAAAGCGGATCGTCAGCCCCGGCGAGCGGGTGGTTTTCCAGTACACGACATCATCGACCAGTTTGCAGAAGAAGCTGGGCGTCGCTTGATCCACATTCCGCATGAAGGCGACTAGGGTCAGGACCTATTAATATGATCGAAATGGCGCCAGAAACGGCAAAGAGATGCAAGGAGAACCGCGAAGGGCGGGGTCTATCCCCCGGCCGAGCGATTCGACGCGGCAGGTCGCGGCCGTTTCGGCGTCCGTCGGATGTGGTCCATCTGCTCGGCTCCTTTGTCGCGAAGGGCTTGAAAGCCGAAAGGCTTCCTGCGCCTTCGCTTCGCGTATCCGAACAGAAGGCCTCACACCATTTCGACCAGATTAATAGGTCCTGACCCTAGGGCGCGGTGTCGTAGTCGAGCACTGTTTCGGGATTGATCTCGCCGTCATATGAAGCATCGACGTCGTATTTCATGAGCGTGAATTCGCCATCACGAAAAATCCACGTCTCTTTGCACGAAGCCATTTGCGCAGGCGAACAATGAAAATGCGATCGTCAGGGCCAGCTCGCGCATTGCGAATCTCCACGGAAGAACGGCAGGATTCTCGGGCGATTGCGGCGCAGCGATGACGCTTGAAAAGTGGGCATCGGCAACCCTATCTGCAGCGCAGCCGCTTTGGCTTCAGCAGAGGGATTCCCATGACACTTTCCATGTATCAGGCCAGCGTGCCTGTTTTCCAGGCGCGGCTGACTGCGCTGTCGAACTGCCTGAACAAGGCCGAGGCCAATGCGACCGAGCGCAAGATTGACCCCACCATTTTCCTGAATGCCCGCTTGGCGCCTGACATGCTGACCCTCACGAAGCAGGTTCAGATCGCCACCGATCACGCGAAGGGCGCATCGTTTCGCCTGGCCGGCCGTGAGAATATTCGGTTCGAGGATGACGAGGCGACGTTCGCAGAGGTTCAAGCTCGGATCGCCAAGACGATTCAGTTGCTTGGCACGTTCACGCCGGCTGACATCGACGGCAGCGAAAACCGTCCGATCTCGCTGAAGATCGGTTCACGCGATATGTCGTTCGACGGCATGCAGTATCTTCTGCATTTCGCCATGCCGAACTTCTATTTCCACGTTACCACCGCCTACGACATTCTTCGCCATAATGGCGTGCCACTCGGAAAACCGGACTTCCTCAGGGCCGCGTGAGCGGCCCTGAGGATTATCCGCAAGGCGGCCGCATCAGAACGCGAGAGCGAACTTGCGGGGCAGGCGCGGGAAATCCGCCGGGCGCACATCCGTATCGGTGCGTCCGGTTTCGCTCATCTGTTCCATGATCGCCAGCGTCGAGCGGACGCGGCCATCGTAACGCGGACGCGGGCGGGAGAAAAATTCGGTCAAGAAACCCATTGTCAGGCTCCTTTCTGTTGTCCTCCCAAATCCTAATATAGGAGATTCGTGACAATTGTGCAGTGCAGCATTTCGCAAAGCTGCCATGCGGCACGAATTAAGCAAACTTGAACCTGTCGCTATCTGGATGGCTGAGGCAACCCCCTGATTCGTAAGTGACATTGGTCAAGTCTTGGGCTGATGGAAGCGTCATCGCACCGTCTTGGGATTTGGCAGCATTCGCGATAAGGTCCGACGCGGAACTCCCAATTCCCTTCGCATACCGACAATCCGGAGACCGCGACTATGGAAAAGCGCCGCCTTGGACGCACCGATTTGCACGTTTCGAGGATCTGCCTCGGCACCATGACGTGGGGCCAGCAGAACACCGAGGCGGAAGGCCACGCTCAGATGGACTTGGCTTTCGCGCGCGGCGTGAACTTCCTCGATACCGCTGAGCTCTATTCGATCCCGCCGAAGCCGGACACGCAGGGAAGCACCGAGCGCATCGTCGGCTCCTGGATGCAGGCGCGAAAAAACCGCGACAAGGTCATTCTAGCGACGAAGGTCGTCGGCCATACCGCTATGGGTTGGTTTCGCGGCGGACGTCCGTCGCGTCTGGTGCGGGCCGATATTTTCGATGCGATCGACAAGTCACTGGCGCGGCTGAAAACCGACCATGTCGATCTCTACCAGATCCATTTTCCCGAACGGCCTGTGCCGTGGGGCGCCAATCCGTCCCGCGTCGGCGCATGGCCGGCGAAGCGCGATGCGGACGAGACGCCAATCGCAGAGACCCTTTCGGTGTTTGATGAGCTGGTGAAAGCGGGCAAAATCCGGCATTTGGGCCTGTCGAATGAAAGCTCGTGGGGCGTCATGCGCTTCCTGTTCGCGTCGGAGCGGGGAGTCGGACCGCGTGTCGCGTCGCTGCAGAACGCCTACAATCTGGTGAACCGCACCTTTGAGGTGAACCTTGCCGAGGTTTGCGACCGCGAGGATGTCGGGCTGCTCGCCTATTCGCCGATCGCGCAAGGCTATCTGTCGGGCAAGTACAATCACGGCGCCCGGCCGGCCGGCGCGCGCTCGACACTGTTCAATCGCGGCCAGCGTTATGAGGCGCCGCATGCGGCTGAAGCGATCCTTGCCTACACCGATCTTGCCGCCTCGTTCGACATGGATGCAGCGCTGTTTGCCGCTGCATTCGTGGTCAACCAGCCGTTCGTCACGTCGAGCATTGTCGGCGCGACAAGCATTCCGCAGCTGGAGACGGCGCTCGCTGCCGCGGATGTTACCTGGACGAAGGAAATGCGGAAGGCGATAGATGACCTGCATCAGAAGGTCGGCAATCCTTGTCCATGACGGGCTGAGTTCTCGCGGCTCGCCGTCGAAGGACGATCTACTTCCGGCCGAACAGCCGCTCGATGTCGGAAAGCTTGAGCTCGATGTAGGTGGGGCGGCCGTGGTTGCAGGTACCGGAACCGGGCGTGGCTTCCATCTGCCTCAGCAGCGCGTTCATTTCGTCCGGGAGCAGCCGGCGGCCAGAGCGCACTGAGCCATGGCAAGCCATGGTCGCGGCGATCGCATCCAGACGCCCCTTCAGCGTGTCGACCGTGTCGTTCTCGGCGATCTCGTCGGCGAGATCGCGTACAAGTTGCTCGACATTGGCTTCGCCGAGTATGGCCGGCGTTTCCCGGACTGCAACCGCTCCCGGACCGAAACGCTCGATGCCGAGACCGAACTTCCGCAGCGTCTCCGCATGCATTGCAAGGCGCTCGGCGTCGTCCTCCGGCAGATCGACGATCGCTGGGAGGAGCAGCAGCTGACCCGGCATAGGCCGCGAGGCCAGCGCGTTCTTAAGCGCTTCGTAGACCAGCCGTTCATGCGCGGCGTGCTGGTCGACGATGACCAGGGAGTCGCTCGTCTGGGCGACGATATAATTCTCATGCACCTGTGCCCGCACCGCGCCCAGCCTGAGGCCCGTGGTTTCGGGCACGATTTCCTCGGTCGAAGCACGCGTGTCGCCACTGTCGAGCGGTCCGGTGTCGAAGGCCGCCTGCGCCGGTTCGCCAAAGCCGCCTTCAAACGGCCGCTGAAAGGATCGCGCCGTTTCGAAGGCGCCCGGCACCGCGCCCCGGAACCCCGCATTGAAGCCGCGATGCACGCCGGTTGGGCCTGGATGGCCGTATGTCGTCGGCCCAGCGCGGAAGGCGCCGAGCATCGCAGCGGCCCCGGTCGACGCCGGCCGGATGCCGGAGCCGGCCAGCGCTTCGCGGATCGCGCCGATAATCAGCCCGCGCACCAGTCCCGGATCGCGGAAGCGCACATCGGCCTTGGCGGGATGTACGTTGACGTCCACCAGCGCCGGATCGAGCGTCAGGAACAGCGCCGTAACCGCATGCCGGTCGCGCGCCAGCGTATCGGCGAAGGCGCCGCGTATGGCGGCGGCAATCAGCCGGTCGCGCACCGGCCGTCCGTTCACATAAACATATTGCTGGAGCGCATTGGCGCGTGAGTAGGACGGAACCGAGACATGCCCGTCGAGCAACACACCTTCGCGCGCGGCGTCGATGGGGATCGAGTTTTCCGGAAACTCCGCGCCCATCACCTGGGCGATGCGCCGCAGCCGGTCGTCGGTTGCGGTAAAGTCCAGCATCGAGCGGTCGGCGCCGGACAGCGTGAACCGAATCCGCAGGAAAAGCGATCGCTGATGCGTCGCACGACATCGGCGATGGCCGACGCCTCGGCGCGCTCGCCCTTCATGAATTTCAGCCTGGCAGGGGTGGCGAAGAAAAGGTCGCGCACCTCGACCGTCGTGCCGCGGTTGGCGCCGGCCGGCCTGACGTTCGATACGCGCCCGCCCTCGACGGCGATCTCCGCCGCTTCGCCGTCCGCCGTTCGCGAGCGGATAGACAGGCGCGAAACCGCCCCAATCGACGGCAAGGCCTCACCGCGAAAGCCGAGAGAGCGGATGTCGTCGATGCCGTTTGCCAGTTTCGACGTGCAATGCCGGGCAACTGCCAGCTCAAGCTCGTCGGCGGGTATGCCGCCGCCATCGTCGGTCACGCGGATCAGCCCCAGCCCGCCGCCGCCGGTCACCACTTCGATGCGAGATGCGCCTGCGTCGACGGCGTTTTCGACCAGTTCCTTGACGACGCTCGCCGGGCGCTCGATCACCTCACCAGCAGCGATCTGGTTGATCATCGTTTCGGAGAGCTGGCGAATGGGCATGGCGCCATTTTATAGGGATTCGCAGTGGCGCGTACAACGCGTGGAACGTGCTATTCCCAGTTGCGTATGCCGCCGATCAGCTGGTCCATAATTCTCGGACCTTCGCTCAGCACCAGTCGGCGCCATGCAATGGCCGAAGGGCAACAAGCTTCCAGATATTCCTCGCGCAGCTGATCGTGCTGTGGATCGTTGCGGCCCTCGAACGACAGCCAGCGATCCAGCCGGTCGGCCCGAAAGAGCGCAAATTCGTCGACGGTACCGAATTCGATGACGGCGCCGGCGATGTGACGGCTTTCAAGCTCCAGTCCGATCGCTTTGCACAGCAAGCCTTCGTATTTGGGTATGGCTCCGACCTTTAAGCCATTGCCTTCTGCGCTCAGCCCCCACCAATGACTAGCGGCTTTGTGGGCGGGACTGCCGGCATCGTCAAAGACGAGATGAACAACCTCGCCGAATTTTCCGATGCATGTGTGCCAGTCGATGAATCCGATGATTTTCGCGGAAGCGAGATGATCTCTGACAATGGTGCGAAACACCCCATTGGACCATTCCGGGGCTTTGCCCGTGTAAAACATTCCGTCGGGCCGTTGGCTTTGACCGGTCCAGCTCTCGCTTTCGATATGTGCGCCATTATCATCCAGGTAGCGCCGATAGGCCTCATACGCAGCCAATTGCTCTCGAGCGTCCAGAACATCCGCGTGAAGAAACGGAGCTAACTTCTCGTAAGAGGGGTTTTCGTGATTGTAGCCGGACTCGTCGCGAAAGAAGTTTCGGTTCAGGTCGACTTTGTTTTCCGTCGTTCTTGTCTTGTGCGAGAACGACCACGGATTGATTGCGTGGACGAGAATGATTTTCACATCGTCCAGCTTGTGCAAATTGGTCAAGGATTTGAGCCACTGGTGAAGGATCGCCGATCCGCAATACCCCTCGGCGCCGTGAGTTCCGCTGACAATGATCGCGGCTCGCTCCGCGTGCTCATTGCCAAGCACCGCAACATCGCAAGCGAGACGTTCGTTGTCCTTGCCGGCAACGTCGTCGCGGCCATAGGTGTGGATTCGTGCGTTGCCATCACAGGCGGCGGCTAGAAACTTGCCGCGCGCCTCCGAAAAGCTGCTGGAAAAGCTATCGACCATGATTGGCTCCCCCACGCGCGAAGAGTCGTGTACCGGCTAGAGCCGGGCGCGAAAAACATAACAGCATGTATCGCGGCACGCTATTCTGAGCTTAGAACGGCATCAGGAACGCACACAGGACCGATATGGAAGCTGCTCCGGTCGAAGCGGGAACCGACCACTCGAAACGCCGCGAGCGGGGAGGGCGTGTCGCCCGCAGGGAGCAGCGCTCGCATGGCTCGCAAGGCCACGGGCGGCCATATATCGTTCGCAACATTCCCACCTACGACATTCTGTCGGAGGAAAACCTTGTCCGCATCGAGCAGACCGCCGACCGCATCCTCGCCGAGATCGGCATCGAGTTCCGCGACGACGCAGCGGCAATCGATCACTGGAAGCGAGCGGGCGCTCAGGTCGACGGTGTTCTCGTCAAATTCGAACCGGGGATGCTGCGCGAGATTCTGAAGACCGCGCCCACCACGTTCACCCAGTACGCGCGCAATCCGGCCAACTCCGTCGAGATCGGTGGCAAGAACGTGGTGTTTTCGCCGGCCTATGGCTCGCCCTTCGTCATGGATCTCGACAACGGTCGCCGCTACGGCACGATTGAGGACTTCCGCAACTTCATCAAGCTGGCGCAGTCATCGCCATGGCTGCACCATTCGGGCGGCACGATTTGCGAGCCGGTCGATGTGCCGGTGAACAAGCGTCACCTCGATATGGTCTACAGCCACATCAAATATTCCGACCGTGGTTTCATGGGCTCGGTAACGGCCGAAAGTCGCGCGGAAGACTCCATCGACATGGCGCGCATCGTCTTCGGTGACAAGTTCGCGGACGAAAATTGCGTCATCCTCGGCAATGTCAACGTCAACTCGCCGTTGGTGTGGGACGCGACGATGACGACCGCGCTACGCGCTTACGCACGCGCCAATCAGGCGGCGGTGATCGTGCCGTTCATCCTTGGCGGAGCGATGGGGCCGGTCACCAACGCCGGCGCGATCGCCCAGTCGCTTGCCGAAACCATGGCCGGCTGTGCGCTGACGCAGCTGGAACGGCCCGGCGCGCCGGTGATCTTCGGCAACTTCCTGTCGTCCATGTCTCTGCGCTCCGGCTCGCCCACCTTCGGCACGCCGGAACCGGCGATCGGCTCCATGGTGATTGGCCAGCTGGCGCGGCGGCTGAACCTGCCGCTGCGCTGTTCCGGCAATTTCACCACGTCGAAGCTGCCGGACGCCCATGCGATGAATGAAGGCACGATGTCGATGCTGGCCGCCGTGCACTGCGGCGCCAACTTCATCCTGCATTCGGCGGGGTTCCTCGATGGGCTGCTGTCCATGTCGTACGAGAAGTTCATGATGGACGCCGACTTCTGCGGCGCGCTGCACACCTATCTCGACGGCGTGAAGATCGACGACAACCAGTTGGCGCTCGACGCTTTCAAGGAAGTCGGCCCCGGCAGCCATTTCTTCGGCTGCGCCCATACGATGGCGAACTACGAAACCGCGTTCTGGGATTCCGAGATCGCCGACAATGAGCCCTTCGAGAAATGGGAGGCCGCAGGCGGCGAGGATGCCGCGATCCGCGCTAATCGCCGCTGGAAAAAATCGCTGGCCGAATATGAAGCGCCGCCGCTCGACGTAGCGCTCGATGAGGCGCTCCAGGATTTCATTGCGCGAAAGAAGGCGTCGATGGAAGACGCGTGGTATTGAAACCTGGCCATGACGGTTCGTTATAGGGGAACTGCCGTGAAGACACGAAGGCTCGTCAACAAACATTTGGAGGGGCTAGCTCGAGAGATGAGATTGGCCCGCTTGATTGCTACCCCTGTCAATGTTCCGCTTGAAAAGCCTATGTAGTGGACCGGTGGCTACTATCCAGGCATATCCAAGACCATCATCGAAGTGGAAACGGACGATGAAGAGAGCGGGCCGTTCCGCCAAACCAAAAACACCGTGGCTGTGCCGGAAGGACCTGGCCTCGGCGTCACGCTCGACCGAACCGCGCGCGCCCGCTGGCACCAGCATCTGGTCGAGGACGGCCCCGCTCGATCACTTTCATGACCCAGCGCGACCGGGACGTCAGCGCCGCTGCCGCTGAACTGAGGGTGCTGCCGGTGCCGAGGATTCGAAAGACGATGCAAGTGGTCGTACATGCCGGGTATGGTGACCGCGACGAGCAGCGCCTACCCTCGCCCGCGATAGGGCGCGACGCCGGTTTCGGGCAGCCATGCGCCTTCGGGCGGCGTATCCGTCTGCCAGAATACGTCAATCGGAATGCCGCCGCGCGGAAACCAATAGCCGGCGATCCGCAGCCACAGCGGCTTCGTCGCTTCGACAATGCGGCAGCCTATCATGATTGTGCAGTCCTCATGGAATGCGCCGTGATTGCGGAACGAGACCATGAACAGCTTCAACGACTTGGATTCCACCAGCAGCGTGTCCGGCGCATAGTCGATCACGATATGAGCGAAGTCCGGTTGACCGGTGACCGGGCAGAGCGAGGTGAATTCCGGGCAGGTGAAGCGAACGATCGCGGGCGGCCCCGCGTTGCGGGTGAAAGGCACGGTTTCCAGCACCGCCGTCTCGGGCGAGGATGGGGTTTCCACCCGCGCACCCAGCTGGGTGAGAGTATCGGTTTGTGTCATCGCAGGGCTCCTTTGCGTGCGCTCATTATGACTTGATGGACTAACAAGACCATGGCCAGCAACGACCCACTTCTCCAACCTTTTCGCCTGAAGCATCTGACGCTGAAGAACCGCGTCATGTCGACCAGCCATGAGCCGGCCTATTCCGACGATGGCATGCCGAAGGAGCGCTACCGCCTCTACCACGCCGAGAAGGCGAAGGGCGGCATGGCGATGACCATGACGGCTGGCTCCGCGCTGGTATCGCGCGACAGCCCGGCCGTCTTTGGCAACCTGCAGGCCTATCGCGACGAGATCGTGCCGTGGCTCAGCGAGCTTGCCGAAGCCTGCCATGAGCATGACTGCAAGGTCATGATCCAGCTGACGCATCTTGGCCGCCGCACAGGCTGGAACAGGGCCGACTGGCTGCCGGTGCTGGCACCGTCCGCCGTTCGCGAGCCGGCGCACCGGACTTTTCCCAAGGTCATGGAGGACTGGGATATCGAGCGGATCGTCGCCGACTACGCCTCCGCCGCGCAGCGTTGCCGGGCAGCCGGGCTCGATGGCATCGAGTTCGAGGCTTATGGGCACCTGATGGATGGTTTCTGGTCGCCCGCCACCAATCATCGCGACGATGAATTCGGCGGCTCGCTCGACAACCGTCTGCGCTTCACCCACATGGTGCTTGATGCCGTGCGCGCCTCGGTCGGGCCGGATTTCATTGTCGGCATCCGCATGGTCGCCGACGAGGACTGCGATAAGGGTCTGTCTCGCGCCGAAGGCGTCGGGATCGCGCAACAGCTGGCGTCCTCGGGGAAAGTCGATTTTCTCAACATCATTCGCGGCACCATCGAGACCGACGCGGCGCTGACCAAAGTCATTCCGATCACCGGCATGCGATCATCGCCGCATCTGGATTTCGCGGGCGAGGTAAGGGCCGCAACCAAGTTCCCTGTGTTCCACGCCGCCCGCATTCAGGACGTGGCGACGGCGCGCCATGCCATTGCCACCGGCAAGCTCGACATGGTCGGCATGACCCGCGCGCACATTGCCGACCCGCACATCATGCTGAAGGTGATGGAAGGCCGCGAGCATGAGATCCGGCCATGCGTCGGCGCCACCTATTGCCTCGATCGCATCTATGAGGGTGGCGAGGCGCTGTGCATCCACAACGCGGCCACCGGACGCGAGGCGACGATCCCGCAGGTAATTCCGAAGGCGCAAGGGGCTTCGAGGAAAGTCGTGGTGGTCGGCGCCGGCGCCGCCGGGCTGGAGGCGGCGCGTGTCGCGGCATCGAGCGGACACTCCGTGACGGTGCTCGAGGCCGCGGACAAGGCCGGCGGTCAGGTGAGACTTGCCGCGCAAAACCCGCGCCGCAAGGAGCTAATCGGCATCGTAGACTGGCGGCTGTCCGAGCTTGAACGGCTTGGCGTCGATGTTCGCTACAATGTTTGGGCCGAGGCTGGCGACGTGCTAGCGCTTGAGCCCGATGTGGTTGTCATCGCCACGGGAGGGCTGCCGCAGAACCCACCATTGGACGCGGGCGATGAGTTGGTCACGTCTAGCTGGGATATCATTTCCGGCGCGGTGAAGCCGGCCGAGACCGTTCTGCTCTATGACGACAATGGCGGGCACCAGGGGATGACCGCCGCCGAGATCATCGCCACTTCCGGGTCACGGCTGGAACTGGTTTCGCCCGAGCGCTTCTTTGCGCCGGAAATGGGCGGCATGAACCACGTGCCGTACATGCGTACCTTCCATGAGAAGCACGTTCGGGTGACGATCAATACGCGGGTTAGAAGTGTCAGGCGCGAAGGAAATCAATTGGTTGCGACGCTTTCCTCGGATTTTTCCGAAGGCTGGAGCGAAGAACGGCGCGTCGACCAGGTCGTCGTCGAGCACGGCACGTTTGCCAATGACGAGCTGTACTTCGCCCTGAAGCCGCTATCGAAGAATCGCGGCGCTGTCGATTACGAGGCGCTGATCGGCACGGGCGAAATCTTCCGGGCAAGGCAGGAAGGGACGTTCATGCTTTTCCGCATCGGCGATGCGGTTGCTGCGCGCAATATACACGCGGCGGTCTATGACGGCATCCGCTACACGCTGCGTATTTGACATGCGGCTCAGTCAGACATGCACGTCGCCATAGGCGAGTTCCGCATCCGATTCTTTCGGCAGGAATGCGGCGGCAAGAACCCATAGGTAAAAAACGATGACCGCGATGATCACCAGCCATCCGGGAACGATGCCGAGGGCAGCGTTGTTGACCATCTCCGGCATTGTCCAGACCGCCTCGCGGACCACGCCTGCGTCGTGCAGCTTCGGTGTTGAGATTTTCAGCCCCCAGGCCAGCAAGATCATAGAGAAAATCCAGAGGTAATTCCGGCGCAGCCGGCGCGACATGGCGCTGCGCAGGCTTATCAGGAAGCGAGGTGTGGTCAGGCTGGCGCTGAGTGCCTTTGCCCATTCCGGATCGCTGGGCTTTTCGCCCGCAAACAGCGGCGCGAAATAGTTGCGCTCGATCTGCCGCACGCGGGCGCGATAGACGTCGAAGAAGCGATAGCGCCGTGCCTCGATGACAAGGAAGAGCAGCACCAGCAGCATCGTGAACAACAGCACGCCGTGATGCGATGACGGGGTCGACAGTGACACAGACAACATTGCACCGCCGCCGGTGATGGCCCAGTTCGTCGTTCGATCGATGCGGTCGCGCCATCCGGCCATCCGCGCAATCTCGGCGCGGTGATAATGCGCCAGCACGGTGATGTATTCCGAGGATGTCGCGGGTGTCGGCGGCGACGAGAATACCGCCGGAGGGACTTCAATTTGTTCTGACATTACCACATGATACTCGGGAAATTTGACGGCAGTTTGCGCCTCCTTAATGCCGGCGACAAGGGTTTTGCACCGCGATAACCGTGCAAGAATTTACCCGCAAACGGGTCGAGATCTCCAGGTGCATGACTGACTCGGCGCGCCAGCCAATCGGTCTGAACGGCTGGCACATTGTGTTTGTTCGAATATTGGCCAGAAAGGCTTCGACCCGCCGCGGAATAAGCACTAAAATCCCGCAAAACTCGAAAACGGACATCGCCCATGAATATTGAAACCAAGGCAGCGGGTTCCGCCGCATCGTTCGTGTGGAGCGATCCGTTCCTGCTTGAGGATCAGCTTTCCGAGGATGAGCGCATGTTGCGCGACGGAGCGGCGGCGTTTGCCGCCGACAAGCTCGCACCGCGTATCGAGGCGGCGTATCTGAATGAGGAAACCGATCCGGCGATCTTCCGCGAGATGGGCGATGCGGGGCTGCTCGGCATCACTATCCCAGAGGAATATGGCGGGCTTGGCGCCGGCTATGTGGCTTATGGGTTGGTGGCCCGCGAGGTCGAGCGGGTCGATTCCGGTTATCGCTCGATGATGAGCGTGCAGTCCTCGCTGGTCATGTATCCGATCCACGCCTATGGCACCGAGGCGCAGAGAAAAAAGTACCTGCCGAAACTTGCATCCGGTGAATGGATCGGCTGCTTCGGGCTGACCGAGCCGGACGCCGGCTCCGATCCGGGTGGCATGAAGACCCGCGCCGAGAAGATCGACGGCGGTTACCGGATTTCCGGCTCCAAGATGTGGATTTCCAACGCACCGATCGCTGATGTCTTCGTCGTTTGGGCAAAGTCGGCCGCGCATGACAACCAGATCAAGGGTTTCGTGCTCGAGAAAGGCATGAAGGGCCTTTCCGCGCCGAAAATCGACGGGAAGCTCAGCCTGCGCGCGTCGATTACCGGCGAGGTGGTAATGGAAGGCGTTGAGGTTTCGGAAGATGCATTGCTTCCCAATGTTTCGGGTCTGAAAGGTCCCTTCGGCTGCCTCAATCGCGCTCGGTACGGCATTTCCTGGGGTGCAATGGGCGCTGCGGAGGATTGCTGGTTCCGGGCACGGCAATACGGCATGGATCGCAAGCAGTTCGGTAAGCCGCTCGCCGGCATGCAGCTTTACCAGAAGAAGCTCGCCGACATGCAGACTGAGATCGCGCTGGGCCTTCAAGGCTCGCTGCGGGTCGGACGGCTATTGGATGAAGGCAAGTTCGCGCCTGAGATGATTTCGATCGTCAAGCGCAACAATTGCGGCAAGGCGCTCGACATTGCCCGCCAGGCTCGCGACATGCATGGCGCCAACGGTATCCAGATCGGCTACCATGTCATGCGCCACGCTCAGAACCTCGAGACGGTGAATACCTACGAGGGCACCCATGACGTCCACGCGCTGATCCTGGGGCGGGCGCAGACTGGACTGCAGGCGTTCTTCTGAGGTCGGAGCTGGGCAATCCCATCTACGCGTCATCCCGGCCCAGGAGGCGAAGCGACCGCCGAGCCGGGACCCAGCGACCGGTCTTTCTTCCTAATCGCGCAAATGCGCGGGCAAAGTGCCTTCGGCGACTATTGCGCTGGGTCCCGGATCTTCCTTCGCTTCACTCAGTTGTCGGGACGACGGCGCTGAGATGTGCTGCGCTGTCGCATCGGAGGCGTGAGGTACCTAGAGAGACAATGCGGTCAGGTGAGGGCTTTCCTAAAATCCCGCTCGGAAAATCGGCTCACCGAACGCCTTCGCATCGACCTCGACGCCCAATCCTGGACCTGCCGGTGGTGTCATCGCACCAGCGGCGATGCGGAACTCGGCGCGAGCGTTGGAAACCGTGACCCAGTTGTGGAAGTCCACCGTGTGCTGGCGCAGACTTTCCGGCGTCGAAAGCATCAGGGCCGAGTAGGCCGCGGTGTCGATCTGTGCGCCGCCAGTATCCTCGATGGTGATCTTCAGGTTGCGGATAATCGCAATGTCGCGCAGCAGCCTCGCCTTGGTCATGCCGCCGACGCGGGCGAGCTTGATGGTGATGCCGTCGACCAGTCCATCAGCGATGGCACGCAGCAGGGTATCGGCGCTGTCGATTGTCTCGTCTAGCACCAGCGGCCGCTCGCAAGAGCGCCGTACCGCCAGGTTCTCCTCGTAGCTCGCGCAAGGCTGCTCCAGCGTGTAGTCAAGGCTGCGGGTCGCCAGCAGAAACTGCCGCGTCTCGGCGGTTCCCCAGCTTGCATTGGCGTCGCAGTAGAGCACCGTACTCGAGGGTACGGTTGCACGGACCGCCTGGAGCCGCTCGATATCCTCGTTGACATCAAGCCCGACCTTGACCTGCAGTCGCCGATAGCCCTCCGCGATGTACTTTTGCGCCCGCTTTGCCATCGCGTCCGGTGCCTCTTGTGCAAGCGAGCGGTAGAGTGGGATCGACATTCCTTCCGCGCCACCAGTCAGGCTTGAGACCGGCAGCCCGGCGCGCTTTCCAGCCAGATCCCAGAGCGCCATGTCGATCGCCGCCTTGGCGTAAGGATGGCCCTTGAGCAGCAGATCCATGCGGCGGTTCAGCGCGTCGATGCCGGCGGCGTTTTCACCGACGAGCCGCGGCGCAAGCTCGCGCATCGCCGCCCGCGCACCTTCGGCGAAGGCCGGATCGTAAAAGCTGCCGAGCGGCGCCATCTCGCCGTAGCCGGTCTCTCCGTCCGCCGACCTGATCTCCACGATGGTCGAGTCGAAGCCCTCGGCGCTGCGTCCTCCAGAGCAGCGATAGGTGCCGTCGCGGAACGGCTGCCATTGGCGATAGAGGGTGATCGAGGAAATCGTCATCGGGTGCTACTTGTTGACCGGCGTGAAGGGCACGCTAACGTCAATTCGAATGGGGTGAAGCGAAAGAAGCGGCGAGAACGCAGGTCGCATTTCTGCTAGATTCACGATGAGCCGGACGTAAGCTCAGCATCGCAAGGTCAGGACCTATTAACATGATCGAAATGGCGCCAGAAACGGCAAAGAGATGCGAGGAGAAGCGCGAAGGTCGGGCTGGCTGGCCCGACCGAGCGGTTCGACGCAGCTGGTCGCAGCCGTTTTCGGCGTCCTTCGGATGTGGTCCATCTGCTCGGCTACAGCGCATGTCCCGCGCTGACGTTTGTCAGCGCGAAAGGAACATGCGCCACCCGGATTGCCGGAGCGTCCTTTGCGCGTTCAAAGAACACGCGGCGCTCCGGTGTCGCGAAGGACTTGAAAGCCGAAAGGCTTCCTGCGCCTTCGCTTCGCGTATCCGAGCAGATGGCCTCACACCATTTCGACCAGATTAACAGGTCCTGACCCTAGGAGACTGTCGTATGAGCTCGCGTTTTCTCGCCCATCTCGCCGTGGAACTGGAAGGTCTGAGATATGCTGGTCTCTACAAGTCCGAGCGGGTGATCACATCCACCCAATCGGCCGAAATCGAGGTGACCGGCGGGCAGAAAGTGCTGAATTTCTGCGCCAACAACTATCTCGGCCTCGCCGACAATGATGATCTGCGCGACAGCGCCAAGCAGGCGATCGATCGATACGGCTACGGCATGGCTTCGGTGCGCTTCATCTGCGGCACGCAGGAAGAGCACAAGCAGCTGGAAGCCACGATCTCGCAATTCCTCGGCATGGAGGACACGATTCTCTACGGCTCCTGCTTCGATGCCAATGGCGGGCTGTTCGAGACGCTGCTGACCGAGGAAGACGCGATCATCTCGGATGCGTTGAACCATGCCTCCATCATCGACGGCGTGCGTCTCTCCAAGGCAAGGCGCTTCCGCTATGCCAACAACGACATGGCCGACCTCGAAGCACGTCTCAAGGAAGCTCAAGAGGCGCGGTTCCGGCTCATCGCCACGGACGGCGTGTTCTCGATGGACGGCATCATCGCCAATTTGAAGGGCGTTTGCGATCTGGCAGAGAAGTACGACGCCATGGTCATGGTCGACGACAGCCACGCGGTCGGATTTGTCGGCAAACATGGCCGCGGTTCGGCGGAACATTGCGGCGTCGAGGGGCGTATCGACATTTTCACAGGCACACTCGGCAAGGCGCTGGGCGGCGCGTCCGGCGGCTACACATCCGGCAAGGCCGAGGTTGTGGACTGGCTGCGCCAGCGCTCGCGTCCATATCTGTTTTCCAACACGCTGATGCCGGCGATCGCCGGCGCTTCGCTGAAAGTGTTTGACTTGATCGACAAGGGCGATGCTCTGCGCGAGAAGCTCTACGGCAATGCCGCACAGTTTCGCACCGAAATGGGCAAGCTCGGATTCAAGCTTGCGGGCGCTGATCATCCGATCATCCCGGTCATGCTGGGTGATGCCGCGCTGGCGCAGGCGATGGCGGCGAAAATGCTGGAGCGCGGAATATACGTCATCGGATTTTCATTTCCCGTGGTTCCAAGGGGCCAGGCGCGCATCCGCACGCAGATGTCCGCTGCACACTCGGTTCAGGACATCGACCGCGCCGTCGATGCGTTCGGCGAGGTCGGGCGAGAGTTGGGAGTGATTTGATGCGGCGGTACAGCGCCTTGCCCTCCCCCTGGGGAGGGTGGCCCGAAGGGCCGGGTGGGAGTAAAGAACCTCATCCGGCGAACCCCCACCCCGGTCCGCTGCGCGGAACGACCCTCCCCACAAGCGGGAGGGTAAGGAGCCAAACATGTCCAACATGATGCGCGCACTGGTTAAGGCGAAGGCCGAGCCGGGAATCTGGATGGAGCAGGTTCCAGTTCCGGAGATCGGTCCGAACGACGTGCTGATCAAGATCAAGAAGACCGCCATTTGCGGTACCGACGTCCATATCTACAATTGGGACCAGTGGGCGCAAAAAACCGTTCCGGTGCCGATGGTGACCGGTCACGAATTCGTCGGCACGGTTGCGGATCTCGGTGCGGCGGTCACCGGATACAAGATCGGCCAGCGCGTCTCGGGCGAAGGGCACATCGTCTGCGGGCACTGCCGCAATTGCAGGGCGGGCAGGGGGCATCTCTGCCGCAATACGCTCGGCGTCGGAGTCAACCGGCCAGGCGCATTTGGTGAGTATCTGGCGATCCCCCAGCACAATGTGGTGCCGATCCCGGACGACATTTCGGACGAAGTTGCCGCGATCTTCGATCCGCTCGGCAACGCCGTTCACACAGCGCTATCATTCGATCTCGTCGGCGAGGACGTTCTGGTCACCGGCGCCGGGCCGATCGGCATTATGGGCGCGCTGGTGGCGCAATGCGTCGGCGCTCGCAAGGTGGTCATCACCGACATCAACCCGACGCGGCTGGCACTCGCCAAGAAGCTTGGCGTGCATCATGTGGTCGATGCCGCAAAGGAGAAGCTTCGCGACGTCATGCGCGAGGAAGGCATGACCGAGGGCTTCGATGTGGGTCTTGAAATGTCCGGTTCGGCTGTCGCCTTCCGTGACATGATCGATACCATGAACAATGGCGGCAAGATTGCCATCCTCGGCATAGCGCCGACCGGCTTCGAGATCGACTGGAACAAGGTGATCTTCAAGATGCTGCATCTGAAGGGCATCTATGGCCGCGAGATGTTCGAGACCTGGTACAAGATGATCGCGCTGGTGCAGGGACCGCTCGATGTCCGCGGACTGATCACCCATCGTATCGGCATTGACGACTACATCACCGGCTTTGAAGCGATGAAGAGCGGCAATTCGGGCAAGGTGGTCATGGATTGGGGCGCCTGAGCAAGCTGCCGAAGGTAGGTATTTCGCACTCAATCCCTGAAAAAATATTCCTGTTCCGTCGCCGCTGCGCTGGCGTTTCCGGGGATATGGTGGATCGCAGCCATCGCGGTCGGTGCGGCAATTGCGGGAATGCTGATGCTGCGGATCACCCATCCGCCCGCCGGCGCCGTGCCGCTGGTGGCGCTGGCCGCGCCACTGCAAAGCGCCACGCTGCTCAACACGATCCTGGTCAGTTGCGTCAGCCTGATGGCGCTTACGCTCGTGCATCACCGGCCGCCGCCCCGGGTGCAATACCCGAAGCCGCTGCCGCAAAACTAACGCAGGATCGGACCGAGCCCGGTTCCGCTCAGCGCTTGGCGATCGGCACGAAGTCGCGAACTGCCGGGCCGGTATAGAGCTGGCGCGGACGGCCGATCTTCTGGTTCGGATCCTCGATCATTTCCTTCCACTGCGAAATCCAGCCAACCGTCCGCGCGACCGCGAACAGAACGGTGAACATGGTGGTGGGGAAGCCCAAAGCCTTCAGCGTGATGCCCGAATAGAAGTCGATGTTCGGATAAAGCTTCTTGGTGATGAAATACTCGTCCGTCAGCGCGATCTTTTCCAATTCCAGCGCGACGTCGAGCATCGGGTCGTCCTTGATGCCGAGCTCGCCCAGCACCTCATGCGTGGTTTTCTGCATGATCTTGGCGCGTGGATCGTAGTTCTTGTAGACGCGGTGGCCGAAGCCCATCAGCCGGAACGGGTCGTTCTTGTCCTTGGCGCGGGCGATGAACTCCGGAATGCGGTCAACCGTCCCGATTTCGGCCAGCATGTTGAGCGCCGCCTCATTAGCACCGCCATGTGCCGGACCCCACAGGCAGGCAATGCCGGCCGCGATGCAGGCGAATGGATTGGCGCCCGACGAACCGGCGAGGCGCACGGTCGAAGTCGATGCATTCTGCTCGTGATCGGCGTGCAGGATGAAGATGCGCTCCATGGCGCGCGCCAGCACCGGATTGACCTTGTACTCCTCGCAGGGGACCGCAAAGCACATATGCAGGAAGTTGGCGGCGAAGTTCAGCTCGTTCTTAGGGTAAATGAACGGCTGTCCGATATGATACTTGTATGCCATCGCGGCGATCGTCGGCATCTTGGCGATCAGGCGCATGGAGGCGACCATGCGCTGGTATGGATCGGAAATATCGGTCGAGTCGTGGTAGAACGCAGACAGCGCCCCGACAACGCCGCACATCACCGCCATGGGGTGCGCGTCGCGGCGGAAGCCGGTGAAGAACCGCGACATCTGCTCATGCACCATCGTGTGGCGCGTAACACGGTAGTCGAAATCGTCCTTCTGCGCCTTGGTCGGCAACTCGCCATATAGCAGCAGGTAGCAGACTTCGAGGAAGTCGCTGTGCTCGGCGAGCTGGTCGATCGGATAGCCACGGTGCAGCAGAATGCCTGCGTCACCGTCGATGAAGGTGATTTCCGATTCGCAGCTCGCGGTTGACGTGAAGCCCGGGTCGTAAGTGAACGCGCCCGTATCCTTGTAGAGCGCAGCAATATCGATCACTTCCGGACCGACAGAACCCGCTCGAACCTGCAGCTCGTGCGTCTTGCCGTTGTATTCGAGTTTGGCTGTCGATGCGCTCATACGGATACCCCTTTGCTTTCAACCCGTTGCCACAGCGGAAATCTACCGTGGCGCGTGTGCCGGTTCGGGCGGCGCCTGCTTGTGCAGACCACCGGCCAGTTCCGCGGAACGCTCAGTGTCGCGGCAATGTTGCACCGCAACAGAATGGATTCAATGGCTGTTGATGAGACGAGCTGCATTGCTAATCGATTTGATCGGCGATGCGAGCCAGGCTTTCCTCACGACCAAGCACGGCAAGCACGTCAAAGACACCTGGAGACGTGGTTCGGCCCGTCAACGCGGCGCGCAGCGGCTGCGCAACGCCGCCGAGTTTCAAACCGCTTGACGCTGCGAAATCGCGGATCGCGGCCTCTGTTGTCTGCGCGGTCCAGTCGGCGCCGACCGATTTCAGTGCCGCCCATGCGCCTTCCAGTACCGTTCTTGGACGGGCACCGAGAATTCCGGATGCCTTCTCGTCGATTTCCAGGGGTCGCGCGACAAAAAGATAACTAGCGCTGTCAGCCAGTTCCACGAGAGTCTTGGCGCGCTCCTTCAGCCCCGGCATCGCCGCCAAAAGCTTTGCCTTCTGAGCATCATCGAGGCCTTCGGCGAGCGCACCGGTAACCGCAAGATGCGGAAGGGTAGCAATGAGCGTATCGGTCAATTCGGCGTCCGCCATCTGCCGCATATGAATGCCGTTCAGGGCTTCCAGCTTCTGGAAGTCGAAGCGGGCAGCGCCGCGGTTGACGTCCTCGATTTCGAACCAGCGGATCATATCGTCGATCGACATGACCTCGTCATCGCCATGGCTCCAGCCGAGGCGCGCCAGATAGTTGAGCAGCGCCTTTGGCAGGTAGCCCATGGCGCGGTAGGCATCTACGCCCAGTGCGCCATGGCGCTTCGACAGTTTTGCGCCGTCGGAGCCGTGAATCAACGGGATGTGCGCCATCACCGGCACATCCCAGCCCATGGCATCGTAGATCACCGTTTGCCGCGCGGCATTGGTGAGATGGTCGTCGCCGCGAATAATGTGGGTGACGCCCATGTCGTGGTCGTCGACGACGACGGCGTGCATGTAGGTTGGATTGCCGTCCGAGCGCAGGATGATGAAATCGTCGAGATCCTTGTTGGGAAAGCGTACGTCGCCCTGCACGCGGTCGCGCACGATCGTCTCGCCTTGGCTTGGCGCCTTAATGCGGATCGCACCTTTTGCGCCGGCTGGCGCCTCGGATGGATCGCGGTCGCGCCAGCGGCCGTCATAGCGCGGTGGGCGGCCCTCGGCGCGAGCTTTCTCACGCATCTCCTCAAGCTCTGCCGGTGTGGCATAGCAGTAATACGCCTTGCCCATGTGGACGAGTTCTTCGGCAACCTCGCGGTGACGCGGCGCACGCTCGAACTGGGAAATCGCATCGCCGTCCCAATTGAGACCCAGCCAGGTCAGTCCGTCCAGAATGGCCGCCGTTGCCGCATCGGTCGAGCGCTCGCGATCGGTGTCCTCGATGCGAAGCAGCATCTTGCCGCCTGTATGTTGCGCGTAAAGCCAATTGAACAGCGCCGTGCGGGCGCCACCAATGTGCAGGTAGCCTGTGGGCGATGGGGCAAAGCGGGTGACGACAGGTTTCGACATCGGACTTTCGTGGGGTGGATACTCATCGCCGCGTTCGAAGATACTGCGCGGCGGGTGCATGGAAAAAGGTTGGGGTTCATGTAGCATAGAAGGTTCGGGGTGCAAGACCGGCATCGTAGTCCGATTGGGATCGCTGCCATCTTGCGGTATTGGTGAGGGGAATGTCGGGCACGACCGACGCGCAGTTGAATGAAAGGCTGATGTTTCAGCCCGCCGGCGACAGTCCCGTCGCGGATTATTTTGTAGCGCCAGCACCCCGAGAAGCTAACCCGCCCGTTAAATGGATCGAGAAGTCCGGCATTGCGGGCTTGCCTGCAAAAATCTCCACGAAACTAGTATCGAGAAGCGTTGCCACGATCGAGACTGCAGCAACGCTAGAGGTTGAAAGAGGCGCGCCCTTTCTCTTTGTTCCGGTACTGCTCGCGGCTGGAGCTTTCTTTTACTTCTCCCTCTCACTCGAGCCAGGTATCTGGCTTACCGGTAGCGTTGTGACTGTGGCCGTGGGCGCGACGCGCGTTACGCAGCAAGGTCGGCCTTCGCATTTCGCGGCATGCGCGGTGCTCCTGTTTGCTTTGGGAGTCGCCAGCGCCCAGTTTGAAACCTGGCGGATCGATACGAAAATCATAGGCGGCGAGATTTCGACCAGGATTGTTGGCCGTGTCGTTTCGATGGATCAGCTCAACAACGGGCGAGCCAGGCTGACGGTCGATCTCATATCCACCGAACGGCCGAAACTGCGATATGCGCCCGATCGGATTCGGGCGACCGCGCGTGCATTGCCGGAAGGCATCGTAGCCGGATCGATCGTTTCAGGCTTGGTGAAATTGCGGCCGCCCTCCGGACCGGTGCGGCCAGAAAGCTACGACTTTTCGTTTGAGAGCTATTTCGACGGGATCGGCGCCAGTGGCTATTTCATGCGCGGTCCCGAGCTTGCCCAAGGCTCGGCGGCGCAACCCGACGCGAATTGGGCGAGCTTGTTCGAGAACACGCGGCAGAAAATTGCCGCTCACGTCCGCAATCGCATAGGCGGCGCAGAGGGCGAGATTGCAGCCGCGCTAATGGTCGGCGTTCGCGCCGGTATACCGCATGACGTCAGTGAAGCGCTGCGGCGAGCCGGGCTCTATCACATCATTTCGATTTCTGGTCTGCACATGGCTTTGGTGGCCGGCGTGGTGATCGCGGCGATCCGCGCTGCCTTCGCGCTATTTCCCGGCTTCTCTTCGTATTGGCCCGCCAAGAAAATGTCGGCAATCGCGGGAATTGCGGCTATTGCCGGTTATCTCGCGATCTCAGGCAGCGAAGTGGCGGCGCAGCGAAGCTTCCTCATGCTCGCCGTCATGCTCACCGCGGTCGTCTTTGATCGCGCCGCGCTGACAATGCGGAACCTCGCGATTTCGGCGATCATCGTGCTGGTGATTTCACCGCATGAGGTGATGGGACCAAGCTTCCAGATGTCATTTGCCGCCACCGCGGCACTCGTTGCCGCCTATGCCATATGGTCCGGACATCGAACTCATGCAAACACAGTGGGCCATTCAAAAGGGCAGGGCGGTCTTGCGTTTCGCACCGCGCGGCATCTGTGGGCTCTCCTCATCAGCCTGATCGCGACGTCCATCATCGCCGGCCTCGCCACAGCGGCTTACGGTGCCTTTCATTTCCAGCGCGTTGCGCCGCTTAGCCTTCTGGCAAACCTCGTCGTGATGCCGGTCGTTTCGATCGTGGTCATGCCATGCGCCGTGCTGGCAGCGGTCACAATGCCGTTTGGCCTGGATGGCCCGTTTCTGGACATCATGGGCAAGGCAATTGCGCTCATGGATTCGGTGGCGGCCTGGATCTCCGACCGCTCGCCGATTGATGCGGTTGGATTGATTCCCGCGCACTCGGTCGTATTGCTGACCTTTGCGCTGCTTATCGCAACGATCATGTCAACGCGGCTGCGCTGGGCAAGCCTGCCATTCGCACTCGCAGGCGTGCTTACCCTGGGAAATGCACGGACGCCGGATGTGCTGATAACGGAGGACGGGAAACTGGCCGGATTCCTGGCGCAAGACGGAGCACTTGCGGTAAACCGGCTGCAGCCCAATGAATTTACCGCAGACAACTGGAAACGCGTATTTGGCGCTTCGCGCTTCCGCAAACCCGTCCGGGATCAGGAACAAGCCTCGCATCGAGCCGAGCTCGTCGCCTCGGTTGCGCAACCTGCAAGCAATCCGTTCGAAATCGCGTTTCAGTGCGATGAGATCACCTGCGTGGGCAGACTTCCATCGGGCGGACTTGTTGTCCACACAACGGACGCCGAGGAGGCCAGAATTGCCTGCACATTCGCTGCCGTCGTGATTCTCGACGACGCCACCCTTCAACTGAACTGCGCCAATCCATCGACCGTGGTGGTTGCCAAGCGCGACCTCGCGCGATACGGCAGCATAGCGATCTACCTGCCAACCGCCGGCAGCACGGACCCACCCGAAATCCGCTTTGCAATTGCCGGTATGGATCGCGCATGGCACCGGCACCGCGCATTTTCGCGTGAAGCGCGCGGATTGCCGCCATATCGGCCAAGGCCGAGGCAGAACGACATGCGAAAGCCGGACAACGCCTCGAAAACGGCTCCATCCGTCGATGGATCGGGCGTAACTCGATCCGAAACGGCCACGAATCAAGCCCTTGTTCAACAATCGGCGGCAACCGACTAATCGAATATCCAGATGAACTTGGCCTGATCGGTCGCGCGATCAGTACCGTCTGATCAGCCCCACCAGTTTTCCCTGCACCCGAACACGATCCGGTCCATAAATGCGTGTCTCATAGGCTGGATTTGCGGCTTCAAGCGCAACCGAAGCGCCCTTGCGGCGAAACCGCTTCAGCGTCGCTTCCAGGTCATCGACAAGCGCCACCACGATCTCACCCGGACTGGCGGTGCTCACATTGCGTATGATGACGGTATCTCCATCGAGGATGCCGGCCTCGATCATCGAGTCGCCCTTCACCTCCAGCGCATAGTGTTCACCGCCCGATAGCATCTCCGGCGGAACGGTGATCGAATGGGTTCGATGCTGGATGGCGTCGATGGGCACGCCTGCCGCGATGCGGCCCATCACCGGAATGGCAACGCCGGCGGATGCGTCATCGTCGTTGCTCGCGGCAGGTGTTCGAGCCGCTTCAGCGGCCCGCTTACCGAGGCTTCCCTCGATAACGCTCGGCGAGAACTTCCGTGCAGAATTGAGACCGGGCGCAATGGAATCGGGAAGCCTGATTACCTCCAGCGCTCGCGCCCTGTTCGGAAGCCTGCGGATAAAGCCGCGCTCCTCCAACGCCGTAATCAAGCGATGAATCCCTGATTTCGACGCGAGATCCAGCGCCTCCTTCATTTCATCGAAGGAGGGAGGGATTCCCAACTCCTTTAGCCTCTCATGAATGAAAAGCAGCAGTTCATGTTGCTTGCGGGTTAGCATCGCGGTCCCTTCCCAGAATCGAATGCAAAACAAAACCAGAACAAACACTATATGTTCCAGTTGTGTTCCGCAACAGTTAAAGCCTGGTAAAAGATTGATGGGACGGAGAAATCCACGGGGCTGGGATGAAATACCGGAAGTGGGGAAGATTGGCGGTAAAATCGGTCTATATTCAGTTCCAAAACGTCAAAGCATGAGAACCCGGCACGCTGCACCGGTGTCCGCGGCCGGTGCGAAGGGCGGGCGGATGATCAGCGCACCGGAATCGGCCAGCACACGCAGCATGGACGAATCCTGAACAGGGAAAGGCGTGGCGACGGCAGTGCCATCTTCGATCGCCAGCTTGGCCCGGACATAATCCTCGCGCAGGTCGTTGGCCGGCATCGGTGCACCGAGAACTGCCTGGCGAATGTCATGCTTGGCGATGGTTCCCGAGAGTTTCGCAACCAGCGGCTTGAGGAAAAGGTGAGAGCAGACCAGGCTTGCAACAGGGTTGCCGGGCATGCCGATGAACCGTGTCGCACCGCGCCGGCCGACCATCAGAGGCTTGCCGGGTCGTATGGCGATTTTCCAGAAATCAAGCGCGACACCGCTTGTGGTGAGCACATCGCGAACGAGATCATGATCGCCGACCGAGGCACCGCCCAGCGTCACAACGATGTCCGCTCCGAGTTCGCTCGTTCGCGTGAGGCAGCTGGCGATGGCGTCGCGGTCGTCGGCGACAATTCCAAGGTCAATCACCTGCGCGCCAGCCGCGGCGGCGATAGCGGCGACGCCAAAACTGTTCGAGGCAATGATCTGATCAGGCCCGGGAGCGTTGCCCGGCGCGACCAGCTCGTCGCCGGTTGCGATGATGGCAACGATGGGTCTTCGCACGACGTCGAGAGTGGCATGATTGGCGGACGCCGCCAGCGACAGGGCCGCGGCATCGAGCACGCGTCCATCGTTGAGCAGCGCTTCTCCCTCGACGAAATCAAGGCCGCGTCGGCGGATATGGCGGCCAGCGGCGGATGGTTCGACAACATCGATGGCGTTGTTTGAAGCCGCTTTGGTGTTTTCTTGAATGACGATCGTGTCGGCCCCGTCCGGCATTGGTGCGCCGGTCAGGATTCGGACCGCTTGGCCTTCGCCGACCTTCCCGTGAAAGCCGTGACCTGCCGCCGAAACGCCGATCAGGGTGAGACGGCATGGAACGGCAGCAACATCGCCTGAGCGAACTGCATAGCCGTCCATTGCAGAGGCGTCGAAGGGAGGTTGCGTGCGCAAAGCCAGCAGCGGTTGTGCAAGCGCGCGTCCTGCCGCCTCATGAAGCGTAGCGCGTTCGGAATTCAGCCTCGCAGCGCCGTCGAGCAGCAGGCACAGGGCGTCGGCTACGGGTAGCAGCGCCATGTCAGCTTGATGCCTTGAAGTCGCCCGATGCACCGCCGGTCTTTTCCACCAGTCGAATACCGGAGATCACCATGCCGCGGTCGACTGCCTTGGCCATATCGTAGATGGTCAGGCATGCCACGGACGCCGCTGTCAGCGCCTCCATTTCGACGCCGGTCTTGCCAGTGACGCGGGCATAAGCAGTAACACGCAGGCCGGGGAGGGTGGTATCCTCGACAATGTCGACGCCTATCTTGGTCAGCAGCAGCGGATGGCAGAGCGGTACCAGTTCATGCGTGCGTTTGGCGGCCATGATGCCGGCAATGCGCGCTATGCCGATGACATCGCCTTTCTTGGCGTTGCCGGCGCGGATCATCGTCAACGTTTCGGACAGCATGGTTACGCAGCCCTCGGCTACCGCCGTGCGCGTTGTTTCCTCCTTGCCGCCAACATCGACCATCTCCGCTTTGCCGTCGGGCGCAAGATGGGTGAGGGCGGAAGGTTTGGTTGCCATGATCAGCCCAGGCTTGCCGAGGCCGCCGCTTCGCCATTGAGCAAGGCGCGTGTCGCTTGCTCGACGTCAGCGCGACGCATCAGGCTTTCGCCAACGAGAAACGTCTCGATGCCGGCGCGCGCCAAGCGGAGGCAGTCGTCATAGCTGAAGATGCCGCTTTCGCTAACCAGAAGCCGGTCGTCCGGCACGAGATTGGCGAGCCGTTCGGACGCGGCGAGATCGACCTGAAATGTGTGAAGGTCGCGATTGTTGATGCCGATCAACGGCGACTGCATGGCAAGCGCGCGCGTCATCTCGGCTTCGTTGTGGACCTCGATCAGGACATCCATGCCGAGATCGAAAGCTGTTTCTTCGATCGTATTGGCTTCGCCATTGTCGACCGCTGCGAGCACGATCAACACTGCGTCCGCTCCCCATGCCCGCGCCTCGTAGACTTGGTACGGGTCGAACATGAAATCCTTGCGCAGCGCCGGCAGCGACGTGACGGCGCGAGCGGCGGTCAAATATTCCGGCCGCCCTTCAAAAGAAGGGCCGTCGGTCAAAACCGAAAGGCACGCCGCCCCGCCAGCCTCGTAAGCTTTGGCCAGTGACGGCGGATCGAAATCGGCGCGGATCAAGCCACGGGAAGGGCTCGCCTTTTTGATCTCCGCAATCAGGGCATAGCTGCCGCGGCGGCGCATGCCGCGCAAGGCATCGACAAATCCGCGTGGCGCCTCGACGTCCTTGGCGGCCGCTTTCAGCTCCGCCAGCGGAACGCGCGTCTTTGCGCCGGCGATCTCGACGCGTTTGTAGTCTTCGATGCGTTTGAGGATGTCGACCAACGTTTCACCCGTTTGATACGACGATCAGCCGGTCAAGCACCGCAGCGGCGCGTCCCTGGTCGATCGATGCGGCGGCGAGGTGCACGCCGTCCTCGAGGTCTTTTGCCTTGCCGGCCACCACCAGTCCCGCGCCCGCATTCATCAGAACTGTGTCGCGGTAGGCGCCGGGCTTGCCATCGAGCATGGCGCGCAGTGCAGTTGCATTGAATGCTGCATCGCCGCCCCGCAGATCTTCGCGCGCGTGGCGCGAAAGCCCGAACGCTTCCGGCGTCAGGACAAAGCTGCGAATCTCGCCGTCCTTCAGTTCGGTGACGTGCGTTTCACCGGTGGTGGTGATCTCATCCAGGCCATCGCCATGCGCGACCCAGGCTCGATCGGCGCCGAGCGTCCTGAGTGTCTCCGCCACAGGGCGTATCCACTCGGGCGAAAATACGCCAACCATTAGCTTTCGAACCCTGGCCGGATTGGAAAGCGGCCCAAGCAGGTTGAAAATCGTGCGCGTGCCCAATTCGGCGCGCACCGGACCGACATGGCGCATCGCCGGATGATGCGCGGGCGCGAACATGAAGCCCACACCGGAGTCGCGGATGCAGGTGGAAATGGTCTCTGGCGTGAGGTCGATCTTGATTCCGAGCGCCGTCAGCACATCGGCTGAGCCGGTGAGCGAGGAGAGGCCGCGGTTGCCATGCTTGGCAACGGGCACGCCGCTTCCCGCGATCACAAAGGCTGATGCAGTGGAGATATTCACACTGTGCGAATTGTCGCCGCCGGTACCGACGATGTCGATCGCATCGTCCGGCGCATCGACCGTCAGCATCTTCTCGCGCATCGTCGCGACCGCGCCGGCAATCTCGGAAACCTGCTCGCCGCGCACCCGCAGGGCCATCAGGAATGCGCCCAACTGGCCAGGCGTCGCTTCGCCGGACATGATTATGCCAAACGCATCCTTGGCCTCGTCGAAGGAGAGGACCGAGCCGGTTGCGACTTTGGCGATGTAGGGTTTCAGGGCGCTCATCGATCAGTAGGCCAGAGCGCGCTCTACTGCTGCCTGATCGACGCGTACGTCGTAATCCGACTGCAATTTTGCGATCAATTGATCGAGGACGTCGTCGGCAATGCCGGAAGCGTAGCCCTTCCGGGCATCCTCAGGGACTGAATCGGCGCTGGAGGCTGCCGGTTCGAAGACCTCGGTCACCTTGAACAGGATGCGCCCGTCGCCCGCTGGTGTTGTGAAATCGCCGACGCCCCCCTCGGCAACGCCGAATATCTTGGCTACGCCTTCAGTACCAAAGTCAGCATCCTCGGCACCGCGCTTGATGCCACGCTTTGTCTGCTTTTCCAGCGAAAGCTCGGTGGCGATCGTATCGAGCGTAGCGCCGTCCTTCAGCCGCTTCTCGAACTCGGCAACCTTGGCGGACAGCCGCTTTTCCGCTTCGGCCTTTGTCCAATCGGCGATCACCTTGCTCTTGACCTCTGCAAGCGGGCGTTCACGGGCAGGGGTGATACCCTGGACCTCGAAGAATACGAAGCCATCCGAATCGATGTTGATGGCGTCATTCTCGACGCCGACTTCGGTTGCAAAGGCAGCGCGCAGCAGATCGCTCAACTCCGGCAGGTCGTTTACGAGGCTTTCGTCCGGCCGCTTCGCGCCTTGATCGACAGCGTCGATGGTGACGACCTTGAGTTTCAGCTTCTCGGCGGCCTCCGCTAACGTGGCGCCGGCAGCGCGCGAGTCGTCATAAGAATCGTGCACATCGAGGATGACGCGATGGGCCTCGCCAAGCGCGAGATCCTTGCGAATCTGCGGAGCCGCCTCTTCAAATGCCTTGACCACCTCGGGGTTGATCGCGGTAACCCGGACAATCACGGGGCCGAATGCTCCCACGATAACTTCACTCGCCTGGTTTAGCGGAAGCGAGAAAGCCACCTCGGCGACCGCTTTGTCGGGCATTCCTGCTTTCGAAAGCGTTCCAAGCTGGACGTCGGCCAAGGTCTTTCCCTGGCTTGCGACGATCTTGTCGAAGGTTGTCCCGTTCTTCAGCGATTCGAGGGCTGTTTCGGCGGCTTCCTTCGACGGGAACACCAATTGCTCGACAGTGCGCGTTTCGGCGGTGGTGAATTGCGATTTGTTCTTGTCGTAATCGGCACGGACCTGGTCGTCGGTTATCGAGCTCTCGTCGGCAATGTCCTCCGGCGCAAGCTTCACGTAGGAAATCTTGCGATACTCCGGCGCTGCATAGTCCTTCTTGCGCTCCTCGAACCAGGTCGAGAGAACGGAATCGGCTCGGTGACTCGATCGGCTGCACCAAGGACTGCGGCAACACCAGGTACTCAATTGTCCGATCCTCGCCATTGTACAGCGCGACGGCATGCAAAAATGTAGCCGGCGTCGAGACGCCATCGGCGATCGCCTCAACGATCTGTTGACGGATCGCCGTCTTCTTTTCCATGTCCCAATAGTCCTGTCGGCTCAGCCCGAACTCTTTAAGGACACGGTCCAACTGCGCTGCGTCATACTGGCCGTTGACCCCGGAGAACGACGGATTCTTGGATACGACCTCGAAAATCTGAGTGTCGGAGGCGCCGAGCGTAAGTTTGCGAGCCTGCTCATCGAGAACGGCACTGGAGATCACCTGCGATAGAACCTGATTGTCTACGCCCAGAGCCTTTGCCTGTTCGCGGGTCAAACGCTGGCCAAAGCGCTGCGAGAGCGTGTTCAACTGCAGGTCATACGCAAGCCGGTACTCGGTCGTCGAAACGGTGCTGTCGCCAGCGAAGACGACAGTGCTCCCGCCAGCATTCTGCGCCAGCTGTCCAGAAATGCCCCACGTGGCGAAGGCGACAACAAGAACGAGCAGCAGGAGCTTGGCTACCCATGTGCCGGCAGCGGTTCGCAGTTTTTCAAGCATGGAAACGTCCGTGGAAATCTATGAATGAAGCGCAATAGCGCCCTTGTCGCTATGTGTCGATTGCTTTGTGGCTTGATTTTGGTAGGGAGGACCCGTTCGAGCGGCCTTTGGAGGAGATGAGAATGACACCCGGAATTCGCCCTTTGGTCGCCGGCAACTGGAAAATGAACGGTACGAGCGAGTTGCTCGCCGAGTTGCGTTCGATCGGCCATGCCTTGCTTGGCGGCGTGTCCGCCGAGGCGGATGCGCTCATCTGCGTTCCGGCAACACTGCTCAGCCGGGCAGCGGACGTTCTGGCGAATTCGCCCGTCAAAGCCGGCGGAGAGGATTGCCACGCGGCGGCCAGCGGCGCGCATACGGGCGACATCTCAGCGGAGATGCTGAAGGATGCCGGCGCAACGCATGTCATCGTCGGCCATTCCGAACGCCGCACCGATCATGGTGAGACTGACGCGATTGTGCAAGCGAAGGCCGAGGCGGCATGGCGGGCCGGATTGGTTGCAATCGTCTGCATTGGCGAAACACGTGCTGAACGAGAGTCGGGCGAGACCATGTCGGTGCTGTCCCGTCAAATTGCCGGGTCCGTCGCGGCAATGGCAACAGCCGCGAATACCATTGTCGCTTATGAGCCAGTCTGGGCCATCGGTACCGGCTTGACGCCCACGGTGGCAGATGTGGCTGAAGCCCACGCCCACATTCGTTCGGAACTCGCCGCGAAGATTGGAGGCGAGGCCAAGCGCATACGCATTCTCTACGGTGGTTCGGTTAAACCGTCCAATGCGGTCGAGCTGCTTTCCGCCGCCAATGTCGATGGCGCGCTGGTCGGGGGCGCGAGTCTGAAGGCCAAGGAATTCCTCGGGATTGTCGAGGCCTATCTCTCATTCTGATCGCATTCTGAACGAATTTCGGGGCGACGCGATACGGCATTGGCGTCGTGCTGCGGCTCGGATTGCAATCCCGAACCGAGCCCCCATATTTGCGGCGGGCTTGGAAATGCCACGAAAGCCATGTAATGAGCCGCCGAGTTTCGGCAGGCGCTCCTGTCCGCGTCTTGAATTCTTCCGGGGAAGTTATGCAAACCATTGTCATCGTCATCCACTTGATGATCGTCCTCGCGCTTGTCGGCGTCGTGCTGCTGCAACGCTCGGAAGGCGGCGGACTTGGCATTGGCGGCGGTTCCGGGTTCATGACAGCGCGCGGCGCGGCCAATGCGCTGACCCGGGCAACGGCCATTCTGGCAGCGGCGTTTTTCATCACCTCGCTCGGTCTCTCTTTGCTTGCTCGCTACAGCGACCGTCCGACCGATATTCTGGATCGCGCACCAGCGGCGCAGGGCGAAGGCACGGGCGTGCTTGACAAGCTTGGCGGCGGATCATCGGATGTACCGGCACCGGCGCCCGCAGCTCCGGCAAGCGAAGCGCCTGCGGCCACTGCTCCTGCTTCAGGCACTGCGCCTGCCGAAAACCCTGCCGCTACCCCGCCCGCGACGGGCGGAGCTGCGTCAACCGCGCCGTCGACAGCGCCAGCGGCGCCTGTACCTGCTGCCCCCGCTGACCCGCAGGTTCCGAATCAATAACCGGCGTCTACCTGTGTTCGTTTGAGCACACCGGCGCTAAATGCCGCTGCGATCACGAGAAATCGATCTGGTGCGGCGCCTGCGATACCTTGAGCGCATTCGCAATATGCGCTTATAAGTCGCTCGACGGCGGCCGGGTGGGCGCGAAGGAGAAATCTGCTCCAACGCACGGTCGACGCATTCAATGTGTCGGGATCTTCAAGCATGTTACCTCGCAGCCTCTTTTTGTTGGGCCTATGCGCCGCCTTGGGCATGGCCTCGCCATCCTTTGCCGCGACGGCAAAGCCTGAGAACTCCGCTACCCAGTCGGCAATCCAAGGCGACGGCGAATGCAGAAAAGCCGGCAAAGCTGAAAAAGAAGGTCGCCAAGGCCGACAAGGCCAAGAAGAAACCTGCCAAACAGAACGAAGTGACGGACGCCGAGAAGGCGGCAGCCAAGAAGCTGGCCGAGAAGGAAAAGGCGAAAGCCAAGGAAATGGCCGCTGACAAGGCGCGCGAAGCCAAGAAGCTTGCAATGCGAGCCAAGGCCAAGGCTGACGCCGATGTGCGCCGCGAGGCTGCCAGGACCGTTAGGACGGCTGGCAAGCCGGTGGAACTTGTCAGCGTCGAAGCTGCCAAGCCACGGCCTGTCAATCCGACGAACAAGCCGGTGACCGGAATGACCGCAGAACGCATCGCTGCACAGCAAGCGGCTGCTGTCGGCCCTGACACGGTTGTTCGCCAGGGCAATAACGGCGAGCTGCGTAGCGAGGCCGGTGTCGTGCGCCCGACCAGCGGCTTCTTCCAGGTGCTGTTTGGCGACGAGCCGGTAACCGCGAGCATGTTGCCGGAGACGCGAGCGCTTGATTCGGTGCTGGAAAAGAAGAAGAAGTTCAAGCCGCGGGCGCAATTCGAACCGCAGACGGTGGAATTCTCGGGCTATCCGCGCGGCACTATCGTCATCGATACCGCGCAGCATTTCCTCTATCTGGTCGAATTCGGGCTCATCCGCGCGCCGTTATGGCATCGCTGTCGGCCGTGAAGGCTTGCAGTTCAAGGGCAAGGTTGCGGTTGGCGACAAGCAGGAATGGCCCCGCTGGATTCCGACGCTCGAAATGCAGAAGCGTGAGCCGAAGAAGTATGGCCAGTACAAGGACGGCATGCCCGGCGGCGGTGAGAACCCGCTAGGCGCCCGCGCGATCTACCTCTATCAGGGTAAGCAGGACACGCATTTGCGCATCCACGGAACGATTGCGCCGCAGACGATCGGCACCAATTCATCGAACGGCTGCTTCCGTATGATCAACGATCATGTAATCGACCTCTACAGCCGCGTCAGGATGGGCACTCCGGTCATCATTCTCTGATCGCGATCGCACGTTTTGGAAGGGCCGGCCCACGCCGGCCCTTTTTGTTTTGCGAGACGTTCGTTGTTTCACTGCCGGGGATAACCCCGCCCGGCTGAATTTTTCACTGGCGGAATCGTCTCCGCAACGCTAAGCGATAATTCCCATGGCGCGATATGTATTCATCACCGGCGGCGTGGTTTCCTCACTTGGAAAGGGCATAGCGGCAGCGGCACTTGGGGCCCTGTTGCAAGCGCGCGGTTATCGTGCGCGCATAAAGAAGCTCGATCCTTATCTCAACGTCGACCCGGGAACGATGTCACCTTACCAGCATGGCGAGGTGTTCGTGACCGACGACGGTGCTGAGACCGACCTTGACCTTGGCCACTATGAGCGCTTCACAGGACGCTCCGCCAATCAGTCGGACAACATCACAACCGGCCGAATCTACAAGAACATTATCGACCGCGAGCGGCGTGGCGATTATCTGGGCGCGACTGTTCAGGTCATCCCGCACGTCACCGACGAGATCAAGAATTTCATCCGCGACGGCAACGAAGAGTATGACTTCGTTTTGTGTGAGATCGGCGGCACCGTCGGCGACATCGAGGCGATGCCGTTCCTCGAGGCGATTCGCCAGGTCGGAAATGATTTGCCGCGCGGCCAGGCGGTTTACATCCACCTGACGCTGATGCCCTACATTCCGACTGCTGGCGAGTTGAAGACCAAGCCGACCCAGCATTCGGTCAAGGAGCTTCGCTCGATCGGCATTGCGCCGGATATCCTCCTGGCGCGCGCCGACCGAGCCATTCCCAAGGAAGAGCGCCGCAAGCTGTCGCTGTTCTGCAATGTGCGCGAAAGCGCCGTCATCCAGGCACTCGACGTTGGCCACATCTATGATGTGCCGTTGGCCTACCACAAGGAAGGCCTTGATTCGGAAGTGCTCGCCGCTTTTGGCATTGATCCGGCGCCGAAGCCGCGCATGGACGCATGGCAGACTGTCTCGCGCGATATCCACAATCCGGAAGGCGAGGTGACGATCGCGGTTGTAGGCAAATATACGGGCCTCAAGGACGCCTACAAATCGCTGATCGAAGCGCTGTCCCACGGCGGCCTGGCGAACCGGGTGAAGGTGAAGCTCGATTGGATCGAATCGGAGATCTTCGAGAAGGAAGACCCGGCGCCATTCCTCGAAAAAGTGCATGGAATTCTGGTCCCGGGCGGCTTTGGCGAGCGCGGCTCGGAAGGCAAGATCCTTGCTGCCAAATTCGCACGCGAGCGCAAGGTGCCGTATTTCGGAATCTGCTTCGGCATGCAGATGGCCTGTATAGAGGCGGCGCGCTCACTGGCCGGCATTGCGGACGCATCATCGACCGAGTTCGGTCCAGCAAAAGAACCTGTGGTCGGCCTGATGACCGAATGGCTCAAGGGCAACATGCTGGAGAAGCGCCAGCAAGCCGGCGATCTTGGCGGGACCATGCGGCTTGGCGCGTATGAAGCGCGGCTGGAAAGCGGGTCAAAGATCGCGGAAATCTACCGTGACACCCAGATATCCGAGCGTCATCGCCACCGCTACGAAGTCAATATCGATTACAAGGCGCGGCTGGAGGCGTGCGGCCTGGTGTTCGCCGGTATGTCGCCCGACGGCGTTCTGCCCGAGACGATCGAATATCCGGACCATCCCTGGTTCATTGGCGTACAGTACCATCCGGAATTGAAGAGCCGCCCGCTAGATCCGCATCCGCTGTTCGCCAGCTTCATCGGCGCTGCCGTCGAGCAATCGAGGTTGGTGTAAAGGGGCCAGCCGCAGACACAGCGCGGGCTTTTTCGGCAACGCGGCAATTCTAGGTGCAGATTCGCCGTCAACTCTGACGGCGCCGATTGCACTGGCCACCTCAACCTCGTCTTCCCGGGCGACTGAGCGAAGCGAAGGAAGACCCGGGACCCAGCGGCCAGTCCCTTCTGCATTGTCGCGCATATTCCTTCGCTTCGCTCAGTCGCCCGGGAAGACGTGGCCAGCAATCGTCGCCGTCAGAGTTGGTGGCGAAGCCTGCACCTGAATAGCATCCACCGCGTGCAAATTAGCCTTGGCGTAGGACGATATTGGCCGACTGCCTGAAGAAATCCATCATGCGGTCGGCCGCTCGGCCGAAGCCGGATTTGGCCAGTTGATAGCCGCTCGCAGTTTTGCGGAATACAATGCGGCTGCCTTCAACCATACCGTCGTAGAAATGCGCGCTCTCGGCGGCAGATTCAGATGCTGCCGGGAATGCAGCGAGATTCTTCGCACCATCATTGCTGACTGGTGCTGAAACCATCCGAGCAACCGGCTGCGAGACGGTCCGGCAAATGCCTGAGATCAGCGGATAGTCGAAGCTCTGCTGCTTGATGATCTGAGACTTCATCGCCGCTTCGCATTCGTCGATAGTCGCCCATTGAGCCGGCGTTTCCGCAATGTATTCACAGAGCTTGGCATCGCAGTCGCATCCCATCACGGTCATTGCCACTATTGCCGTCTTGATCATTGCGTCATCCCCGTCGAAGCAGATGGCGATTTGTGGTGGGGAACGCGGCTGCATTTTGACCGGATCGCGGATGAATCTGGGCAAGATCGCGGCTGTCGCCTCTCGGCGATAAAAAAAAGCCCGGCGCAAGACCGGGCTCGATATAGCTTTGCGATGAAAGCTTTATTTGCTTTCGTTCGCCTTGACGGTGACGCCGAGCGACTTGGTCAGTTCGATCGGATTGGTCATGCTCGTCGCGGCGATCTGCGCGAACGGGACCGGGGCAGGCGGCGTGGCCGCGATTTCGAGGCTCTTCGGATCGTTAAGATACTTGGTGACCGCCGCGGTGATCACCGAGGAAAGCTCCGGATTGTTCAACTGTGCCGTCAGGAACGGCACGATCGCCTTGGCCTGGTTCTTGATGTCTTCCGCCGACATGTTCTGGTTCTTGGCGATATAGTCGACCGCCTTGTTGGTCAGCGACCCATCGTCCCATCGCAGCGTGGCCGAATAGAAGGTCAACTGCTGCATCAGGCCGAGCATGGCGAGGCCTTGCGCCGAATTGTCCGCATCGGCCGGCTGCGTGGCCATCTTTGCCTGCATCTCCTGCATCGCCTTGATGAAGTCCGGCGTATAGCCTCCGAGATCGAACGTCATGCCGAACGTACCGGCGTCGTCGACGCTGATGTCGTATTTGCTGATGTTCATGCGGCCGTCCGTGGGCTGCCAGGAGCCGGCGAATTCAAAGAAGCCAGACAGGTTCTGATAGCCCAGTGCTTCGATTGCCGCCTTGGCTTGCGGATCCTCGGCCAAGGAAAGGTCGGCGGTGAACTTCTCGGCCGCGGCGGTGAACTCCATCGGCTTTCCCTCGGCCACAGGCGTGATCTCGGCCGTCAGATTCTGCATGGAGAAAGCCGTCTTGTCTCCCATCTTGACGGAGACGCTGGCAAGCTCGGCACTCTCATAGATCATCAAGTTGGCCACGGGGTCCGTCGAACCGGCTGCCGCCAGCTTCAGGCCGGTGAGCTTGAACGGGCTGATCTCGATCGTTGCGCCATCTTCGGTCTTATTGAGTGCTTCGGTGCTGGCGGTTTCGATGCGGTAGCCGCCACTGTCTTCGGTAACGCCCTCAAAGCTCAGCTTACCGAGCTCGACCGGGGTCGGATTGCCGGCCAGCGTCAACTTCACGCCTTCGAGGGTGAATGCCGACGCATCGCCGTTAACGGCGGACCAACTGACCGTCATGCCCTGCTTGGACAGCATCTCCTTGATTCGGTCGGCAACGGCGGTTGCATCCTGCGCATGGGCGGAGGCGGTTGCGGTGAAAAGCACCGTCGAAAGGGCGAGCTTGGTAAAGAGGTGTTGGTGGATGGACATGGTCGCTTCCTGAGATTTGTCTGAGATCCTCTGCACCTCAACCCCTCCGAGGAGAACTGGTCCGGAACAAGGCGCGCGCGGTCCATAGGCCAAATATCTGCGGAAAACGCAAGGCGGGTAAGTTCGATGTAGTGAATGTCCTTACACGCTCTTGCCGCGAATCACCCGCTTCGGTAACCGAATCGCATGGGTAATCAACTTCCGCCGCCGGGCTCCGGTGGCGATGCTATAGAGCCGGTCGACCTCAAGAAGGCGCTCGAAGAGCGCTACCTTGCCTATGCGCTCTCTACCATCATGCATCGTGCATTGCCGGATGTGCGTGACGGGCTGAAGCCGGTTCATCGCCGCATCATGCACGCCATGCGGCTGCTGCGCCTCAATCCCGACCAGGGATTCGCCAAATGCGCGCGAATCGTCGGCGAGGTGATGGGCAAGTTCCATCCCCATGGCGACCAATCGATCTACGACGCGCTGGTGCGTCTGGCCCAGGAATTCTCCGTTCGCTATCCGCTGGTGGATGGGCAGGGGAACTTTGGCAACATCGACGGCGATAACGCCGCGGCCATGCGCTACACAGAAGCGCGCATGACCGAGGTGGCGACGGCGCTGCTCGAAGGCATAAACGAAGACGCCGTTGATTTCCGCCCGACATACAACGAGGAAGACGAGGAACCTGTCGTCCTGCCCGGTGCCTTTCCGAACCTTCTCGCCAATGGTTCGTCGGGCATTGCGGTCGGCATGGCGACCTCGATCCCGCCGCACAACGCCGCGGAACTGTGCGATGCGGCGCTGCATCTCATCGAGAACCCGCATGCCAGCGTTGCCGACCTGATGCACTTCGTGCAGGGGCCGGATTTCCCGACCGGCGGCATCATTGTCGATGGCCGCGATTCGATCCTGGAAGCCTACGAGACAGGTCGCGGCGGTTTTCGCGTTCGCGCCCGCTACACGGCGGAAGATCAGGGCAGGGGCACCTGGCAGATCATTGTCACCGAAATTCCCTATCAGGTGCAGAAGGCCAAGCTGATCGAGAAGATCGCCGAACTGCTTGTCGCCCGGAAGCTGCCTCTGCTCGAAGACGTGCGCGACGAAAGCGCCGAAGATATCAGGATCGTGCTGGTGCCGAAGAGCCGCACCGTCGATCCCAGCCTTCTGATGGAATCGCTCTACAAGCTCTCTGACCTTGAAGCGCGCTTCCCACTCAACCTGAACGTGCTGTCACGCGGCAAGGTGCCTAACGTTCTGTCCCTCAAGCAGGTGCTGAAGGAGTGGCTCGAGCACCGCAAGGAAGTGCTGATCCGCAGGTCGAGGCATCGGCTTGGCGATATCGAGCGGCGGCTGGAGGTGCTGGCAGGCTTCCTGATCGCCTATCTGAACATCGATGAGGTCATCCGCATCATCCGCGAGGAGGATGAGCCCAAGCAAGTGATGATGGCGCGGTGGTCGCTGACCGACGTTCAGGCGGAAGCGATCCTCAATCTTCGGCTGCGCCAGCTGCGCAAGCTGGAAGAGATCGAAATCCGCAAGGAATTCGACGGCTTGAGCGCCGAGAAGGCTCAGATCGAAGCCTTGCTCGCCTCGGAAGCGAAGCAGTGGCAGACGGTCGCCTGGCAGATCCAGAAAGCCCGCCGCGATTTTGGGCCGGAGCAGAACCCGGAACTTGGCAAGCGCCGCACAACATTTGCGGAAGCGCCCGACCACGACCTTACCGACATCCATCACGCGATGATCGAGAAGGAGCCGGTGACGGTTGTCGTCTCGGCAAAGGGGTGGCTGCGGGCGATGAAGGGTCATCTGACCGACTTCTCGCAACTGACCTTCAAGGAAGGCGACAGCCTGCAGCTCGCTTTCCCGGCGCAGACGACCGACAAGATCCTCGTCTTTACCACCGGCGGCAAGTTCTACACGATCGGCGCCGACCGGCTGCCGGGCGGCCGTGGTCATGGCGAGCCGATCCGCATTATCGTGGATATGGAGAACGACCAGGACATTCTGACGGCTTTCGTCCACGATCCGAAGCGCAAACTGCTGGTGGTTTCCCGCAGCGGCTACGGCTTCCTGGTGCCGGAGGCGGAAGTCGCTGCCAACACCCGCAAGGGCAAGCAGGTGATGAACGTCAAATCGCCGGACGAAGCGGTGACATGCGTCTTCGTTCCGGACGAGCACGATCACCTCGCAATTGTTGGTGAAAACCGCAAAATGCTGGTCTTCCCGTTCCGCGACGACAAGCGCCCTGATGACCGCGTGCCCGAGATGGCGCGCGGCAAGGGCGTCCGGCTGCAGCGCTACAAGGACGGCGGCACGCTTGACGTGCGGACCTTTGCGATGGCCTCCGGTCTCACCTGGCAAGACTCATCTGGCCGCACCTTCACGCGTGCGGAGACCGAGCTTGATGAGTGGAGAAGTGCGCGCACGACCGCCGGGCGCATGGTTCCGAAAGGTTTTCCGCGCAGCGGCAAGTTCTCGTAGGCAAACCTGTCGCCTTGTAGCGATTGGCTGCTATCCTCTACGTGGCTGAGGGACCAGCCCACGGGACGGACGATATGAGCGCGACAGCCTTTCGGGTGGCACTTCTGCTGCTCGCAGTAACACTGCTTCCAGCCTTGCCGGCAAGCGCGCAGCCCTTCGAGACGAAGGCTTCGGAGGCGTTGATGATCGATGCCGATACAGGCACGGTCCTGTTCTCAAAGAACCCCGACCAGCCGATTGCGCCGGCCTCGCTCGCCAAGCTGATGACCATGGAAGTTGTGTTCCACGCGCTCAAGGAGGGGAGCCATAGGCTCGATGATACGTTTCCCGTCAGCGAGAATGCGTGGCGGAAAGGCGGTGCGCCATCGGGCACGTCGACAATGTTCGCCGCTCTTAAGTCCAGCATATCACTCGGCGATCTCATCCAGGGTGTGATCGTGCAATCGGCAAATGACGGCTGCATCATCATCGCCGAAGGGTTTGCTGGCAGCGAGGACGCCTTCGCTAAGCAAATGAACGAGCGCGCCAAGGCGATCGGGCTCGAGGCTTCGGTGTTCAAGAACTCCACCGGCCTGCCCGCGAAAGGGCAAGTGGTTACGGCGAGCGATCTCGCGCAACTCGCCCTCCATGTTCAGCGTGAATATCCCGGGTTCTATAAATTTTACGCCCAGCCGGATTTCACTTGGAACAAGATCACCCAGCGCAACCGCAACCCGCTGCTGGCGATGGGAATCGGCGCGGATGGAATGGGCATAGGCTTCACGGAGGGCTCGGGCTACGCCATTGTCGGCTCCATCGCCCGCGACGGCAGACGGGTCATCGTGGCGATGAGCGGCACGGCAAGCGACCGGGAGCGCGCTGACGAGGCGCGGAAACTTCTCGATTGGGGTATGTCGGCGTTCCAGAAGACCGACATCTTCGCATTGGACGAGATCGTAGGGGAGGTGAGCGTCTACGGCGGCGCGCAGGGGACCGTTGCGCTAAAGGCAAAAAGCCCGATCGCGGCGTTTACGCCAAGGGACAATCATGAACTCGTCTCGGCACGTATTGTCTATGACGGGCCGGTCGTCGCTCCGGTTGAGGCGGGCACGCAAATTGGCGAGCTGCGGCTCTATGTCGGTGAGATGCTCAGTCAGGAAACGCCGCTCTACACCGCCGAGGCTGTGCCGGTCGGTCCGATCCATCGCCGCGCTTTTGATGCGGTTGCGGAGTTGTTGACCGGGTGGATGAGGTAAAGAAGGCGGAGGGCTCGGCACTGCTGTTCAAGTCGCAATCCCCTCTCCGTCTCGCCCTTCGGGCTCGCCACCTCTCCCCAAAAAGGCTAGGTCGAGCGATTTCAAGGTCTTACAAGGGTGTTGTCCGAGAGTGGTTCAGGTGCTCGTCCAAGGAGCGGACAGGTTGGCCGCTTCGTCGTTGGTCGCCAGTTTTGCCGACGCGTTGGCCAAATTGCTCAACCGTGATGCGCGTACATCCGGCGCGATGCCAAGCGCGGCAGGAAGATTTCAGGCGATTGTCGTGCAGCTGATCGAAGCACGAAGCCGGATACCGGGGCGTATCTCGACGAGCTGAAGCAGGTGCCGAAGAAGGCGCTACCAAGGACCTCAGCCCGCCGGATTATACCAGATGGGCGAGGTGTAGGCCCGCTCTTGCTGCGTCATAGGCACCTCCGGCGGCATGGTGACGCCAAAGTATTTCGCATCGTAGGCTGTCCAGCGCGGCGTCGGAATTTCAATCACTCGAGCGTAGTAGAAGGCGCGCTGAGCGGAATCGAAATCAGGATCTTTCCAGACGGTGATCAGTTCCGGCGCGCCGATCGTGTTCGTCCACGTGGCATTCGCCACGTCGACCGTATTGCCGACCGGCGGCAACTTGCCATCGGCACCGGGCGCGCGGTCGCCAGACCAGACGACGTCATAGACCTGCTCGTGAAGCTCGCCAGCCGCGTCCATCCAACCCTTGACGATCTGGTAGCGGTCGAGGTTGGCGCCAATTGGGTCCTTTAGGGCGGCTACGAGAAATGTGGGGGACTTCCCCGCTGGCGCAGGCGGAAGGTCGCCACCCATCGGCACACCTTTGGCGTAGCCGACGACCGCCGGGCTTCGCGTGTTGGCATCGGCGTCAACGAAGTCCCATCCGCCAAAAAACCGAACTAGCATGCGCGGCCCCGTGGTTGCGTAGACCTCCTTGCGCTCCATGGCGTCGAAAATGGCTTCGCGTGTATTCTCCGTCGCCCAGACGGCCGCATACCCGCTCGCGACCACTTCCCAGCCCATGACCACTTTGTCACCGAACTTGGCGAGTGGGTGTGTAGCGCGCCCGGCGCTCGGTTCGTGGTGAGGCAGCTTGCCGAAGAAATTGTTCTCTTCGACCGCAGCGAGCGAGGTGTGTGCGTCGGTCGACCCTATCATACCGTATTTGTAGGGGTTCATGCCAAGCTGTGCCTCGACCTTGAGGCCGTTCTTGAGGGCCGAACGCGCATACTCGAACTCCAGCATCTCCGGCGTTTTCGCCACGCTCAGGTCGAGATTTCCGTCGTCCCACCGCTCGAAGTTCGCGAACTCGTCATTGGGCGACAAAGAGGGATGCGTCTCTCCATCGCCCTTGGTCTGGGTCACTTCCATAAGTGGCTCCAGACTTGCGCGAGTGCGCGCGTACTCCGCTGTGATCGGCTTTCCTCCGACCGGGTTAATCAACGGGTACATCAAGCCGTTCGACAGGTTGCCGTTGTGAGGGATGGCGAGCACGTTGCCGCCGGTCGTCGCCTCGTAGTTCTGGAGGGCCTTCCAGAGATCCTCTGGATTGTCGCTCGTAAAGGACGAGAATGGCAGGACCTGCTCAACCTTCGCCGCTCCGTCACGGAAGACGACGACCCGATGGAGGTTGTTGCCGCCTGTGTTCGACGACCATTCATATCCGATCAATGCCGTGAACCTGCTGGGCTCGTTGTTTTCCTCCGCCGCTTGAACATTCTTTTGCCAGACCGACCGGGTCAATTCCTCCGAGCGAAGCGCAGCCGGCAATGGCTTACCGCTACCGCCGACGCTCGCCATGATTTCGTAGTAGACGTTCATCGCCTGATCGGCGCCGGCGACCAGCATCTGGTTCCACCGCTTGAGTTCAGGGTCCTCCATCAATGCCGGATTTCCGGCCTTGATTTCGCCCATCGTACCCATGTTCTCGGCGTGATCGGCTACGACCAGAAAATCGAGGGGTCGGCTTAAGCGTGCATGCTGACCTGTCGACGAGATCACCTCTTCGCCTCGTGCAAAGCGATACGCCTCCTCTGGTCCGAGGAAATTGCCGAAGGAAATGGCGTCGAACGACTGCGATGTGTGCAGATGCGTGTCGCCGAAGAGGGGACGGGTCGGGAATGTGTTGCCGACATAGGGTGAGTAGCCAGGTTTCGGGAAGAGAGCCTCGGCCGCCCCGGGGGCAATTGTCCCCTTATCTGTGGTTTCTTGTGCCAGCGCGGCGCAGCTGAGCGCCGTGGTCGCGGCCAATGCGGACCCGGCCAAAAGCATCAACATTCGCATGATTTCCTCCAAGAAAATGAGTGACCTGTCGGTCCAGACTGTCGACCTGCTGGACGCGCGTCATCGTCCCGCCGTTCCGCTTTACTTGATCGATGATGACAGCGGGCGTCTCATCGCAGTATCTTTTCGACCCACGCCGACCTTCCGGCAGGCCTGCTCAATAGCGCAGACGGTATCGTATAGCGGTTGCCGCGCCATGCCTTCACCGATCCGCCAGACCGTCATCCAACTCAAGCCGGAGCGCACCGCGATCTCGGTCCGAGAGGCCGGCCGTCTCAATTGAGCACAGCATGCATCGAACCGGCTGGCGTTGGGCATGGTCAATAATGCCACGATCGGCGATATGGGAAAAGACCGGTGCATCGATCTCCCGTCCGCCACCGCACCATCATAGCGGATTTGGTGCAAGATGAGTTACAGGTGCCGAGCGCAGCGAGGCGGAGAGGGGTCGAAACGATGGGTACATTCAGTGACGGGAATAGAATCTGTCAACTGTTTCCTCTAACCAATTGAAACGACACCCTTGTCAGCATCTTTGGCAGGAGATTTTATTCCCACCAGCACTTTCTCGCGTATTCTCCGCCATAGCAGCTTGCTTGTGGGAACGGGTGTACAACCGGCATCCAGGCAAGTGTGGCACCGGGCCGGCCACGCAACGGTTAGCGTGGTTTGGGGTGATCCCCCGCAGCCTAGACCCGGCCCCGGATCAAGCTCGCGAGCCGTTGACTCGGCCGGGTTTGGTTTTGGGGAAGCATGCCGGCGGCGCATGGCGAAGCGTCACTACCTATACCTTACAAGGCGCAATGCCATGCGCCGTCTCCCACCTCGAAAGAGGGTTCTTTGAAATGGCCAGGGCCGAAGGGCAGCGTGGCAGCGAATAGATGCATCCGCTCAAAATCAGTTCTGTCGTCGCATCCATCGAACGTCATGGACCTTGCTGCCGTGGCGCACTATGAGTTTGGAAAGTCAGGCGAGAGGTTCGGTTGCCGCGCGGTTTGTTCATCACATTCGAGGGCGGAGAGGGCGCGGGTAAGTCCACCCAGATCCGGCGCCTCGCCCAAAAGCTGCGGCAGACCGGCTACGACACGCTGGTTACGCGCGAACCCGGCGGCTCGCCTGGTGCGGAGGCTTTGCGGCACGTCATTCTCTCCGGCGCCGCTGAGCCGTTCGGTCCGCGCATGGAGGCGCTGCTGTTTGCAGCCGCCCGCTCCGATCACGTTGAGCAGGTGATCCGCCCGGCAATCGAGCGCGGTGCCATCGTGCTTTGCGATCGCTTCCTCGATTCGTCGCGCGTTTATCAGGGCGACGGCGGCGAGCAGGCGCGGGCTTTTGTCGAGCACATCGAGCGCGTCACGGTCAATGGCATGATGCCGGACATTACGCTGATCTTCGACATCGACGCCGAGATAGGCTTGAAGCGCGCCTCCGCGCGCCGCGGCGAGGGGGAAGCCGACCGGTTCGAGAAGGAGGCGCTCGAGACCCACCAGCGCCGCCGAGAGGCGTTCCTGGCGATTGCGCGACAAGAGCCTGACCGCTGCATTGTCATCGACGCGTCGGCAGGCGAAGACAATGTGGAGCACATGGTGGCCGACGCGGTGTTTGCAGCGCTTGAGGTGAAGATGGACAAATCCAAGCGCGCAGGGGAAACGGGATGACGTTCGAACGCATTGCCCCGGAACAGCACGATACGCTGGAAGGCATCGCCGAGCCGTCCGAGAACCCGGTGCTTGTGGGTCACACCGAAGCGGTGGCTACTGTTGCCGGCGCATATCGCTCCGGCAAGCTGCCGCATGCGATGCTGCTGGCCGGGCCGCGCGGCATCGGCAAGGCGACGTTGGCATACCATGTTGCGCATCACCTGCTTTCGCATCCGGTAGCCGAGAGCGCCCCCGATACGCTTGCCATCCCCGATCCGGCTTCGTCCCTGTTCCGACAGATCGCCATGGGCGCGCATCCGGCGATCGTGCACTTGACCCGGCCATTCAACGACAAGACTAAGAAATTCGCGACGCTGCTGACGGTCGACGAGATCCGGCGCGTCAACCGCTTCCTGTCGATGACATCGCATGACGGCAGCTACCGTGTGGTGATCGTCGATCCCGCTGACGACATGAACACCAATGCCGCCAATGCCTTGCTGAAGAATCTGGAAGAACCGCCGTCGCGTACGGTCTTCCTTCTGATTGTGCATTCACCCGGAAGCCTGCTGCCGACGATCCGCTCCCGCTGCCAGATGATCCGCCTGCAACCTCTGTCGGCGTCCGAGGTCGAAGCGACGCTGCGCCGCCTCGGCATGCCGATGCCGGAAGATACGGCGAAGATCAACGCGCTGCTGGAGCGGGCGGGGGGCAGCGTGCGCGACGCCCTCCTGCTTTCCGAATTCGGTGGACTGGAAATCGCCGATACGGTCGATCTACTGATCGCCGGCAAGGATATGAATTTCGCCCAGGCGCATCGCCTGGCCGACGCCGTCAGCGGTCGTGACCATGAAATCCGCTTCGACCTGATGAATGCCCATATGCTCGATCTCGTCTCGAATGCGGCATCGCAGGCAGCATCGGTGGGCGATCACAAACGCGCCGGAAATTTCGCGCGGTCGTTTCAGGAATTGCGCATTGCGATAAACGACACGGACACGTACAATCTGGACCGCAAACAGCATACGTTGAACATGATCCTGCGCCTGCACGACACCCTTCGAATGTGACGCCGCCACCCGGCCGGGATGGCGGCTGCCGTCCCTTTGCGCTATCTCATCCTCCGCTTCCTTCAGGCTTGGCACGGCACGATCATGTCCCGCGAAAAATTCTATCTGACCACACCGATCTTTTATCCCAACGGCAAGCCGCATATCGGCCATGCCTACAACGTCATCGCAACCGATGTGCTGGCGCGCTTCCAGCGGCTGGATGGCAAGGATGTCTTCTTCCTGACCGGTACCGACGAGCACGGCCTCAAGATGCAGCAGAATGCACAGGCCGAAGGGATCACGCCGAAGGAACTCGCCGACCGCAACTCGGCGATCTTCCGCGCCATGGACGAAAAGCTGGGCGCCTCCAACGATCAGTACATCCGCACCACCGAGCCGCGCCACTATGCCGCCAGCCAGGCGATCTGGAAGGCGATGGAGGCCAATGGCGACATCTATCTTGGCGGCTATTCCGGCTGGTATTCGGTTCGCCAGGAAGCCTATATCGACGAAGCAGAGACGACCGTCGGCGAGGATGGAGTGCGCCGCGAGCCGCTCGGCTCGCCGGTCGAGTGGAGCGAGGAGCAGACCTACTTTTTCCGCCTGTCGGCTTATCAGGACCACTTGCTGGCGCATTACGAAGCCAATCCCGATTTCATCGCACCCGCCGAGCGCCGCAATGAGATCATCAGCTTCGTCAAGTCCGGCCTGCGCGACCTGTCGATCTCGCGCTCGACCTTCAAATGGGGCGTGCCTGTTCCGGGCGACGACAAGCATGTGATGTATGTCTGGGTCGACGCGCTGACGAACTACATTACCGCTGCCGGCTACCCCAACGAGAACGATCCGCTGTGGCGTTTCTGGCCGGCGAACATCCACGTCATCGGCAAGGACATTATCCGCTTCCATGCGGTCTATTGGCCGGCTTTCCTGATGTCGGCCGGGATCGAATTGCCACAGCGCGTTTTCGCTCATGGCTTCCTGTTCAATCGCGGTGAGAAAATGTCGAAGTCGGTCGGCAACGTCGTCGATCCATTCGAGATGGTCGATCACTACGGTCTCGACCAGGTGCGCTATTACTTCATGCGCGAAGTGCCGTTCGGCCAGGATGGCAGCTACAGCCATGAAGCGATCGTCGCGCGCACCAATGCCGATCTCGCCAATGGCCTGGGCAATCTGGCGCAGCGCTCGCTGTCGATGATCGCCAAGAACTGCGGTGGCGTCGTGCCGACGCGGGGAGGGCTGACGGACGCCGACAAGGCTATTCTCGATCAGGCGCAAGCCGCCCTTGGCGCTGCCCGCAAGGCAATGAGCGAACAGGCAATCCATCTCGCGCTCGGCGCTATCTTTGGCGTCGTCGCAGAGGCCGACCGCTATTTCGCCGGCCAGGAGCCATGGGCGCTGAAGAAGACCGATCCGGCGCGCATGGAGACTGTGCTGCATACGACGGCCGAAACCGTGCGGCGAGTGGCGATCCTCTGCCAGCCATGCGTGCCGGGATCGGCGGCCAAGCTGCTCGACCTGCTGGCGGTGCCAGCCGATGCGCGCAGCTTCGCGCATGTCGGCGAAGCGCATGCGCTCGTCCCGGGAACGCCGCTGCCGGTGCCGCAAGGCGTTTTCCCGCGCTATGTCGAACTGGCGGCTGAAAGCTAAGTTATGTTAGTCGACAGTCATTGCCATCTCGACTTTCCCGACTTCGCCGAAGAGCGCGCCGACATCGTGCGGCGCGCGCTCGATGCCGGTGTCGGGCGCATGGTGACGATCTCGACGCGTGTCAGGCGTTTTCCTGAAATCCTTGCGATCGCAGAGCAATTCGACGCCGTCTACTGCTCCGTCGGCACGCATCCGCACAATGCGGCTGAAGAGCCGGACATAACCGCCGACGAACTGGTACGACTGGCGGCACATCCGAAGGTAGTGGCGATAGGCGAGGCTGGCCTCGACTATCACTACGACAAGGCGCCGCGTGACGTTCAGGCGGCAGGGTTCCGCACGCACATTGCCGCCGCGCGCCAAACCGGGCTGCCGCTGGTGATCCACGCGCGCCAGGCGGATGAGGATATTGCCACGATACTGCGCGAAGAAACGGGCAAGGGCGCCTTCCCCTTCATTCTCCATTGTTTCTCGTCCGGCCGCGATCTGGCAATGACCGGCGTGGAGCTTGGCGGCTACGTTTCGTTCTCCGGCATCCTGACCTTCAAGAACTCACAGGATATCCGCGATATCGCCCGCGACGTGCCGCACGACCGGCTGCTGGTGGAAACGGATGCGCCGTATCTTGCGCCGCCGCCATATCGTGGCAAGCGCAACGAGCCTTCCTATGTGGTGGAGACAGCCGCGGTGTTGGCGGAAACCATCGGCGTTGGCAAGGCTCAGCTCGCGGCTATCACCACCACCAATTTCTTACGTCTTTTCAGAAAGATGCCGAAGCCGGCGGAACTGGACGCGTAGAGCTTGGCAGCGCGGCTACGCCTTACGATGTTGGGGTGCGGTTCATCGCCGGGTACGCCGCGCATCACCGGCGACTGGGGCAATTGTGATCCGAAAAACCCAAAAAACCGCCGCATGCGGCCATCGGCCATGGTCGAGCGCATTGCCGAGAATGGCGGTGTGACACGTGTCGTTATCGATACCGGGCCGGATTTTCGCGAGCAGATGCTGATGGCGCGCGTCCAGCGGTTGGACGCGGTGATCTATACGCACCCGCATGCCGATCACCTGCACGGCATCGACGATCTGCGCGGTTTCGTTCTGGAGCAGCGCAGGTTGATACCCATCCACGGCGATGCCGCGACGTTGGCTAGGCTCCGTCAGTCATTCGGTTACTGCTTCGAAACGCCACTCGGCAGTTCGTATCCGCCGATCGTTGTGGCTCAAGAAATTAACCATTCGCAAGAAGTGGTCATTGAAGGCGAGGGGGGTGCCCTCGCCTTTGAGCCGCTGCCGCAAATCCATGGCGACATCGTCTCACTCGGCTTCCGCATCGGATCGTTGGCGTATTGCCCGGATGTCAGCAATTTTCCGCCAAGTACGGCACTGCGGCTGAAAGACCTCGATGTGTTGGTCATCGATGCGCTGCAATATCAGCCACATCCGAGCCATTTCTCACTCGCCGAAGCGATTGAGTGGATCGAGCGTCTGGCGCCGAGGCAAGCCGTTCTGACGCATATGCATGTGCCGCTGGACTATGAAACCGTGCGCCGGGAAACGCCGGCCAATGTCGAGCCGGCGTATGATGGAATGGTCCTGGAAGTTCAAATCAGCTCGAACTGATTATACGTGAAGCATATCCATTTGATTTCCCGATGGAATTCGGATCGCATGCACCACCTTACCTCACGTTTCGATTGTCGCATAAGTTCCATAATCTATCTTATGCGACTAAGTCATTGTATGCGTCTATAAGGGATATCGTGGCATGTCAGTCGCGCGATGCTGTGGATAAGCATGGTTGGCGCCAGCGCGTGCATAGGCCGATATCGGTGCGCGGTCTAACCTTTCGTCATGCTTCCCTCGCGCGATATTTCCCGTCTTATCGAGATCATGGCGGCGCTGCGGGCGCCCGTTACCGGCTGCCCGTGGGATGTCGAACAGACGTTTCGTACCATTGCGCCCTACACGATCGAGGAAGCCTACGAAGTCGCGGATGCGATCGCTCGCAGTGACTTGGATGATCTTCGCGAAGAGCTTGGCGATCTGCTTCTTCAGGTCGTCTACCATGCCCAAATGGCTGAGGAAGTTGGCGAATTCAATTTCGGTGATGTCGTTGAAGGCATCACGCGCAAGATGATCCGCCGGCATCCGCATGTGTTCGGCGATGCCGAAGCGCGCAACGCCGGCATGGCCAAAGGCATGTGGGAGAAGATCAAGGCCGAGGAAAAGGCGGAAAAGCGGGCGGTCAGATTGGCGCGCGGCGCCCATCCCGAGGACAATGGCAAGGGTTATCTGGATAGTGTCCCCCTCGCCTTTCCCGCGCTGACACGCGCCCTGAAGCTGCAGGAGAAAGCCGCGCGTGTCGGGTTCGACTGGGGCGACGCGGCGCCGATCCTGGACAAGATCGAGGAGGAGATCGCCGAGCTGCGCGAGGCAATTGCCGCCAATGACAAGGCTGCGAGCGAAGACGAGTTTGGCGACGTATTGTTTGCGCTAGTCAATTTCGGCCGGCACCTGAAACTTGATCCGGAGGCAGCGTTGAGCGGCACCAACGGCAAATTCCTGATGCGTTTTCACGCGGTTGAGACGTCGCTACGCGCCGAGGGACGCACACTTGAGGAAGCCAGCCTGGAAGAGATGGAGGAAAAGTGGCAGCAGGCGAAAGCGATTCGGTAGTAGCTGGCGTGTATCGAAGCCGTCTACTCTCGATCTCTTTCGCGCGGTCTTAGCCGCCCCTCGATCTCGTCGCGCGCAACACGCGTCGCCATGAGATGAAGCGTCACGCTGCCGTCCTCATTATCGTCGCGGGAAACGACCTCGCCGTTGCGGTAGATCCAGTCCACCTGCCCGAGCTGTGAGGGCTTCAGCGTCACGTCCATGGCACCGAGGGCTCCCGAGACCCGCTGCTCGATCAGTTCGGCCAGCGTCTCGATCCCCTCGCCTGTTATCGCGGAGATAGCGATGGGCGGACCATCCTTGTGCGATTGCGCCTCGTCGAGCAGCCGTTGGCGATTTGCCTCATCCAGCCGGTCGACTTTGTTCCAGACCTCGATGATGTGGCTGCGGTCGGCGATGTCCACGCCAAGATCGTGGAGAATACGCTCGACATCCTCGGCCTGCGCAGCCGTATCCGGATCGGAAATATCGCGAAGGTGGATGACGAGGTCGGCCTCGATGACCTCTTCGAGCGTCGCGCGGAAGGCCGCGACCAGATGCGTCGGCAGGTCGGAGATGAAACCGACAGTATCCGACAGGATGACCGTCGTGCCGTGCGGTAGACGCACACGCCGCAATGTGGGGTCCAGCGTGGCGAACAGCATGTCCTCGGCCAGCACCCCTGCCCCTGTCAGGCGGTTGAACAGCGTCGATTTACCGGCATTGGTGTAGCCGACAATCGCCACGACCGGGAACGGCACCTTGCGGCGCTTGGCGCGGTGCAGGTCGCGTGTGCGCCGCACCTGCTCCAGATCCTTCTTGAGCCGGATGATCCTATCCTGCAGCGTGCGGCGGTCCGCCTCGATCTGCGTTTCTCCGGGACCGCCAAGGAAGCCTGCGCCGCCCCTTTGCCGCTCAAGGTGGGTCCAGCTGCGTACCAGCCGCCCCTTCTGATAGGAAAGATGCGCGAGGTCGACCTGCAGTGTGCCTTCCTTGGTACGGGCGCGACGGCCGAATATCTCGAGGATCAGGCCCGTCCGATCGAGCACCTTGGCATTGGTTTCCTTTTCGAGATTGCGCTGCTGCACCGGCGTCAGCGGATGATCGACTATGACAAGCCCGGCATTGGTTTCCTTGACGATCTCCGCCAGTTCCTCGACTTTTCCGCTGCCCAGCAGCGTTGCCGGGCGCGGTGCGTTGACAGTAACCGCAGCTGAATGCGTGATGTCGAGATCGATCGCGCCGGCGAGGCCGATCGCCTCTTCCAGCCGCGCTTCGGCGGAACGGGTCAGGCGCGGCCGATGCCGGTCTTCAGCGTTGCGGTCTAGCGGAAGAATCGGAACGACAACGACGGCACGCGCCGTCGCTTCCGCCTCTTGCGAAAGAGCTGTTTCCTTGCCTCTTCCGGGCATTCCGTTGCCCGGCGACGTCTGTTTGGTCAATCAGGAGCCTTCTTCGGCCTCAAACATCTGCACCGGCTGGCTCGGCATGATCGTCGAGATCGCATGTTTGTAGACCAGCTGCGAATGGCCGTCGCGGCGCAGAAGCACGCAGAAATTGTCGAACGACGTTACCACGCCGGTCAGTTTAACGCCGTTGATCAGGAAAATCGTGAGTGGATTCTTTGACTTGCGAACCGAGTTCAGGAACAGGTCCTGGAGATTCTGCGAACGTTCCGCCATCGTCTTTTTCTTTCGCCGGTCCCCTCGGAGATGCAGGCTAGTGCGCCAAATTAATCCGCACCTGTCAAGCGCACAAACCCCGCGCATGCCCTCGGTAGAAGACAAGCGCATCGAGACGAATTGAAATTTCCTTACTTATGTCGCGGTTATCAGGCTAAGCGCTTTTCCGCAACGCCAAAAAAGGCGCGCCGCAGCGAAAGCGCGACGGAGCCCGGGTGGCCATTGGCGACCGGGTCGCCATCGATCGCCACCACTGGCATGACAACGGTGGTGGCCGCTGTGATGAAAGCTTCGCGCGCGCCCTTAGCCTCGGCGACAGTGAAACCGCGCTCCTCGATCGTCAACCCAAGCGAGCGGGCGACGTCGAAGAGCGTTGTGCGGGTAATGCCACGCAAAATACCATGGTCGGCCGGCCGGGTGACGAGAACGCCGTCCCTGGTGACGATCCAGGCGTTTGTCGCTGCACCTTCCTTGACGATGCCGTCAGTGTCGACGAACCACGCCTCCTGGGCGCCTGCCACCTTCGCTTGCTGGCGCGCCAGCACATTGGGCAGCAGGCCTACCGACTTGATGTCGACGCGATCCCAGCGGTTCTCTGGGACGGTAATGACCTTCAATCCCGTCTCGGCGCGCTTCAGCGCGGCGTCTGGGTCCGTTCTTTTTGATGTGACAACGAGTGCCGGGCGCACGTGAGCCGACGGAAAGACGTGATCGCGCGGCGCCACGCCACGCGTAACCTGCAGATAGACCAGCCCGTTACGCACCCGGTTGCGCCGCACCACCTCGCCTATGACGATCTCCACCGCCTTGCGCGCTATCGGCCAGCCAATGGAAAGCTCTCTCAGCGAACGGTCAAGCCGGTTTAAGTGGCCGGTCATGTCGACGATGTAGCCACGCGCCACCTCGCAAACCTCGTAGACGCCGTCGGCGAACTGATAGCCGCGATCCTCGATGTGTACGGTCGCATCGGCGTGGGCAACGTAGCGCCCGTTCACATAGGCTATGCGCGGCATGATGAGCTTCCCTCGGTGGTCCAAAGTTTACGGAATTGGATAATGTTTGCGCCGCCCCGAATACCCCTGCCCCGACCTTCTCCCCGAATAGAGACGGAGAGAAGGGGTGTTTTCGGCATTCGCCGCGTCAGTCGTCAACGTTGGCGAACAGGTTCGGCGTTGAAGTCCCCTCTCCCGTCCGGAGCCTTTCGAAGATCGGGGAAAGAGAGAGCAAGGATGAGCGGAACAAAGTCGATCAAAGCTTGATCCCGCTGCCGGTCAAACGCCCAGCGATTTCAGCTTGCGATGCAGCGCGGAACGCTCCATGCCGATGAACTCGGCGGTGCGCGAGATATTGCCGCCGAACCGGTTGATCTGGGCGATGAGATATTCCTTCTCGAACATCTCGCGCGCCTCGCGAAGCGGCAGAGCCATGATGTGGTGATCCGATTGGCTGGGCGTGCGCGGCATGACATCCCCGATTTCCGCCGGCAGAAGGTCCGCCGAAATCGGCGCTTCCACATCGTCACCGCGCACGAGGATCATCAGCCGCTCGATGTTGTTCCGCAACTGGCGGACATTGCCCGGCCAGTTATGCGCCTGAAGCACGGCCATGGCGTCGTCGGCGATGCGGCGCGGTTTGATGCCGGCGGTGCGGGCATATTGCTTCATGAAGCCGTCGACTAAATAAGGAATGTCCTCGCGCCGATCGGCCAGCCCGGGAACGAGGACCGGCACAACGGCCAAGCGATGGTAAAGGTCTTCGCGGAAGCGGCCCTCGGCGATCATCCCTTCGAGGTTCTGCGCAGTCGATGATATGATACGGACATCGACCTTGACCCGCTTGTTGCCGCCTACCCGCTCGAACTGCTGCTCGACCAGAACCCGCAGGATCTTGGCCTGTGTTTCGCGCGGCATGTCGGCGACCTCGTCGATATAGAGGATGCCGCGATGCGCTTCTTCCAGTGCGCCAACTTTGCGCTCCGTGCCATTCGACTCGGTGCCGAAAAGTTCAATCTCCATGCGCTCCGGCGTAATCGTCGCCGCGTTGAGTGCAATGAAAGGTCCCACTTTGCGCACCGACGCAGCATGAATGGCGCGGGCCACCTGCTCCTTGCCCGATCCGGATGGGCCGATGATCATGATGCGGCTGTTGGTTGGAGCGACGCGCTCGATTGTTTGCCGTAACTGGCTCATCGCCGACGACATGCCAATAAGCTCGAAACTATCCGAGCTTCGATTTCGCAAGTCTGAGACCTCGCGCCTCAGTTTCGAGGTTTCCAGCGCGCGCTCGGCAACCAGGATCAGACGATCAGCCTTGAATGGCTTCTCGATGAAGTCGTACGCGCCGCGGCGGATGGCCGATACGGCGGTCTCGATGTTGCCGTGGCCGGATATCATCACCACCGGCAGATTGGGGTGCATCACCCTGATTTCATCAAGGAGGGCGAGGCCGTCCAGCCGCGAGCCTTGCAGCCATATATCGAGGAAAACCAGACGCGGAACACGTTCGGCGATCTTGGCCAGAGCGCTGTCGGCATCGTGCGCCGTGCGTGTCTCGTGCCCTTCATCGCTCAGAATGCCCGCGACCAGTTCGCGAATGTCTTCTTCGTCGTCGACGACAAGGATATCAGACGCCATTCCCGACCTTTTCAGTTTCTCGTTGTTTCCGCAAAGGTGCGCCCTCGACCGTCGCGTCGTCAGCCGACGAACCGCCTGGGAAGAACATGCTCACCATTGCGCCCTTCCCCCCGTGGAAATCCGGTGGGGTATCATGAAGTTCCAAGCGACCGCCATGGTCTTCCACTATCTTCTTGACGATCGCCAATCCAAGCCCGGTCCCCTTTTCCCGGGTCGTCATGTAAGGCTCGAGCAGGCGCTGCCGGTTTTCGCGCGGTAATCCCTTGCCATTGTCCATGACATCGACCCGGATCATTCCATCCTGGGGCCTTGCAGCTATACGCACTACACCAGATTCGCCACCGCGATATTCAGCGGCATCAATCGCTTCGGTCGCATTCTTGATCACATTTCCGAATGCCTGGCCAAGCAGCCGGCTATCGAACTTGCCTTTCAGCGCCTGGGACCCGTAGTCGCGCTCGAAGGTAATATCCGACCGGCTGACCTCCACAAGAAACGCCGCCTCGCGCAGTGCTTCGCGCAGATCGATCTTCGTCATCTCCGGCTTGGGCATACGGGCGAAGGCCGAGAACTCGTCAACCATTCGCCCGATATCGCCGACCTGGCGGATGATTGTGTCCGTGCATTGGTCGAAAACCTCGCGGTCTTCGGTGATCACCTTGCCGTAGCGCCGCCTTATGCGCTCCGCAGACAGTTGAATTGGCGTCAGCGGATTCTTGATTTCGTGGGCAATGCGCCGTGCAACATCGGCCCAGGCGGAAGTCCGCTGCGCGGTGACGAGATCGGTGATGTCATCCACCGTCACGACGAACGACTGGTTGCCGTCGTCCGGATCGGCGCTTTCAAGTGTAATCTGCACGCTGAAGGTTCGCTCCATGCCGGCGCGCGAGAACGTCACCTGCTCGCGATGAACCGGCTTGCCGGTGCTGCGACCGACCTCGAAAACCCGGCCGACATGCGGAAGCAGCTTAGACAGGTTCTGGCCGACCGCCTTCCCCGCCGAAATCGCCAGCATAGTCTCGGCCGAGCGATTGACGATGGTGATGATGCCGTTAGGATCCACACCGATAACGCCGGCCGTCACGCCGGCAAGGACCGCCTCGGAGAAGCGCCGCCGCTCGTCGATCACATCCTTGGCCGACAGGATCTCGTTGCGCTGCGACTTGAGCTCCAGGATCATGTTGTTGAACGTATCGCCCAGCGACGCAACATCGCCATCGGAGGCGCGAACCGGCACCGATACATCAAGATTCCCAGTCGCAACCTCGTCCGCTGCGCCGATCAACTGACGGATCGGCCGCACGAGCCGGTCCGCAACGGCGATGCCTGTCCAGATGGCGGCAAGCACGATGACAAGGGTCACTCCGAGATAAAGAAGCGCGAACGCGATCTGCGTCGTTCGGCGATTGGCTTCCAGCCCCCGATAGGCATTGGTGTTCGAGGTCACGATCTGCCGCGCCTTGATGACCTGCGGGTCGACCAGACGGATCGTGTAGAGGTAGGTGTCGTCGAATTCGCGCAGCTTCACCACTGCGCCGACGATGTTGCGGGTGCGCGGCTCGATGAGCACAGGGTCGCCATCCGCGGCAGTGCGCACCGCCTCGATCGGCGGCACCGGCATCTCGAAATCCGCGCCGGTTTCCGCCGACATGATGAAGGAGCCGTCCGGCCTAATCAGAGCAGCATGCGCCAGGGCACGCGCCTTGGCCTGCTGAGTAAGGAAAGCGCGAAAGCCGGTCCGGTCGAGATTGTAGAGGGTGCGCGAATTGGCGAGGTCATAAGCCATCGATAGCGTCGTGCCCTGAAGGTTCCGGGCGTTTTCCAGCACATAGGCTTCCGCGATCGACAGCGACGAGTTGACGATCGTCTTCGTGCGGATCTCGAACCAGCGGTCGAGACCGATATCGAGGGTAACCGAGGCAAAGATCGCAACGATGATCGCCGGAATTGCCGCCACGATCGAGAACATCGCGACGATGCGGACATGCAGACGCGAAGCCGCCTTCCCGCGCTTGCGCGCCACAAGGATGCGCCGCACCTCGCGGAAGATCAGGCCGATGAGGAAGAGGACGAAGGCCGCGTTGATTCCGATGATGGAGGCAAGTGTCGTCGGGCTATCCGGCTCGATCGGCGTCGCGCCGACAAGCACCGCGAACGACAGTCCGGCCGTAACCAGCGCGCCGACGACCGCGGTAATGCCGGTGAACGCAGCCAGCCGCCTTCCCTCGAAAGCACGGGGCTTTGGAAACATCGGTGCTGGCGCTGTCGGTAAGTCGATAGCCATTCTGCTGCTTCGTTCCGCAAACGTGTCGGATGTATGCAACGCATTGTGGCGATTATGCAACAAAAGCCTCGCGTGGGATACGACATTCCCCAGAAATGCGGCTTAAAGCGTAGGGAGGTTCCGAGCGGGCCTTGGTTTGGCGTTGAAGCGCTTACCTGGAACTCGAATTATGCTGGCTTTGACGCGCGGTAGACGTTGACGCCGAGCTCGCGAATTTTCTTACGGAGCGTGTTCCTGTTCAGGCCCAGCAGATCGGCGGCCTTGATCTGGTTCCCGCGCGTGGCCGTCATCGCCGCCAGAACCAGCGGGAACTCGACCTCTGCAAGCACCCGGTGATAAAGCCCCGCCGGCGGCAATTCCCCGGCAAAAGCAGAGAAGTAGCGCTGCAGATAGTGCTCGACCGCCTGCGCTATCGACAGGTCGTCCGGCAGCAAGCGTCCGCCCGGCATCGACGGCTGCTCGGCGGTTTTCAGTTCGGATTCAATGATTTCCGCCGAGATTTCGTCCTGCGCGTAGAGCGCTGCCAACCGGCGCACCAAGTTTTCCAACTCGCGCACGTTGCCCGGCCAGGGGTAGCGCTTCATCAGTTCGATACCGCCGGACGATATGCGCTTTGTCTGCAGGCCTTCTTGCTCCCCCTGCTTGAAAAAGTGGCGGACAAGGTCTGGAATGTCTTCCGAACGCTCGCGAAGTGGTGGAAGGCGAAGCGGTACGACATTGATTTTGTAGAATAAATCTTCTCGAAAGAGGCCCTGATTGATGAGGGTTCGAAGGTCCTTGTTGGTGGCGGCAACGATGCGGACATCCGTCTTGATCGGTGTCCGTCCCCCGACCGTCGTATATTCGCCCTGCTGCAGGACGCGCAGCAGCCGCGTCTGCGCCTCCATGGGCATATCGCCGATCTCGTCGAGGAACAGCGTGCCGCCTTCCGCTTGCTCGAAGCGCCCGGTCGACCGGTTCTGCGCACCGGTGAAGGCGCCCTTCTCGTGGCCGAACAGCTCCGATTCGATGAGGTCGCGTGGGATTGCCGCCATGTTGATCGCCACGAACGGCCCGTTACGGCGGCGGCCATATTCATGCAGTGCGCGTGCAACCAATTCCTTGCCCGTACCGGACTCACCGGTGATCATCACCGTCAGATCCGTCTGCATCATGCGCGCCAGCATGCGGTAAATGTCCTGCATGGCCGGCGAACGGCCCACCAGGGGCATCGATTCCGGCTGTTCGTCGGGCGCGGCATCGCCCGCCGGCCGCTTGGGTTCGGAGAGCGCGCGATTGACGATATTCAAGAGCTCGTTGAGATCGAACGGCTTCGGCAAATACTCGTAAGCACCTGTTTCAGAAGCGCGAATCGCTGTCATGAAGGTGTTCTGCGCACTCATGACGATGACCGGAAGGTCGGGTCGCGCCTTCTTGATGCGCGGCAGCATATCGAAGGCGTTCTCGTCGGGCATCACCACGTCCGTGATGACAATGTCGCCGTCGCCTGCTGCCACCCATCGCCACAACGTGGCGGCGTTGGACGTAACGCGTACCTCGTGCCCGACCCGCGATAGCGCCTGGTTCAGAACCGTCCGGATAGCGGCGTCATCGTCCGCCACAAGGATATTGCCACGTGGCTTCATGTCACCTCTCACCGATGCCGTCACCAGACGCTTCCTTCCAGGCCGGCATGAGAATGCGGAAAGTTGTTCCTCGGCTCGTCGAATTGCATTCGATGATCCCGCCATGCTCGCCGACGATCTTGGCGACGAGCGCCAGTCCCAGGCCCGAGCCGTTCGGCTTGGTGGTTATGAATGGATCGAACAGGATTGGCAGCAGATCGTCCGGAACGCCGGGACCGTTGTCATGGACGCAGAACTCGAGCGGCAGCGACACGCGATCCTGTGAACCTGGAACGGAAACACGGATACCAGGGCGGAAGGCCGTGGACAGCGTGATCTCGGCCGAGGGCACATTGCCGGTCGCCTCCGCTGCATTCTTGATCAGATTGAGAAATACCTGAATCAACTGATCGCGATTGGCATAGACCGGCGGCAACGACGGATCATAATCCTCGAAAATTTTGATCTTGCTTGCAAATCCGCTGCGCGCAATCGCCTTCACATGGTCCAGCACAACATGGATGTTCACCGGATGGCGGTCGATCGGCCGTTCGTCGGAAAACACTTCCATGCGATCGACCAGCGAGACGATACGGTCCGTCTCGTCGGTAATCAGCCGCGTCAGTGCACGGTCGTCGTCCGACACGACTGTTTCTAGCAACTGCGCCGCCCCTCGGATGCCGGACAGCGGGTTCTTGATCTCATGAGCCAACATCGCCGCTAGGCCCGTGACGGAGCGTGCGGCCCCGCGATGCGTCATCTGCCGGTCGATCTTGTCGGCCATTGACCGTTCCTGGAACATGACGACAACCGAGCCTGGCAGTTCGGGCACTGGCGCGACATAGAGATCGACAATCCGCTCGATGCCCAGACGCGGCGACGAGATATCGACTCGATACTCGTTCACAGGCGCGTTGCGCTCCCGCACCTGATCCACCAGCGTGAGGATCGGGCTGCCGAACGGCACAAATCGCGCGAGCGTGTTGCGGGCCAGAATGGCCGCGCTCGACCGGAAAAAGTCCTCTGCGTCGGCATTGGCATAGGCGATCAGCCCATCAGGTCCGATCATGATGACCGGACGGCGGATGGTGTTCAGAACCATCTGCGCAGCGTCCTGAGCGCTGGCCTTCGCCGAGGGCGCCACGTTCATGCTGCGCTCCGCAAATCGGTGTTCCGCTCGAAAGCCATGAATGCCCGTCGTGACGCTTCGATAACAGCCGAAGGCTCGACCGAGCGCATGATCGTCATGCGCAAATCGGCATCTGTTTGAGGCGCGTGGCGATCGAGATACCAGCCAAGATGCTTTCGCGCCTGCCGCAAGCCGCTTTCGACGCCGTAGAGCGACAGCATCTCCTCATAGTGCGCCACGACATAGTCTGCCAGCGCTTCGCCTGCAGCGGGCTCTGTGCCCTCCTCCGGGCCGGTTGAAGTGCGGGCGATCGCCCCAGCCTTCCAAGGCGCCCCGAAACTCGCACGGCCAACCATCACGGCATCGGCCCCGGACAGTTCGAGGATTGCCCGGGCGTCATTCGCGCTGCCGACATCGCCATTGGCAACGATCGGGATCGACACCGCTTCCTTGATCCGACGAATGGCTCGCCAATCGGCCTTGCCCTCATAGAACTGGCAACGCGTGCGGCCATGAACGGTGACCATGCGCACGCCGGCGTTTTCGGCGCGTCGCGCCAGCATTGGTGCGTTCAGCGCGCCTTCATCCCACCCGAGCCGCATCTTGACTGTCACAGGCACATCGACCGCGCCAACCACCGCATCGATCAAGCTGAGCGCATAGTCGAGATCGCGCATAAGGGCGGAGCCGGCATAGCCGCCCGTAACTTTCTTGGCTGGGCAGCCCATGTTGATATCGATGATGTCGGCGCCCTCGCCGCGTGCGATTCGGGCCGCTTCGGCCATGGGCGCAGCCTCGCGTCCAGCCAGTTGCACCATATGCACATCAAGGCCGGAATGACGGATGCGGCGACGCGAACCCTCTCGGCCCTTCGCCAACTCACCGCTGGCAACCATTTCGGAGACGACCAACCCTGCGCCGTGAGTATGGGCGCGCGTGCGGAAGGCCTGATCGGTGATCCCCGACATGGGCGCCAGAAACACCCGGTTGCGGATGACGACGTTACCTATCCGCAGAGGTTCGGCGAGTTTTGCCAATTCAAGCATGCACAAAAACCGGGCAGTGATCTCTCTTGCACATTCTCTAACCAGATTTTGGAGGGGGCGCAATGCGCTACCGCCCCATCAATGTGACGGTATCTTGATTTTGCTGGCGAAACCGCCGTTGCCGAACTAAGCCTGCGGCATGTCGCAAGTTGTATCAAACCCCAATGACCGTGAAGTTGCGGTTGTTATCGTCGCCGCAGGGCGAGGAGAACGCGCCGGTGCGGCTGAAGGTCCCAAGCAATATCGGCTGGTTGGCGGCAAGCCAATCCTTCGGCGCGCGCTTGAAGTGTTTCTCGGCCACCCGGCAATTGGTGCGGTTGTCGTGGTCATCCACCCTGATGACCATGATCTGTTTGCCGAGGCAACTGGTGCTTTGCGCGGCCGGGTGATGCTGGTCGATGGCGGGACCACACGGCAAGACTCTGTTCGGCTTGGCCTCGATGCTTTGACCGATACCGATCCGCGCAAGGTGCTGATTTATGATGCTGCACGGCCCTTTGCCGATGCGGCTCTGATTGACCGCGCAATCGCGGCCATTCAAGAGAACCAGGCCGCCCTCCCGGCCATTGCGGTTTCAGACACGCTGAAACGATCCGATGGCGGCGGGCTTGTCTTGGCAACCGTGGAGCGCAATCGCCTTTTTGTTGCGCAAACGCCGCAGGGCTTCCCTTTCCGGCCGATCCACGCAGCACATTTGAAGGCTCACCACGCCGGCAGATCGGACTTCACCGATGACGCGGCGATCGCGGAATGGATCGGTATGCCGGTCATGCTCGTTGAGGGTTCGCCGGACAACATCAAACTCACATGGGCAAGGGACATCGAAATGGCCGACCAGAGGCTTTTGGGCGATGCGCGCTTTCCGGATGTGCGGACAGGCAATGGCTATGACGTTCACAGCTTCGAGCCGGGCGATCACGTCTGGTTGTGCGGCGCCAGGATTCCGCATACTCAGCAACTGTCCGGCCATTCCGACGCCGATGTCGGGCTGCATGCGCTCACCGACGCGCTGTTGGCCACCTGTGGCGCCGGCGATATCGGTACGCATTTCCCGCCCTCAGACCCGCAATGGAGAGGTGCTGCGTCGAAGATATTTGTCGAGCACGCCGCCTCGGTTGTTCGATCTCGCGGTGGACGGATCGCCAATGCTGACGTCACCCTTATTTGCGAGGCGCCGCGGGTCGGTCCGCATCGCGAGGCGATGACGGCGGCAATATCGGCGATGCTCAACATCGATCCCTCGCGGATATCGGTCAAAGCGACGACCAATGAAAAGCTCGGCTTTATCGGGCGCGAGGAAGGCATAGCGGCAATCGCGACGGCGTCTGTCGTCTTTCCTGGCGGGCTCGACGCATGATCGACATTGGCGAGTTGGCGGATCGCTTCCTGAAATCGTGTGCCCACCACAAGATACTTGCCGTAACGGCGGAGTCCTGCACCGGCGGAATGATTATCGCGACGCTCACAGACATCCCCGGATCGTCGTCCATGATTGACCGGGGTTTCGTTACTTATTCCAACGAAGCCAAGATCGAAATGATCGGTGTCTCAGAGGCAACGCTTGAGGCTCATGGGGCGGTATCGCGCGAGACCGCGCTTGAAATGGCGGCGGGCGCACTCGCCCGTTCGCGCTCCGGCATCGCTCTCGCCGTCACCGGCATTGCCGGGCCAGACGGGGGCTCGCCTGAAAAGCCGGTCGGCCTTGTCTGGTTCGGACTGGCGCGGAAAGGCCAGCCGCCGCAGGCGGAGAAGCGGCTGTTCGACAACCGCGGTCGTGCCTATATCCGCCGCGAAACGGTCAGGACTGCGCTGGAGATCGGGCTGGAGGCGCTGAAGGGCTGAACGCCCCTCTCCAAAGCTACACCGCCGCCCCGTAGACCGAGTCCGCGCGCTTCTCAAAAGCAGAAGTGAACATGCGGAATGCGCGGTCGAACATCGCCCCCATCATGGCGCCGAGAATGCGGCTCTTGAATTCGTAATCGATGAAGAAATGGATGTCGGTGCCTCCGCCTTCCACCGCATCGAAGCGCCACGTATTGCTGAGATAGCGAAACGGTCCGTCGAGATATTTCACGTCGATGGCGCTCTCGTCCGGTTTCAGATGGACCTGGCTGGTGAATGTCTCGCGGATCGCCTTATAGCCCACCGTCATGTCGGCGATGAGCACTGTCTGCCTGTCGCGTTCCTTGCGTGACCTCACCCTCAATGCCTCGCAAAGAGGCAGGAATTCAGGATAGCGCTCCACATCGGCCACCAGCGCGAACATTTCCGCCGGCGGATGTCGCACGTGCTTTACCGTCTCGAATTGCGGCATGGAATCAGCACCTTACGCGGATTTGCTAAGGGCTTTTTCGCGTGCTGCGCGCAGCTTCGCGAAATCGTCACCGGCATGGTGGGACGAGCGGGTCAGCGGGCTCGACGCAACCAGCAGAAAGCCCTTGCTCAGGCCTACCGTCTCGTAGGATTTGAACTCATCCGGCGTGACGAACTTCTTGACCGGATGATGCTTTTTCGACGGCTGCAAGTATTGGCCTATCGTCATGAAATCCACATCCGCCGAACGCAAATCGTCCATCAGCTGAAGAACCTCGTTCCGCTCCTCGCCAAGGCCGACCATGATGCCCGACTTCGTGAACATCGTCGGATCGAGTTCCTTGACGCGCTGCAGCAGCCTGATCGAATGGAAATAACGCGCGCCGGGGCGAACCGTCAGGTAGTTGGACGGAACCGTCTCGAGGTTATGGTTGAACACGTCCGGCTTGGCGGCGATCACGATTTCCAGGGCTCCCTCCTTGCGGAGAAAGTCCGGCGTCAGAATCTCGATCGTCGTGTTCGGGTTGAGCGCGCGGATGTTGCGGATCACTGCCGCGAAATGCTGTGCGCCGCCATCATCCAGATCGTCTCGGTCGACCGAGGTGATGACGACATGGGAAAGACCCATTTGCCGCACCGCGCGGGCGACGCTTCCCGGCTCCGTCGGGTCCAGTGCATTGGGCTTGCCGGTGGCGACATTGCAGAAGGCGCAGGCGCGTGTGCAGATCTCGCCCATGATCATGAACGTTGCGTGCTTCTTGTCCCAGCATTCGCCGATATTCGGGCATCCGGCCTCCTCGCAAACCGTCACCAGCTTGTGCGAGCGGACGATCTCGCGGGTCTCCGCGTATCCTTTCGATACAGGCGCCCTGACCCGGATCCAGTCCGGCTTGCGCAGCACTTCCTGGTCCGGCCTATGGGCCTTTTCAGGATGCCGCGGGCGTGGAGTGTTGACGCTCGTATCGAGGACGGTGACCATTCGTTTCGCTCAATCCAGCCTTGGCATTTGCGTCGGCGGCGTCTTCGACCGGCCGAACAACCACAGAATGATGACGGCACCAGCGATCGCCACGACCAGATTGCCGAGGAAGCCGTAGTAGTTGATGCCAAGCAGTCCGGCCAACGTGCCACCAACAAAGGAACCGGCGATGCCGACCAGAATGTTGGTGAGGAAGCCGTGATCGCGATTCATGGTCCGCTCGGCGACATAGCCCGCGAGAAAGCCGATCAGCAACATGCCAAAAAAGCCGGTGCCCGGCATGCTGAGTATTCCGTAGCTCTGATCCATTCTCGCCTCCGTCCCGCCAATATAAGCTGTTCCTCGCGCTACAAACAGGCCGCGCGGAACAGCGCAGCTATGCGTTCAGCGCCCGGCCGTACGCGTCGAGCACGCTTTCCTTCATCATCTCGGAAAGCGTCGGATGCGGGAAGATCGAGTGCATCAGCTCTTCCTCTGTGGTTTCGAGGTTCATCGCCACCACGAAACCTTGGATCAGCTCGGTGACTTCCGCGCCGACCATATGAGCGCCGAGCAATTGGCCGGTCTTCTTGTCGAACACGGCCTTGACCATGCCCTGGTCCTCACCAAGCGCCACCGCCTTCCCGTTGCCGACAAACGAAAACCGCCCGACGCGAACGTCGTAGCCGGCTTCCTTGGCCTTGGCCTCGGTCAGCCCGACGGACGCAACCTGTGGATTGCAGTAGGTACAGCCCGGGATCTTCAACTTGTCCATTGGGTGGACATTCGGAAGGCCGGCGATCTTTTCGATGCAGATAACGCCCTCATGCTCGGCCTTGTGCGCCAGCATAGGCGGACCGGCGACATCGCCGATCGCGTAGACGCCCGCCACGTTGGTGCGTCCATAGCCATCGATGACGATGGCGCCGCGCTCGGTCTTCACTCCAAGCGCTTCCAGTCCGATATTCTCCATATTGGCCTGAACGCCAATCGCGGAGATCATCCTGTCGGCCGTGATCTTCTGGACCTTGCCGTCTTTCGTCTCGACATGGGCAGTGACGGAGTTCTGCTGCCTTCTCGACCTTCGTCACCTTCGCATCGAGCAGGATCTTCATGCCCTGCTTCTCAAGCTGCTTCTTGGCGAAGGCTGATATTTCGGCATCCTCGACCGGCATGACCTGCGGCAACAGTTCGACAACGGTTACATCGACGCCGATGGTCCGATAGAAGGATGCAAACTCGATGCCGATAGCACCCGATCCCATGACCAGCAGGGATTTCGGCATCTGCGGCGGCACCATCGCCTCAAAATAGGTCCAGATCAATTTTCCGTCCGGCTCGATACCCGGCAGCGCGCGCGGGCGGGCGCCGGTCGCGATGATGATGTGCTTGGCCGAGTACGTGCCCTCGCCCAGCGTGTTCTTCGGCAGCGGCGCCTGCGGTTCCATCGGCTTTTTCGTCGTCTTGGAGACGACGATCTGACCTGGCTTTGTCAATTTCGCCTCGCCCCAGATAACGTCGACCTTGTTCTTCTTCATCAGGAAGCCGACGCCGCCATTCATGCGCTGGGCAATGCCGCGCGAACGATCGACGATCGCCTTCAGATTTGGCGAGACGCTTCCCTCGAGCTTCAGGCCGTAGCTCTTGGCGTGTTCCGCATAGTGATAGATCTCGGCCGAGCGCAGCAGTGCCTTGGTTGGGATACAGCCCCAGTTCGAGCAAATGCCGGCCAGATGCTCACGCTCGACGATTGCCGTCTTCAATCCGAGCTGCGCAGCCCGGATCGCCGTGACATATCCACCAGGCCCGGAACCGATGATGATGACGTCGTACGATTCAGCCACAGCAGGTTTCCTTCCTAGATTTTCAGTATCTTACGCGCCACCGGCGCGAGCGCCTTGCCAATGGCGCGGGTGTTTTCGGCGTCGAGATGCAAACCGTCGAGCGGCGTTGTGACCGCCACCGAACCGGCGTCGAAGAAATCGCAGCCTTCCTGCATGGCGGCATCGGCGTACAGGGCCTCAAGCTTTTGCGAGGCTTCGTTGCCGCCTGCGAACATGTCCGAGAACTCGATGTTGTCCGTGCGGGTCACCGTGGGCGGCGATACGAGCAGGATTTGCGGGATCGAAGCGGCAAGGGGGTAAGGATGTCCGCGAACGATCTGTACCAGCCGGCGCATACCATGCTGCGCGGCGAGCGGGTTGCCGTGAATCCACGGCTTCATGTCGTTCGAACCGAGCAGGATGATGACGAGGTCGAGCGGCGAATGGGTGCCGAGCAGCGATGGCAGGACGCGCGCACCATTGCGGTCCTCACCGGCGAGATGGTCGTCGAACGCAGTTGTGCGGCCATTCAGTCCTTCCGCGATCACCTGAATGCCTTCGCCAAGCTCGGCCTGAAGCACGCTCGGCCAGCGGTCGGCGAGCGCATGCCGCGACGGCCCCTCGGCGCTGTAGCCCCACGTCAGAGAGTCGCCGTAGCAGAGAATGGTTTTCATTATCTCCCTCTAACCCTGGTTTCGCTTATGCGGCCGTAGGCGGCCGATCGTGCGAACGCGAACCGCCGTTGCCGCGTATGTGCCGTGCCGCGAAAGCCAGGCAGCGCTCGAATTGGCTAAGATCCGCCAGCGGCAGCGGTGCACCCGCAGCCGGCCGGAACAGCCCGCCAAACAGTTCCAGCGTCTCATCGATCATCAAATTGTCGCCGAGGCCGAAATCCTCGAACGCATATCCGTCCGTTCCGTAGGCGCGGCCGTCACCACCGATAGACGTTGGTCCGGCAAACTCCTCAACCCTTGTAAAAAAATCGCGCGGATCGTTCGAATAGCCAAACACCGGCAGGCCAAGGCCAAGCCCGTAACCGAGTTCGAACACCGTACCGGCATCGGCGCTCACACCGCGGTATGGCGACAGATTGGCGATGATGAGATCGGCCCCATCCATCAAGACGCGATTGCGCAGATAGATGCGGCGCGAAAGCCGCGTTTCAGCGGTCTCGACGCGGCCTGCATCCAAAGGAGGCACGGGTTCAATGCCAAAGCGCCGGCACATGTCCGTCTTGGCCGCGAATACCTCGACCTTGTCCGCGAGGAAGACCTCCGGCCCCGCAAGATAGGCGCGCGGATGGCGGCCTGTCAATCAGCATCACACCAGCATGCCCATCGGATTTTCGATGTAGCGCTTGAAAGCACCGAGCAGTTCCGCACCAAGCGCGCCGTCCACGGCGCGGTGATCGGTGGAAAGCGTGACCGTCATGACCTGGGCAATGACCATCTGCTTGTTCTTGACGACGACGCGTTCCTGACCGGCACCAACCGCCAAAATCGTCGCATGCGGTGGATTAACGACGGCGGCGAAGTTCGAAACGCCCATCATGCCCATGTTCGACACGGCGGTGGTGCCGCCCTGATACTCCTCCGGCTTCAGCTTGCGTTCCTTCGCGCGCTTGCCGAGATCCTTCATTTCGTTGGAGATCGCCGACAGGCTCTTGGTCTCAGCATGGCGGATGATCGGCGTGATCAAGCCTCCCGGGATGGATACGGCGACGCCGACGTCCGAATGCTTGTGCTTCACCATGTTGGTGTCGGTCCAAGACACGTTGGCCTCGGGAACGTCTCGGAGGGCCAGAGCCATCGACTTGATGACCATGTCGTTGACGGAAAGCTTGTAGGCGGGCACTTCACCCTTCTCGGTCTTCTTGACCGGGGCGGCCGCGTTCAGATCGGCGCGCAGCTTGAGCAGCGCATCGAGTTCGCAATCCACTGACACGTAGAAATGCGGGATCGTCTGCTTCAATTCGGTAAGGCGCTTGGCGATCGTCTTGCGCATGCCGTCGTGCGGGACGAGTTCGTAGGAACCTTGCTCAAACAGCTTGAGCACCGCATCGTCCGACATCGGCTTTGCTGCAGGTGCAGGCGCTCCTGCCGGTCCTGCCTTTGCTTCTGGTGCGGCCTTGGCCGCGCCACCGGAAATCGCAGCGTCGACGTCGGCTTTCACCACGCGGCCATGCGGACCGGTTCCCGCGACAGCGGCAATATTGACACCGGCATCCTTGGCGATACGCCGCGCAAGCGGCGAGGCGAACGTGCGGTCGCCGGCTGCATGACCATTGGTGGCGACTGCAGCGGGGGCTGGCTTTGGCGCAGGGGCGGCTTCTGTCTTTGACACTTCCGCCTTGGGAGCTTCAGCTTTTGCGGCGTCCGTCTTGGGTGTAGCCGCGCCGCTTGGAACGGAGCTGGCGTCCTCGCCGTCTCCAGCAAGGACAGCGATCAGCGCATTGACCTTCACGCCTTCGGTTCCGGCGGGCACAACGATCCTGGCGACCGTGCCTTCGTCGACGGCTTCGACTTCCATCGTCGCCTTGTCGGTCTCGATCTCTGCGATCACGTCGCCCGGCGAAACCTTGTCGCCTTCCTTGACCAACCACTTTGCGAGGTTGCCCTCCTCCATGGTTGGTGACAGCGCCGGCATCGTGATGTTTATTGGCATTGCTATCGGTCTCCCAGGAAAAGGTGCTGCGGGTCCTCGTTAAAGCCCAGCGGACGATCGAGCGGCCAGAGGTCGGCAAGCGAAAAGGACATTGCTTCGAATGGAGGCGCACGAACCGCATCGTCGGACCGCCAAGTTCCGGCAAGCAGCCACTGGCGGTCTGTCAGAACAAAAGCCTCAAGGAGCTGAAAGCGCGGGTCTATCAGCCAAAGATGACCGATGCCCGATTCCGCGTAAATTCGACGCTTGCTAGTTCGGTCCCTGGCCTCGGTCGACGCTGACAAAACCTCGCAGACCCAGTCGGGCGCCACATCGAAATATGCCGTTTCCGGAGCGACTGGCATACGCTCCCGCCGCCATCCGGCGAGGTCCGGTACCACTACGTTTTTGCCAAGATGAAGCTCGGGTTCGTCCGCAAATATCCAGCCGCCCGGGCCGCCGACGCCTTTCTGGAAGGGCCCGGTGATCTCGTAGCTGAGCGCATTGGTTGCCACATTGTGGCGCGGCATCGGCCTGGGGTGCGTTACCAGCTCGCCGTCAATGATCTCTGCAACCAGATGCGGCGGAACCGCTTCCAGGTCTGCGTAGGTGGCATTCGCTTTCTTGAAGTCGGCCATGCGGATAAGCGCCTCAGCTTTCTGCTATTCGAAATTTCGACGGAACAAGCACTTCATCGATCCAAGCGACCGTATCTGTCCCGCAGTATAGGCGTTTTTACTCCCGGTTCGGGATACGCCACCGTCATCTGAAACGGATTAGATGCCGAGGGATTCTTGCCACGATTGTTGAGAAAGACTGAAACTATCTGTTCAAAACCCAGGCCAGTTTTTCCGCTAAACCGACAAACCAGGGTTCTTAGAAGGCTACTCGCCTGATTTCCACTAATTCTTGGTTTGGGAATAAGTGCCTCGAACAATCTACTTTGTTTTCCTGCGTAATACTCCTCCACAACCAATTCAAGAAAGCCAGGTTTGAGATTTCGGGATAACCGATATCCGTCGTACATCGCCGTCAATCCTTACCCCCGATACGTGACCGCTTTGACCGCGGCAATCACCTCGCCGACATTTGGCAATGCCAGCTTCTCAAGGTTTGCCGCATACGGCATCGGTACGTCCTTGCCGGCGATGGTGATCACCGGCGCGTCGAGGAAGTCGAAGGCGCGTTGCGAAACCTGATTTGCGATGAAGTCGCCGACCGACGATTGCGGGTAACCTTCCTCCACGACAACAAGCCGGTTGGTCTTCTTCACCGATGCGATCACAGTGTCGAGGTCCATCGGGCGGATGGTGCGTAGATCGATGATTTCGACGTCGATGCCCAAAGCGCGCAGCTCGGCTTCAGCCTTGATGGCGTAGGTCATGCCGATTCCGAACGAGACGATTGTGACGTCCTTGCCCGGCTTGTGGATGCGCGCCTTGCCGATCGGCAGCACGAAGTCGTCCAACTTCGGGACATCGAAATGATGGCCGTAGAGGATCTCGTTCTCCAGGAAGATCACCGGATTCGGATCGCGGATCGCTGCCTTCAACAGGCCCTTGGCGTCGGCCGCGGTAAACGGCATCACCACCTTCAGGCCGGGAATATGGCCGTACCACGCTGCGTAGTCCTGGCTGTGTTGAGCGGCAACACGCGCCGCCGCGCCATTGGGACCACGGAACACAATCGGCGCGCCCATCTGACCACCCGACATATAGAGCGTCTTGGCTGCCGAATTGATGATTTGGTCGATCGCCTGCATGGCGAAGTTGAAGGTCATGAACTCGACGATCGGCTTCAGTCCGGTCATCGCAGCGCCAACGCCGATACCGGCAAAGCCGTGCTCGGTGATTGGTGTATCGACAACGCGGTTCGGTCCGAATTCCTGAAGCAGACCCTGGGTGATCTTGTAGGCGCCTTGATATTCGGCGACTTCCTCACCCATGACGAAGACGTCAGGATCGCGGCGCATTTCCTCGGCCATTGCGTCGCGCAGTGCTTCGCGCACGGTGGTCGAAACCATCTCGGTTCCGGCAGGAATGTCGGGATCTGACACGGTCTCGGTTTCAGGAGCAGCTGGAACGGGTGCTGCGGCTTCGCTCTTGGCGGCAGGCGCTGCATCGGCGCTTGGCTTGGGCGCAGCCGCCTCCGCGCCAACACCTTCACCCGCCTTGTCGACATCCTCGCCGTCAACGGCAAGAACGGCGATCGGTGCGTTAACCTTGACGCCCTCGGTGCCGGCCGGCACGACGATCTTGGCCAGCACGCCTTCGTCAACGGCCTCGACCTCCATGGTCGCCTTGTCGGTCTCGATCTCGGCGATCACGTCACCGGCGACGATCTTGTCGCCTTCTTTTTTCAACCACTTGGAAAGATTGCCCTCTTCCATCGTCGGAGAAAGGGCGGGCATCAAAATCTCGATCGGCATAACTCACCCTCCCCTTAAAGTACGATGTCGGTCCAGAGTTCGGACACGTCAGGCTCGGGATCGGTCTGCGCGAACTCGGCGGCATCGGCGACGATGTCACGCACCTCCTTGTCGATCGCCTTCAGAGCGTCCTCGCTCGCCCACTTCTTATCCATGATGCGTGCCTTGACCTGCTCGATCGGATCGGATTCGGAGCGCATTTTCTGCACTTCCTCCTTCGTCCGATACTTTGCCGGATCGGACATGGAATGCCCGCGATAGCGGTAGGTCAGCATTTCGAGAATGATCGGGCCGTTGCCTGAGCGGCAGTGTTCGAGAGCCAGTTCCGCAGCCGACTTGACGGCGCGAACGTCCATGCCATCGACCTGAATGCCAGGGATGCGGAACGACAGGCCGCGCTGCGAGAAATCCGTTTCAGCGGAAGAGCGAGCAACGGAGGTGCCCATCGCATAACGGTTATTCTCGATGACGTAGATCACGGGCAGCTTCCACAGCGAGGCCATGTTGAAGCTTTCGTAGACCTGGCCCTGGTTGGCCGCGCCGTCGCCGAAGAAAGTCAGCGCCACATTGTTGTTGCCACGATAGCGGTTTGCGAAGGCAAGGCCGGTTCCAAGCGACACCTGTGCGCCAACGATGCCGTGGCCGCCATAGAAATGCTTTTCCTTGGAAAACATGTGCATGGAGCCGCCCTTGCCTTTCGACAAGCCACCCCGGCGGCCGGTGAGTTCCGACATGACGCCGCGCGGGGAAAGTTCCATCGCCAGCATGTGGCCGTGATCGCGATAGGCGGTGATCATCTGATCGCCCTCGATCATCGCCATCTTGAGGCCGGTGACGACCGCTTCCTGGCCGATATAGAGGTGGCAGAAGCCGCCGATGAAACCCATGCCGTAAAGCTGGCCGGCCTTTTCCTCGAACCTCCGGATCAGAAGCATGTTGCGATAGGCCGCAAACTCCTGCTCCTTGTTGAATTCGGCCGGCTTCGGCGCCGACACACTATTCAGGGTCTTTCCGTCCGCTTTTGATTTTGCGGACGGCTTCCTGGCGGCTTGGGCCATGCAATTCGCTCCCTGGAACTTGTCTCTTACCGGACATGCGAGGACTGTTGCAGTCCCTATATTAAGCGGCAGGCTATCATGCGAAATTGGGTTCTGCCATGCAAAAAAATGCATGGCAGACATGAAGCGGCCACAAGCTTTAAAAGCTAACCTTTTAGAAATGCAGTGGAAATTGTCGATTAACTGAAAGTCAGTTGATCTGTTTGCGAGCAGGAAGCGTGATTGTCACCTCGTCGGCAGTGGAGAGGTTGAGCGCTCTACGCGCCTGCTCATCCAGCATGTCCTTATCGATAGTGCCGTCGCGCAACATGCGCACCTTCCCCTCCAGTGCCACCCGTTCGGCCTTCACCTGATCCAACTCGGCTTGGAGGACGACGGCGCGCTCACGCAGATGCGCCTTCGAGTCGATACCGAACTCACCGTGATAAACGTGATAGCCAAAATAAGAGAGGACTGCAGCGGTCAATGCCGGAACGATCAGGCGTCCGGATTTGCGGGGTCTGTGTTGGCGTGTCCACATGGCGCGATTCCCTGGGTCGCCTCATCTCGCCTGATTGTGCTTAACGAGCGGTTACGGCAACGGCCACACGGACACGAATCCTGAGCCCGGGTGAGAACGATGACGCTCAGAAAAGCGGTTGTCTGGCGCGCGAGAGTTCGAAGCCGGCGCCCCGTGCATTGCGACAGGAAACACCGCTCTCTTCGGATTGGCAGACTATGCCCGGGCGCGTCCATGTCTTGCCATAGGCAAGAACAGGATAATCGCCGGCGCTGCTGTCACCGTAGCAAAGACGCTCGGCGCGCTTGGCCTTCACACCGAGCCAGAATTCGGTGCCCCAGTCGAGATCACAGTCCGCTGGCCGCGGTGGAAGCTTGCTCGATATCTGATCGATGCCGCAGCGCAGGCCGGCATCGTCGTCGTAAAACTACACACAGTGGATGTTGCCGGATGGCGAAACAAAACCATCCGCATCCTGCGCCACGGCGCGAACCTTGACAAGCCGCAACGACTGCGGCGATCCGAGATATCGCGCTGTCCCGCCCGCCAGTATTGTCACGCGCTTCAGGCCTTCAGGATGCCCGTGCCGGCGAAGCGCGCCTGCTTGCCAAGCTCTTCCTCAATGCGGATCAGCTGGTTGTACTTCGCGGTACGGTCCGAACGCGCCAGAGAACCAGTCTTGATCTGTCCGCAGTTGGTCGCGACAGCGAGATCAGCGATGGTGGAATCCTCGGTTTCGCCGGAACGGTGCGACATGACGGCAGAATAGCCTGCCTTGTGCGCGGTCTCGACAGCATCGAGCGTCTCCGACAGCGAACCGATCTGGTTGACCTTCACCAGGATCGAATTGGCGACGCCCATCTTGATGCCGTCGCGCAGGCGTGCCGTGTTGGTGACGAAGAGGTCGTCGCCGACAAGCTGCGTTTTTGAGCCGATCAAGTCGGTCAAGATCTTCCATCCCTCCCAATCGTCCTCAGAAAGGCCGTCCTCGATCGAGATAATCGGGTAGTCGGCTGCGAGCTTGGCGAGGTATTTCGCCTGCGCCTTTGGATCGCGGGTCTTCTTCTCGCCTTCATAGACGTAGTTCCCGCCTTTGAAGAATTCGGTCGCGGCGCAGTCTAGCGCCAGCGCCACTTCCTCGCCCGGCTTGAAGCCGGCCTTCTCGATCGAGCCCATGACGAAATCGAGAGCCGCCTGCGCGCTCTTCAGGTTCGGTGCAAAGCCGCCCTCATCGCCGACATTGGTATTGTGGCCGGCTTCCTTCAGACCCTTCTTCAGTGTGTGGAATATCTCCGAGCCCCAGCGCACGGCGTCGCGCAGCGTCGGAGCGCCGATCGGCATGATCATGAATTCCTGGAAGTCGATCGGGTTGTCGGCATGCGCGCCGCCATTGATGATGTTCATCATCGGCACCGGCAGAACATGCGCGTTGGGTCCGCCGACATAGCGATAGAGCGGCAGGCCGGAAGCCTCCGCAGCGGCCTTTGCAACCGCCAGTGACACGCCGAGAATGGCGTTTGCGCCCAGCCGTCCCTTGTTCGGTGTGCCGTCGAGTTCAATCATCGTCTGATCGATGGCAATCTGGTTTTCGGCATCCATGCCGCCGACCGCCTCGAAAAGCTCGCCGTTGACCGCGTCCACCGCGCGCTCGACGCCCTTGCCCAGATAGCGCGAGCCACCGTCGCGCAGTTCCACGGCCTCGTGGGCGCCGGTCGAAGCGCCCGACGGCACCGCGGCGCGGCCCATCGATCCGTCTTCCAACACGACATCGACCTCGACGGTCGGGTTGCCGCGGCTGTCGAGAATCTCGCGGCCGATGATGTCGACGATTGCGGTCATGGAACCCTCCCGGATTTGGATCGATTGAAATTTGCGTTGGTCATAGCCAAAGCGCGGCAAAACGCAATGCGGCGCGGGCAAAATTTGACTGCGCGTCAGGCCGCCGGCTTCACGGTCGATTTGAATTTCGACATCAGATACGGGCCGGAAAGGACCGGCTCGTATTTCGGCGTCTCACCGGGCGCCAGGCAGGATGGGATGCAGACGATCTCCTGATGCCAGTTCGGCTGGTGGAAGAACGCCAGAGACTGGCGCCGCGCTGAACTCGCCTGTGTCGCCACCACGCGATGCAGCGTCGAGACCCAACGGTCGTTGGTCCACAGCGCCATCAGGTCGCCGATATTGATGACGAAGGCGCCGGGCACCGGCGGTACCTCGCGCCATTCGCCCTCCGGCGTGAAGATCTGCAAACCGCCGGAACCGGCCTGCGGCAAGAGGATCGTCAAGCTGCCGTAGTCGGTATGAGCGCCGGCTCGCAGTTGGCCAGGCTTCGGCGGCGTGTTCGTCTCGGGATAATTGAGGGCGCGCAACGCGCTGATCGGCTTGTCGATCGTGCTATCGAAGTATGTTTCCGGCAGGTTGAGCGCCACGGCGAAGACACGCATTATACGTGCCGCTAGATCCTCCATCGCACGGTAGTAGGACTGCCACGCCGAAATGAAACCTTCGGGCGCGTTTGGCCAGATCGTCTCGGCGTAGCAGAAGGCCAGCGCTTCCGGATCGGTCAGGCCCTCGGGCACCGCGAGCGGGCCGCCGTTGAAACTCTCCTTGAGATCCGGCGGAGTATCCTGGCCTTTGGATTTCGCCAAAGCCTCGACGCCCGGGCCAAGATATCCGTAAGGATAGCCTGGATAAGGCGCCCTCACCTGCTCCTTCACCTCTGTCGGCAGATCGAAGAACGCCTGCGCTTTCGACCACACGCCGTCGATGACGTCTTTCGGAACCGTATGGCCGCTGATGGCAAGAAAGCCGGTCGATCGGCAGATCGAGTCGACCTCGTGTCCTAGTATCCGGCGCTCGGCGCTGCCAGCGTGCTCGAACTTCGACAGATCGAAAACAGGGAAAGGCGTGGACATCGGCACTCCTCTAACCAGTCGCAACGATAGCCGAGGAGGTTTCTATCGGTCAAAAGCCTCGATCCAGTGTGCCAGCGTAGACCGCAAAATGATCCTTACGCCTCGGTCCAGTTGAGCTTCTTTCAGCGGAGCGCCTTTTCCGACAAGTGGTACGTGGATAAAGCCGCTCAGCCTTGGCGCGAACCCGTCGCAGGCCGACGCTGTCGACAGGGCAAAGACAACGTTGCAGAGATAGCCGCCGGCTTCGTTCGACCATTCGACCGGAAGACCCGCGGCACTCAACGCTTCGTGGATCGCGGCGAGTGGCAGACTTGACGGCAGTTCCGCCGGTCCCGTGCAGATTGGTCCATCGGCGGGCGCAAAGCCGCGATTGTCCGGCTTGGCTTGAGAAAATCGGTTGCGGGCGATCCGCTCGAGCCGGAACCCTTTGCAGCCATTGGCCAAACCGAAATGAATCGCAATGTCGGGATGGAAGGTTCGGCCTATCTCGGAAAGGCACGGCCCTATCGCGTCATAGTCGACCGGCAACAATTCGGCACGAAATGCCGATATCCCAGCAATGCGCGGTGGCTTGGCTCGAAGCCGCTCGACAAGCATCTCCGTCGGGTTGATCGGCGCACCGGGAAAAGCCTCGAAGCCCGTGACCAGGACGCGCAGCAGGCTCTTTCGGCCCGCCACCTCATCATCAGCTCGCCTTCCTGTCGGCAACGACGCGGAGTGACAGCTCGCGAAGCTGCGTCGGCGTGGGCGCGGACGGTGCGTTCATCAGCAGGTCGTAAGCCTGCTGATTCATTGGGAACATCGTGACTTCACGAAGGTTCTTGGCGCCAACAAGCAGCATGACAACGCGGTCAATGCCGGCCGCCATGCCGCCATGCGGTGGGGCGCCATATTGGAACGCACGATAGAGCCCGCCGAAGCGCTCCTCGACCGTGGCGCGGTCCAACCCGACCATCTCGAACGCCTTGACCATCGTCTCCGGCAGGTGGTTGCGGATACCGCCCGACGCGATCTCGAAGCCATTGCAGACCATATCGTACTGGAACGCCTTGATGCCGAGCGGCTCGCTGCCGTTCAGCGCGTCGATCCCGCCTTGCGGCATTGAAAACGGGTTGTGGGCAAAGTCGATTTTCTTCTCGTCGTCGTTCCACTCGAAGAACGGGAAATCGACGATCCAGCAAAGCTCGAAACGGTCGCGGTCCACGAGGTTGAGCTCTTCGCCGGCGCGGGCGCGGGCTGCGCCCGCGAAACTGACGAACTTCTTCGGATCGCCTGCGGCAAAGAAGGCAGCATCGCCCTCGTCCAGACCGAGCTGAATGCGGATGGATTCGGTGCGCTCCTCGCCGATGTTCTTGGCGATCGGACCCGCGCCTTCAAGCTTGTCGCCTTCCTTGCGCCAGAAGATGTATCCGAGACCCGGTTGGCCTTCGCCCTGCGCCCATGAATTCATGCGGTCGCAGAACGCGCGGCTGCCGCCGGTCTTGGCAGGCACTGCCCAGACCTCGGTTTTCGGATCGTTGGCCAGAATGCCGGCGAACACCTTGAAGCCGGATCCGCGGAAGTGCTCGGACACGTCTTGCATCTCGATGGGATTGCGCAGGTCCGGCTTGTCCGTGCCGTATTTGCGCATCGCCACATCATAGGGGATGCGCGGGAACTTTTCGGTGACCGGCTTGCCTTCGGCAAACGTCTCGAAGACACCGCGCAGCACCGGCTCCATAGTGCCCAGCACGTCATCCTGCTCGACGAAGCTCATCTCCAGGTCGAGCTGGTAGAATTCGCCCGGCAGGCGGTCGGCGCGAGGATCCTCGTCGCGGAAGCAAGGCGCTATCTGGAAATAGCGATCAAAGCCGGACACCATGATCAACTGCTTGTACTGCTGCGGCGCCTGGGGAAGCGCGTAGAACGTGCCGGGATGAATGCGCGATGGCACCAGGAAGTCGCGCGCGCCCTCCGGCGACGAGGCAGTCAGGATCGGCGTCGAATACTCGGTGAAGCCGGCAACATCCATGCGCCTGCGCATCTCGGCGATGATCTTGGTGCGCGCGACGATGTTCCCATGCAGTGTGTCGCGGCGCAGGTCGAGGAAGCGGTACTTCAGGCGGATGTCTTCCGGATAGTCCGGCTCGCCGAACACCGGCAGCGGCAGTTCCTTGGCCGCAGACAGCACTTCGATCTCGCGAGCGAACAGTTCGATGTCGCCGGTCGGCAGGTTTGGGTTGATCACGTCGGCGCCACGCGCTTTCACCTCGCCATCGACGCGAATGACCCATTCGCCACGCACCGTCTCGGCCACTTTGAAGGCTGGCGAATCCGGATCGGCGACGATCTGGGTGATGCCGTAATGATCGCGAAGATCGATAAACAGCAGGCCACCATGGTCGCGGACGCGGTGGACCCAGCCGGAGAGGCGCACAGTCTGCCCGACTTCCGACTTTCTCAATTGTGCGCAGGTGTGACTGCGATAGCGGTGCATTGCAACGAATCCGATCAAATAAGGATTGGGATACGGAAAAGGCGAAAGCCTGCCCGAAATTCGGCGCGAAAAGCGCATGGGAGGCCTGATTTGTCAAGGCAAGCGCAATTGCATCGCGAGAAAGCTCGACCGGTTCTTCGATATCTGCGAGAAGCGTCACTACATTCTCGGAGACATAACTTCAGCCAACCTTGTCTATCAGGATCAGAACGGTGGAAATTTCATTTGCATCGACGGGACGGGCGAGAAGGCACTTATTCCCGTGCATGAGTGGTTCTGCTGGGCGAATGAATGGAAGCTGAAGCGCTCGCGTGCCCGCATAGAGGCCAGATCCAGAAACACCTGGCTAGACAAGCGACGAGTTCGCAGCGCGTTTTGCGTACGACGTAACTTCTCGCTTGCGCATCTGGACCGTTCCGTACAGGCGATCCGCACGACCATCGCTGACACGTCCGATCCGACGCCCGCCGGCTGTTTTTTCCTTCACAGATTATTTCCAGGCCCTGCCAGTTCCTGAAGCGTGGCGTCTTGCCACTGCCGACCGCTGCGTTTACCGCAAGCTTTCTCCAATTGTCTCGGCCATATAGCGCCGAGCCCGCCACCACGGCTCACATGTCTGCAATCCGCCCGCTCATTCCGCTCCTGATCGCCGCGGGCATCCTGCTTGGCGGTAACGGCCTGCAAGGCACCCTGATCGCGCTGCGCGGCGCTCAGGAGGGCTTTTCGCCGGCGGTAATAGGCTTCATGGGCACCGCCTATTTCGGCGGTTTCCTTCTCGGCTGCTTGGCGATCGGCCGTATGATGAAGGCGGTTGGCCATGTTCGCTCGTTTTCCGCGCTGGCAGCGCTGGCGTCGGCCGGCACTCTGCTGCTCGTTCTGCTGATCGATCCCGTCGCATGGTCGGCAATCCGGTTCATGACCGGCTTCTGCTTTGCCGGCCTGTTCACCATCATGGAAAGCTGGCTGAACTCCGGCGCGCCCAATGAGCACCGCGCACGCGTGCTGGCGCTCTATCGCATCGTCGATATCGGCTCCGTCACCGGCGCGCAGTTTCTTATTCCCGTCTTCGGCTCGGGCGGCTTCTCCATTTTCGCGATCATGTCGATGATGATCACGCTGTCGCTCGTGCCTGTCTCCCTGGGCGACCGTTCAAATCCGACCGCGCCCGAAGACGTCAAGCTCGACCTGCGCCGCGTGTTCCGCATATCGCCGTTGGGCTGCATAGGCTGCATCGCCGTTGGTGTTACCAACAGCGCTTTCCGCACGCTTTCCCCTGTCTATGCCGAGGAAATCGGCATGTCGGTTACCGATGTCGTCACGTTCGTCAGTGTCGGCATCATCGGCGGGGCAATCATCCAGTATCCGCTGGGATATCTCTCGGACCGATGGGATCGGCGCCATGTGCTGTTGATGTCAACCTGCGGCGCGCTGCTGGTTGCGATCATCCTTGCGGTTTTGGCAAGCTCCTCTCCGATCGTGAACTTTGTCCTCGTCTTCTTTTTCGGTTCCTTCGCGATGCCGTTGTTCTCGCTGTCGGCCGCACATGCCAACGACCGGGCCGGCAAGGGCGAGTTCGTCCTGGTCAATGCGGCGCTGATGCTGTTCTACTCGTTCGGCGCGATCGGTGGCCCGTTCGCGGCCTCGTTCGCCATGGAAACATACGGACCGAGTGCACTTTTCGGCTTCATTGCGTCGATCTACTTCGTCTTTACCGGCATCATCTTCTACCGCATGCGGGTGCGGTCCGGAGTGCCAATGGAGCGTCGCGGACGGTTTATCGCACTGCTTCGGACATCGACGATTTTCGCGCGTCTGACGAAGCAGAATGCAAACGGCGAAAAGGATGAGGGGAAATAGGCCTGCATTCGACGGTGGCGTCCTTGACGAACGGCGCTCCGGCTGGAATGAAGCCCGAACATTTGCGCTGGCAAAAGGCTGTCGATGCACGTCATAACCACCAACGCCGAGCTTGAAACCGCTGTTGCAGCGCTGGCGAAATCAAATTTCGTTACCGTCGACACGGAATTCATTCGCGAAACGACCTTCTGGCCGGAACTTTGCCTGATCCAGATGGCAACGCCGGATGTGACCGCGCTCGTCGATCCGCTCGCGCCGGGCATCGACCTCGCCCCGTTCTTTGCGTTGATGGCGGATGAGCGTGTGACCAAAGTGTTTCACGCCGCGCGGCAGGACGTTGAAATCATCCACCACCTCGGCGGGCTGATTCCCCACCCGATCTTCGACACACAGATCGCGGCAATGGTCTGCGGCTTCGGCGACAGCGTCTCCTACGACCAGCTGGTCCAGAGGATCACGGGCGCGCAGTTGGACAAATCCTCTCGTTTCACGGACTGGCGCCATCGTCCTCTGTCGGACAAGCAGCTTGTCTACGCTTTGGCGGACGTCACGCACCTAATCGATGTCTACCGCCATCTCGTCACCGAGCTGAAGCGCGAGAACCGGGCGCATTGGCTGACGGAAGAGATGGAGGTCCTCACATCGCCGGAAACCTATGATCTCCATCCGGAGGATGCCTGGAAGCGCCTCAAGATGCGTCTGCGCAAGCCGCATGAGCTTGCGGTGGTCCAGGCCGTCGCAGCGTGGCGGGAGCGTGAGGCGCGCGAGCGCGACGTCCCGCGCGGGCGCATCATCAAGGACGATGCAATCTATGAGATCGCCCAGCAGCAGCCGCGCGATCCAGCAGCACTGGCGCGCCTGCGCACGATACCGAAGGGTTGGGAGCGCTCGGCAACCGCGACGGCGTTGCTGGCAGCCGTCAATACGGCGCTGTCTATCCCGAAGGACCAGATGCCACGGTTGCCTAAGATGGTTCAGGCGCCGGAAGGATCGAGTGCGGCGGCGGAGCTGTTGAAAGTGTTGCTTCGCCAGGTCGCCGAGCGCGAGGGCGTGGCGGCGAAGGTGCTCGCCTCAAGCGACGACATTGACCGCATCGCGGCCGAGGGCGAAGAAGCCGACGTGCCCGCCATGCATGGCTGGCGGCGTGCGGTTTTCGGCGACGTGGCGGTAAAACTGGTGCGCGGCGAGATCGCGCTCAAATTCGACCGCCGCAAGATCGCGGTTTTCGATCTGGCAAGCTGAGCCGTTACGCCGCGCCCAGCAGGTGCGCGGCAAAGTAACCCCACAACAGAATCAATACGATAAATCCGGCCGTGAATGTTCTTGACCGGTAGGGCGGCGGTTACATCCCGCCCGGATAGTTCGGGCTTTCGCGCGTGATCGTCACGTCATGCGTATGGCTTTCGCGCAGGCCGGCATTCGATATGCGGACAAACGTTGCGCGCTGCTGCAGGTCTGTCAGTGTCCGTGCGCCGACGTAACCCATTGCGGCTCGCAAGCCGCCCGCGAGCTGATGCAGCACGCCGGCAACCGGGCCCTTGTATGGGACCTGTCCCTCGATGCCTTCCGGCACAAGCTTGAGCGTATCGCGCACTTCCGCCTGGAAGTAGCGGTCTGCCGAGCCCCGCGCCATTGCGCCGACTGAGCCCATGCCGCGATAGGCTTTGAACGACCGGCCCTGGTAGAGGTAGACCTCTCCCGGACTTTCGTCTGTTCCGGCGAGCAGGGAGCCGATCATTGCCGCCGCTGCCCCGGCCGCCAGCGCCTTGGCGAGATCGCCGGAGTATTTGATGCCGCCATCGGCAACCACCGTCGCGCCGAATCTCTGCGCTGTCTCGACCGCCGACATAATCGCCGACAGTTGCGGGACGCCCACCCCGGCGACGATGCGCGTCGTGCAGATAGAGCCCGGTCCGATGCCGACCTTGACCGCATCCGCGCCCGCGTCGATCAGCGCCTGCGCGCCGGAGGCCGTCGCGATGTTGCCGGCCATGATGCGCACGGAGTTGGAGATCTTTTTGGCGCGGGTAACGGCGTCCAGGACACGCTGCGAATGACCGTGCGCCGTATCGATAACAAGGAGATCGACACCGGCGTCGATCAGGCGTTCGGCGCGCTCGAAACCGTCTTCGCCGACGCTGGTTGCGGCTGCGGCGCGCAAGCGGCCCTGCGCGTCCTTCGTGGCGTTTGGATTGAGCTGCGACTTTTCTATATCCTTGACCGTGATCAGCCCGACACAATTGCCGGCGGTATCAACGACAAGGAGCTTTTCGATTCTGTGCTGATGCAGGAGACGCTTGGCTTCGGTCTGATCGACGTTTTCCTTGACGGTGATCAGATTGGCCTTGGTCATCAACTCGTAGACCTTCTGGCCCGGGTCGGTGGCAAAACGCACGTCACGGTTCGTCAGGATGCCGACGAGCCGGCCGACTTTGTGGCCGCCCTTACCACCGCCTTCAACGACGGGAATGCCGGAAATCGAGTAGGTGCGCATCAGCGCCTGCGCGTCGGCTAGTGTCGCCTCGGGTCCGATCGTCACCGGATTGACCACCATGCCCGATTCGAACTTCTTGACCTGGCGAACCTGCTCGGCCTGCTCGGTCGGCGTGAAGTTTCGATGAATGACGCCGATGCCGCCGGCCTGTGCCATGGCGATGGCAAGCCGCGCCTCGGTGACCGTATCCATGGCCGCCGAGAAAATCGGGATGTTGAGATCGATATCGCCGGCGATGCGGGTGCGAATATCGGTTTCACCCGGCAGAACGTCCGAATGTCCCGGCTGCAACAGAACATCGTCGAAGGTTAAGGCTAGCGCGCCGGTTGCGGTTTCGATGATCTGCGCCATTGCCACTCCTACGAAACGTTAAGCGGGCGCTAAGGCTAAAGCCGGCACCCGCACATTGTTTTCCCTTTCAGGATTGGCGGCGGTCCGTAACATGGATAAGGCTGCTTGGAAAGCCGCCTTCCGACGCTTCAGAATCCCTGCTTATCAGCAGCCCAGAACAAAGAAGAGACGTAGCGACTCAAATGGATGCGATAGCTCCCTCCTACCAGCCGGAAATATCCGTCCAACGTGAATTGTTCAAATTCACCGGCAACACCCGCGAATATTTCGGCATCTGGATCGTCAACGTTTTGTTGACCATCGTTACGCTCGGAATTTACTCGGCATGGGCAAAAGTCAGGCGCCAGCGCTACTTTTATGGCAACACCCATCTGGCCGGATCGAGCTTTGACTACCATGCAAAGCCGATAAAGATTCTGGTCGGCCGCATCATCGTTCTGGCACTGCTCGGCATTTACAATCTGACCATTCAGATTCAGCCAATTGTCGGCGTTGCCATTCTGATCGCGATTATCTTCCTCGTTCCGTGGTTTATCATGCGGGGATTGCGCTTCAATGCTCGTGTCACGAGCTATCGTAACGTCCGCTTCGATTTCACCGGCCGTTATTGGGGCGCCTTTCAAGCCTACATAGTCGGCACGGCGCTGATCTACCTCACGAGTGGAATACTTGCTCCGCTCGCCTCGCAATGGGTGTGGCGCTACACCTTCAACCATCTTCGCTATGGCGACAGGCCGATTGTCTGCGACCCGAGACTCGACAAGCTTTACGGCCGATGGTGGCAACCGGCGCTGATTCTGGTGCTGGGAATAATCGGCCTTATCATTCTGAGCTTTGGTCTCTTCTTCGCCAGTTCCGGCCTTGGCTTTCTGGCCGATAACGCAGACACGGACCTCGACAACAAGCTGCTCTTTCTCGCGCCCTATCTTTTCCTGCTGGCTTACGTCCCCTTCATCCTGCTCTATCTGGTGGCGCGGCTGGTTTATACGGCGGGTGTCCGCAATGTCGTTTTCAATGAGACCGTGATCGACAACCGGCACATGCTCGCCTCGAACATCCATCGCGGCCGCTATACCTGGATATCCATCACCAATCTGCTCGCCACGATCTGCACCTTAGGCCTCGCCCGTCCATGGGCGGCGATCCGCATGGCGAATTACATGGCGCTGGTGACGGCGCTCGACACAACTGGCTCGCTCGACGACTATTTCGGCAGCGTGAAGTTCGAGGGTGCGGCGGTTGGCGCCGAGTTCATGGATGTGGAAGGCTTCGATGTCGGATTCTGATGCAGAGCAATCGGTTGCCGGCATCTGGCGGGAAAGCGGCGCGGCGGCGGCCTACAACGCGCAGTTCTCGGTCGATGCAGACGGCACCGCAAGGGTCGTTGGCGCGGTTGATGGCGCCGAGCTCACCCAAGCCCCGTTCAAGATCGCCGATATCTCCGACCGGATCGGCTCGATCCCGCGTCATATCGTGTTTCCAAACGGCGGTGACTTCGAGACAAGCGACAATGACGGCGTCGATCGTCTTGCGGAGTGGCATCTCGGGAAGCGCGGTATCGTCCACAATCTGGAAGCCTATCGGCCACGGCTGCTGTTGTTTGTCGCGGCCACCGTTCTGCTCGCCATAGCGATCTATCGCTACGCGGTGCCGGTTTTGGTCGAAGTCGCCATCTGGGCGACGCCTCCTGCGGTAACCGAGTTGATCGACAACGGAGCGATGAGTTCCCTGGATCAACTGGTTTTCGAAGAGACCAAGCTCAGCGAGGACAGGCGCAAGGCAATAACAGCGGGCTTTGAGAGGATGACAGCGCTTACGCCGCGCGGTCAGTCTGCGAGCCAAGCCGGCGGGCGGCCTGCTTATAGCCTGACCTTTCGCGGCGGCGGCGAGATTGGACCGAACGCTTTCGCCCTCCCCAGCGGGACGATTGTGCTCACCGATGAACTTGTCAACCTGTCAAAAGACGATGAGATGATCCTGGGCGTGCTGGCGCATGAGATCGGCCATGTCGATCATCATCACACGCTGCGCCAGATCTACGGGGTTGCCGGCGTGACCGCGCTGATCATGCTGATCGGCGGCGATATCGGATCGGCGACGGAAGACGTCATGACCCAGGGAGCGACGCTGCTCGCGCTTTCCTACTCACGTGAAGCCGAGGCCGATGCGGACCGCTACAGCGTGGATTTGATGCATAAGGCCGGCCATGACCCAGCTGCGATTGCCCGCTTCTTCGACCTGTTGAAAGAGAAGTTCAGCCCGGGCAATGAATCGGATTTTCTCTCGTCGCATCCGGCGACGCAGGAGCGCATCGACGAAACCCGTCGCTATGCGGCCGAGATCGTCAAGCATTGAGTGCCTGCACCTGGGTAACTACCGGGGCGGCGGCACTCAGGGGCTCGTAGCTCCCGGGGACCGTTTACTTTCTTTCCGCAGAAAAGCGGTGGCCTTTGAAGCGATGGCGCTGGCGGAAAAAGAGTAACCTGTCCACAGCACTCATCCTCGCCGCGCCCCGAAGACTCGGTCTGGCCATTGATCCTTCGACAAGCTCAGGATGAGGTAGGAAGCGGGGCGCCGATGCCGGTGTCCGTCTCCGGTTCGCTTGGCGCGTTCGTGGCAGCCCGCTCCTTGCAGGGTATAGGCGGCGCGATGATGACGCCGCTGGCCCGCCTCCTGCTGGTGCGGGCGACACCGCGCAACGATCTCGTCGGTGCCTTTTGCCTTGGCCGTACCAATGGGTACGACCGCGCCAAAGTCCTCGACCTTGGCCCAAACCATCGCCGGCAGAACGATCGAATCTAATCTCATCTTGCTCTAGCTCTGCTGACCGCGGCCCTTAAACTCGCGTGCCAACAGATAAAGCTCAACGGATTCATCGCGTGACGCGGGCGGCTTCACATGATGGACGAAGCGGAAATGCTGTTTGAGCCGCGCCAGCAGCTCGGTCTCCGTCCCGCCCTGGAAGGTCTTTGCCAGAAAATGGCCGCCGGGCTTCAGCACCGAAATCGCGAAATCAGCGGCGACCTCGCAGAGATGCATGGTGCGCAAATGATCGGTGCGGCGGTGGCCGGTGGTTGGCGCGGCCATGTCCGATAGGACAACCTCGGGCTCCCCGCCAAGCGCTTCGATCAGACGCGCCGGCGCGTCCGCTTCGAGAAAATCCATCCTCAACAGCACGACACCCGGGACCGGATCCATTTCGAGATAGTCGATGCCGACCACCTTCGGCTGTTCGTCCTTCGATTTGGCTCGCTGTGCGGCAACCTGACACCAGCCACCGGGCGCAGCGCCAAGATCGATCACCCGCGAGGCGGGTTTGATCAGTCTATGCTTGTCGTCGATCTCGGTCAGCTTGTAGGCGGCGCGCGAGCGGTAGCCATCGGCCTTCGAGCGCTGAACGTAGGGATCGTTCATGTGCCGCTCGAGCCAGCGTCGCGAAAACTCCTTGAGGCCGCTCTTCTTCTTGATCTTCGTGCGCAGGACGCGCCCGGCGCCCGGCTTGACCGGCTTCTCGCTCATGGCCGGCCTCCGGCAAATGCGCCGCGCCGCCAGACGCCTTCATCGGCCATCAACTCGCTCAAAATGCCCTCGCGCAATCCACGGTCGGCCACTCGCAGCCTCGGTGACGGCCAGTGCGCGCGGATCGCCTCGAGGATGGCGCAGCCGGCAAGCACAAGATCGGCCCGATCTGCGCCGATGCAAGGGTTGGCGACGCGCTGGCCGAAGTCCCAGCCGATCAGTGTCTCGATCATCCGGTCGACATTGTCGTTGTCCATCCACAGCCCATCGACGCGGCGGCGGTCATAGCGCTCCAGGCCAAGATGGATGCCCGCCAGCGTGGTGACCGTTCCTGACGTGCCGAGCAGGTGAAAGCGCGAGCCCTTCATCAAATGGCTCAACCGGTGCCGCCCGTCGAACAATTCGATCATCTCCCGAACATGGGTGACCATCGCCGCGAAGGTTTCGCGGTTTATCTCCCGTCCGCCATAGCGTTCCGCGAGTGAAACCACGCCGACCGGCAGCGATGTCCAGGAGACGATATGGTTGGCAAGCCTTGGCGAACGATGGCGCGACAGGTCGATCAGGGCGATCTCGGAGGAGCCGCCGCCTATATCGAAAAGGACCACCGCATCGGTGTCGCGCTCGACGAGCGAACCACATCCCGATACGGCGAGCCGTGCTTCGGTGCGCCGGTCGATAATTTCCAGCTCGATCCCCACCTCGTCCCTGACGCGGTTAAGGAATTCTCGGCCATTCTCGGCTGAACGACAGGCCTCCGTGGCAACCAGCCTGGCGCGGCGGATGGTGCGGTTGCGGAGCTTTTCGCCGCAGATCTTGAGCGCCTCGATGGCTCTGTCCATTGCAGCGTCGCTGAGGAGCCCGTTTGCGGAAAGCCCCTCGCCCAGCCGGACGATACGGGAATAGGCGTCAATGACACGGAACTGTCCCGGCCTGCTTGGTATGGCAACCAGCAACCGGCAATTGTTCGTACCGAGGTCGAGGGCGGCAAAAACCGGCAAGTCGCGGCCGGAATTCGACTGATAGCGCGGGCGTTCCGGGCGGATCTCGCGCGGCGCCGTCCGCGTGTCCGGCTTCGCGGCGTCCCGCGCGCCGTTATTGAGGGGACTGTTGCTGGAATTCTGAGGTTGCGCCTTTGAAATCGCCGCTCACGCCGCCTGGCGCAAAGACCTTCCTGCCGCGTTTGCGTTTCCGCCGCTTCCTGGCCTTCTGGGTATGGTCCGGGATGCCTTCAGCTTGTCCTTGGAGGACGGCAAAAGGTTTTGAACCGGCGCCGTCGGGACGCCGTCCGCGCCTTCTGCTTCGAGCACTGGAGCGCGCTCGCGAGCCGTCAGACCCCCCGCTTCCCTGCGCTTTTGCGCCGGTTTCAGGGTCTTCCACTGTCGTAATTCCTTCCAGCTCCGCGCGAACCGAGGTGGCTTCGGCGGGCCAGTTATCTTGCGTTGGCATGACCATAACAGCGGACGCGCAAATCACCAAGTAGGCGTCATCGAATTGTCGCAATGGCTTGCAGGCGCGCACTCATGCGCCCTATCTTCGCTGAATCGAAGCAAGCCTTCCATTCCAAGGTGACGACATTCAGCCGATGACCGCAGCGCGATGAAACTAAAGACGATCGTCTGGCCAGTTATCGGGCTTTCCGCCGTCGGATTTTCGATCTGGCTGCTTTATGACGAACTCCGCGGGATGTCGCTGGGGGATCTTGGCGGAGGCCTTGCCGCGATACCTCTGCACAGGTGGTTGCTGGCTGCCTGTTGCTCGGTGGTCGCCTATTTGGCTCTCGCCGGCTATGACCACATCGCGCTTTCGCACCTCGGTCGAAAAGTGCCCTTTTCGTTCATAACGGTTTGCTCGTTCACGACCTACGCCCTGGCGCACAATATCGGCGGTTCCGTCCTGTCGGGCGCAGTGATCCGTTACCGCGCTTATGAGACTCAAGGACTGGCACCCCAGGAGATCGGCGTGCTGGTCGCGCTTTGCTCATTCACCTTTGTACTTGGCGCGATGCTGCTCAGCGCTTTCTTGCTGATCATCGAGCCCGAGGTGTTCGATGGATACGTCCATTTCATGCCGGTATCCGCAACGCGCTTCACAGGCGCCATGATCCTGCTGCTGATCTGGCTCTATGTTTTCGGCAGCTATCTGCAACTGCGGCCGCTGAAGCTCGGCGGTTTCGCGATCCACTATCCGCGCCTGCCGATCGTGCTCCGCCAGTTGCTGATCGCGCCGGTTGAACTGATCGGGGCGGCCGGCATCATTTACTTCGCACTGCCGGCAATGGGCAATCCGGGTTTCCTGGTGGTCCTGGGCGTATTCCTGGTTTCGTTTTCTGCAGCTTTGGTTTCGCATGCGCCGGGCGGGCTCGGCGTGCTCGAAGTCGTGTTCCTTGCCGGCCTGTCGCAAATGGACCCGACAGCGGTGGTCTCGGCGCTACTGGTCTTCCGCCTGTTCTACCTGATCATACCGCTGATCCTGGCGATTTTTGTTGTGCTTGCGTTCGAACGGTCGCAGCTTGCCCGCGAGTGAAAGTCACGGGGCGGATTTGCCGGCCTGAGTTCGACATGGGCTTGACTCCTGCGCTCGCGCGGCTACAAGGCAGCGCATTCCGAGTAGCGGGTCGTCGTTCGACGCATCACGCGCCGTGTTGGGGAATAGGTTAACGGTAGACCCACGGACTCTGACTCCGTTAGTCCTGGTTCGAATCCAGGTTCCCCAGCCAAACAATTTCAAAGACTTAGCGGCAAACCGGAACACGACAGAAGAAACCGAAAGCCAATTTTCTAACGTTTTTTCTAACAATCGGGTTTGTACGCTCACGCGCCGGTGGCATTATCGCCGCATGCCAAAGCCGCACGTCAGTCTGCGCATCAATTGCCCGCTGGGCCTATACGAGAAGATTTCGGCATATCGCCACGAAGCCCGGCATGAAACCAGAGCGCAGGCATTGGTAACGCTCATCGCCGCCGGGCTGGCGGCATTGTCGAAGCCGGCCAGCCTGCCGCCGCCCACGTTGTCCGGACGAATTCCCTTCGCCGGGAAAGAGCCGGACGCAAGGCAGCGGGCCAACGGCGTAAATCAATCCTGATAGTTCGAACAAACTCACTGCAGCCACGTGAACTTTTCATCGCCGGGCGGCGCATAGCAGTTGGCCATGATGGCTTCGACGATGGCCCGAATCTCGGCGGCGCTGCCCGACGTGGTCGCGGGCTTGCCGTCCTCGTCGATGTCGATCAGCCAGCCGCTGCCGTCTGTCCGCAACAGCACGGCGACCATGGTGGACAGGCGCTTCATGCCGCGCTCTTGCCGGCAACGACACGCGGCGGCATCGACTTGCGCAGCTCGGCCAGCTCCTTGCGCAGCGCTGCCACTTCCTTCCTGTGCGCATTCCGTTCCTCGGCGAAGCGGCGGCCGAGGTCGAGCGCGAACGCCTCGAGTTCTCTGCGCATCTTCCGTTGCTCGGTGCGGAACATGGCAAGCACCTGGCTGCCGGTGCTCCATCGTTCGGTGCCATCGACGGGATCGGTCCACTTGAGGCCGTCGGCAACGATTGTGTCGGCCCTCGGCGCAGCCGCAGCTTTCGTCACGGGCTCGTCCAGATTGGCCCAATCGTCGCGAGACCATGCTTTTTGCTCGCTCATGTCGGATCCTCCCTTCACCACGTTTACGGAGCTGACGATCGCCGAGGCGCCGGATCGCCTTTTCGTCCACGAGGCGCGCAGTACCGAGCGCAGGCCGATCAAGTCGGCCTGGTACAGGAGACATTGTTGGCGCGGCGACCACGTTCGGGCTGCCCGGCGTGCCGATCGCCGTGGGGGCGTCGTTCATGTGGACCGTCGCGGAATTGCTGGCGGTGAAGACGATATCACCGACCATCGTCGCGATTGAGTTTGCATCGACCGCGCCGACCGATCCATTCGGCATGTAGCTCGAATAAATCACGTCGCCGAAGTCCGCCGCCTGCATCCTGAAGCGCACGCCCTGCTTGGCGCTGACGATGAACACCACCCGTGCATCCGGCGCGCCGGTCGTGACGGCGGCCGCAAGCCCGGCGAGATCCGCTATCATCGCTTCTGTCAGCGGTGTTGCCGTGCTGGCGGTCACGCTGGTCGCGGATGCGCGAAGCAATCCGGCTGGACGCGTCGCGGTCGCCGCGTTGGCATCGAATGCCGTGCTGTCGAGCAACCCGGCGATGTCGCGCGCTACCGCATCGCGGATCAATGCCTCGATCGACGGCACCGACCAGGTGGCGATTTCGTCGCTCCACGCGGTGATGGAAACCAGCTTCGACGGCGACAATGTGGTCGAGCTCAATGGAACCGTGAAAACCGGTTTTGGCGCGCCTTCCCCGATCCAGGCGCCGGTCAGCGAGATTGGATAAACCCGTGACGGCACCTTGGCCGAGCCTTGCAGCGGAACCTGTAGTGTCTGCCTGGCCAACGCGGCAAAGCCGGATGGCGCTTCGCCTCCGGTGAGGAAGTCGATCGTCGCCGTGGCCACCAGCTCGGCGGCGTAATCTGTCGTGGTGGTACTGGCCGGGCTGACGGCGGCGCGCGTGATGAAGTTCTGCAGTGCCTCGTCGCTCGGATACAGCGACCGCGCCATCTCGGCTGCGGTCTTCTCGTAGATGACGCCGCCGTTTGCCGTGGGCCGCATGGGACGAAGAAGCTCGGCAACCGCATTGCGCACGAGCGTGTCGGCTGGGCGTAGCTCTCTCTTTGGAGAGCCGCCGCGCTTGCCGTTCTGCCTGTCGATCGCGCGCGAGATGCCGATCGTCAAACCCTTCAACTCGCGCAGGTTATCGTTGAGCCGGTCCTCGGTCAGTGCAAGCTCATAATCACGCATAACAAAGCCCCCAGGTGTTGACCGTAGGGGCTGCGGATCGTCTCGCGGATGCCCCACCGGTAGAGCGTCTATTCACGGTGCAGACACAACATAGCACGAGAATTAACCAATTGCCGGTTAATTCAGGCGAAGGACGGACTTCATGGTGCATCGTGCCAGCCGATCCCCGATCGCGCGCTGGCGGGCGTCTGTGTGGCGGTGGCGGCCTATTCAGCGGCGGTCGAGCTGAGGTTATGGCGGGTTGCGAACGGTCATCGGGTATTCCGTCTGGCATAGCAATAGTTTCGTTGGCCACGCCCGCTCCCCGGCGTAGGCCCCCTGTAAACGGCATCCCGCGCCCCCGCCCGTCGGGCCACATAAATCGCCTATCCAGTGCGGTCGAGGGTCGCTAGGTGAGGCGCGCGACATGGCGGGGGGCAATCTACGGTTGCATAGCCGATCGCCCTTGCCAACGGGCCGCAATCTCGCGCTAAAATCCGGGAAAAATCGATTCCGGGGTGGACGTGAATTCCCGGCAAAACGCAGCCTGGAAGGCCAGTCCTGTCCTGCCTTCAACCGGCGATAACCCTAGTTCGTCGACCACGGAGCGGCGGGATCGTCGCCGTCACCCATTAGCAACCGCATCGGATCATCGCTGAAATCCGGCGTGGCGACCAGCCGGGCGCGTGCGCTCGGTGACAGTCCTAATTCGGCGCCGGCTGCGCGAAGCTCGCGCTGGCTTCGAAACAAGATACTCAAATGCGGATTGTGGACGGCGGTACCGTTCGGACCTCGCACCAGTTTGTCGCTCTTGAGGATCGCGATGGCGGAGTCCTCGGTCAATTGCCAGCTGACGACGAAGCTTTCGAGGATTGCGGTATCGGCGCGGGTGAGGATGCCGGCCGGCAGCGCGGCGATCACCGACGCCCATTTTCGGCGATGCTCGCTCGTGAGATAGGCAGGACAGGCTGGCAGCCCCGGCCGCGCACGTCGTCCCTGATCTTGTCCCGGCCGAGCTTCGACCTATTGCCTTCGACGCGCTTCAGTTCGCTCGGCTTGCGCTTGCGTCCTGAGTTCCGTGTCCCTGCCATTTTGGCAACTCCGTGGTGGTGTTATTATGGATACTAACTCACGGAGGCCGACAATCGCTGTCAGTTTTCGGGCTTGCAGGGCAACTCTCCCTTCAGTTCGCGTGCGAGGCATTCGTATTTATCAACGAGCCGTTCGGTCTCGCGAACCGCCCTCACTGTCCCGCATGCGGGCAAGTAAAGCAGGATGAATCAGCGCCGCGGTTTTCATAAATCGGTGCTACCACCGAAATCCGGCAACACTGCCGCATAGCCGAATTGCCTTCCCCGCTACTCTCAAGATTAACCCTTCGTTAACCCTATCGGCACACCTTCGCCCATACCCGATTGAAGTCGCATTTCTCCTCAGCGGCTTCGGCCTCGGCGTTCGGCAGGCAATCCCGCACCCATCCCTGCCGGGCGCCCCTTTCCCTATTCCGTCGTCTCTTGCCCGGCGTTCGCATACCTGAGCAACACATCGGCATGGCAAGCCACGTCCAGCCGGCACCAGCACGCGAGGTTCTTGCCTCGAAGCGGGGTCAGGTCGAGCGTCGGCACAGTCTCGCATTCGAAGCGTCCGGATTGCCTGTTCGCGCCCGTAGTCCTCGACCAGGAATGGATTGCCCCATCGAGTACGAACGATCGACCTTTTTCGTGTCGGGCGGCATTTTGCCAGCCTTTGGTTCGGCGCAGTTGGACGCGGTGCGGAATCATCCTTCCCTCCTGCCGGCCTTCCGCGCCAGCTCTCGCGCGTCCCGTTTCGCTGCGGCGATCTCGCTCTTGATCGCGTCGGCGAGGTCAACGGCGCGCGCTTGATCGGCTTCGATGAACAGCAGCGCCATCTGATTCACGAACTTCCTGCGGAACGCGGCGAGCAGCTGGCCGTCGGTGGCGGTCGGCTCCTCGTCCTCGTGCCGCTCGGCAAGCGTCGCGCCGACATCGTTGACGTCAGGCGGGTTGCCAAGCTCCAGCGATTTCTGTTCCGCTGCCGCTGCGTCCTCGACCGCCTTGACGATCTTGTAGGCCATGACCGGCGAGGCGATCCGCGCGCGCCGGCCCGGCTGCTTCTGTGAAGTTTTGCTGTATGGTTTCGATAGACTGTCTCGGTCCTTTCGCGGCTGGTGTTGAGGGACCGCCGCATGGCGAGCGTAGCGCAGATCATAGTGAGTTTCGCAGCTTCATGAGGCTTCCGCGTGCCCGACCAGACGACCTTGCAGCCTGACATCGGGCCCACCGGCGACCCTATATTCCTCCTCGGCATGACCGAGAGGACGGGCACGAACTTCTTGTTCCATCTCCTTTGTCTGCATCCGAACTGTGACTATGGCGGGCCGATCTGGGAAAACTACATCATCCCGCATATTGAGATGCTGGCCCGTTTCGCAAAGACCGTCTACGAAGACTATTCGCCGCAATGGCAGGTGCCCTCACTCGTCGGCGATGAGGACGTCCTGCTTGCCGATATCGGCCGGGGGCTGATCCGCTACCTCAACCGCCAGCTCGGCAATGGCAAGGCGATGGACGACGGGGCCGGAGCGCCCGACCAACGGGCGAACGCCGCGCCGCGCCGGCTCGTCACCAAGACGCCCAGCGTTGAGAACCTGCCGCTGTTTCATGCAGTGTTTCCGGGCTCCAAACTGCTGGTGCTGGTGCGCGACGGCCGTTCGTGGCCAAGTCCATGGTGAAGACCTTCGACGTTGGCTACGAAGAGGCGATCCACACTTGGACGAGCGCTGCCCGGACGGTCAACGCCTTCGTCCAGTCTCAATCCGGGCGGGGCCCTCCAAGCTATCTCCTCGTTCGCTACGAAGATCTGGTCGGGGAGACGGAAAAAACTCTTCGGACGATCTTCGACTATCTCGGCCTCGACGCTGACATCTACGACTACGAGGCGGCCGCCAGGGCACCGGTGATCGGATCGAGCGAGATCAAGTCCTCGGGAGCGGTGCACTGGAAGCATCACGATCGCCCGAAGGACTTCGACCCGCTACGGCGCTGGGCCGCATGGAGCCCCGCCCAACTGGACCGCTTCGCGCATCTCGCCGCCGCCGAGTCCATAAGGCTCGGCTACCCCGTACAACCGGCCGCAGGCGGTGCGCACTCCGTTGGCAACCGGCTCCGGGACCTCGCGTGGCGGCTCCGCGAACCTCGCGTGGCGGCTCCGCCGGGGCCTTTAGAACACGAGACCCTTGCTTCAGAGCGAAGAGGTGATGCCTCCCGTCGACATAGAGGATGTGCCCGTTGACGAAGCTGGAGGCGTCGGAAGCGAGGAAGATGGCCGCGCCGATGAGTTCGTCGACAGTGGCCCAGCGTCCGGTTGGCGTCCGCTTCTCCAGCCAGGCGTTGAAGACCGGATCGGCTGCGACCGCGGCGTTGAGCTCGGTCCGGAAGTAGCCTGGCCCGAGAGCGTTGACCTGCAAGCCGTAGCGCGCCCAGTCCGTCGCCATGCCTTTCGTCAGCATCTTCACGGCGCCATCCGCGGAATCTCGTCGCCCCAAGGAACCCAAGGAGGAGGCCGACGCTTGCGGGCGAACATTTCGAAGTAGCCGTCGAGCGGCGCCGGACAAAGCTGTTCGACCATCTCGTAGAACTCATCCGGCTTTTCTGAATGCGCCCGCATCGGTGCGAACAGCATGGTCGAGGGCAGCTCGGGTGCGACCAACGCGGTCAATTCGTTGGTGAGTGTCGTGACCGGATTGCCCCGTGTTGCCATCAGGCAATGTTCAGTCCCGCTGCGCAGCCAATCGCCAAATCCAAAACGGCCCTTCGTCATCGCCTTGTCGGTCTTCATCCACGTCAGCAGCGCTTTCGGCCGGAACCCCCAGGCGTCGAGCACCGCCTTTGCCGCTCCCTCGATGAGGTGGAAGTTGGTGGTCCACAACCATAGGACCGCATCGTCATGCGCGAGTTTGGGAACCGGCAGTGCGCAAATATCTGGCAGAGACATAGGCGGATAGGGCGTGATGCCGCGGTGCGAGGGGTCCGCCGCCCTCAGCTCGAAGGCCCACGGTGGATCCACGGCAATAACGCGAAACGGCCCTGTGGGAAGTGGTGGTGGCTCGGCGCGAATTCTTTCAGCCTGCTGCACATTCGACAAACGGCGGTAGACGCCGTCGACGCGCCCGGTGCGGTCCATGTCGGCGAGCAGCTTGCCAAATCTTCTTCGGTTCCTCAGCCGCAGCTTGAACGACGGCCAGCCTCTTGCGAACGGTATGTTCGCTCTCGCCGAACAGCTTGGCCACCCGCTCGTGGGTGTTCGCAACTCGTTTCGGCTTGGCAACTTCTACGGCTACTTGCGTAGAAGTCAGATCCGTCCCGGCGCCCTGCCGTTGCTTTCGCACCGCTGTGAAATGCTCGATGACGACGCGTTAAATCTCGGCAAGCTCGCTTTGTGTGAAGTCCTTGCGCGCGACGTTTGCCGCAATTTCAACGCGCAGTTCAAATGGAAGTGCAGCCAGCATTTCAGGGTCGAGCATGACGTTCCTCCCTCACGAAAACAGGAATCTTCGTCCAACCGAGTTCTCGGCAGGCAAGCAGGCGGCGGTGGCCGTCGAGCAAGCGGTTGTCCGGTGAAATGACGATCGGCTGCAGGAGGCCGTCCATGGCGATCCAGGCTGCAAGCGCGGCAATGTCGAAGTCCTTGCGGAATCGCGGGCCGACAATGATCAAGTCAATGCGCCGGGTTTCGGTCATCGATTCCTCCTCTCGCAGACCACGGACCACGGAGCACCACGGAGCACTTTCTCTTCTAGGCAGTCCCGAATTTCGTTCGGGAGTACTTCTATGGAAAATGCTCCGTGGTGCTCCGTGGCTCCGTGGTCATGCCTTCTCCCACTCGATGTAGCCCTTCCAGTTCTTGCCTTTCCGCTGCCAGCCGAGCCGCTCGAGAATCGCGGTGATGCGGCGCTGGTCGGCCGTGCCGATGCGCTGGTTCTCCATGCCAAGGGCATGCCGGGCGATCTCCCCAGACCGTTGTCTTTTGCGAGCCCGGCGAGGTGCTCGGCGATTGGCTCTTCCCAGGCGTCGGCGTCGTAGCGAGCGTCCTGTTCCGGCGTGATGTTCTCGGTTCTCGAATTTGTGGTCCGGCCACCAGTGGGTGCCGGCCTTGAAATCGTGGACAGCCTCGGCGAACAGCTGGTCGCGGTCGCGCGCCAGCGCCCTCAACTCGATGTCGCCGGTCTTCACCGGCCAGAATCTGCGGCCGCCGGTCTCGTCGCGCAGGTAGCTCGACTTGTTGGTGGTGCCGATAAAGCAGCATTGCCGCGGCTGGATGACCTCGTTGCGGCCATAGCTCGGCCGGTAGCGCTCGACCTGGCGGGTGAGGAAGGCCTTCAGCAGCGCGTTTTCCGCCCGCGACATGGCCGAGAGTTCCGACACCTCGATCAGCCATTTGCCGGTGAGGTGCTGCGAAACTTCCTTGCCGTTGGTGATGTCGGGCAGGTTTTCGGAATACCACTCGCCGGCGAGGATGGCGCAGGCGGCCGACTTCTTCGATCCCTGCCGGCCCTCCAGGACGACCATGTAGTCGCATTTGCATCCCGGCCGGTAGATTCTCGCCACCATCGAGACCAGGAACATCGGGCCGATCGCCGAGATGTAAGGCGACATTTCCGGAGCGCCGAGATAGTCGACCAGCCAGCAGTAAAGCCGCGGCTCGCCATCCCACATGAGGCGGTCGAGGTAGTCGCGGACAGGATGAAAGCTGTTTTCGCGCGCCACCATGTCGAGCGCCTGGAAGACGGTATCGCGGCCGAGCTGGCTGATGCCGGAATGCTGGATCCACTCCTGAATCATGCCGACATCGGCGTCGGTCAGCGGCCGCATCGGGAAGCTGCCGGCGCCGGGCAAGGCCTTCAGCATCGGCAGGCCGAGCATTTCATCGTAGGCGACTGATGCCGGACAGTTGCGGCGCCTCGCGCAGGGCGACGAGGGCGTTCGCCAGGATCGGCAAGATCCTGCCCTTGGCGCCGGTGATGCACTGCTTTTGCCAGGCCGGCTTGAGTTGGGTCACTGGCATTCTTGGGCACCCTTGTGATTTCGCGGGAGACCAGCGACTCGATCGCCGCGACGTCGTGGAACTCCAGCAGCTCGAGGATGGCGCAGAGCACGCGGACACCACGTGCGTTGATGAACAGCAGTCCCTCCGGATCCCTTGGCCTTTGCAGTGGCCAGAATTTCGCTTCCGGCTGAACAGGGAAGTTCGCCCCGATCGCGCCGCGAACTCTGCCGCGAGCCTCGGTCGCGGCTTCCGCGAACATCGCCGTTTTGGTGATGTCGGGCAGCTCGCCGTTCATGCGACCGCCTCGAGCAGCGCGCCGCGGACCTCGCCCCCGAGCGCCTTGGCATACCCGAACAGCAAATGCCCGCCGCGGCAATCATGACCTGCGCTCCAGGCTGGCCGCCTGACGGCGGACTGCCTTCAACGCCTTGCGCAGGCGACGCTCTCGTTTCGCCATGCTGCGCGCGGCAAAAAGCGCGCGAATGCCTTGCGGCAACCGCTGCTTCCTGCCGGGAATCTGGATATGGGTATGCACGGTAACGGCTCCTTTCCTTGGGTTGAAAGGACCGTCGTGCTTGCAAAACGTGCGGAAAAAGCTTTTTGTGAGTTTGGTTCCCTAAACCGCCCGCACAGAAAGCCGAGCCGCGCGTTCCGCAAAACGCGACGGCCGGCTATCCGGCGAACTCCTCCGCCGAAATCATGTTGGCGCGAATCCACGCCATGACTGCTTTCTTCTGAAACAAGGCGACCGCGCCCTGCCCTTTCGCAAACTTCACGGCTTTCGGAAAACCCTTCTGCTGCTTGCGGAAAAGGTCAGCGCGGTCGGAGACGATGTTCCTCGCCTTCAAGTCGGCGAAGCGCCAGAACTCGAAGTCCAAATCGTCACCTGCTGAAAGCAGACGGACTGATTGTCCCTTGCCGGCTCCGGTTGAGTGGATGGAATTCATGACCGCGTTCCCTGGAAAATCCTGCGCGGTCTATCCATTAGCAACATATTTCAGGGTGTTGCAGTGGGAATAAATACCCCCCCCTTTGTGCCCGTGGGCACAAATGCTCTCCTATTTGCGCCCGCTTTTCTCCTTAAGCCGGTTGTGAGCCCGGCGCAGCTTCCCGGCGTCAATGGTTGGTATCCGCTGCTGCTTCAGCGCCAGCTTGCGGGCCTTTGCCTGTGGAAAACCGCAGTCCATGAAGATTTGCGCGAGCCGGGCTGCCTTTGCAGAATCGCCTGCCCGCCGCCCGCGTGGGGGTCTTTTCTCTAACTCCTCCAGGTGAGAGAGCAGCCGCCCGTATATGTGAGGCAGCGCCTGGGGTGGCATTTCCATGCCGTGGTCGATGACCTGCCGCAACAGCGTCAGAAGGACGTCGTCCGTGAACAGGTCGTCCGGCCCGCCGGTCATGAAACAGCCCGACGCGCTCCGACGATGCGCTCAAGCTCAACGGCCCATGCCTGCAAGGCTTCGGCCTTAGCCGTCTCCATTTGGCCCCGCAGATAGACGCCGCCGACACCGCCGATTGCGTGGTTCAGGACGCTCTGCACCACGTCGCGGCTGATACCCAGTTCCTGCATGCCGGTCGCGCAGGTTCGCCGCAGGTCGTGAAGCCGCCAGTTGCTGACGCCGCTGACGTTGTCGAGCCGTGTCTTGAGTTTCGACACGGCGCCGATCCTGGTTCCGGCATCGCCGGGAAAAACCAGATCTTTCGCTTCGCCGCTGCCGATCTGGTCGAGCGCCAGAGAAGGCAGCTTCAGCCGGTGTTCGCGTCCTGGCCTTGTTGTCGGCTCTGCTTCCAGATGCCGCCCAAAAGGTCGCCGTGGCGCATTTTCGCTGCTTCGCCGACGCGCTGGCCGGTAACGGCCAGGAAGCGGACCTGGCGGCCGAAGTTCTGCGCCGGGACAGTGTTGCCGAGTTCGTAGGTAGCGCGCCAGACCGCGGCCAGTTCATCGCGGGTCAGCACCCTGTCACGCTTGACCTCGCGGCCGACGCGGATGACGGCGCGGCTGAAATCGTGAGGGATCAGATCCTCGGCATCCGCCCAGGCGAGCACCGGCCCCAGGTAAGCCTGGAAGCGGTTTGACGCTGTCGCAACCCTGGCGGCGATCTTGTCGCGGGCGGCGCGCAGGTCGGCCTTGGAAAACTGTGCCGCCGGCAGTTTGAGGTAGTCTTCGAGGCCCCGCCGGACGGTGCGCATCGCCTCGTCGAGGGTTTTCATTCCCCTGCCGCCCTTGCGGCGCCGGTGCTTCTCGTAGCGGTCGATCAGGTCGCCCAGCGTCAGCACAGCGGCGCGCGGGTGCGGTGCTGCGGGTTCTGGTGGCGCACCGGCCTCGATGCGCTCGGCGAGGTCGCTGGCGGCCTTTCTGGCGTCGGCCAGTCCCATAGCTGCGGAAAGTGGCCGATGGTGGTTTGGGTGAGCTTGCCGCCGAGGCGGTGGAAAACCGACCAGGTGCGCCGCTTGGCGCCGACGCGCAGCGTCAGGCCGGCGTGGGCGCTGTCGGTGTAGCTGCCTGGCGCCAAGGTCGGTGATGGCGACCGCGGTAAGTCTGATTTTCATTCAGTTGGCCCTCAAATTTTCTGACAATTTTCTAACAGGAAGGCCGTTATACGGTGAAATATGGAAAAATGCCATAAAATATTTTATGTAGTGATATCAATGAGGTAGTTGGGCGCAAGTGCCGGAATTCATTAGAGGAACAACGGACTCTGACTCCGTTAGTCCTGGTTCGAATCCAGGTTCCCCAGCCACACGCAACTCCTTGAAAACACTTAGAACCTGCCGACTGGTCGAGGTCACACTCGCCTCGATCGGCCAAGCGTGTACTCACTATGTACTCAATTTGCGGAGAAGCCCGAGCGGTGGCATAAAGCGCGGCATGCGCCGCCCAACCATCTCGACTGTTCCGCAGAGCCATGACCGAATTGCCGACACGCTGATCCGCTTCGCGACAAGCACATTGCCCAGTTTCCATATCAGCGGCCTGTCGATCGCCAGCGCGGCTAGATAGGCATTACCCGTCACTGCGAAGCTCACAGACGCGCGTTTTTGCGTTGGGCGGGTCGAAAACCTCTCGCCATTTTGCCCTCGCTGCCGGTGCAGATAAGGCGTATGATTGTTTCATCGCTGGCGGGGATCGTTCGCGCGCCAGCGACTGAGAGGGCAAGACTCCCGCATTGGACTGGGCGCGCTCCAACAGCAGTGCTCGGCGCGCTCACGAGACCAAATGCCTCTGTCTGAAGCTCTTTTGCTCGATTCTGGCTGGAATCTTTTTTCGAAAAGGGAGCGGTCCGATGCCAATCATTCAAGATCGTCGCACATTCCTGGCTGGCCTGTCGACGGCCGCCGCCGCGGGCCTTGTGGCGGCACCCCGACAGCTTCATGCCGAACCACCACCGGAAACGACGACGGTCCGCCTGGCGAATGGATTGGCGGGTGGTTGCTGGGCGCCACAATTCGTTGCTCAGGACCTACTGCGGGCCGAAGGCTTCACTGATGTCCGGTACGTGGTGCCGGATTGGGACAAGGATATGGTGCAGGACACCTCGGTGTGGCTGGCGCGCGGCGAGATCGATTTCGATTGGAACTTCGTGCCGGTAAGCATCGCGATGATCGAAGCCGGCATACCGATCAAGATCCTGGTCGGCTTGCACTCGGGTTGCCTCGAACTGATGGCGCACGAGGGCATCAGCAAAATCACCGACCTGAAGGGCAAGAGGGTGGGGGTGGATTCATGGCATTGGGCGGCGCGCGTGTTCCTGTCCCTGATGACCGCCTATGTTGGATTGGATCCCAACAGCGACTTCGAATGGGTGGAAAGCAAGGAACCCGGCCTCGAGGCCGGAGCGCTAAAGCTCTTCGCCGACGGCAAGATCGACGCTTTTCTCGGCACTATGCCGCAGCCGCAGATGCTCCGCGCCCGGAAGATCGGGCACTCGATCCTCGACACCAAGATCGACCGTCCGTGGTCGCACTACTACTGCTGCACCCTGGCCGGCAGCGGCGACTATGCCAGCAAGTATCCGGTCGCGACCAAGCGCGTGATGCGCGCCATCCTCAAGTCGATCGACCTGTGCGGCTCAGCACCGCAGGCGGTGGCGCGGCAGCTGGTCGATCGGGGTCTCGCCGACAACTACGAACTGCTTGCCCAGTCGTTGACCGCGGTCGGCTACGACCGGTGGCGGGACTTCGACACCGACGATGCGATCCGGTTCTATACACTACGGATGCGGGAAGTCGGCATGAGCAAGGCCAACCCAATCAATATCATCGCCGACGGTACGGATTGGCGCTTCCTCAACGAACTGAAGCGCGAACTGAAGACGTGAGCAGGCGACCTGTTTTCGGGGAAACGCTCAATGCCGATCGACGGATCGGTCACGATGACGCCCTTGCGGATGGCATAGCGGCACAGCCGCCGCAGCAACTGCAGCAAGCGTCGACGCAGCCAAGGGTGAGATCGTTGATCGACGCCCGACAGTTCTCCGTGTGGTCATCCACCACGGTGAAGGTTGCGACAAGCAAGCGAGCGAGAAGCCACACTTGAGCAGACTGCTGGTGAATAGGCCCGCGAGTTTGATGTCAACAGCCTGATCGCCCTGCGGCGCACCATGGCGCATTACAATGTGGAAGGCGATTTTCACAAGTTTCGTGCGAAGTTTTTGCTACATCTGGGCCGATACTGACGAATGGTTCCCCCTCCAGTGGTGAAAATCTAACGCTTGATGCCCGCGGCCAGATTCCCGCTTCGGGTGCAACTTGCCGTTTGATCCGGCTACCGGAACGGGCAAGCAGCGCCATGAGGCGACCTTCAAGTTTGCCCGGTGAACGTCGGATTACGTTCAAAGCTGACGTGGGGCGTGCAGCGCAAACCATCGATCAGTGCGCTGATGGCAGGGTGGATGGGCATGCGAAGTATTGGGTCAAAATCCGCATCCTTTCAATCGAACCTCTTGCACCTGTCATAAGTATGTGCTTATCATAAGCAATGTCTTATGATTATGCAGCTATGGTCGCTCTGGCAGACCCTACCCGGCGCACAGTGTTCGAACTCGTCGCGGCAAGGCCGCGTTCGGTCGCGGAGCTAACCCGGGCGCTTCCCGTATCGCAGCCTGCGATTTCGCAGCATCTCAAGATCCTCAAAGAGGCGCGGCTGGTGCGGGCAGAGCCGCGCGGAGCAAGCAACGTCTATCACCTCGACCCGCACGGACTTGGACAAATGCGCGCTTGGATCGACCGAATGTGGGGCGACGCACTCAACGCGTTCCAAAACGAAATCAACGCAAGTTAGGAGAAGAGGAAATGAATATCATGATCAAACCCGCACCGGTGAGAAAGTCCGTGACGGTCGAAGCTCCGATCACGCGCGCGTTCGATATGTTCACCGCCGGGTTAGGTCGTTGGTGGCCGTCGACGCACTCCGTCGGAAAGTCAGCGATCAAGACCGCGGTGATAGAGCCGCGGATCGGCGGGCGGTGGTATGAAATCGGCGAGGACGGCAACGAATGTGATTGGGGTGACGTGCTGGCGTGGGAAGCGCCGACGCGAATTCTCCTGGCCTGGCGCATCGGCGTCGATTGGCAGTACCACCGCGATCTTCACACAGAGGTCGATGTCCGCTTTACCGCGCTTGGCGAGAATTCCACGCGGGTCGATCTGGAACACCGGCTTCTTGAGAACATGGGTGCGACCGCCGAAAAGGCCCGCGAGATCTTCGAATCCGACGGCGGCTGGACCGGATTGCTGGCCGGATACCAGGCCGAAGTCGCTCGCGGCAACGCGTAAGGATCAGGATCAGGCGCACCGCAAGACGTTGAATTTTGCAACGACGGCGTGGAACCCATCAGGCTGCGCCTAATGAATAAGAGGTCAATACACGACAGCAAGGCCGTCGTCAGCAGCGGCCGCCGTCGCCTGCGCCGCGTGCTGCCTGCGTTCGCCAGTCCGCAGCCGCGCTCGCCTTCTTCGGCGGCGTCCTCGCTTGGCTGGCCGGTGCGCATCGCTGGGTCACGGCGGTCGTGGCGGTGGCCGCCGCTTGGCTTTAGGTAGCCTATTAAAGCTACCGGTCCGGGGCGAAGCCGAGGAAGAGCCACCCCGCTTGTTATGGCGGGCGCGACTATGATGGTCGCCCTCGCTCTCATGTGGCCAAGTCTTGAAGGGTACGCCGTCGCCACTCTGTTGCGGTAGATGTTCCAGCAGTCGCTGTACAGAGAGACGTGGAGAATCGTATTCCGGGCGGCCTTGGCGATTTGCAGGATATGCACTCATAGTGCGCCAGCGAAAATGTAGTTCTCAGTTTCATCTCGTCCGGCGCGCCATTCGGTGTAGAACTGAGAATCAATACCTCAACCGTCGATCTCGCGATCGAGCAGCGTCCTCCACCAGTCACCTATAGCCCGTCATCTCCAGATAGCCGCGCCCGGCATGGCTGCCCTCAATTCGGATCGGGCCTTCCCAGTAGGGAAAGCGTGTGTCCATCCAGGCTTGCGGGTTCAGCGCCCGCGTGGTCACATCTACCCCTTTTTCCGGCAATTGTACCCGCCAACGGATCGGTATGCTTCGTCCCGCGACTGCTGCCGTCTCGAGCGGCGTCACCCTTAGCGCGCCGGGGGCCTGCGGCTGCGGGCCGCCGTCGGCCCCGATCCATGTGGCCGATGTAAAGCCCGCGCCGCCGCCGCGCAGGCGAAAGCCCATCATCTTTTCGCCGCTGTCGAAATGCAGGGAGAACCAGTCCCACCCGGTCTGATCCTCAGCCAGCGGCTGCGAGGACCATTCGTGGTCCAACCACGCCTGACCGGTCACCGCAATCGCGCCCGCTGGAAGGGTCAGCGTGCCGGTCACGTGGTAGAATGGTTGCGAGTAGTAATAGCTCGCCTGCCCCTTCTCAGATTTCACCGAATAGCCCCGCACTCCCTGCGGCACCAGAGGGCCTTTGGCGTCCAGCGCCAGTTCGTAGGAAAACGCCTGTCCCGCCGCGCGCAGATCGAGCGCCGACAGCGCATCCGCCTCTGGCAGGGCCCGGCCTGCCATCTGCCAGTTGTCAATCCAGGCCGCAAAGGGCGCAGCCGAAACCCCCGCCTGACCGATGCCGCCCCGTGCCAGCCGTTCGGCCACGAATTGGTGCGTTCGCGTCGTCAGCGCCGCATGGCCCATCCAAAGTTGCGGACTGGACCAGCCGGATCGCTCCACCGGGGCCAGGGCGGATCGGAAAAGAGTCCATTGCACGCCATAGTCCGTTCCATCCGCAGCTTGCAGGTTGGCGGTCAGATACCACCATTCGATCCGGTAACCGGGGTGCGGGCCGTGGTCTGCCGGGAAGTTGAATGCAGTCCCCGGCTGCGGCACTGAAAACCCGTCAGCCTCAGTGCCAAGCCCAGCAAAACCCTGGCCAAAGGCAGGTGCGGCCAAGCACAGGTAGATCAGCAACGCCCTAACGTTCATGTGCAAATACGCTCAACAGATCCGATGGCGAAAGACGCGCCAGCCGCCAGGCAGGCACGGCGGCTGCAAGCCCGGCCGCCAGCAGCGCGAGCGCCGCCAACCGCACCCAGTCACCGGGAAAAAGGTACATCGGCAGACGCCAGCCAAAAGCCTCGACATTCACCACCGCCAGTAGAACAAAGGCGAGCCCGATACCAACAGGCAGAGCGGCCAGCATGGTCAAGGCTGCCAACAGCAAGCCGCGCCAAAGCTCCAACCATGCGAGGTGGCGGCGGGTCAGACCCATGGCCCAGACCGGCGCCAGTTGCGGCAGGCGCATCCCCGAGAGGGTCATGAGGTTCGCAAACATCGCCAGCCCCGCGACTCCCAGCGTCAGCACGTTCAGCGCGGCTGTCACGCTGAATGTGCGCTCAAACACTTTGAGCGAAATGACCTTGATCCCGGCCTGATCAATCACGTTCTGCGCGGGCAGCCCGAATTCCGCCCGCAAACCCGCAGCCAGCGCTGCGGCCTTGCCGGGGGCAATCCGAATGGCATAGCGCAGGCGGGAGACGTCAGGGTAGTGCTGGACCAGTGTGTCGATCCCGATGATCACCTGGCCGATCGGGTTGCCATAGTCGGAATAGACGCCGACGATGCTGGCCCGCCAGCCACCGGGCAGCGTGATCTGGTCCCCCAGGCCCAACCCTTGGCGCCGCGCCAGTTGTTCGTTGATCAGGGCGCCCTCGCCTGTGGCGATCCGATCCCACACCTCCGGCACTGCAGAGAGGATCGGCCAGTTGTCGCGATAGGTGGCATGATCGGCCACGCCGTATATTGCCGCTGGCTGGCCTGCCACCCGGCCCTCAATGCTCCAGATCGGCAGGACAGCGTCGCTGCGCTGGGCCAGCCAGTCGTGCATCGCCGTGGCCTCTGCTTCGGTGCGTGCGGTCACGTAAAGCTCAGAGGCGAGACGCTGATCGAGCCAGCCGGTAAAGGTCAACCGAAAGCTCGACACCATCGTGCTGACGCCCACATTGGCGGCCAGCGCAAGCAGCAGTGCCATGAGCGCCAATGACAGGCCGGGAAGCTGTTGACGGGTATCGGCCCAAAACCATTCGGCCAGTGGTCCACGCGCCAAGCGGACGCCAAGGTGCAATATCCCCGTCAGCACGAGCGGCAGCGCCAGTGCCGCCCCCAACAGCAGTGCCGCCAGAAGCGCAAAGCCCGCCTCGAGGCCGGATCCGAAGTGTGCAATTCCCGCCGCCGTCAACAGGAGCACCATCGCCGCCACGCCTTGCGCGCGCAGTGCCCGCGCCGAAGCTCGCGCCCAGGCCCGAGGCTGGGCCGGTGCAAGCAGCGGCAGGTGCCATAGCCGCCAGAGGCTCTGTGCGGCCGCTACCAGCGTGCCGATTGCCGAGATGGCAAGCCCCGCTGCCCAAACTGCGGGGCGGATCGACAGCGTTCCCGCCACATCGGCTCCGTAAAGCCCGCGCAGGGTGGCGGCAACGTCGGGCAAAAGGGCCGAGGCGACTACATAGCCAAGTGCCACGCCCACCAGCCCCGCGAGGAGGGCGAAGATCAGCAGCTCGGCGATCAGCAAAAGGACCAGCACGCGGGCCGGCAAGCCCAGTGCGCGCAGCGTGCGAAACACCGGGCGGCGCTGTTCAAAAGCTAGACCGATGGCGGAATGCACGATGAAGAGCCCCACTGCAAAGGCAAGAAAACCGAAAGCCGTCAGGTTCAGGTGAAAACTGTCGGTCAGCCTGGCAAGATCCCCCGTTTCGTTCGGCTCGCGCAGGGTCAGGCCGGGGGCTGTCACCTTTAGAGGGGCACGGCCAATCGGTTGGTCCGGCCAGAGCAAAAGACGAGAGATCTTGTCCTTTAGCCCAAGCAGCACCTGCGCCTGCCCGATGTCGGTGAGGACTGTGCCAGGCGGCAAACCCTCTGCCACGCGCACGGGAGGTGTCGCTTGCTCGGTTAGTCGTGCCGCGGTTTCGGGGGCTGCATAGAGCACACCGGGCGCCGTGATGAACGGCAATAGCTCGTCGCCCGCCGCAACATCCACCTGCTGCGCCTGCGGCGGCAAAGTCAGTGGGTCAATTCCAAGGACGCGCAACCGCACATCCCCAAACCGCATTTCACCTTCAATCACCGGCGAAACCAGCCAGCCTGCTCGCCGCAGTCTCACAAACTCCTGTTGATCCATCCGGGCCCCGTCCTCACGTACCAGTTGCGCGAGCCGGTCCTGCCCAAGGATCGCAGCTGCACGGTCATAGCTCGCTCGCGCCTCACCGTTGATCGCCTGAACCGCTGACCACAGCGCCGTTGCCAGCGATAGCCCCAAAAGCAGCAACGCCAGTTGCACAGGCCGCCGGCGCCAGTGAGACAAGAGCGCTGTCAGCCCGGTCCATACCATCACGCCAGCCGGCCAGCGTGCAGGTGAACGCAGGCGTCCAGCCGGGTTGCCAGACGGTTGGAATGGGTAACCATCAACAGCGCGGCACCGGTTTCGGTCACCAGCGACAGCATCAGATCGAGTACAGCGTCCCCTGTTGCCTCATCCAGATTGCCCGTGGGCTCATCAGCCAAAACCAACCGGGGCCGGGCGGCCAAGGTCCGGCCGATCGCCACCCGCTGTTGCTGGCCGGCCGACAGTTGTTCAGGGTAGCGCGTGAGGACCTGGGCCAGGCCCAGCCGGTTGGCAAGGACTTTCAACCATGCCAAATCGGGGCGGCCAGCTAGCCGAGCCTGAAAGGAAAGGTTGGCCGCCACATCAAGCGAAGGGATCAGGTTGAACTGCTGGAACACAAGTCCGACTGTTCCCCGCCGCAGGGCGGCAAGGGCCGTATCGTTCAGCCCCACCATATTGGTACCGCCAAGGTGGATTTCTCCCGCATCAGGGCGGTCGAGCCCCGCAACGAGATGCAAAAGCGTGCTCTTGCCGCTGCCAAACTCGCCGGTCAGCGCAAGGCTCCTGCCCGCCTCCAGCGAAAGATCGATCCCGTGCAGAACATGCAACGGCCCCTCGCCCGTGGGGTAGAATTTTTCGATCTGGTGAAGCCTCAGCAGCATGTTACTTCCCGGAGGCCCGCATGCATCTGAACGCGGCACGTGGAGGCCGTGACTATAAGTTGACGAAACGAGACGACGATTTGATGATTCGATCTGCGCCGTAAGCTGCGCAGGCACCATGTTTTGTCAAACACTCAAGCATGCAGGCCTCAATCCATGTTGCGCGCAACGGCGCCTCCATCTAGTTTAGAATGGCGCGCAATTTTCCGAATGAGGAAGCGCTAGGCGACGCGCCTGCTTGCCACAGACAATTCAACCGGGCAGATCGCTTTGCTGCTCGTCGATTTCGACCGGTAGCATTAACTATAGAGCGACTTCCTCTTCGTTTTCAAACGAAGGGAGATACAAAATGGCAAAGGTCGTTTGCGTCCTCTATGACGATCCGGTCGACGGTTATCCGACAAAATACGCGCGGGACGGCCTGCCGAAGCTTGACCGCTATCCGGGCGGCCAGACGCTTCCCGTGCCGAAGGCCATTGACTTTGAACCGGGGGTCCTGCTCGGCAGCGTCTCCGGTGAACTGGGTCTCCGGAAATTCCTCCAAAGCCAGGGGCACAGCCTGGTTGTAACCTCGGACAAGGACGGTCCAGACAGCGTTTTTGAGCATGAACTCGTCGACGCCGAAATCGTAATCTCGCAGCCCTTCTGGCCGGCGTACCTTACCGAGGAACGGATAGCCAAGGCAAACAAGCTGAAGCTTGCGATCACGGCCGGCATCGGATCCGACCATGTCGATCTGCGGGCCGCAATGGACCGCCGTATCACGGTGGCCGAAGTGACCTACTGCAACTCGATCAGCGTATCTGAACATGTGGTCATGATGATCCTCGGCCTCGTGCGAAACTATATCCCCTCCTACCAGTGGGTCATGAAGGGTGGCTGGAATATCGCCGACTGCGTCGCACGCTCCTATGATTTGGAAGGAATGGATGTCGGCACGGTTGCGGCAGGACGCATCGGCCTGGCGGTGCTTCGCCGCCTCAAACCGTTCGACTTGAAGCTCCACTACACCGACCGCCATCGCCTTCCAGAGGCGGTCGAGAAAGAACTCGAGGTCACCTTCCACAAGACGGCGGCGGAAATGGTGCCCGTCTGCGATGTCGTCACCATCAACGCACCGCTGCACCCGGAGACGGAAAATCTCTTCGACGAAGCGATGATCGCCAGGATGAAGCGCGGCGCTTATCTGGTGAACACGGCGCGCGGCAAGATCTGCAATCGCGACGCCATCGCCCGCGCGCTTGAGAGCGGCCAACTTGCCGGCTATGCCGGCGACGTTTGGTTCCCGCAGCCGGCTCCCAAGGATCATCCATGGCGCTCGATGCCGCATCACGGCATGACGCCGCACATTTCGGGATCGTCGCTCTCCGCCCAGACGCGCTACGCCGCCGGCACCCGCGAGATTCTGGAGTGCTGGTTCGAAGGCAGGCCAATCCGCGAGGAATATCTGATCGTCGACGGCGGCAAGCTCGCCGGCGCCGGCGCGCATTCCTACAGCGCGGGAGACGCCACGCGCGGTTCGGAAGAAGCGGCCCGCTTCAAGGCCAAGACGTGAGGCAAGGAACGGAACAAGCCGAGCGGGAAGCCTTTTCATCTTAAGACTCAATCGCGAACAGGTTGAAGTCATCGGCTCATATGGAGGTGACCTCATGATCACGGCGACCGGCCCGATCTACGAAGACTGGTACCTCGTGGAGAATTTTGCTGCCTTGGAATCGCTGAACGAAGGAGCGGTTTCTGGGAAAAATCGCTCCCCTCACGACAGTATTGCACAGCGCGCCCGTGGTGGAAGCGGCGCGCTTTATCGGCTTCGGGCTGGGGAGCCGCACATCGCCAAGGTACGAATGGCTCTCTGGTTTTCGAAGCCGCGAGGCTTGCCATACTCCGAATTCTATGCCGACGTTCGCCCGGAGGCTTTGGACAGCGGCGGAGGGCTCTGGGATGGTTCTCGGACCTTCTCCAGAGTGGCTGTCTATTGCTCGCAAACCGGACGGTTGTTCCGAAGGCCCTGGACGCGAACGAAATCCAATTGGAACCGCTTTGGGGCGGCGATTGATAGGTGGCAGGCGCTTGCTCGTTCCAGGTAGCCTGAGGATGTCGCATCACCGAGACTGAAAGCGACCCTACCTTCGCGGATTTGAAAGAGATCCTCATGGCTATCAATTTCAATCATACGATCCTGCTGGCTCAGGACAGCCAGGCATCTGCAACATTCCTGGCCGAAATGCTGGGCCTCCCAGCCCCGCGGCAATGGGGGCCATTTCACATGGTCACAACCGAAAACGACGCCAACCTCGACTACATGAATACCGATGGCGACATTACTCCGCAGCACTATGCATTTCTGACCAGTGAAACCGAATTCGATGAGATTTTCGGCAGGATCCGTGATCGGGATCTGCCCTACTGGGCCGATCCCGCACAGACCCAGTTGGGTGCGATCAACAATCACGATGGCGGGCGCGGCCTCTATTTCAAGGATCCGAACGGGCATCTCCTGGAGATCATCACCCGCCAATACGGCAGCGGTGGCTGGAACCCGTAGAGGTTGACCTGTCCCGTTCGGCGAAGGCCTACATGGTCTATTTGAGGAGACAACAATTTCGGCCGTTGGACAGCGTGGCCGGTCCAGAAAGCGTCGACGCGACCTTTGCTGGGAGATTCGATCCGCTCAATATGGTTCTTTACATCAACGGTCTCAGCAACAACGTGCAAAAGCCGGGACGGGAACGGCCTGATCCTGATTGGTGGGACGAGTTGAAGGCCATTCTCATAAATGAACTTCTGACTGCTGGGGTGATGTCGGCTTAAGGAACTCTACGATTGTCGGCTTTGGGAAGTCGGATCGCGACCTTCGCCGGCGCCTAGCGCGAATGCCCGCAATTGCGGATACTCTTGATAAGGTCTCAGAACAGCCCTTACTCTTGCGGTTGTAGAACAGCGTTCCGCGCGGCACCGAAATCTGAATCAGGATTCCTGTGACGGCGGGTTACCAGAACGAGATTCCATGCCCAGCATCTGGATCGTCCCGTTCGACTTTTTCAACTGGGGTAATGGGGCGCAGCTCTTCTCGGAGACCGATAGGATCGGCTCTGTCATTTGAAGAGGAGACCGACCATGGAGTATTTTGCAGGTTTGGACATTTCGATGGAAGAGACGCATGTGTGCGTTGTCGACCGTGAGGGAGCAGTCATTCACGAAGCCAAGACGGTGTCGACGGCTGAGGCGATCATTGCATCGCTGGTGAAGGCGCCAGCTTGCCGACGGGTCGTGTTCGAGACCGGTCGCATGGCCCCGATGCTCTACCACGGCCTGCGTGACCGTGGCGTGCCCGTCGTCTGCATCGAGAGCCGGCAGGCCTATCAGGCGCTGAAGTCGCTTGCCACCCACAAGACCGACCGCAACGATGCCCGCGGCCTGGCGCATCTCGCCCGCAGCGGATTCTTCGAGCCGACCCATGTGAAGTCCTTGCCGGCGCGTGCCATCCGATCGCTGGTCATCGCGCGCAAGAAGCTCGTCGGTCAGCGCGTCATGCTGGAGAACCAGATCCGCGGCCTCGCCGTGGTGTTCGGCGTCCGACTACCGCGGCACTCAGCCCCGCCTTCATCAACAGGCGCTGCAAGCAAGCGAAGGAATTGACGGCCTGTCCGCCGCCATGCGAGGCCTGATCGCGGCACGGGCTGCCGTGCTTTCGGCTGTCTCGGAAATCGATACCGACATGAAGAAGATGGCCAAGGCTTCCGGCGTATGCCGCCGGCTGATGACGATCCCCGGCGTCGGCAAGCTTACCGCGCTGGCCTTCGCGGCCGCTGTCGATGATCCCGAACGCTTCCGGCGCTCCCGCGACATCGGCGCCTATCTCGGCCTGGTGCCGCGTCGCTATCAGTCGGGCGAAGTGGACTACACAGGCAGCATCTCAAAATGCGGCGATCGACGCGTGCGAACCCTGCTCTATGAAGCCGCAAACGTCATGCTGACGCGCTATCGAGGAGTCCGCTGAAGCTGAAGAATTGGGCATTGGCCATCGCAGCGAGGTCCACGATGCGCAAGGCGCGGATCGCGCTGGCAAGGCGGCTTGCCATCATCATGCATGCGATGCTGCGGCACGGCACCGAGTTCAGACCGGCGTAGCCGATCGCGACAGACAGAGACCGAAACCAGCTCCCGAGCGGGAGCGACGCCCGAGGGAGGGCATGGAAGACGGCGCCGATACTGTAGCATGCGGTCGATCTGATCGGCCGACTGCGATTTCAACCAAGCCGCTCCATACCCAGCTGACCCCATCAAGTGCCTATGAGCACGCAGAGAACACAGCACCCGAAAGCGTCGATAACGCTCACAACCGAGCCGTCGCCCTTGACCCATTAGAGAACTTATCGACCCAAAACGGTCATTTATCGGTTTGATCAGCGCGCGGACAAGTATGCAAGCAAGCACACGGGAAACGAGTGCGACGGTCTTTCTACCAATCAGTTGTTCAGCAATTCCAGCATAGGCCTTACGGCAGCCTGCCAGGACGGTCGTGCTTCAAGACGGTCGATCCACCCTGAAACATGCGGCACACTTTCAAGCGATACGTTCGAACCTTTGCGATACACGAAAGTGCTCGCAACGGCGAAGTCGGCAACGCTCAGTTTACCGGCCACCCAATCCTTGCCGGAGAGGTTTGCATCGAGAACCGCCAGGAATTGCGCGATATCTTTCAGCGGACCTTCCAGCGCCTTTTCGTCTGGTTCCCCCATGCCGAATTTCGACTTGAGCAGTCGCTCGAACACAACACGCTGCATCGCTGGACCGAGGTGGATAGCCTGCCAGTAGGACCATTGATCCACAATCGCCCGTTTCCTGGGGTCATCAGGATAGAGCCCCTGGTCTGATTTCAGGCCTGCAAGATAGGCATTGATCGCGCGGCTCTCCCAAAGCACGAAATCGTCGTCGATCAGAACCGGTACCTTGGCATTGGGGTTCAATGCCTGGAAGGCTTCTGACCTATTTTCCCCTTTTCTCAGGTCCACTTCTACTATTTCGAGCGCTATACCCAGCTCATGCGCAACTGCGCGTACCCGCAAAGCATTGGGCGAGAGATTGGCATTGTAGAGGAGCATTCACGTACTCCTTTGGCTGCATTCTTTGTTTAGTACGGTGCGGATATCGGCTTCGAATTCGCAGTTCGATCGACGTCGCACCGCAGACCTCAAGCGCTCTGGAGGAGGTCTTGCTTTGCTATAATCCATCATCGGTCATGGCGATGCAATATCGGCCTTGAGGACGCCGGCGGTGATCGCAGCAGCTGAATGTCTGCTCATGGTGGATACCGTTGAAAAAGTCGGAGTTGCTGGCGCTCTGAACTGCGGTGCAGGAGACGCTGGTCTACGACTTCAGCATCGAGCGTCATGTGCGCTGCGACGCTCGATGCCCGAACCGACAAGGCTGCACTACCGTTCCTCGGGGGGTGTCAAGTGCCGGAACTGCATCAGGCCAATGAATTCACAAGCGGCGATTTCTATAGGTTGGACAAGCCAAACCATTGAATTGGCTTGATAGTTGCATTGCCCTTGGGCGTACCAGCAATTTCAATGACCTAGCGCTGCGCAGCCCCGCCGACGGTACTAGCTGCAAAGAGCTTTTCCTTTCCCCGCACCGATGGCATTGTTAGACCCGCCATGATCCGTTCGGTCAGTATCATCCTTTGCCGCACGCTGCTCAGCGTGCTCGATGATCGTGGTATCAGCACCTGCGCCGTTGCCCAGTCTACCTTCATCCTGATTGTCGATCTTCGCCGCGCGCTTGAGTTCGGCTCGCCTCTCGACGATGAAGCGGCGAAACGGCTTATCGCATGGGCCACACGCGTGGTGGTTGTCGTCTCGCTACCGAGGAAAAAAGCCATGCTTCCGAACCGGATCAGCGGCGGACGCATTCAAGCACAGGCCATGATGTGACCGCTGCTCTACCTCGGTCACGCTTTGCACCGTCCAAGCGGCGCGCCGGGGCGATATAGTGAAATAGCGGAAGCATAGCCCAATGACGACGATTTCTCCCATTAGACTGTTTCTCTCGGCGGCCGTGCTTTCTTACGGCGCAGTTGGACATGCCGGAGAAGCCGAATTTCTGAAATCCGTAGACGGCAATTGGAGCGGAAAGGGTACTGTCAAAGTCCGCGCCAATTCGTTTCCAATGGACATCGTTTGCAGATTTACTTCCGATGCTACCGACACTTCGCTTTCACTTAGAGGCAAATGTACTGGTTTGATGGGCCTTTCTCGCGCCATCGGGGCAGACATGCGGACAAATGGTTCCACATATAGCGGCTCTTACCGTGGCGCGGGCACGGGCATCGCCGGCCTGAACGGAAAGCGCGTGGGCAATGCGATCAAGCTTGCCATAAAATGGGCAAAGCAAGTCAACGGCGATCGCAGTGCCAGAATGACGATCGAGAAAATCGGCAGCAACGGCATGCGTCTGACCACGGTCGATAACGATCCGAAGACCGGCAAGAGCGTTGTCACCAGCCAGATAAATCTGCAACGAAGCTTCTAGGTTGCAATGCTGGAGGTGTAGAGCATGTCGCGCCCAATGTGATTCAATCTGTTCTCGGGCCGGATTCAGGGTGGTGTCGCCCAAAACTGTCGCGGGCGGTTATTGTCAATGGTGATCGGTTTTCCGCCGCGGATCGTCCCCTCGGATTCAACTTGCGGGCCGGGCATCGCGTCCAATCCGGACACGTTGACGATCAAGCACCAGCGCCAAAACACTAGCAACGATGTCGACCAGCGCATCGGGTGCTGAAGGGCGTTCGTCCGGGTCGAAAGCGAGGCCAAGGACGGCACCCTCGCCTGCCTCCGTTTTCACAGGCCAAAAGTCAAAGCGCGAGGCCAAATCCGGGTAGACGCCGCCGCGTGCGACCGTTCCGGTCGCTACGGATGATAACGCCGCCTCCAATTCGGCCTCGTTGGGCTCTATTTCGCCGACCGTCTCGAGGGAACCCACCCTGCCCTCCGTAACGAGCATCACGACGGCAGGGACTTGGAAGAGCGCCGCAAGAGCCTGAGCAGTGATTGACGCGATCACCTTCGTATTGTCGGCTGCGACGACGTCGCGGCTGTAGCCTTGCAGCGCCGTCGCCTGCCTCCTTAACAGTGCCGCCTCGGTCGCTCTCCGTCGGGAGGTGAAGGCAACGCCACTTACGATGAGCCCGACGACAAACAACAGTCCTATTGCCCAGACGTTTGCCGGATCATCGACGCGGAGGGTGTAGCGAGGCTCGGTAAGAAAGAAATTGAAGGCGAGAGCGCCAAGTATCGCCGACAAGAGCGAGGGTCCTAAGCCCAAGCCAATGGCCGCAATGATAACCGGCACCACAAAGATGAGGGAGATGTTCGGGATCTTCACTTGGCTGTCGATGCCGACGGCCAAGCCCGTTGCGACGGCGGCCATTGCAAACGAAGCAAGGTAGCGCGCCATAGCTGAGGCCTCCGACGGCACCAAGCCCAAAAGCGGATCGGCATCCGGCAACGGTGTGGTGTCCGGCCGCAGCTTCGATTTAACATCGGCCATTGTTTCAACTCCTGCCTGGAATTACGCCAGCCCTAGGCGGCAACTCGTTTGATCCACTATCATTTTCCACGATCCACTTGTAGATTTCATCACGACTGTTCGAGGACCTGAGTTTGGTCACGACGCGCTCCGAGCGCAAAGTTCTTGCGATACACGCCAGAACGTTCAGATGTGATGCAGTCCTTTCTGCCGGCGTCAGAAGCAAAAACACGATGTCCACGGGGATCTCGTCGATCGAGTCGAAGTCGACCGGCCTTGCCAGCCTCGCGAACAACCCAAAGGGAGCGTCGATTCCTTGAAGGGGAGCATGGGGAATCGCGATACCCAATCCGATGCCAGTGGAGCCGAGCTTTTCGCGCTTGTTGAGTACCGCCGCTACTGCGGCCTCGTTGGCGCCGATCGCCTTGGCCGCCCTTTCGGCCAGGACATGGATGAGCTGAGCCTTCGTCGGCACCGACACCTCCAGGAGTACGTTTTCCGGTCTTATGACTTCCGAGATCTGCATTTCATACTCACTTCGGTTCCGACTACGGCCAGCCGCGCGGAATTTTAGTTGATAGTCATTCGGTTTCGCGCAGTCGGTATCCGACCCCGGTCTCGGTGGTGATATATTGTGGCTGATCCGGGCTCCGCTCGATTTTCTGTCGGAGCTGTCTCACATAGACGCGCAGATATTGAACATCCGTCGATCCGCCCCAGACCTGGTTCAACAGGTGCCGATGTGTCAGGACTTTCCGGCGTGCTGCACGAGAATGCGCAGGATCTCGTACTCCTTGGGCGAGAGCTTCACTTCCTTGTCTGCGACCATGACGATGCGCTTGACGAGGTCGACCGAGAGATCGCCCGTTTGGAAGATCGGTTTCTCGCCTTGCTCCTGCAATTTGTGTCGGAGCGCGACGCGAATGCGCGCTGCCAGTTCTTTCATGCCGAACGGTTTCGTCACATAGTCGTCTGCGCCTAGTTCGAGCGCCCTAACGATGCCAGTCTCGTCGGTACGGCTGGATAGAATGAGGATCGGAAGCTCTAGGTGCTCGCTGCGCCAATTGGCGAGCAGGTCGTGGCCCGCCATATCCGGCAGACCGAGATCGAGCAAGATCAGATCCGGGCGGTCTGCTCTGGCATGCTCGATGGCCTCTTTTCCGGTCGCAGCCTCGACGACAGCGTACCCTTCGGATGCGAGACCGACCCGCAAGAGTTTTCGGATAGGCGGCTCGTCGTCTACGATCAGTATTTTTACGGTTGAGTTCGTCATGTCAAAATGTCCAGATTGGGTGCTTCGGCCGCCAACGGCATCGCGATGGTGAAAACCGCTCCTAAAACGTCGGTCCGGTTCCCGGCCGAAATTGTTCCACCCATCGCTTCGATAAAACCTCTGCATATCGACAGACCGAGACCGGTGCCGGCACGGACGTAGTCCCTCTTGCGGACCCGGTAGAACGTATCAAAGATACGCTCCAGATCGTCGGGCGGAATGCCAGGTCCTTCGTCCATGACCTGAAGGAAAACAGATGTTCCTTCTGCCCAGGCGCGAATCCTGATCGTCGAACCTGTCGAGGAGTATTTAGCTGCGTTGTCGAGGAGGTTGAACAAGACTTGCTCGAACAGTACCGCGTCGAGCTTCAGCATCGGCAGGTCGGATGGGATATCCACCTTCGCTGTGTGCTGTGCCATGATCTTGTCGGCCCGGCGTAGAGCGGTACCCACTATGTCGCCAACGTAGTGAAATGAGGCGTTGGGCTCCGTAGCGCCCGACTCTATCCGCGTCATGTCGAGCAAATTGGCGATGAACCGGTTCAGGCGTTCGGACTCATCGACGACGGTAGAAAGAAGCTCGACCCTGTCGGTCTCCGGCAGCGAGGTATAGTACTCTCTGAGCGTACCGGCCGCGCCCATGATCGCTGACAGCGGCGTCTTGAGGTCATGCGACATTGAAGTGAGGAGCGCTGAGCGCAACTTGTCAGCTTCGGCTGTAAGTTTTGCGCGGTCCACATCGTCAACCAACTGAATCCGTTCGATTGCGAGAGCCGCTTGGTCGGCGAGCGCGTCGAAAAGCCGCTGCTGTTCGGGGGTGAGCAGAGGACCTTGCTTGTCATTGTCAAGGCCAACCACGCCGATAGGCTGTCGGCCGGTCTTTAGGGGAAGATACAGCCGCTTTGCTCCGGGCAGCGTATCGGCGCCGCGCCCGGCGGGCCGGTCATGGTCCCACGCCCATCGCGCTGCTGCGATATCTGCATCGACGAGAGTATCGTCGGGAGGATATCCGGCCCTGACCGAGATCGTGTCATCCTCCGCAAGGAGGATAACGACCCGAACCTTCAACATCAACGCGATCTGGTGTGCGGTTGCCCACAGGACATCGTCAAGTGTTCCAGTGCCGGCGAGCTTCTTCGAGAAGAGATAAAGATCCTCGGTGGTTCGTGCCCGCTGCCGTGCCGCGGCAGCCTGCCTATGCACCCGAGCCGTCAGATTACTGGCCGTGACCGCGACCACTAGGAAGAACGCCAGCGCCAGGACACTTTCCGGATCCCGGATCGTAAGGGTGTATCGTGGATCAAGGAAAAAGAAGTTGAAGGCGAGCGCACTCGCAACGCAGGCGTACAGCGCGGGCCATAAACCCGTGGTGACGGCTGACGTAAGCACAGCCATCAGGAACACGAGGGCGATATTCCGCACATCGAGAACCTGATCGAGCAGCGTGCCGAAGGCGAGCGCGCCCGCAACGTACACCGTGGCGAATAGGTAAGGTCTCAACTGGAACTGTCGCACGGGAACAACGGTTTTCACGCCTGTCTGCGTTGCGGCCGCGCGTCCCGATCCTGCGATGACGTGGATGCTGATATCACCCGCATGGCGGATCAGATCGTGCGAAACCGACCCTGTGAACAGCTCCCGCCATCTCGGCTTATGCGGCGTGCCGACCACTATATGGGTAAAGTTGTGAGCGGCAGCGTGGCGCAGGATGTCCTGCGCAACATCCTGGCCCGGAATCGTGGTGGCTTCACCGCCAAGTTGTTCGGCCAACCGCAGATGAGCCGCCAGCCGGTCCTTGTCAGAGTTCAGACAGATTTGCCGATCGGGAAGTTTCTATATGGAGCGCCGTCCAAGGCGCACGGAGCCTGTCGGCCTGGCGCTTCGCGTAGCGGACAAGCGACGCGCAGCGGGGCTGCTCGTCGACACAGACCAGAACCCGGTCTCCGGCAGCCCAAGGGCCAGGAATTGCGTGGGCCTGCATATGGCTAAGCAGTTGCTCATCGACGCGCTGTGCCGTTTGGCGTAGTGCGAGTTCCCGAAGCGCGGTCAGATTGCCGGGGGAAAAATAGTTCTGGATCGCCCGCTGTGCCGTCCTGGGCATGTAGACCTTGCCCTCGTGCAATCGCTTGATCAGGTCGTCAGGGGTCAGATCAATGATCTCGATGTCGTCAGCTCGGTCGATGATCGAGTCTGGCACAGTCTCGCGCACCCGGATGCTCGTGATCTGCGCAACAATGTCATTGAGGCTCTCGACATGCTGGACGTTGAGGGTGGTGTAGACGTCGATGCCTTGCGGCGAGGACCTCCTCGACGTCGAGATAGCGCTTGGGATGCCTGCTGCCGTCGACATTGGTGTGCGCGAGTTCATCGACAAGAACCAGTGCCGGGCGCCGAGCCAACACGGCGTCAATGTCCATTTCCTCGAGGATGCGGCCCTTGTAGTCGACCTTCTTGCGGGGGATGATTTCGAAGCCATCCAGAAGCGCCTCTGTCTCCTTGCGCCCATGCGTCTCGACGACGCCGATGACCACGTCGACGCCATCGGCTTTTCTGGCGCGACCCGACATCAGCATTTCATAGGTCTTGCCGACGCCGGGCGCCGCGCCTAGGAATATCTTCAGGCGACCACGGCTCTCCCGCTCGGCGTGTCTCAAGAAGTGCATCCGGCGACGGCCTGGTTTCCGGTGTCTCGATTGTCGTCGGGCATTGGTCTTTCATCCCTCGCAGGGAACACCAGGGTCCCGCGACTATGCGAACCCTGGTGTTCCTGTTTTACGGTGCGCCGGCACCATCGAGAGCCATGGTTCAGCGCAAGTACGTTGACCACACGCTCACCCATGACGCCAAGTTCACGGTCCTCGACCTGACCATCCACCAGCGCCTTGACCGATGCTTCATCCATACCACGAGCCTTTGCGACGCGGGGAACCTGGAAATATGCCGCTTCCGGCGAAATATGCGGATCGAGGCCGCTGCCCGAAGCCGTTACGAGATCCATCGGGACGGGAGCATTTGGGTTTTCTGCCTTTAGCGCATCTGTGTCGGTCTTAATACGGTCGATCAGCTTCTGGCTGGTCGGGCCGAGATTGGAGCCGCTGGAACTGGCGGCATTGTAGCCGTCGCCGGCGGCTGATGGCCTGCCATGGAAGTACTTCTCGCTCGTAAAGGCCTGGCCGATGAATTCTGAACCTATGACGACGCCATCCTTCTCGATCAGGCTGCCATTGGCCTGGCGAGGGAACAGCACCTGGGCGATGCCGGTCATGCCAAGAGGATAAATCAGGCCGGTGATGACGGTGAGCGCGACGATGAGGACGATTGCGGGTCTGAGTTGTTTCAACATGGAGTTGGTCCTTATGCCAGGCCGATCGACGTGATGATGACGTCAATCGCCTTGATGCCAATGAAGGGAACGATGATGCCGCCGAGGCCATAGATCAGCAGGTTGCGGGACAGTAGCGCACCCGCGCCGATTGCCCTGTACTTCACGCCCTTCAGCGACAGCGGGATCAGGGCCACGATAATGAGGGCATTGAAGATAATTGCCGACAGGATAGCGCTCTGCGGCGTTTGGAGGCCCATAATGTTCAGCGCGCCGAGCTGCGGATAGAAAGCCAGGAACATGGCAGGGATGATCGCGAAGTACTTGGCGATATCGTTGGCGATGGAAAAGGTGGTCAACGCACCGCGCGTCATGAGCAGCTGCTTGCCGATCTCGACGATCTCTATCAGCTTGGTCGGATCGCTGTCGAGGTCCACCATGTTGCCGGCCTCGCGGGCGGCGATCGTACCAGTGTTCATGGCGACGCCAACATCGGCCTGCGCCAGCGCCGGGGCGTCGTTTGTGCCGTCGCCGCACATGGCGACGAGTTTGCCCTTGGCTTGTTCCTCGCGGATCAGCGTCAGCTTGTTCTCCGGTGTCGCCTGGGCGAGGAAGTCGTCTACCCCGGCTTCGGCGGCAATCGCCGCCGCGGTCATCGGGTTGTCGCCGGTGATCATCACGGTGCGGATGCCCATGCGGCGGAGTTCCGCGAATTGCTCGCGGATGCCACCCTTGACGATATCCTTGAGATGGATGACGCCGAGCAGGCGACCATCCTTCACCACGGCGAGCGGCGTTCCGCCGGACTTGGCGATCTCATTGGCGATCGCCTGGATCTCCCGGACGGTCTCGCTACTTGCACGATTGCCTCCCGTCGCAACGGTGGCAAGATCGACATGTTTGAGCACGGCGTCGACCGCGCCCTTGCGAATCGACGATCCATCGAAATCGACACCGCTCATGCGGGTCTGGGCCGTAAATGGCACGAAACTCGCGTGCAGGCTTGCCATGTCGCGGGCGCGGATGCCGTACTTCTCCTTCGCCAGCACAACGACCGAACGGCCTTCCGGCGTTTCGTCGGCGAGCGAGGCAAGCTGGGCCGCATCTGCTAGTTCCTGCCCGGTCACGCCCCCCACCGGCCGAAGCTCCGTTGCCTGGCGGTTGCCGAGCGTGATCGTGCCAGTCTTGTCGAGCAGCAGCGTATCGACGTCGCCGGCGGCCTCGACGGCGCGGCCCGACATGGCGAGCACGTTGAACCGCACGAGGCGATCCATGCCGGCGATGCCGATCGCCGAGAGCAGCGCACCGATGGTGGTCGGGATCAGCGTCACAAACAGCGCCACGAGGATGATGACCGGGATATAGCCGCCGGCATAGGATGCGAAGCTCGGGATCGTCGCAGTGGCGAGAACGAAAATCAGCGTCATGCCGGCAAGCAGGATGTTGAGCGCAATTTCATTGGGGGTCTTCTGACGCTCGGCGCCCTCGACGAGCGCGATCATGCGGTCGATGAAGGTCGAGCCGGCCGCTGCCGTTATGCGCACGCGGATCCAGTCCGACAGCACTTGCGTTCCGCCCGTCACTGCGGAGCGGTCGCCGCCGGATTCGCGGATGACGGGCGCTGACTTGCCGGTGATCGCCGCCTCGTTGACGGAAGCGACGCCTTCGATCACTTCGCCGTCGGACGGAATGATATCTCCGGCCTCGACGATGACGAGGTCACCAACCTTCAGCCTGTTGCCCGGCACCAGCTTGAAGGCCGCGCGGTCGCCATTGGTGAGCAGCTTCGCTTGGGTCTCGGTTCGCGTCCGCCGCAGCGACTCGGCCTGCGCCTTGCCGCGCCCTTCAGCTACGGCTTCGGCAAAGTTGGCGAACAGCACGGTAAACCACAGCCAGATGACGATCTGGAACGAGAAGCCGAGATCTGCCCCCGCCCATCGCTAGATCCTTTAAGAGCAAAACTGTGGTCAGCGCGGAAACAACCGCGACGACGAACATCACAGGATTCTTGGCGAGACTCTTTGGATTGAGCTTCCGGAAAGCATCGCCGATAGCGGGTACCAGGATGCGAGCGTCCATTATGCTCGCGGATTTAGACTGGCTCATAGGAGACTCCAGTGTGTGTTTCTTGTGAAGGGACCGCGATCAATCAGGTCGCCGTGAACAAGTAGGTGAGTACTTTCGCGATGAGCCCGACCATGAGCGTCAGCGACATCATCCCCAGGATGATGCTGGACACTCGAGGCGGCTTTCCGTCTCCCCGCGCCCAGCCGGCGCGGGGATAGACGGTTTTGCGCAACTGATCGAATAGGTTGACCATTGCACGACCGTCAGAAGGTCTGCCCCAGTGACATGGCGAGATGCTCGACGATAGGCCCAACGGCCAGCGCCGGGAAGAACGTCAGGCCGCCGACAATCAGGATGACGCCGACCAGCAGCCCGACGAACAGCGCGCCATCGGTCGGGAAAGTGCCGGCGGAGGCCGGAACCGTCTTCTTCGCCACGAGCGAGCCGGCGATCGCTAGCGCCGGGATGATGACCAGGAAGCGCCCCATCAGCATCGAGATGCCGATCGTGATATTGTACCAGGGCGTGTTGCCGGTGAGCCCGCCAAAGGCCGAGCCATTATTCCCCGTGCCCGAGGTATAGGCGTAGAGTATCTCCGAGAAGCCGTGAGGGCCGGGCGTGCCGACAGAAGCAACGGCCGTCGGGAGGACCGCCGCAATTGCGGTAAAGCCGAGAATCGACAGCGGCAGGCAGAGGATGGCGAGCACGGCCATCTTGACCTCCTTGGCCTCGATCTTCTTGCCGAGATATTCGGGCGTGCGGCCGACCATGAGGCCGGCGACGAATATCGCGATCACGACGAAGATCAGGATGCCATAGAAGCCGGCGCCGACGCCGCCGATGATGACCTCGCCGAGCTCGATGTTGATCAGCGGGATCAAGCCGCCAAGCGCGGTGAAGGAGCCGTGCATGGCGTTGACCGCGCCGCAAGAGGCGGCCGTGGTGATGACGGCGAACAGCGCCGACAAGGCGATACCGAAACGAGTTTCCTTGCCCTCCATGTTGCCGCCTTCAACGCCGAGGGCATGGACGAGCGGATTGCCGGCGGCTTCCGCCCAGTAGCACACGATGACGCCGGCCAGGAACAGAACGCCCATAGTGGCAAAAATCGCCCAGCCTTGGCGCTCATTACCGACCATGCGCCCGAAGACATTCGTCAACGCCCCGCCGATGGCGAAGATGGTGACCATCTGGATCAGGTTGGAGATCGCGTCGGGGTTCTCGAAGGGATGGGCGGCATTGACGTTGAAGAAACCGCCGCCATTGGTACCGAGCATCTTGATGGCGATCTGCGAGGCGGCCGGGCCCACGGCTATCGTCTGCTGTGCACCTTCCAGCGTCGTGGCGTTGACATAAGCGCCGAGCGTCTGCGGCATGCCGAGATAGACGTAGACGAGAGTGAGCATGATGCAGAGTGGCAAAAGCACATAGAGCGTGCAGCGGGTCATATCGACCCAGAAATTGCCGATCGATTTGCCGGATGCTCGGGAAAAACCTCGGATGAGCGCAACCGCGATGGCGATGCCAGTCGCTGCCGAGACGAAGTTTTGAACAGTGAGCCCGGCCATCTGCGTGAGGTAGGACAGGGTGCTTTCGCCGCCATAGTTCTGCCAGTTCGTGTTGGTCACGAAACTGGTGGCGGTGTTGAAGGCGAGCTCGGGCGGCACGGCGCCCATGGTGACAGGATTAAAGGGAAGCAACCCCTGGAAGCGCTGCAGAAGATAGAGCAACAAAAAGCCTGCCAGGTTGAAGAGCAGCATGCCGGCTGCGTAGGCCGTCCAATGCTGTTCTTCCCGTTCACTGGTTCCCGAGAGGCGATAAAGGCTGCGCTCGATCGGGCCGAGGACCGGCGAGAGCAGCGTGCGTTCACCATTGAAGACGCGGAACATGTAACCGCCAAGCGGTTTCACGAGCAAAATGACGATCCCGCAGAAGAGTAGGATCTGAATCCATCCATTGAGAGTCATGGGTATAGCTTTCCGAGCGTTGTGCTTTCGCGATCAGAATCGTTCCGGGCGGATCAATGCATATGTTAGATAGGCAAGAAGAAATATAGTCACAGCACCACCGAGAATATATTCAATAACCATCGATCTGAACTCCTTAGAGATTTTGACATGCCCTGACGTAGGCGAACATGATAGCGAAAAATACAAAACCAACTCCAATTAGTACTATGTCCATCTCCATGACTCCTTTTTTATGCTCGAATCTAATGCGACGCGTCTTTGTCGGAGAACGCAACAAACGTGATAAAGCGCCGCGCGACGCCATTGAGACGCCGCCGGGCAGGAATGTGGCGGGTATATGGTTCAAAACCGCATAAAGATGCGAGACGGACGGGAGGAAAAAGAAATAGGAATCTTATATAGATTTCGATCGCCAGGTCCGACTGGCGGGCAACAGCATGCAGTGTGAGTTGAGTTCCACACCAACCCATTATCTGCATTTGTCATTGTCTGCATTGGCTATCAAGAGCGACTGGTGCCCGGCATCGGCTAGACCAGGAACAATCCGCCATACTGCATCGATTAGTGCGGCCAAGCCAGCACATCACCCATGAAGTCATATGCAAATCCGATGACGCGCACCATCGGGCAAATCTTAGGAATACTATCTTTCATTTCCTCTCCACCCCAATCGAAAAAACGTCGCGCTAGATTTCGACCTGGCTTCCGAGTTCGACCACTCTATTCACCGGGAGCCTGAAATGGACATTGGGCTTTGAGAGTTGCGCATCATTGCCGCGAACAAATGCTCGCGCCACAACGCCATACCGGGCCTGCGGGAAGGCACAAGGGTTTGCCGGCTCAGGAAGTAAGTCGCTGTCATCGAATTGAATCCCTTCTATGCGGACAAGGCGGCAGGTACGTTGGGGGTTTCGCTGAAGCCGTAGCGGATCACCACACGCGTCAAGCCTCCGCCCAATTCTTCTTCCGACAGTCGTTCGTCGTCTTCGACACGCGGCGTCAGTGCCGTTTCGATCGTTACAAGAAAAATACGCGCATGCAGGACATGATTGGCCTTCATGTTGTGCAGGAGCGCAGGCGGCACGCCTTCCCGGTTTGATGTCAGATAGACCGCGGCAGCTGGGATTTTGCTGCACATTCGCGGTCGTTCTCAGGAGCAGATCGACCGACATGGCGTCTGCAGCCAAGCGTTTCGATAGCAGTCTACGACCGCGCTGCCAGGTCGTGAAGAGGAGGACAAGGATAATAGCGATGGTGACAGGGAGCCAGCCTCCATCAAGGAACTTAGTCGCCGAAGCCGCGAACAGGCCGACGTCGAGTACAAGCAAAACCGCATAGAGCGGAACTGCAAGGCGGCGTTCCAGCGCCAAATGCGGAACACGACGAAACCGATCATGAGGGTCGTCAGCACCATTGTCGCCGTCACGGCGAGCCCGAATGCGGCCGCAAGCGCGGCGGAGGAACGGAACCCAAGCACGAGGGCTATCACACCCAGGCACATCGCAGTATGCGGGGGCGAACACTTGTCCTCGTGTTTCCTCGGATGTGTGGATGATGTTGACGCGGGGCAGGTAGCCGAGCTGCACCGCTTGTTGCAGTCACCGAGAACGCACCGCTGATGATCGACTGGCTGGCAATGATCGTAGCGGCGGTCGCCAGGAGGAGAAGCGGGATAAGCAGCGCCGGCGGCGCCATGAGATAGAACGGCGAGCGGATCGTCGCCGGATTGCTCAAGCACGAGCGCAGCCTGGCCGGCATAGCACAGCAAGAGCGCGGGAAAGGCGAGCCAGAGCCACGCCCGGGCGATGGCGGTCCGACCGAAATGGCCCATATCCGCGTAAAGCGCCTCCGCGCCTGTCACGGCGAGCACGACGGTGCCAAGCGTAAAGAAGGCCCGCACCGGATCGGCCATGAGAAATTGCAGCGCATGGCGCGGATCGGATGCCGCCAGCACATACGGGTTGGCAGCGACCTGAAATGCCCCGAGTAGTCCAATCGCGATGAACCATATGACCATGATCGGTCCGAACAGTCCGCCAATGGTTGTCGTGCCGTGACGCTGGACGGCAAACAGAGCGACGACAAGCGCGAGCGTCAACGGCAGCACGAAGGTCGTGAAACCATCGTCGAGCAAGGACAGGCCCTCCACTGCCGAAAGGATCGAGATCGCCGGCGTGATGACGGCGTCGCCATAGAAGAGCGCGGTCGCCATAAGTGCTGCCGCGGCGGTGGCAGGCAGGAGCGGCGACCTGGCGGCAACGCGTTCGATCAACGCGAGAGCGCGAAGCTTTCCCCCCTCGCCGCGATTGTCAGCGCGCATGGTGGCGAACACATATTTGACGGTGACGACCAGGACCAATGCCCAGATCAACATCGACAGCACCCCGAGCACGTGGAACCGGTCGATTGGCAGCGGATGATGGCCGATGAAACTCTCGCGAAACGCATAGAGAGGGCTTGTTCCGATGTCGCCGAAGACGACCCCGATCGCGCCGATTACGAGCTTACTATGGTTGCGGTGCAATTCGGTCGGCATTCAGATACGCCTATAAGCGATGCGATAGCGGAGCGATCGACGAATACCGGAAAATCGGCCACGGCGAAATTAGGTGTACCAAGTCAACCTGGCGCTGGCAGCATCAGGCTGCGGGGCTTCACCTGGCTCGCGGTCTGCTCGAATCGGATATTGTCGGCCCATACGACCATCATTGATTGCTTCTATGCGATGAATTTCCGCTGCCGTCGCCATTTATCGGCGTCCGGCCGCAACGCGTCCGGATCGACGCGGACCGATCCTAGTCCATGTCACCGCGCCTTGGTGCGAGGTCTGCCAGATGCAGAAGCCGATCGTGGCGAAGTTGCTGGCCACACCCGACTTCAAGGCGATGAAGAAGTTCGACGTCGACTTCGACACGCAAAAGGAAGTCCTTGCCCGTTATCGGGTAAAGATGCAAAGCACGATGGTCGTCTACAAGGATGGCAAGGAGATCGATCGCCAGACCGGTGTATCCGATCCGGCAGCTGTCGAAGCGCTGTTACGCAAGGCGCTGTGATCTAAGTTGTTGGCTTTTCTCGCAGGAATCCTATCGATCCTATCGCCATGAGTGTTGCCGCTCGTGCCCATAGTGCTGGCGGGAGCGGTCGCGTAGCATCCTGTCGCCCCATTGGCTTTAGACGCAGGCGTCGCCATTTCCTTCACGGCGATCGGACTGTTCGTGACAACAATCGGCTTTTCCATCGGCCTCGACATGAGTTACTTTCGCTCCGCGGCAATCCTGCTGATCGTGCTCGGCGCGGTGCTAGTCCGCGCCTGCGAACACGGTTTGCGACCGCTTCGGGACCCGTGAGCAACTGGACGCAAAGCCGCGCGGCGGTTTCTCGACTGCTGGTTTCTCCGGCCAGTTCGGCGCCGGTCTCCTTCTTGGCGCGGTGTGGACCCCCTGCGTCGGTCCGACGCTCGGAGCCGCCTCGGTCATGGCGGCTCGCGGCGAGAACCTTGGCATGGTGGCGCTTGTCATGCTTGCATTCGGCGTCGGCACGTCGCTACCGTTGCTTTTCCTCTCCACGCTTTCGCGGGAGGCGTTGCTTAGGTGGCGTGGCCGGATGCTGAGCGTATCCACGTGGTCTCAAGGTGGCCCTCGGCGTGCTGCTGACAATTGCGGGCGTTCTGACACTGTCTGGTCTCGACCGCGTGATCCAAATCGAGGTCGAGCGCGCTCCCGGGCCTCATAGCGTTCCGCAATGCAACCGCCCAAAATAGTTACGGCCAACTGAGGCGATGGAGTTATGAATTTGCGGGAAGGCACGGATCGCGCCTGTCGGAGCAGCTACAACGAACGCTGCCATCGCGGAGTCCTGCAGTTTCCCCATGTGAGCTTACCGAATGGAAAAGTTGCTCGACAGCAACGCAATTAAAAGATTGCTAACCAAGCTTCGAGATAGAAGATGAATAATCTTGCAATGATTTGTCCTCACTCGATTAAAAGTTGTCAGGGTGGCGGGCCCCACATAGGTCTGACAATGGTGCATTTGCTTCGCGCAGGACCATGGCTTGCATTCGCCCTCATTGGTGGAAGCGCGACGCCGGTGCTTGCCGCAAGTTGCAAGTCGAGCGGCGGCTTAGCTTATCTTGGCAACACGCGGGATGCCTCCAGATCCATCTGGCTGTCGCGAACGCAGCAAGGGTTGTTCGCGCTGGAATCCGCGCAAGGCAACTAGACCGTCGACACTTGGGGTGTTCCGCCCAAGCGCCCGGTGCGGGACTTTGTTGAGCGAGTGAACAAAGTCGGAACGGCTGTGCAAATTAACTCACTTAGCCGATTTAGGCTTCCGAGCCTTGTCAGTATATGCGGGGCGTGTGCATATTTTGAGCATCACAGCTTACTTCATTGGGGGGCAAACCAATGGAAATTTCGAACTGGCGTGACTGGGCGATCGATCTCTGCGGAAAGGCCGGCGGCGTGCTGGCACCAAGTGCCATCGGAGTTGCCGAGGCTAAGAGGGTCGTTGTCAGGAAAAGTACAATCTATGTTTCGACGCTGCCGAAAGGCTGCGTGAAGACGACCTATAGTGGTGGTATCGTCGTCTGGAAGTGCGGAACGCTATACTACCAGCCCGACAACGGTCGCTACGTGCGCGTTGATATCACGTAAGCATAAAGATCAGGCGGGCGTCCCTTTAGCGAGACGAATGGCACGGCGGAGGGTTCTAATCCACGCCGCCGCCCAGATGTGAGAACCCAGCGACAAGCTGGTCGACGTCAGTCGCCCCGGCTTGGAAGAGCAGCAAAAGCTTGTCAGCAACCAATTCGGCCTCAGCGCCACCTGTCGCCACGCCCATCAATTCGCACACACGTACCAGCGCGCGGCGCAAAGTCGCGAGATCATCCGGGGAGTAGACGTAATTATGTGGCAGCATCGGCGGGCCGTACCCTCCACGGCACCAGCACCAGTCTAACACAGAGTATAGCCACTACGGTGTGCTTTCGGCGCCATCCGGCGCAGTCTCCCAAGACGGTTGCCTATCGTCCTATGTTCGCCATGCCCGGCTCGATGGTCGGCGCGACGATGATCGGCAGCCCGCTTGCCGGTTGCCCAGATCGCCGGGCATGGTTTACCAGGCACCCGTGCAGATCCGAAATGAACTTGCGCTCACTTGCCGCCTTGGGTTATTCCGAGAAAAGCATTTCAGCTAGCATTTGTCGAAGTGTAGAACGCCAACTCTTGAAGTGCCGTTCCTGAGAATCTGCCCGTTAGAACACGCCTCCAATGCCGATACCTGCTCCAATGTCCGGAGGAGGTGCGGCCGGTTTGGTGCGGGTCGGTTTCTTGGCGCTTTCGACCGGCTTCAATTTGAAGGTGTCCGAACGGTCGACCATGAGCGGCGAAATCCGCGGCAAGGTTTCCAGCGACAGCTCCACCGTCTTGGGAAAGATTGGCCTGAAGGTCGCCTTCTGACCGTGCTTGCGCGGCAATAATGTCGGCACGGCAATAGGGCAGCTCTCCGTCATCCTTCCAAAATCGAGCTCCGTATTTCGATGCCGTCGGGTTCCCATTGGTGCTGCTCGGCCAAGGCTGCCAGTACCGAGCGGAATGCGAGCCGTGTTGCTGCAACATCCCGAGCGCGCGTTGCGCCGCTAAGTACGGGATTCATGAAAACATGCGTTGGATAGTGGCGGGCTGGGCCGAGGGTCTGAAAGAACACGCGCATACCTTCGTCGATCCATTGAACAATCAGACTGGCGAACTCATCGGACAAAAGTGCGCGGCTTTCGTCGAGGATCGTCACCGTGATTTCTGATTCTCTTAGATCCTCAACCCGGAAAACCAACCCACTCCGGTCCGGACTCCAGTCGGTGGGGATCGAGGGCAATATTTTCCAACCGCAGTTCCAATCACGACAAACATCCGGTCGTATGTCGTAGACTTGGCAACCAATGTGCTCAGAGCAATGGGGGCAGAGCAGGTTCGTGGGCTTGTGCAGCCGCTCGTGCTTGATTGGGGCGAATTCGCAGCAAGCTGTACACGCGCCGCACTGCCGATCCGGTATTGTCGCGCTCGTTGCTGCCATCCGTCGCCGGCCTCCAAACACGCGAATAACCTGACCCGGAACTGGCGGACTGCGCCAATTCGGCAAATCGTCATTGCAACAGACCCGGCAGCAGGCGCGTCTTGCCGCTCAGCGCTGCGCCGATCGTCAGACTGGACGGCAATAGCTCGACCAAGGTTCGCATCGCCATCGCCGTTACGGGGAAAATCGCCAGCCGCGCCAACAGCGAAGCTGCGCGAATACGCGTCGAGAACTGGTGTCGCCAGGCCCGCATGTAGCGCTCGCCGGCCGCATTACGCTCAGTTCCGCTCCAATCACCGGATTTGCCGAGCTCCTGCGCCAGCATCCAGCCGGATTGCAGCGCCATGGAAATGCCCTCTGCGATGATCGGATGCGACTCTCCTGCAAGGTTTCCCACGCGGAAAATGCCATCGTAATAGCCGGACCGGATGCCGGGACGGATCGGACCTGCCGCCAGCCATTCGCCATCCACCGCCGCGCGGCCGATCGCGACCGCCGCAGCGGGGCAAGACGCGAGTATGTGCGCACGCACTGACGCCGCAGCCGAAGATCCAGGGCGCAGTCGGCGCAGTCTGTCGAGCGCGTCCCGACGAACGCAGCAGGACACCGACAGCCGTCCGCCATTCGCCCAGACCATGCCGCCATAGCCGCCGGGAAAGACAAGCAATGGCATCAGGTCGGGCGGCAGGGCCGCACCTTTGAAATACGCCTTGAAACCAAGGAAATCCCGACGTCCATGACTTTTTTCCAGATGGCTCGGCAGCCCGCCGGGCTCCCAAGAGCCATGTGCTGCTACGACCACCGGCGCTACGAGGTCCCGATGCTCCTGGCCTGCCTCGATCTGGACGACAGAATGATCTCCCTGCTTTGTGATTCCGGTTGCGCGCCATGGCTGGAGAACTGTCACCCCAGCGGCACGCGCCCTGTCCAGCAGTACAGCGTCGAGCACGTCCCGTCCCAGCGCTCGTCCGAACGCGTCTCCTTTGGCGCGCGGCATCGGTGCGGCAACACCCGTTCCGGATGCAAACAGCGCAACGCGCCGCACTTCTGGACCCGCCAGCGCACGCACATGGTCGCCGACGCCCAGCCGGTCGAGAACCTGCATGTTCACCGCCGACATGAACTCGCCGCACACCTTGCGACGCGGAAAAACGGTCCGCTCGATCATCGCAACCCGCCGACCCTGTTGCGCCAGAGCCAGCGCCGCGGACGAACCGGAAGGACCCGCACCGATGATGATGGCGTCGAAGTTCATTGATTGAGCTCCGCTACGAATGCATGTGTGAACAGCCCCATCTGGCATTCCTCCAAGCGCACGTCGCGGCCTTTGGGCCAGAGGTTGCTCAGTTCCTTGGCGGCAAAGCCGGCGCGAACGCTAGCGGCAGCATCATGCCTTGTGACATCGTTGACTCCAAGGACCCTGAGCATGGCGCAGCCGCCCAGCGCGACCGAACTGCGCCTCGGTTCCGTCGCGACGAACAGGCCGCTGTTATCCCCCAGCCAGGTGAACAGCGTGGCCAGCGCCTTTTCGTCAAAATGGTGCAGCACCAGGTTGGCGCAGACAAGGTCGAATGGCTCGGTCTGGGTGGTGGTCAACCAGTGGAAGATGTCGCCGACTTCGATCTCCGTCCGCCAGCCGAGCTCTGCGAAGGCGTTGCGGGTCTCGGCCGTTACGATATCCATCCGGTCGATCATGATCAGTCGCACGCCGCGCCACCCCACCCGTCGCGCGACCCCGAGCATGAACGCGCCGTCGCCACTTCCCAGCTCCAGAATCGTGGCCGGTGCACGGGCTGTATGGCGTCGCAACAGCGATGCCATGAGACGGCTTTGCAGCATCAGCGCGTTGATCCACACGAGATCCCTGCGCGACGCCACCGCACGGGCATCGTCCGCCGGCAGCATGTCCAGAAGCTCCGGCACGACTCGGCGTTGAGCGATGCCGGCGAACATCTCACGCGAGTCCCGTAGTCTGGAACATCATGGTTTCGGCCGTCAGGCCGGGGCCGAAAGCCATGGCGCAACCAGTCTTGTCGTGGGTCCTGGCGTCCAACAAGCGCTCCAGCACGAACATCACCGTCGCGGAAGACATGTTGCCGTTGTCGCGCAGCACTGCGCGCGAGGCGTCGAGCGCCGCCGCATCGAGGTCGAGCGAGCGCTCGACGGCATCAAGGATCGATCGCCCGCCCGGGTGGACGGCCCAGAGGTCAATGTCGGCGACGCTCTTGTTGCCGAGTATCGCGCAGATGCCTTCCCGCAGGGCATCGTGGATGGCGCCTGGCACTTGTCCCGACAGCACCATGTCGAAACCGTCGTCACGAACGCTCCATGTCATCAGGTCGCGATTCTCCGCCGCGACAATGGCGTGGAACCTGTCCAGCCGCAGGCCGATCTGATCCGCCGAAACCAGGGCCGCTGCAGAGCCGTCGCCCCACAGGCAAAAGGACAGAAGCTTTTCAAGATCGGTGGTCTGCTGCAGATGCAGCGTGCATAGTTCGATGTTGACGACCAGTACCCGCGCGTCGCGTTCGGCTCGGACAATGTGGCGCGCCAGCTTGAGCGCAGTTATTGCAGCGTAGCAGCCCATGAAACCGATGATCGTGCGCTCGACACTGGTCGGGAGCCCACAGCGCGCGACGATCTCCAGATCAAGACCGGGCGCCGCGAAACCGGTGCACGTCGTCACGATTACATGCGTGATGCTGTCGCGATCCTGCCCCTGCAAAAGCTCTTCCACTGCGCTAACGGCCAAGAAAGGCGCCGCCTCGGCAAACATTTCCATCCGTTTCGCCGTGCTGGGGAACGCTTTGCGCAGGAAAATGCCATCGCGATCGACGCTGGCTCCCTCGGGGTCTGCTGATGGCTCAAAGCACGAAAAGCGGTGCTCGATTCCGCCGCGATTGGCCATCCGGCTGAAGATGGAGCGCCGGCGTAGGTCATCGGCCAGTTGGGATTCGGCGAAATCGATGAAAAAGCGATGGACATCGTGCACCGGCACCGCGGTCGCGATCCGGTTGACATAGGCTTCCGCGGACATGCTACCTCTCGAATATCTTGCGACAATCGATCGCCGCTCCGTGAATTTGTGTTTCCTTGCTCCGACGGCAACGGGCTCGCACCAAGAACGATCCGATGCCGCCAATAGCTTACCGTGGGGCGATGCCGCCGACGTGATTGATCATCGCCTCCCCCTTGACAACGAGCGAACTCTCTTAATTCATCCCGGCAACGCGCCAGGACAACGCATGGTCGTGGGCTTCTGGCTGGAGGCTGGCGACGACCCTGGGCAAGCGCGCATATGATTGCGGAGGCTAATTCGCCTTGCGCAGTCTTGAGCCCTTGCCGCTCGGCATGGCGCCGGGCTTGGCGGCATCCGGTGCTACCGACGGCAGGTCGGAAGCAACAGGCATATGGTAGAACGCATCAAGCGTCGGACCGAATTCGATGGATAGGTTCAATCGATCCGGATCATCGAACTCCGGCTTCAGTTTGAAATTGACATCCCGCTGTATGACGTTTGCCGGCGCGCGCTGCGCAATCGCGTCCAGAAGGTCCCGCGGTACGTCAAAGCCTGCCGCCCTCCCGAACGTCCGCATGAAGTTCTGTGCTTGAGCGAGCGTTTGCGCGCTGGTGGCGGGATCGGGGACATTTATCTTCAGCCGCGCATAGTTGATGCGACGGCTCTCCCTGCCCCGCAACAGGTAGAACAGGCTGTTATCATTGGCCTTTTCGGCCGCTTTCGCTTCGTCCATCTGCGCAAGGCATTCCCAGACGCCGACCACTTCGGAGCCGCGCCAGCCGAGATTGGTGAACCCAGCTTCGTCGAGGCGATCACAAATGCGCTCCGGGTTGCTGCCGACCACCGACTTGAAGGGATAGGGCGCGTCTACATGTAAAGACCGAAATCCCTGCTGACGACGCTGTTGCTCAGTCACTCCGTTGGTTGTGGCGGTGTCCGATTTGACCGCGATCGCGGGCAGATCTTGCGTATCGCGATATCCGCTTTGCTCGGGCACAACCAACGCCGCGATGGCCACGGCAACAACAAATATGCCTCGCGCTTTCAACTGGGGCCTTCCTCGTGTTGCGCGCAATGTTCGATGCGGGCGATCACTCCCTTTTCAAAGACGATCAATCCTCGTGAAGCTTTCTCGCAATGGCGGGACCAATGGCGATATCGCGAAACCGCGCCCTGAACCCTTGGCGCTCGGGCGAGCAAGCCATCACACCGACATGCGCGTCGGTAGCGGTGAATGGCGCAAGCCTCGCCATCTGCCATTTCGGGCCACCAATTGCATACTGTACCCGCACGGCATTGTCATGGCGTGTGAGGCGTACATGCAGTTCGCTCGACGGAGAAGCGTTCGGCAGCGGGATCACCGACCAATCGGAGACCGTGTTGGTAACCACCACGCTGAAATGCATCATGCCGTCTGTGTATTCAATGCCGGTCTTGATCCAGTTCCGCTCATCAATCCGCAGCATGACGCCGGCTTGATCGTAGAGCTGTTCGTAGTCGCCTGTAATAATGGCGGATGCCGAGAAATCACCGGAAACGGGCGTGAGAAAGGCGTGGCCATTGTCGCGGACGAAACCATAGAATGTTTCGCGCCAGAAGTCGGTAGCCTTGTTCGTGGCGAAGCTGAGTTCGGATGCATCGCCCGACCATTCGGCAGGTTCGTTCAGCCAGGAATAGTTCACTTCGCCCTCCCCGAACCCTCTACCGGTCAGCTTCTTCCATAGACATCGTCAAACCGCATGATGTCATCCTCGCCGAGGTAGTCGCCGGTCTGCACTTCGATCATCACCAGACGAAGGATACCCGGGTTTTCGAGCCGGTGCTTGGTTCCGGAAGGAATATAGGTCGATTGGTTGGTCGCGAGCAGCATTTCCGTATCGCCGTTGACGACGCGCGCCGTTCCAGAAACCACCACCCAATGCTCTGAACGATGGTGATGCATTTGCAGGCTGAGCCGCCCGCCGGGTTTGACCTCGATACGCTTGATCTTGAAGCGCTCGCCCTCTTCCAAAATCGTATAGGTACCCCAGGGCCGATGCACAGTTCGGTGCAGTTTGGCCGCCTCATGGTTCTGGGATTTCAAGAGGTTATACAAAGCCTTGACGTTTTGAGCGTCGTCCTTGCCGGCAACAAGCAGCGCATCCGCCGTGTCGACGATGATCAGATCGTTCACGCCCACCGCGCCAATCAGGCGGTCGCTGCCGCTGATGATCGTATTCTTTGTGTCGATCAAGGCAACTTCGCCGCTTGTGTGGTTACCGTCTTTGTCCCGCGGCAACAGCTCAGCGAAAGCGGTCCATGATCCGATATCGCTCCAGCCGATGTCGCAAGGTACGACCGACACGTTCGGAGCCTTCTCCAGTACGGCGTAGTCGATCGAGTCCTTTCGAACCTTTGAGAACAGCGCGGTGTCGAGTTCAATGTGGACAGCATCGCCGCCGCTGGTACGCCGTGCTGCTTCAAGGCTAACACGGCAGCCTTGCAGGATATCCGGACAAAACTGCTGCAGAAGATCAAGCATTGTCCCAGCCGAGAAGCAGAACATACCGGAATTCCAAAGGAATTTCCCGCTCTCCAGATAGGTCTTCGCACCCTCTTGGTTCGGCTTTTCCACGAACCGAACCACATCCGTGCCATCGGCTTCAATGTAGCCGTAACCGGTTTCGGGCCGGCTCGGGCGAATGCCGAACGTGACCAGCCGGCCTTTCCGGGCGAGTGCTTCAGCTTGCTGGACGGCCGCTACGAAAGCTGTGACGTCCGAAATCATGTGGTCTGCCGGCAGGATGCACATTACCGTATCGCTGCCGTGGGATTGCTCGACCGCTAGGGTCGCCGAAGCGATTGCCGCAGCAGTATCCCGGCCTTCGGGTTCAAGCAGGAATGTCAGCGCGGGAGTTTCGATGCCCATGTCGTGATATTCGTCCTCGCTGACGAACAGCAGCTCGCGATTGGTCACCGTCATGACTTCGCTGACACCTTGAATTGCCACAGCCCTGCTAAAGGCATGCTGAAGCAGCGAGCGTCCGTCGCCGACATCAATTAGCGGTTTGGGATGCCCTTCCCGCGACAATGGCCATAGGCGGGCGCCCGCACCTCCGCAGATAATGACGGAAACGATGCTCAACACTCACCCCCGAAACGCTTGTGACGAACGCTCGATGGCTGCCAAACCGAAACGAAGCAATTCGGCCGCGCGCATTTGGCTCGATGCCGAAACGTAGCACCGCATTTCCGGGGCGTTTCCCGATGGCCGAAGGTGGATCATGCTCTCGTCGTCCAGATAGATCTGTAGGCCGTCGATGTCGACGAGGCGCGAATATGCACCCATCCCCTTAAGAAAGGTCTGTCTTTTTTCTTGCGAACTGCGAAGAGCCGTCATCAGCGTATCACTGTGTGAACGCGGAAAGTTTTCAATACGCCCGCTCAGGCAGACGGGCAAGCCAAGGTCGGCAACGAGTCTCGACAAGGGAACATTTGACTGAAAGGCCGCAGCAAACGCACACAGCATCGGCAAGACACTATCTCGCGTCGGAAGCGGATCAAGGCGTGTGCTACCAATCTCGAACGGAGTGCCGACGAGGAAGCCTCCATTCGCTTCAAATCCAATCACCCTGCTATGGTCGCGTTTCGCCGCCGCCATGCTCTCAAGTACATAGGGCGAACCCACCTTGGTGCGCACGACGCGGGATCTAAAGCACGATTCTATGCCGGGGTTCGATGAGACCGGAGTCACCACGACATCTGCCCCGAGAAAATTCGCGCTGATCAGCCCAAGCGCATCGCCCCGGATCATGGCGCCGGTCTCGTCGGTCAGAAGCGGCCTATCGCCGTCTCCGTCCGTCGAGACAATGGCATCAAGCTTATGCCGCCGTGACCAATTCGAGAGGCGCATTGCGGTTTCGTCGTCGATGGCTTCGGTGTCGATGGCGACAAACTCGTTGCTTGACCCCAACAGTACGACTTCGGCCCCCAGAAAGGCAGCGAGATCATTGAGGACGCCGCCCGCCACAGAGCTATGCTGGTAGACGCCGATGCGCTTGCCTCGAAGGATAGGGTTCGGGAAGGCGGTTCTATACCGGCTAATATATCGAGACAGCGCTTCGGTATCCGGCGCAGGTAGTGGCGCCAGCTCAGCGGCGGGAGCGCGCAACAAGTCATCGCCTGCCGCAATAGCCGCGATCGCCCTTTCATCCGTCTTGTCTATTTCGCCATCGGTTCGATAAAACTTCAGCCCATTGCGGTCAGGCGGGATGTGCGATCCGGTGACCATGATCGCGCCCGCGCCCATTCTCAGCGCTTGAAGGGCCAATGCCGGCGTCGGCAGAATTCCGCAAAAAATCGGCGAGGGCCCAGCTGAACTCAATGCTGCTACGACCTGCCGCGTCAGGTCCGGGCTGCTTGCGCGCCGATCGCAGCCGACAAGTATCGGCGCATTGTTCGCCGCTTGGCCTTTTGCTCTCAGATGGGATGCAAACGCGAAGGCGTAGGCATATCCTGGGCCTGCAAGAAGCTCGACCGCCAAGCCCCGCAGTCCGCTCGTTCCAAAAGCAACCATTCTACCTGCATCGACTGTGAGGTTTCGATTTCAGTGCTTGAACGCGCGGTATCCGGTTGTCAAGAAGCGCGGGCGACCCGCGACGGCCCGCCCGATTATTATGGGGCTATCCATGATTAATAGGTTTCAAACAATGCGCCTAGAACCATGTTAAGAATCGCTGAAGCATGTCTATTGGGAACCCAATCGTAGTCCGCAAGAAACAATACCGGTCTGTGTGTTCACGAAGAGTGAGCGAATGACAGGAAATTTCACTTGAAAAACTTGCCTCAGCCCCGGAAAGCGGGGTCAAGGTGCCAATCGAGAATCGTTTGTGCATCGTCGCCTAATCGCATACCGCTTGATTGTAACGTCCGACGACATCGGCTAGTACGGAGGCAGGGGAGGCAATGATCAGCCAGCAGAGGTGTGGGCCAGCTTATGCAGCAACCGAATGTCATTCCAAGCAGCGCGGAGCTGATGTCTTTTGCCCGATCCTCTTTTGTGCCAAAGGCTCAAAGACTTTAGGTTCAATTGCCGCGGATAATGTCGCATCGACGTATGCCGGCGGCCCCGTTTCTGATCTGATGGCGTAATCAAACATGTCGGTTGAAATAATCGGGCGCTCGGTTCGCGCCCCAGGTGCAAATTCCCCCGAGCAGCTTTTCGAGCTTCTCAAGCAGCGCCGCTGCATGATCACCCAGGTACCTGCCGATCGCTGGGATCAATCCCGCTACTGGCATCCGGAAATCGGAACGCGTGGCAAGACCTACACCTTCGCCGCCGGCATCGTCGACGATTGCTATAGCTTCGACGCGGGTGTGTTCGGATTGTCGCAGCGCGAAGCGCTGCTCATGGATCCCCAGCAGAGGATGATTCTACAGCTTGCCTGGCGTGCGCTGGAGAGCGCAAACCTTGATTTCACCGATCTAAAACACCAGCGTGTCGGCGTCTACGTCGGCTCGTCGTCCCTCGACAGCGCCAATCTGATCATCGAGGACACCGCTGCCGCCGGTCCGCATTTCATGACCGGTAATACGCTATCGATCGTCTCCAACCGTATATCCCACGTATTTGGGCTCAATGGGCCTAGCCTGACCGTCGATACCGCGTGCTCATCGTCATTGGTCGCTCTGGATCTTGCGTCAAAGGCGCTTGAGGCCGGAGAAGTGGACACCGCGATTGTCGGCGGCGTGCATGTCTTGACGCACCCGCTGGCTTTTGTCGGATTTGCCCAAGCCCGGATGTTGTCTCCCGAAGGACTTTGCCGGGCTTATGACAATGACGGAATTGGCTATGTCCGGGCCGAGGGTGGCGCTGTCGTTATCCTGCGGCGCAGCGATGTGGCTGCGAGCCAGGGAGATAGAAGCTATGGCCGTATTCTTGCATCCGCGGTCAATTCTGCTGGCCGTACGAACGGCATCTCCCTGCCCTCGGAAAAGGCCCAGGCGCGGCTGCTCCGGTCGCTGTATGAAGGCAACGGCATCGACCCAAACAGCCTCGCCTTCATCGAAGGTCACGGCACCGGAACCAAGGTGGGTGACCCGGCTGAGATTTGGTCCATCGGAACAGTTATCGGCGCGGCGCGGCGCGCGCCCATACCGATCGGATCGATCAAGACGAACATCGGTCACACTGAACCCGCATCCGGACTAATGGGCCTCATGAAGGCGATGCTGGCGCTGGAGAACAATTATTTCCCGGCGTCGCTGCATTTCGAGACGCCAAACGATTCGGTCGACTTCAATGCACTCAACGTGCATGTCGCGGCGGAACCGATCGAGTTGTTGCACGGTAAACATCCGCGGCTTGCAGGCGTCAATTCGTTCGGCTTTGGCGGAACGAATGCGCACGTCATCATCTGCGATCCCCAGAACAGGCCTGATCGCGAGAAACCCGAAGTCTCTGTCGGGAAAACATTCATCGCCAGTGCTCACACCGCCAGCGCCCTCGATACGCTGCTCGCAAGCTATCGAACTGCTCTCAAGCAAGCGACGCCAGGCGCACGCCGCTCCCTCATCGCCGCCGCCGGTGCCAACCGGCGTCACATGAAGAATCGCTTTGTTGTTGCCGCCGATGACGCCGACGCAATCGTCAAGGCGATTGACGCGCGGACCCGTGATCGCGATGTACGCGAGGCAGTTCAGGCAGAGGCAATCCACGATCAATCCAAGATCGCTTTCGTCTTCTCAGGCAATGGATCGCAATGGGCGGGCATGGCGGTTGACGCCTATCGCCGCAACACCGCGTTCCGCGACCGGTTCAACGTCATCCACGCCTTGTTCCAGGTTCGCACGCAGATCAGCCTGATCGATCTGCTGTTCGATCCGGAACTGGATTCCAGGCTCCGCGATACCAAGATCGCGCAACCACTGCTTTTCGCTATCCAGGCGGCGCTCGCCGATGTCCTGGCGCTGCTGGGCGTAAAGCCGGATGCGGTGTTTGGGCATTCGGTCGGCGAAGTCGCGGCGGCTTATGTTTCCGGTGCCATATCGCTCGTCGACGCCGTCTCCGTCGTTGCAAAGCGCTCCTATCACCAGGACCGGCTTGCCGGGCTCGGCAAAATGGCTGCCGTCCAACTGGGCGCGGACGATGCCGTTACCTTCTTCGCCAAGCACAAGCTGGATGAACTGACTGTCGCGGCGGTCAATGCGAAGGGTTCGGTCACCGTTTCCGGTCCGAGCGCGCAGATCCTGACGCTCAAGGAGGTCATGAAGGCCGACCGCGTTGTCGGACAAGTTCTCGACATAAACTATCCGTTCCATCATCCGCTGATCGAAATCGCCAAGGACGATTTTCTGGACGATATGTCCCAGATTGCACTGAGACACTCGCAGGTTCCGTTCATCTCAACGGTGACAGGCGAAGTTCTGGCCGGCGACAAGCTTGATCCTGCCTACTGGTGGAGCAATGTTCGCGAACCGGTGCACTTCCTTCAGGCAACCAACACCGCACTCGATCTCGGCTGCACGCTGTTCGTGGAAATTGGCCCACGTCCGATTCTGACATCCTATCTCAAGGACATTGTGAAGGATCGTTCGGTCGCGGCCACCGCAATCTCCTCGTTGCTACGCGAAGAAAGCAGCGCCGATCCGGTTTCGACGGCGCTCGCGCGCATCATCGCGAATGGCGGCGCATTTGACCGGCGCAAGGTGTTCGGCGTTCGGAACGCGCGTATCGAGCTTCCCGCCCTGCCCTTCGAACCAATCGATATGCGGCATGAATTCACCAGCGATGCGATCGACCTCTATGGCCGGCAGCACGTGCCGGTTACACTCGCCGGTTGGCGCGTCGATCCTGCATCCGGAAGCTGGAAGAGTCACATCGACGCACGGCTTTTCCCGGATCTGGCCGAGCATGTGGTCGACCGCAAATCGATTCTTCCGGGCAGTGCCTATCTGGATATCGCTTTGTCGGCGGCCCGCGAATTCCTTAAGACAGAAAAGCTTGAGATATCCAACCTTGAGATCTTCCGTCCGCTTGAGCTTTCAGACCAGCAGTTGCGCGAGATTTCGACGACGATCTCCGGAGACACCGGGGACATTGAAATCAAGTCGCGCGACCGGCTGAGCAACGACGACTGGACGCTTCATGCGATGGCGCGGTGCCGGAAGCTTCCGGGCAGCGCGCCCATTGTCGTGCCAAACGCCGAAAAAGCGCCAAGGAAAGCGCCGATCGCTGGCGCCACTGCCTATGAAACCGCGCTGCAGTTCGGGCTGGACTACGGCCCTTCCTTCCGGTTGCTGAAGGAAGCCCGGCGGATCGGCGAACGGCAGATCGAGGTTTTCATCGACACGCCGCAGCGTGCCAAGAATCCCTACATCACCTACAACCTGCACCCGATTTCCGTTGACGCCGTCTTCCACGGGCTGGTCGCCCTGTATGCGGACATTTCCGGCGAATCGCGTGGCGCCCCGTACATCCCCGTCCGTTTCGGCGTTGCCCGCCTGTTCCGGTCCAACGAGACGATCACCCGCGCGCTGATCGATATTCGCCGCGTCTCGAGCGGCTCGATCAAGGCGGACTTCACCTTCATTGACAAGGCTGGCGAAGTTGTCGCCGCCTTCGAGGACTGCCGGTTCAAGCGGACCTATCTGCGCCAACAGAAGCCGCTGGGTGATGTGAGCTATCACCAGACGGTTGTGCCGAGCAAAATCTCCTTTGCCGCTTCCGACGATTCGGGCCGTTCGACGCCTGTGCTGTTTCCCGCAGCAATCGAGGAAGATGGCGACGGCTCGGCCCAGATGCTTGAAGCCGCGATCTATCGAGCAAGCTTCGAGATTGCTCGCAAGACGAGCCGCAGCACCGGCGTGGTAACCACGGGTTCACTGCCGGGCGACGTTGGTTTCCAACGTTTCCTCGCAAATTGCCTGGTCCTGCTTGAAGAAGTCGACCTGGCAGTACAAAACGAAAGTGGGTGGACACTGGCCGGCGACTGTTCGTTGCCGTCGGTGCCGGCCATCCTCAACGCGATCTACCGCGAAAGGCCCGATCGCATTGCTGAGATCGTTGCGGTGAATGACGTCTGGTTCGAAGCCCTCGATCGCCTGGACGTCATTCATACTTCCGGTGATTCCGTCGAACGGGAAGACGCCTTGTCCGCAAAGCCTAACGTTGTAAGCGATACGATGATCGAGAGCCTGCGCGTTCACGCGCCGGCAAGCATCGCGCGCGTGAAAATGACGGAAGCCGCGCTGCGGGAAGCAGTCGCTTCACGCGCCGAGCATCATCCGGTTCGCCGCATCGTTGAACTAGGCACCGTGTCGCGCCTGGTTACGGCTCGCTTCGCGGATATTGCAGCGAAGGCTGGCGCTGTTCTGGTGGTTGTCGAAACGAACGAATCGGCATTGAGCGAGCTTTCGATCGCGTTTGAAAGCAACCCGAACGTTTCCGTGATCCGTCCGTCGGAGCTGATACAAGCCGGACCTGTGGATCTGATCGTCAGCGCGGCTGATCATGTATTCGCTGCCGCCAGCGGCGATGGTGTATCGGATGCGATAGGGGCGATCCTCGCGCCCGGGTCTCGCTTCTTACTGTGCACGCTCGCCCCGAGCGCATTCGCTGACTTCACCAACGGCCTTAGCGAGGGCTGGTTCGATCGCGGCAAGAGCGTGGAATTTCCGCTTGGCCAGATTGCGTCGTCGGAAGATTGGGAAGCATTGCTACGCTTCCTGCCCGTGGATGACGTGAAGATCATTCGTCATGCGCTTGCCAATGGACCCGTGATTTCCGTCGAGGCGAGTGCACGCCGTGCCGCCGAAGCAATCGTGGCTCCCGCAACGGCAACAGGGCATATGCTTGTCGTTACGGATGGCAAGGCGCCCGCCAAGGGTCCGGCGCGTCGGTCGGAGTTCAACAACATACGTCTCGGCAGTGGCAGCGAAAAGGATTTCGATGCGCTCACCGGTGCGCTAACGCAGCTGGAAAATAGCGATGTAAACGTAGTCTACGTGCCGGAACCTATTCACGGCGATGGCGTCGATTGGTTGCGCTCGCGTGTCATGCGGCTGGGTTTGATCGCCCGAACGCTTCAGGCGTTTGAGCCCGCCGATACCGATGGCTCAGCGAAAAAGCGGCTTGCAGTCGTTCTCGATCCGAGTGTGGTCACGAAACCCAATGGTAAGGGCGTCGGGCAAGATCTTCACGCCAGCGCAGCAACCGAAGGATTGCACACTTTCCTGCGTGTGCTTCGCAATGAATACGAGGCTATCGAGCTACACTCCGTCATCCTGAGCGGAACATCCACGGATCAGTCGATTGATTTCGACCGGGTTGTCGCCTTGATGACCTCCGATAGCGATAACCGCGAATGGCGTATCGGCCGGAACGGCGATGTATCGGAGGTGCGCGCCGTGCCGAGTCCGGTCGATCAGAACGTGTCCACCACGACCGACTTCCGCGCTGCGACGGTTCGGCAGGCTACAGCCTCGCAAGTCACCAGCATTGCATGGCAAACGACCACGCCGGCCGAGCCCGGCCCCGATGAAATCCGTATTGCGGTGACCGCTGCCGGCCTGAATTTCCGGGACGTGATGTGGGCCATGGGCATGTTGCCCGAGGAAGCATTGGAAGACGGCTTCGCGGGACCGACGATCGGCATGGAATGCGCCGGCTACATCGAGGCAGTTGGCGCTCGTGTAAAGGACCTCGCGGTTGGTGATCCGGTCATGGCGGTCGCACCGGCAGCGTTCTCGACGCATGTCTGCGTCAAGCGCACGGGCGCCGCGAAGCTTCCTGCCGGTCTTGACACCGTGGCTGGCGCAACGCTGCCGGTCGCGTTCCTGACCGCCTACTATTCGATAGTCGAGCTTGCACGTCTTCGAGCCGGCGAAACGATCCTTATCCATGGCGGCGCCGGCGGTGTCGGCCTTGCCGCACTCCAGATCGCCAAGGCGCAAGGCGCCAAGGTGATCGCCACGGCGGGCTCGGTCGAAAAGCGCCGTTTGCTCGAAACCCTTGGCGCGGATCACGCTTTCAACTCGCGCACGCTGAGCTTTGTCGACGATGTAAAGGCCGTCACTGACCAGCAGGGCGTCGATGTCGTGTTGAACTCACTGTTCTCGGAGGCGATGGAGCGCAGCATTTCGCTGCTCAAACCGTTCGGCCGTTTCCTTGAACTCGGCAAGCGCGACTTCTACAGCGACACCAAGATCGGCCTGCGCCCGTTCCGGCGCAACGTCAGCTACTTTGGCATCGACGCCGACCAGCTGCTGAACACATTGCCGGAGCTGAGCACGAAACTGCTCGGCGAGATTTCGGCCATGTTCGAAAGAGGCGAGCTATCGCCTCTGCCCTATCGGGCTTTCCACCCCGACGAGATCGTCGGGGCTTTCCGGCTGATGCAGGGTTCTGGTCACGTCGGAAAAATCGTTGTGAAAGCTCCTGTGCCGGGCGTGGACTCCGTTCTTGTCGCGCCTCGCAGCAATACCCGGGTGGACGCCGAAGGCGTGCATCTCGTGCTCGGCGGGATCGGCGGTTTCGGTCTCGCGACAGCTGGTTGGCTGGTGGAGCGAGGTGCACGCAAGATCGCGCTTTGCTCACGGAGAGGCGTTGCCGACGATGAAACGGCGGCAGCAATCAAGAAATGGGCGGCGCGCGGTGTCACCACCAGCGTCTTTGCCTGCGACATCACCAATGAGGCGGCCGTTTCCGAAATGCTGCGGGCGCTCAGGTTGGAAGGACCGTTGAAGACGGTCGTTCATGCCGCAATGGTGCTGGACGATGCTTTGATCGAGAACCTGACGGAAGAGCGTGTCCGCATTGTTATCGAGCCCAAGGCGAAGGCAGCGGCCATTTTGGACCGTATGACTCGAGAGGATGATCTCGATGAGTTCATTCTGTTCTCATCCGCGACGACCTTGGTCGGCAATCCCGGCCAGGCGAACTATGTTGCGGCAAACGGCTATCTCGAGGGCCTGGCGCGCGCCCGCCGCAAGCTTGGCCTGCCGGCGCTCGCAGTCGGTTTCGGCGCGATCTCGGACACGGGCTTCCTGGCCCGCAATACCGAAGTGAACGCGATCCTGTCGAAGCGTATCGGAAAGACCGGGATGACGGCTTCTCAGGCTCTCGATTATGTCGAGGATTACCTAGCGCGCGACCCAGGAACGGTCGACGCCGCGGTTGTTGCCATTGCCGAACTCGATATGGCCATGGCACGCCATTTGCGGACTGTCGCCTCGCCGTTGTTCGAAGTGGTGGCGCGCTCGGCAAGTTCGCAATCCGCCGGTGGCGATGGCGACCAGATCGATCTGGCCGCGCTTGTTGCTGGAAAATCGCTGGAAGAAGGCGAGCAGCTTATCTTCCAGCTTGTTGCCGGCGAAATCGCGTCGATCCTGCGCATACCAGTCGGCGATATATCGCCCCTAAAAGTCATCAAGGATGTCGGCCTCGACAGTTTGATGGCCATGGAACTCGGCATGAGTTTCAGACAGAAGACCGGGTTCGAAATGCCGCTCAGCAGCGTGACGCAGAGCACGACGGTGGGCGACGTTTCCCGCAAGCTCTACCTCAAGGTTACCCAGCACGCCGATTCCGAAGGCGCTGAGGACAAGCCTGCCGATACCTCGATCGTCGACACTCTCGCTGCAAGGCATGCAAAGCCAACAGGAGCTGCTGCGCCTCAATGACAGACGGCCCGTCCAGCAAACAGCGCGCCTCAGCCGAGGTGCGCGACCAGGTTCTAAGCTTCATGAAGGATCATGCGCGCTCGCCCGCACCGAAGCGGGCGGTTCGCGTTCCCTCGCCCGCCGAGGCTGAACCAGCGCCGACCTTTGCCGAACTGCCTGAACACAAACAGATCGTCGCTCAGGCGGCTGCCGGCGATCAGTTAGGAATCGACAATCCGTTCTTCCGCAGCCATGCGGGCGCGGCGGGTGCGACGACCGTTGTCGAAGGGCGCACGCTTATCAATTTCGCTTCCTACGACTACCTCGGCATGAATCAGCATCCGCGGGTTCGCGAGGCGAGCAAGCAGGCGATAGACCGTTATGGAATATCTGCGTCCGCAAGCCGCGTGGTTGCCGGCGAGCGGCCTATCCACGGCGACCTCGAAAAAAAAATCGCCTCGTTCTATGGCGTGGATTCTGCAGTCGTATTCGTCAGCGGCTATCTCACCAACGTCGCGACCTTGGGCACGCTCCTTGGCCAGCAAGACCTCATTGTCCATGATGAGTTCATTCACAACAGCGTCTTGACGGGTGCGAAGCTATCCGGCGCTCATCGCCGGTTCTTCAAGCACAATGACTGCGAGGATCTCGAACGTGTCCTGAGGTCGGTCGCGGGTCGGCACAGACGCGTGCTTGTCGCCGTGGAAGGCGTCTATTCCATGGATGGCGACGTCACCAACCTGCCGAAGCTCCTCGAGCTGAGATCACAGTACGGCTTCTGGCTGATGGTCGATGAAGCCCATTCGCTTGGCGTCATCGGAGATACAGGGCGCGGAACCGCCGAATACTACGGTTGCAATCCGCGGGACGTCGACATCTGGATGGGCACGCTGTCGAAGACGACCGCAAGCTGCGGCGGCTATATCGCCGGCAGCGAGGCCTTGGTGAATGTGCTCAAGTCAAGCGCTGGCGGCTTCGTCTACAGCGTCGGCCTGGCGCCGGCCCTCGCCGCTGCTGCATACACATCCCTGGACCTGATCGATCGCGAGCCTGAGCGCGTCGCCCGGATGCACCGCAACGGTAAACTCTTTTTTGACCTCGCGCGCGAACGTGCGTTGGACACCGGCGTAAGCGTCGGATGTTCCGTGACACCTATCATCGTTGGCGACTCGCTGCGCGCTGCACAACTCTGCAATGATTTGCTGGATGTCGGCATAAACGTAATGCCCATCATTCATCCGGCGGTGCCGGAGGGTCTGGCGCGGCTGCGTTTCTTCATAACCAGCGAGCACACGCCGGAGCAGATCGAATTTTCCATTTCCAAGACGGCCGAGAAGCTCGAAGCGCTTGTCGAGCGGAATTTCGGCATCGGTTCCGTAGACGTCGAATCCATCCTGAGAAGGATGGCTGCTGAAATGTAGGCAGCGATTGGTCGCTTTTGCGGGATCAATCCTCGCCTACAGCCAGTTCCAGCTTGCGTCCCAACACGCGCGCGAATTGCTGGAGGCGTCCAGCCGGACGCTCGCCGGCCAGTCCCCCGAGCGACTTCGGAACAACAAGTGCCAGGGTCCCATCGGCAAGCGCTTCCCATCTGAGCAACGGGATGACGCCGGGCATCGACGCTGAGAGCAGGTAGACCACCCGCATCATCGCACCAAGCAGACGTGATCGATCAAGATAGCGCGGGGTCGCCAAAGACACGATCTCCGCGACACTGGATTTGTTGAAGATGCCTTCGTGGCGGAAGTAATTGGTCAGCGCCAGAAACGCGCGGCCGGGGTGGTCGACGCCAATAAACGAGGCGTGGGCGATGATGTTCAGCGACTGCCTGCCGCGATACTCTGGATGCGCTCGCCAGCCGATATCCGCGAGGAAACAGGCGGACCTGCGGTAGCGCGCTTCTTCTTCGGTTTCATCGATACCGAAGACGCCAAGCGAATAGCCGGTCCAGTCCGCCAACTCGCGCGCATGAGTGAGCGAACGGGCACGCAGCAGCGCCAATTCTTCCGAGGCAGAGATCAACGGATCCTTGCGCTGTTCCTGCGGGGACAGCAGGGAATACAGGAACCCTTCGCGCACACCGAGGGCCGAAACGACGATTTTCGACGGTTTCATCGCAGCGATAATCTCGAGAAGCACCGTCGCACCGTACGGCAGCAGCGCACGGCGGTTCTTAGAGACGCCTTCAATGCCTTTGATTTTCTCGACATCGCCCCTTGCGACTTGCCGCAGGAAGCCCATCGAGCTGTCTATTCCAAGCTCGTAGTGATGCATGACGGCAAGCGGATAATCGGTGGCATTCATATGCAGCCGGGCCAGGTTTCGCCATGTGCCGCCGACTGCGTAAAAGACCCTGCCCTGCCCCGCTTTCAGCAGCTTCGCCCGTGCGAGTTCTTCCCGAGCGATCTTCGCTGCGGTGGGTAGCGAGTTCCTGGACATGTCCTGGAGACGCAACCCGCCGAGCGGCAGGGTAATGCCCTCGCCAAAGTCCTCACCGTCAACGTCAACCAGTTCAAGGCTGCCGCCGCCGAGGTCGCCTGCGATACCCTGCGCCGGATGAAAGCCTGAAATGATGCCAAGGCCGGAATAATAGGCCTCTTCGCGCCCGCTGAGAACGCGGATCTCGGTGCCAAGGATCTGTTCGGCTCGATGGATGAAGTCTGGTCCATTCACCGCCTCGCGCGCAGCCGCCGTCGCGATCACGTGCAGTTCGCCGGCGCCGGCCTGTTCCGACAGCGACCTGAACCGCCGAAACTCCTCCACGGCACGCGTTACGCCCTCCGGATCAAGCTTGCCGGTGGAGACGATGCCCTTGCCGAGACCCGCCAGCATTTTTTCGTTGAAAAGCACGGTCGGCGACCGCGCGATCCCCTCATAGACAACAAGGCGGATCGAGTTCGACCCTATGTCAATGATAGAGATCGGGCTGCGGTCCTGCAGCCGACCCTGAGATTGCGAAATCATCAGTTGGCTATCGCGGCGGGCTTTTTTCGACGGCGGAACTGAGCAATCTGCTTGGGTGCGTGGCTCTTTAGCGCAACGCCTCGGCCTGAGAGGCTGGGATTTGTCATGAAGTATTCCTGGGCGTTGAACGGTTCCTCGCCCTCGTCCGGTGCTATGCGCCGCGAGGTACCGTCAGGCAATACTTCGAAACTTTGCCGGTTGTCCATTATGTTGCCGAGCATGATTTGGCCGAGCACCTGTTCATGCACAGTTGGATTGGTGATCGGCACCAGCGTCTCGACGCGACGGTCGAGATTGCGCGGCATCATGTCGGCGGAGCCGATGTATACGATCGCCTCATCGGACGGCAGCCCGTGGCCGTTGCCGAAGCAGAAGATGCGGCTGTGTTCGAGGAAGCGGCCGACGATCGACTTGACGCGGATGTTGTCGGAAAGCCCGGGCACCTGCGGCCTGAGGCAGCAAATGCCGCGCACCACCAGATCGATTTCGACGCCGTTGCGGCTTGCCTCATAAAGCGCGTCGATCACGGTGGGATCAACGAGCGAATTCATCTTAATCCAGATGCGTGCCAGGCGCCCTTCCCGCGCATGTTGGATCTCGTCGGCAATGTGTTTCAGGATGCGGCTGCGCAGCGTCAGCGGCGACATGCCGATCGACATCGCCTCGGCCGGTTCCGCATAGCCGGTGATGTAGTTGAATATCTGCGCGACGTCGCGCGCAATTCCGGGATCGGTCGTGAAGAACGACAGATCGGTGTAGATGCGCGCTGTGATCGGATGATAATTGCCGGTGCCAAGGTGCACATAGTTGCGCAGCTTGCCGTCCTCGCGCCGCACGACCAACGACATCTTTGCGTGGGTTTTCAGTTCCAGGAAGCCAAATACCACCTGCACGCCGGCGCGTTCCAGATCGCGCGCCCAGCGGATGTTTGCCTCCTCATCGAACCGCGCCTTCAATTCGACAAGCGCAGTGACCGACTTGCCCGCCTCAGCGGCATCGACGAGCGCGCGGACGATCGGGCTGTCGTTCGAAGTACGATAGAGCGTCTGCTTGATCGCCACGACATCAGGGTCGATCGCCGCCTGGCGCAGGAACTGGACGACGACGTCGAACGATTCATACGGATGGTGGACGATGATGTCCTTCTCGCGGATCGCCGCCAGGCAGTCGCCGCGATGGTCGCGGACGCGCTCGGGGAATCGCGGATTGAAAGGCACGAACTTCAAATCGTCGCGCGCGACCGCTACGATTTCCGATATCTGGTTGAGTGCGAGCGGTCCGCCGATGACGGTAATGCGGCTGGACGAAACACCCAGCTCGCCGCCAACGAAGTCCCGCAACTCGCTCGGCATCGAGCTATCGAACTCGATGCGGATCACCGATCCACGGCGGCGGCGCTTCAAGGCCGTCTCGAACAGCCGGACCAGATCCTCGGATTCTTCCTCGACCTCGATATCGCTGTCGCGGATCAGGCGAAAGGTGCCGGACCCTTTGACTTCATAGCCCGGGAATAGCTGGCCGATGAACAGGCTCACCGCTTCTTCCAGCGGAATGAAGCGAACGCCCGGCTTGCGGTCGGGCAGCCTGATGTAGCGCCTGAGCGCGACCGGCAGTCTAAGCAACGCGTTCATCTCTTCGCCATCCTTGCGATGGCGCAAGCGCAGGGCGATGGAAAAGCCAAGGTTCGGAATGAACGGGAACGGATGCGCGGGATCGATGGAAAGCGGCGTCAGAACGGGGAAAATCTGATTCTGGAAATGATCTTCCAGCCAGGTCCTCTCCTCGCCGGCCAAAGTATCGGCGGTGATCGTTTCGATACCTTCAGCCTTGAGCCGCGCCATCAGGTCCGCGAAACTGAGCTGCTGATCTTCTTGCAGCCGGCCGACTTCGTGCAGCAATTGCCCCAGCTGCTGCTCCGGGGTTCGGCCGTCTGGGCTTCTCAACGCGATTCCTTCGCGCACCTGCCCGGCAAGCCCCGCGACGCGCACCATGAAAAACTCGTCGAGATTGGCGGCCGAGATCGACAGGAAGCGCACGCGCTCAAGCAGCGGATGATTGGCGTTCTGCGATTCCTCGAGCACACGCCGGTTGAATTGCAGCCAGGAGAATTCGCGGTTGACAAAACGGTCGGGATTGCCGGTCACCGTTTCCGCCGGGACGACATCGGATGTCCCAAACTCCGTCTTGAGCGGCCGTAACTCGTTCATATCAAGCAATCCTCAGGCATAGCCCATACCATTACAGCAAATCTACCCCCTGACACGCAATTGCGACAGTTTGATTTCAGCCATGCAAACCAATTGGCGACAAGGGTCCATCCTGATATGAGGCGGTAAAGCGAAGGAGATTTTTGATGGCCGGCGGTTCCATTCCTCATTTCCAGAACGACGGTGGCCATGCAGCGATCGAAATCGGCGTCAAGGAGTTCATGTGCGTCGGCGCAAACCCGCCTTTCGACCACCCGCATGTCTTCCTCGACATGGGCGCCGACGATGAAAAGGTCTGCCCCTATTGCTCGACGCTCTTCCGCTACAACAGCAAACTTGCGGCCGACGAGACCGTGCCGGCAGGTAGCCTCTATTTGCATCGCGCTGCGTAGAGCCGCAGTCCGGCCTGGCCGGGCAAGCTGATGTCGTCTGGTCGCCCTCAGCCCATCATTGTCGCCGGAGCAGGCATAGCGGGATTGACTGCTGCCCTCGCCTTTGCGGCGCACGGATTTCCAATTCAGGTTTTTGAGCGATCTCCTGAGTTTCGCGAGATTGGTGCCGGGCTCCAGCTGTCGCCAAACGCGACGCGAATTTTTCACAGGCTGGGCATTCTGGAGGATTTGAAATCCACTGTCGTTCGTCCCGAAGCCGTTGTCTTGCGGGATGCAGTCAGCCTGCGCGAGCTTGGTCATGTGCCGCTCGGCGACTTTGCGGAGCGACGATGGGGTGCACCGTACCTTGTCGTCCATCGCGCCGATCTGCAGAAGGCGTTGCTTGCTGCTGTCGCTCGCCAAGATTCCATCGCGATAACCACCAATGCCGATGTGTCCGACGTGTCGGTCGATCGACAAGGTATCACTGTCGAAGTGCATACCGCATTGGGAGCCGAGCATGCTCGCGGTCAGGTGATTGTCGGCGCGGACGGCGTTTGGTCGAGGCTGCGCATGAAGATCGGCGCTGATGCGGCGAGCCGGTTCGCCGGGCAAATCGCCTGGCGGCGAACCTTGAGTGCGAAGGACCCGCTTGCCACCGCCCTGCTCCAGGATCAGGTAGTGAGCGCGTTCCTGCACCCCGGAATTCATGTGATCGCCTATCCGATCCGCGCCGGTTCGGAGGTCAACCTTGTCGCCTTCGTACACGCCACGGAAAGCGCGGAGCAGGACTGGACGGCCGTCGCCAGCTTCGACCGTTTACGGCATGCCCTGAAACACACAGCAGCGCGCCTCACAGCGCTCGCCTATGATGAGGACGCGTGGACCGCTTGGCCGGTCCATATCGCCGCAGAAATGCCGTCCTGGGTGCGCGGCGGGCATCTCGCGCTGATTGGTGACGCCGCGCATGCCATGACGCCATTCGCCGCTCAAGGTGCGGCAATGGCCATCGAGGATGCCTTTACGCTGGCGGAGCAGACGGCACGTGGACAAGGGGATCGCACGGCCACCTTCGGCGCGTGGGAGGCGTCCCGGCGTCCGCGTGTTGCTCGGGTCGCCAAGCGCGGTACGTTCAACCGCCTCGTCTGGAACGCCGGCGGTCCCGTTGCATGGGGCCGCAACCTTGCCCTGACGCTACGCTCCCCGGAGCGACTGGCTGCCGATCTCGATTGGCTCTACGGCTGGCAGCCTTAGAACGTTCCAGGAAAAGCGCGTAGTGGCTTGGTCACGCCACTTGCGGAACTTTGCTACCGCATCGAACGGCGGGATCCCCTCCAATCAACAGTGGCTTGAAAGGGCAACCGAGGGTCATGGATGTACCTTGGTGTAGAACCCGGCAACGGCCGCAGGTCGCGATTTCGGTATGCCTGCTCTTTGAAACTCGCACACGAAAAAGCCCGGCGTCTCCGCCGGGCTTTGAACATGCTGCCAACCTTCCTAGTGGAGAATCTGGCTGAGGAAGAGCTGGGTGCGCTCGTGCTGAGGATGGTCAAAGAATTCCTTTGGCGTGTTCTGTTCGACAATCTGCCCCTTGTCCATGAAGATGACGCGGTTCGCCACCTTGCGGGCAAAGCCCATTTCGTGGGTCACGCAGAGCATGGTCATGCCCTCTTCGGCGAGGCCGACCATGGTTTCCAGCACTTCCTTGATCATTTCGGGATCGAGCGCCGAGGTCGGCTCGTCAAACAGCATGATGCGCGGGTTCATGCAGAGTGAACGGGCGATCGCCACGCGCTGCTGCTGACCGCCCGAAAGCTGGCCTGGATACTTGTTCGCCTGTTCCGGAATCTTGACGCGGCGCAGGAAGTGCATCGCGGCTTCCTCCGCCTGCTTTTTCGGGATCTTGCGAACCCAGATCGGCGCCAGCGTGCAATTCTCGATGATCGTCAGATGCGGGAAGAGATTGAAGTGCTGGAACACCATGCCGACCTCGCGACGCACTTCGTCGATCTTCTTGAGGTCGTTAGTCAGTTCCTTGCCATCGACGACGATCTGGCCCTTTTGGTGTTCTTCCAGCCGGTTGATGCAGCGGATCATCGTCGATTTGCCCGAGCCTGAAGGGCCGCAGATAACGATACGCTCGCCGCGCATGACGCGCAGGTTTATGTCGCGCAGCACATGGAATTCCCCGTACCATTTGTGCATGCCGGCAATTTCAATCGCCACATCCGTATCCGAGATGTGCATTTTCTTGACGTCGACCTTTAGTTCGTCGGCGCTCACCGCGTTTTCGGTGGTCATTTGAGTGTTCCCTTATCGTTTGTGTCCGGTGTCGAGGCGCCGTTCCATGAACAGAGAATAGCGTGACATGCCGAAGCAGAAAATCCAGAAGATGAAGCCGGCGAAGATCAGGCCGGACATCGGCGTCTGCGGCGAAATCCAGGTCGGGTCGGAGAAATTACGCCGAACCGCGCCCAACAGGTCGAACATGTTGACGATGTAGACGAGGCTGGTGTCCTTGAAGAGGCCGATAAAGGTGTTGACGATGCCAGGGATCACCAGCTTGAGGGCCTGCGGCAAGATGATCAGCCGAGTCTTCTGCCAGTAAGTGAGGCCGAGCGAATCCGCACCTTCATACTGTCCCTTTGGCATGGCCTGCAGGCCACCGCGAATGACCTCGGCCATATAGGCCGACGCAAACAGCGCAACGCCGATCAGCACACACAGGAAGTCGTCGATCTTCATGGCATTCGGCATGAAGAGCGGCAGCATCTTGGTTGCCATAAACAGCACGGTGATGAACGGAACGCCGCGCACCATCTCGATGAAGATAATGCAGATCATCCTCACAACCGGCAGATCCGACCGACGGCCGAGCGCTAGAACCACTCCGAGCGGCAAGGACACCACGATGCCGACATAGGACAGGATGATCGTCACCATGAAGCCGCCCCATTCGCGGGTCGGCACGTAGGGCAGACCGAACATGCCGCCGACAAGGAGGATGTAGGCGACGATGGGCAGCGCAATGAAGAGCAGCAGAGCGTTCAGGTCCTTACGCGGCACCTTTGGTATGAAGAAAGGCACCAAGAGTGCCACCAGAAGAATGCCGACAAGAATCACCCGCCAACGCTGATCGACCGGGTAGGTACTGAACATGAACTGTTGAAACTTCGCCCCGACGAAGGCCCAGCACGCCCCAGCCCAGCCATCCGGCTGAATGCCGCCTTGGGCCACGGTAGAGCAAACGGTGCGATCGGAGCCTGTCCACTGAGCCGAAAAGAACAGCCAATTCAGCAGCCCTGGCAAGAAATAGAGCGATAACCGCAAGGACGACGACCGTTAGGATCGTGTCCCTGGGAGTCGGGAACAGATTGGTTCGGGCCCAGTGAACGAAACCGCGTTGGCTGCTTGGTGCGGGTTCCGCATCCGACATTGACTGGCGGACGTAGGATATGTTTGGAACATCGGCCATGACTCAGCGCTCCACCAATGCAACGCGGCTGTTGAACCAGTTCATGAACATGGACGTGGCAATGCTGATCGTCAGGTAGATGACCATCCAGATCGCGACGATCTGAATCGAGTTACCGGTCTTGTTCAGGATGGTTCCGCCGATCGAAACCAGGTCGGGATAGCCAACCGCGATTGCGAGCGTCGAGTTCTTCGTCAGGTTGAGATATTGGCTGGTCAGCGGCGGAACGATGATGCGCATCGCCTGCGGCACGATGACAAGACGCGTCACCGCGCCTGGGCGCAAGCCGACAGCGGACGCGGCTTCGGTCTGACCCTTGCTCACACCGAGGATACCCGCTCGGACGATTTCGGCGATGAACGATGCGGTATAGGCCGACAGCGACAAATAGAGCGCCAGGAACTCCGGCTTCACCGTAACGCCGCCCATGGCGCGGAACGCACCGATCTTCGGAATATCGAAGCTGAGTGGGAAGCCGGCGGCGATGAGCGCCAGCAGCGGCAGGCCGATCACCAGGCCGACACTCGTCCAGAATACCGGCCATTGCTGTCCGGTCGCGGCTTGGCGGACCTTCGCCCAACGCGCCACGAAGACGCTCATAGCGATGGCTAGGATCAACGCGACACCGACCAGCCAGGACCCCTCGCCCCACACGGGCTTCGGTATCGCCAGTCCCTGCACCGACAGCGAAGAACTAAGCGGCAGCACGATGGCCTCACGCGCCGACGGCAGGATTGCGAGTACGCCGAGGTACCAGAAGAAGCAGACGAGCAGCGGTGGAATGTTGCGGAATACCTCGACATAGATCATGCAAACCTTGCGGACCAACCAGTTGTGCGAAAGCCTGCCAATGCCGACGAGGAAGCCCAGTATTGTCGCGGTTACGATGCCGACCACCGCGATCAGCAGCGTATTCAACAGGCCGGTAACCAGCGCGTCCCAATTGGTGGAGTCAGACGTATAGGTGATCAGGCTCTGCCCGACGTCGAAGCCAGCGCGTTCGTTCAGGAAATCGAACGAAACATTGCGGCCGACGCGCGCGAGATTCTCTCGGGTGTTGCTGACAATCCACCAGATAAAGCCAGCAAGGCCAAAAAATACAAGCAACTGAAAAACCGCACCCCGAACAACGGGGTTGTATAGCAACGAAGCGCCTCCTTCGCGGCTTCGCAGCGCGCTATCGGTACTGGCCATAGATTTCCCCTGCTGCTGGCTTGCGGAGGACGCCCATAGGACGCCCCCCAAGTGGAGTTCTCAAACCATCAGCGGATTGGGGGCGCATACTGAAGGCCGCCCTTGTTCCACAGAGCATTGAGGCCACGGGCAATCTTCAGATTGCTGCCCGAACCAATGTTGCGCTCAAAGATCTCGCCGTAGTTGCCGACACCCTTGACGACATTGACCACCCAATCTTCACCAACGCCGAGGCCCGCGCCGAACTTCGAGCCTTCTTCCATACCAAGCACGCGCTTGATCTCGGGATTGGTCGAATTCTTCATTTCCTCGACATTGGCCTGGGTGATGCCAAGTTCCTCGGCGATGACGAGGGCGTTCTGAACCCATTTCACCAGGTCGAACCACTGGTCGTCGCCGTGGCGAACGGCAGGGCCAAGCGGCTCCTTCGAAATGATCTCCGGCAGAACCACGTGATCGTCTGGCGCGGCCAAGGAAAGGCGGATCGAATACAGGCCCGACTGGTCGGTCGTGTAGACGTCGCAGCGGCCGGAATCATAGGCCGCGTTCACTTCCTCGATCTTCTCGAACACGACCGGGTTGTATTCGAGGTTGTTGGCCTTGAAGTAGTCGGCGAGATTCAGCTCGGTCGTCGTGCCGGTCTGCACGCAGACGGAAGCGCCGGAAAGCTGAAGTGCGGAGGTGATCCCCGGAATCTTCTTCGCGTTGATCATGAATCCCTGGCCGTCATAGTAATTGATGCCAGTGAAGTTGAAGCCGAGGGTCGTTTCGCGGCTGAGGGAAATCGTGGTGTTGCGCGCGAGAAGGTCTACGGTTCCGTTCGCCAGAACCTCGAAGCGATCCTTCGCGGTCGTTGGCGTGTACTGGACCTTGCTTGGATCGCCAAAGATCGCCGCCGAAACCGCGCGACAATAATCGACATCAAAACCCGAATATTCGCCCTTGTCGTTTGGCGCGGCAAAACCTGGGAGACCGGTGTTGACGGCGCATTTCACCACACCATTTTTCTTTACCTCGTCCAGCGTTCCTGCGTACGCGGACGAAGCAGCCATTCCGAGCGCGGTGGCGCCGAGAACGACTTTCCAAGTATTCTTCATTTTTACATACCCTTTTCTACGTTGACGGGATTCATTCCCGTTTCCCCTGGGGAGCGGCGCTCTGTTCCGGCCCATTTCCGAAACACGGCATTCATTGGCCGGACGCGCGATGCTCCATTCGCCCATGCATCGAAGGCGATTATTCGGATGAGGTCAAGCGGAATGACCGATTGTGCCAGAGTTAAATTCTCTCGGAGGTCACCACCCAGGTTTCCTCACCGAATCAACGCCGGCTAACAGCGATTTACCGTGCGTCGGCTCGGCGTGGAAACGATCTGGCTGGCTTGCACCGCCGCCCTGCATCCGGTTGCGCGCCGTCAGCCATCAGTCTAAGGCACAAGCCGCGCAAAGCAGGCGGGAAAAATGGCAAATCGCGACTACTCGAAAATGGGCATCAACACGCGGCTGTCGCATGTCGGAAATGATCCTCGAGACTTCTTCGGTTTTGTCAATCCGCCGGTGGTTCATGCCTCGACCGTATTGTTTCCCGACGCGGCGACAATGGCTTCCCGCAATCAAAAATACACCTACGGTACGCGCGGCACCCCCACAACCGATGCGCTTGCCGCGGCCATCGACGAGTTGGAGGGCTCGGCGGGCACGATCATCGTACCGTCCGGCCTGGCGGCGGTCACGACGCCACTTTTCGCATTCCTTTCCGCAGGCGAACATCTGCTCATCACCGATTCAGTCTACTACCCGACCCGCCATTTCGCCGACACCATTTTGGCCAAGCTAGGCATCGAGGTTCAGTATTATGATCCACTAGTCGGCGCCCGCATCGAAACCTTGATGAAGCCGAGCACCAAGGTCGTATTCACCAAATCCCCCGCTTCCAACACATTCGAGATGCAGGATATTCCGGCAATCGCGCGGGTGGCGAAGGCTCGCGGCGCCATTGTCATGATGGACAACACCTGGGCAACGCCCCTCTTCTTCCGGCCCCTCGATCATGGCGTGGACATATCGATACACGCGGCGACGAAATACCCGGCCGGTCACTCCGACGTTTTGCTCGGCACCGTGTCGGCCAATGAAGCCCAATGGCGGCCGCTTGCCGAAACCTTCTACACGCTGGGCTGCCCCGCTGGACCCGATGATGTCTACCAAGTTCTGCGCGGACTGCGCACTATGGGGGTGCGGCTCGAACGTCATCAGAAAAGCGCAATGGAAATCGCGCGCTGGTTGGAAAATCAGCCGGGCGTTGCCCGGGTTCTGCATCCGGGACTGGAAAGCGATCCGGGGCATGCGCTGTGGAAGCGGGACTGTTCCGGATCGAGCGGCATCTTCTCGGTTGTCCTTGCCGGCGGCGGCGTCCCGCAGGCGCATGCCTTCCTGGACGCGCTGCGGATTTTCGGCCTGGGTTACTCCTGGGGCGGATTTGAAAGCCTCGCAGTACCGGTGAACGTTACGGACCGCAAAGTCGCCACCAGGCAATATGAGGGACCACTCTTGCGCCTTCAGATCGGCCTCGAGGATATCGAAGATCTGAAAGGCGATATCAGTCGAGGCTTGGAAGCAGTTCGCGCGACCTGACCAACCTGTGACTTTTTCTCTTTAGCCAAGCACGCCAGGCTTTTGTTTCGGCAGGGTCTCACGGCGGGAGTTCTTATGGCAGCCAGGGCAATCGGCGTCTAGCACTGCGCAGGAGGCGTGGGACATGGACCAGTTGGCTATTGGCATTCGTCGCGCGACGGAGCGGGATCAGCAGGCCATTCGCGCGTTAGTGCATAGTGAGCGCATAAATCCAACCGGCATCAATTGGCCCAACTTCCTGGTTGCAGTGACAGGAAGCCGCATCATCGGTGCAGTGCAGATGCGGAAACATTCCGATGGGTCGCGCGAACTCGGATCGCTCGTGGTGACCAAGGAGGCGCGAGGTCATGGGATCGCTTCGCGGCTAATTGATGTGCTGCTTGCAGAAGAGCAGGAACCCGTTTGGATGATCACGGCCGAGCCCTACGCCGACGCCTATTCACGATGGGGCTTTGAACAAATCGAGGCGCGGGCAGCGCCGGTGAAGGTGCAACGCAACCATCTGATGGGAAGACTGGCGCGCATCATCTCCCTGGTCATGCGACGACCGATGCGACGGCTGGTGATTCTGGAGCGCCTTCCGAGGACTGTCAGGAGAGAACCCGATCCCGCGCATGGTTTTTGCACGGGAAAATCTGGGCTGCCTACAAAGCGCACCGAGTCCGCCGAGACCGCGAACTCCGAGGATTGCTAGTCTAGAGCCTTTTCGGAAAGCACGATGCGCAGTTTCAAAGAGATACAGCGTCCTTTGCGCGTCCAAAAGGACGCGCGGCGCTGTAGGAGTTGCCGGCTGGCCAAAACTGAATGCGTCCTCTGCAAACGGAGCCGCCCCCCATTTTGCAACGCGACAGGGTAACTCCGTGCAGGGACTGCGGAAAGGCTCGACTTCAGACTTCGTACTTGAAGGACAGTGATACGCGTGTGCGGAAAGCGGCGACCTTGCCTTCTTCCACCTTCATGTCCATTTTGGTCACCTCGGCCACACGCAGGCCGCGCAGCGAGCCGGCAGCTGTCTCCACGGCATTTCGGCCAGCGTCCTCCCACGACGTCTCGCTGACACCGACGACCTCGACGATCTTGTAGACGGCTGCTGTCGATTTCTTTGCCATGTGAACCTCCAAGGTTTCATCTATACCGTCCGCGAATGATTTGTTGCTAGCGGCGTGCGCGGATTCACGCCCGGGCAATCAAGACATCGCCGGCGCATGCGGCATTGGATCGGACGGGAGCGGCGTAAACTCAACGTCGTCCAAATCCGGTAGTTTCATACGACTGGCACGCCAATCCGCCTCCGCCTGAGCGATGCGCTCCTTCGAAGACGATACGAAATTCCACTCCATAAAGCGATCGCCTATAGGTGCACCGCCCAGCCATCTTTAGCACGCTTTTCGGTCATCGGTGATCGGAACAGCATTCTGAAATTCCCGGCATTCTGAAATGAGAATGCGTGGGCTTTGTGGGAAGCGTTGCTTTGGTGTAAGCCGGCCAAGCTTAAACTTGGTCGTCACCAGGTCGTCACCGCCGCTGGGTGCCGTCAGCGTCTCGAATACGGCTCCTGCGCTGCAGGTCGTCATCAACGATTATCTGGAACGGTCCATTCTCGCTATCCGGCCGGATCACGAGGTCGACAATCTCGCAAAAGCAATGTCTCTGATCGCCTCGAAGCGGGCGTAGCACTCTTGCCCGCATACGCGCAGAATTTCCTGCCTTGGTCCGTAGTCAGCCGTCCGATAAAGGGCGATGCGCCAACGATCGATCTGGTTTTCGGCTACCACAAAGCGAACGCATCGCCGGCCCTGAAGCTATTCCTTTCAAGAGTGGATGGCCTGATCGCTCGCGTATCCAAAAAGCTCGCCGACCACACCGAGATGGCTCGCGAAGCGAAACACTTGACGGCCAGCCTTTGGCCTAACGGTTCAAAAACGGGCGCCCTCCCACGGCGCATCGCGGACCAGCCTACCGAGAGCCGTCCGGTGGTCGGTCAGCTTCCTATTGACGTTCGAAGCATTCGACTGTCGCCAGGAGTTCGCAGACGCCTGCGCTATCCTCGACCCTCATATACCCCTTTGCCTTCATGCAATTTTCGATTTCGAGAATGTCGGGAGCTCTCGGCTTCCGTGACTTGGCAGTTTGGGAATTCTCGCTTGCCTGCGAGGCCTCGATCTTGCACGCGTCAAGGTCTTTCTGGCTTGCGTGCTGGCGCACGGCGCCCATTGCTGCCATGGCGCAAAAGACGACCACCAGGGGTGCATTCCTCATGGGATAAACCTACCTTCCCAACTCAAGATTCCCGCAACGGGGCGCTTCGTCACCTGCCACCAGAGCCGCGGTACGTTGCACTGGATCGCGTCGAGCTGACGCTGGGTTCCGAAGCGCTCAAGAAGATACTGCATCTACTGTCCGACCGTTCGATAACATGCATCAACATCGGAAAAACCGAAATCGCACGAGAACTCTATCAAGCTGTCCTCGAGTACGGCGAGGATGGTTGGTGGACCTGGACCAATAACTCCGATCAATCATAATCACTGACCAATTATGACGCTGACATCGTGTGTAAGGTCTTGGTCCCTCAGGGGAACATTTCTGTCTGCCATAAGGCGCCCATCCATCATCACTGATCGGACGCCTCGGCCAACCCCCAGTGAGTTGTCAAAGTGGATCCTGTACTTTGCTCGACCGTATCGGTAGCTGACGTCGTAGTGCGACCAGCTTGCCGGAACACATGGCTGAAACAGGAGGGTCTGACCTTGACGACGGAACCCAAGAATCGCGTCGAGCGCAACTCGGTACATCCAACCGGCTGCACCCGTGTACCACGTCCAGCCCCCGCGTCCCGTATGCGGGGGGGCGCCATAGACGTCAGCGCTCACCACGTAAGGCTCCACTTTGTAACGCGCGACCTGATCATTCGTCACACCATGGCAAATTGGATTGAGCAGATTCCAGAGCCTTACGGCGCGATCGCCGTCGCCCAGCAACGCAGTCGCCCAGACCACCCAAATGGCCGCATGTGTATACTGGCCGCCATTCTCCCGGATACCGGGGACATAGCCCTTGATATAGCCCGGCTGCAATGAGCCGGTGTCAAACGGGGGGTCGAACAGGGCTATCAGTTTGTCCTCCTCGCGCACGAGTCTTTCATAGACTGAATTCATTGCCAGCGAGGCCCGTTCGCGATCAGCTACGCCCGATATCGCGGCCCAGGCCTGCGGAATGGCATCGATCTGGCATTCGTCGTTCTGAGACGAACCAAGGGGAGTGCCATCATCAAAATAGGCCCTCCGATACCAAGCCCCATCCCAGGCAGTAGCTTCGAGGGCCACACGTAAGGCCTCGGCTCGCTCTTGGCACCATTCGGCTCGGCTTGCGTCGCCCCGTGAGGTGCAGATGGCGGCAAACGATCTCAGAACAGTGAGGAAGAACCAGCCATTCCACACGCTTTCGCCCTTGCCCGCAGCGCCGACTTTGTTCATGCCGTCGTTCCAGTCGCCCGTTCCCATGAGGGGCAGGTCATGGTGGCCCAGACGCAAACCATATTCCAAAGCACGTATGCAATGCTCGTAGATGGTGGCCGTGTCCTCGCTGATTTCAGGTTTGTTGAAATCCTCCTCTTGATCCTCCCTCAGTACGGGCGAAACGAGGAATGGCACTTTCTCTTCCAGCAACCCGAAGTCGCCCGTCGCGAAGACATAGTGCTGGACGACATAAGGCAGGAAATACAAGTCGTCGGTCATGCGCGTGCGCACTCCGACGCCGGACGGAGGGTGCCACCAGTGTTGAACGTCGCCCTCCCTGAATTGGCGACTTGCCGATCGCAGTATATGTGACCGGGTCACTTCAGGCGCACAGTAAACCAGCGCCATGACGTCCTGAAGCTGGTCTCTGAACCCGTAGGCCCCGCCGGACTGATAGTTGGAAGTGCGTGCCCAAACACGACAAGCCAAGACTTGGTATAAAAGCCAACGATTCATCATCAAGTTCAGAGCGATATCCGGTGTCGAGACTTGTATGGTGTTGAGAATGTCGTCCCACTGACCCGAAACGGCAGCAAGACTCTCGCGCGCCTGGTGGGAATCGGCATACTTCCGAACAAGTCCGCGAATCTCGTCCAAACCGTCAGCCTGACCAAGAACAAAAATGATCTCCTTACGCTCGCCGGGTGCCAAGGAAATGTCTACCGTCGCCGCTGCACATGGGTCTTGCAAAGAGCCGAAACGTCCTGCCAGCTTGGTACGCTTCAAACCTGCAGGATCGAAGACGGATCCGTATTTGCCGAGAAACTCCATACGGTCGGAAGTCGCTGAATTCTGCAACGGGACTAGCGGCGACAAATGCCAGTTTTCCGGCGAAATCGCCTGTCCATAGGTTCTTGGCCACAACGGCTCCAGAGATGGCATCGCGCATGCAGACGACTTGCATTGCAGCATTCTCACGATGTGTTCCCAACACCCATTCGGCGAAATACGTCGCTGACAGACGGCGCGTTCGTTTCCCAATGTTCTCCAAACTCAGATTCATGATCTTGATCGCATCGTGCTGCGGCACGTGGACGGTCAGAGTCTGATGCAACTGTCCACTCTGCGCTTCGTAGCAGCTGTAACCTTGGCCGTGATGAACGGAAACGGTCGTAGGATCTCCAAGCGGCAATGGTGTCGGCGTCCAGATCGCTCCGGTATCCTCGTCTCGCAAGTACATTACTTCGCCAGGCACATCTGAAACCGGGTCGTTCGACCATGGCGTAAGTCTGTTCATTTGGCTGTTGCCCGACCAGCTGTATCCAAAGCCGGCTTCAGTTGCGAGGCAGCCAATGCTTTCGTTAGCTATCACGTTGCTCCAGGGTGCCGGAGGTAAGACGGGTCCCTTCGATCCAACCGCCTCAACCGTGATGATGTATTCACGTCCGTCTGCTGAGAACCCGCCCATGCCGTTCCAAAAGAGCAAATCATTGACCCGACTGACGGTCGACGGTTTGGTTGGCTCCCTCTTTTGAGACACCGCGAACTTTGGCGGAAGCGGGGAAGCTAAGTTTTGCCGATCAAGCTGAGCTGCGAGAGAACCCGTGTTGCTAAGGAGAACGACGCGCGCGGCGGCAGAAATCGTGGCTATGTCGTCGCCTGAAGCAGTGGCTGAAGACAGGACAAAGATTCCTCCCGGTTTGTCCACGAACTCCGCTCTGGAACTCGCCTTCAGTTCCTCAATCAGATTGCTAGCGCTACTGGACCCGGGCTCGTCAAACAGAACAAGGTCAAATCGCAACCTTCTGCCACGGCAGAAGTCGTGCCCCAGAAGGATCTCGCGAATGAGAGGTTCGTCTCCAGCTCCGACGCGAGCCAGCAGTATTGGAAGATCACCGGAAATTCCTCGTGACCAGAGCACTGACCGGTCAAAGCTCTTGTTCTCGAAATCCACCGCCTGCCGGGTATTCGGATTGGCGAATGCAATACTTCCGATCAAGCGGTAAAACAGTGAAACGTCGTCAGCGGTCAGCTGCAGGTCTTGAAGCTCCGCACGATATCGGTCGGAAGCCTCAGAGAACACCCGGTCTACCGGATCGATGCTTGAGAATTGCTCGGCGATTGCTTGAACCGCCTTTCTATCTGCGCCGGCACCCGTCACAAAGGCGAGGCGCGCGGACTCGCCGGGCTCAAGCTGGATTCTCCTTCGCAGGCAGAAGATTGGATCTAATACAGGACCTGCAGTGCCTGAAAGGACGGCGTTCTTGTCAAATATTGCCGGGTTTGCCGCCGTGCGGCCCCGCCCGACAAATTTCGCCCGATCAGTCTCGTATTCGACCTCCTGGTTTGACCCATGACTTGATCCCGAGACATGGACTCCCCAGATCGGCTTTTCTTTTGCATCGCGCGGCCTGCGACGCGCGAAGATGGCGCCCGTTGCCTGGTCATATTCCGTTTCCACGAAGAGTTTGGCGAACGCCGGATGTGCCATGTCGGCACGTCGGTTGTTCAAACACACCTCGGAATAAGCTTGTGAATTCGAGAACTCGTCTCTGTGTCCCACGGTTCTCAACCCGAAGGGCGCGAACTTCCGCATCGGTGTGTGATGCCACGCATACCGCCCAAGAAATCTCGATGTCCCCGGCGCGACAGCGGAATTCGGCCCTGTCACCATGGAAACTGTATTCGTGGGCGTTCCGGGGCGAGAAGACGGGTTGTCTTCCGATGGACCAAACCGCGTTGCTCACAAGATCCCGAACGTAGCAAAATTGCCCCCAGCAATCGCGTGTGGCATCTTCCCGCCACCGGGTAACGTCAAAATCCTTCCACGTCGCCCAACCTGCACCCGCAGGGGAGAGTAAAACGCTATAGCTGCCGTTCGAGAGGATGGCGGCAGCGGCGGGTCTATCGGCTACGTTCGCGGGGCCATGGTCCTTTGATTGCGCTTTAAGGTTTGCCATTGCGGGACTACCTCCTAAGTTGGGGCAGATCGTCCGGATCACCGCGATCTTTTGGTTCATCCTGCGTCACGCGTCGGAGAAATGCTCAACCACGCCTTTTACCCCCCGCACGCCTTCGGCGACCACACAGGCTGCCTTCCGGCTCGCCGCAGAGGCGGTTCCCCAGAGATGGACTAGGCCGTCCACGACGGTGACCGTCACGTTGGCGGACGTCAGGCCGATATCCTCATTGAAGCGCGTCACGATGCTGCGGCGTATTGCTTCGTCGCCGGCGGCTGTATCATCAAGCCTGGCGGTGGCGATCGCGTGCAGAAGGTCGGCACGGCTTACAATGCTCACCACCTTCCCGTTCCGCATCACCGGCAGCCGCTTGACGCCGTTTTCCGCCATCAGCTTCGCCACATGGGACAGGTCCGCTTCCTCATCGACTGTGACCACGTTGCGGCTCATGACATCCGCCACTTTCCAGGCATGGCTCTTCACATAGGCACTAGCCCTTTTCTCCAAGGATGCGGACTGTTCGGGCGCAGATATAATGCGGAGCCCGAGTTCGGATCTTCGGAGAAGATCGCCTTCGCTGATCAGCCCGACCAGCATGCCTTCATCGTCGACTACAGGGAGACCGCTCACATGCTTGTCCAACATGATACCGGCGGCGCGCCTGACGCTGTTGTCCGGCGAGACAGTGACTACTTTCGCCGCCATCACATCCTTGACCTTCATCGCTTCGTCCTTCTTCCGCCGCGCAACCGACAGACTTCATGGCCTCTGATCGGGATCACCGGCCTGTTGCAGCCAACCTCCTGAGTAACCTGCTCGGCGCAATCCTTCCACTATCGGCGGACAACGGCGCATGATGTTCCAGAGCAGGCCAGTCCGGTAGTTTTCAATCATGAGCACGACTGGTCCTTGGTCGATCCCGAAGTGACACGGGGTCACCCACCATCCTGTGGGACTGTCGTCGACCGTGAATGACGGATTGAAAGACGGTTTGAATCCGTAGCGCCGTGTCATTCCCAGGTTCATCCGGGCAAAGTTGCGGACGGTTGGAATGACGATCTCCGGCGCGAATGGCAGCGAGGCTATGACCACCCACGGTGCGATCGTCCCGTCGTCCGGCCCAAACGGAGCGCCGCGGGCGATGTAATCAAAGAACGTTCGCTCAACGCCATCGACGGTTCGCGTGATCCAGCCGGGTCCATCGCACGCCGTGAACCCCCAGCAATATTCTCCGTAGTGGGCGAACTGCATCGGATTTCGCTTCGCATACTCCTGCTGCACAAAAGTCGCTTGCCGGCTGTTCTGGAAATAGTCGCTGTCATGATGCCGCATGAAGTCGTCGCGGATGCCGCGAAAGTCCACCCACATGTGCGACAGCTGGTGGGTAAAGAGCGGGCCTGAATAAAGCAGTTCGCGGCCGTAGATTTTCTTCCATTCGTAGGTTGCGGTGTAGGCGGCATAGCTCTGCGGGTGCAACGGGTGGGTCGGCGAGCCAAGACCGAGGATGTAGAGCAGCAAGCCCTCATCATAACCCTGCCACCGATAGGGGATGAACCCGCTTTCCGGGCGCCAACCGTGCGTCAGCGAAAGCCCGCCATCACAGGCCCAGTTCCAGTCGGCACGCTCATACAGCGTCGTGGCAAGGTGGCGGATTTCCACTCTCATCAGGAGTGTCGCGATCGAAATAGGTGGCAACGGTCAGGGCGCCGGCAAACAGGAACGCGGAATCGATCGTGGACAATTCGCACTGCCAAACGCGGCGACCTGTCTCGATATCCAGAAAATGGTAGAAGAACCCTTTGTAGCCAGAGGCATCCGGCTCCGGTCCCTGCGGACATTCCACCAGGTATCGCAATCGTTTGCGGGCGATCTTCGCCGCGAATTCGCGGATAAGAACGCCGCGTTCGACAATCACGGGAATTGTTGCGAGCGCCATGCCGATTGCCGCGATGCTTGCCGGGGCATTGGGTTCGGTCTTGTCGCGTACCAGCCCGTTGTCGGGGTTCGTCTCATGCAGATAGTACAGCAATGTCGAGAACTGCAGCCGCGCCAGGTCTTGATCGGTCGGCAACTGATCAAGTTCGGCTTCCGTCGACAGCGTGTCGGGCATAGCGCGAAAGTGCTCCGTTAGCCGAAGTTCGCCGGGGCGAGACCGCGCGCATTGCGCCGCCTTGATGCTAGGCCTATCCCCCATATTAGATACTTCTTTTTGCGCTTAGAAAAGCCTTGCTTCGGTCGATGCCGTCGTCACCAATACGCTGAACCTGGCGCTCGAGGTCGGGCGAGAGTCGGCCTCGTCCAACCTTCTCGGACTTCGCGTGGCTGGGGAAGTTTGCTGTCCCAAGAAGGCGCATAGATCTTCGAGGTGGGCGACTTTTCGGTCATCGCGAAGGCGTCGTAGAGACGACCTCTAAAACTACAACGAGATGGTTCAGCGCCTCCCCAAATCAAAATACCATCTGTCTCAAAATCCCCGACGACAGGCAGAAATTTGTAGATTTTGTCGACTGTGTGACTGTAGTAGGTTAGCGAAAGGCTTGGGTGTTATGCCAACCTTGAGGGACCGGATTGATGAAATTAGCTTTCCGAGGCCTATTAATTGGTGTGTTTGCCGCGATATCATTCCCATCATCGGTGGTCCTCCCGATCGTCGCAGCCAATGCCGTGGAGCAGGGTATCGAGCCCATCGTTCCGGAAACCCTAACAGAGCCTCTTGCGACAACACCCGGAGTGCCTTTCGACATCGCGTTTGGGGTAGCGCTGACCAGCGACTACGTCTCGCGCGGCATCACCAACAGCAACAGCGAACCCGCGGTCCAGGGTTACGTGGAGCCGAGCATCGAACTGCCGACGATCGGTACCGTTTACCTGAATGTCTGGTCGTCGAACGTCAATTTTGGCGAGGGATTTGAGGGCGCCGAGATCGATGTCGCGGGCGGTATTCGTCCGGAGTTCGGCCCGCTTTCCTTAGACTTGGGTTACGTCCATTATTTCTATACGCCGGAGCATGTCAGCCCGGATTATGGCGAGATCTTCACCAAGGCGGATTACAATTTCGAGGACATGTTCACACTGAGCGGACGCGTCTTCTTCGCGCCCGATTTCAATCAGAGCGGAGACACCGCCACCTGGATCGCCGCTGGGGTGAGAGTGCCGCTGCCGCATGACTTTTCGATCTATGGCGGCATTGGCTATCAATTCCTCGAAGATCCCAATGCCTTCGAGCAGTTCGCGTGGACTGCGGGCGCATCCTATAGCTGGAAAGCTCTGACTTTCGACGTCCGCTACTGGGGTACCGATCTTTCAGACGGTGAGTGCGCGGTACGCAGCGGCTTCTCCGATGGATGCGATGACCGCGTGGTGGCGACCTTGTCGTTCGACACCAGCCTTTCCGAAGTGAAGGACTGGCTCTCAGGAAAATAAGTGCGGCGATCAGGCAACCGTAACACTTGACCAATCCAATTTCGCCAGGTTGTCCGAGCAGATTCGAACAGACCGGAAGTCAGAGAACTCGCCAAGACGCAGAATGCTTCGAACGAATGCGTTTCCCGCTGGGAGAATTTCGAAGCGTTTGCGGCGCATGTGTATCGGATCAGTGCAGCCGCATCACTATCCTGCCGTCTATCTTCCCCTGTTCCATCCGGTGGAAGATGTTGTTGATGTTCTCAAGATCTTCCCATGAAAAATGGGATGCCACCTTGCCGTCCGCCGCAAATTGCAGCAACTCCTCCAGATCCTGACGCGTGCCTACGATCGAACCGCGCACCGTGATGCGTTTCAGGACGGTTTCGAAGACCGGCAGCGCGATCTTCCCTGGCGGGAGGCCGACGAGAGACATCGTTCCTTTCGACCTCATGAACCCGAACGCTTGTTCCATCGCCTGCGGGGAAACCGCCGTGACGAGGGTCCCGTGAACACCGCCCGTCGCCTTCTGAACCTGCTCGACGGCATCCTTGTCCTTTCCGTTGACGGTAACGTCGGCGCCAAGCTGTTTCGCCAAGGCCAGCTTGTCGTCGAAAATATCCGCCGCGACGACATGCATTCCCATCGCCTTGGCGTACTGGATCGCCATGTGTCCCAACCCGCCGACCCCTGAGACTGCTACCCACTCGCCAGGACGAACCTCGGTTTCCTTTAGGCCCTTGTAGACGGTTACCCCGGCACAGAGCAGAGGCGCTGCCGGTCCAAATTCGAGATTGTCCGGCAAGCTTGCGACGAAGTCGGGATCTGCCAGGCCGAACTCGGCGAAGGTGCCGTTCACCGAATATCCAGTGTTGGACTGAGATGCACAGAGGGTCTCCCAGCCGGTGCGGCAATAGGGGCAGTAGCCGCAGGCGGTGTGAAGCCACGGAACTCCCACCCGATCACCTTCCTTGACTCGCTTGACACCCTGGCCGACCGCGGAGACAAAACCGACCCCTTCATGTCCCGGTATGAATGGCAGTGTCGGTTTCACAGGCCAGTCGCCGCTCGCTGCATGTAGGTCTGTGTGACAGACACCCGTCGCCTCGTACTTCACCAAGACTTGCCCCGGGCCAGGAATTGGGATCTCCATCTCCTCGATGACCAGGGGCGCGCGAAATTCCTTAACGATCGCTGCTTTCATATGACGTGCCATGTTGCTCCTCCCGTGGTGCCATTGAAGGGAATGCAGCCAAGGATTCGTCCCGCGACTACTCGGCAACATGCTCGACCAGTCTTACACCGCGGACACCTACAAACTTCAGTTTCGACGGTGCCCCAAAGTCGCATCATCGTCGACGACTGCTACGCGGCTGACATGGTAGTCGAGCAACGCTTTCGCAGCCTGCTTGACGTCGTTTTCCGGCGAGGCGATGTCGCCCGTGTTCCTTACTACATCCTTGATCAGCATTTCGGCTCAAGCTTCAAAATGGATCGAACTGTAGACGGCTTTAAGGTACGGTAAACCGGTTGGGCCGGTTGGACAACTGGGATGGGCGTGATGACGCGCCGCACCTATCAAGCGTTTGCGCAGTTGCAGCATTCGACACCGCGCTGCGGCGCGACCCGGAATATCGCCCGAGCCGAGACAACTATTGGTGAAACCAAGGGAGCCTTTACCGGTCAATTCGTCTTCCCGAAGACTGCTGTTCCGATGCTAGCATCCAAGAATGCTTTCAGGTTCCAGACCTGAGCCAGCCATTGACGCGGTCGCCGCGCGCGCGAAACCGCTGATCGCCCTGGGTCCTCGGAAAAAAGGAGATAGCCATGGATAAGAGCTTGCTCTCGAAGGAATATGAAGGGCTCTCGAGAAGAGAACTGCTCTTAATGGTGGGAGCAGCTGCTGGGGCCCTTGCAAGCTATAGCGATGCTGCCAACGCGGCACCCGACCGGGGCAACATTGCGATCGACCAGGTCCAGCCGGGCGAGGACGTGTTTGCGTATATCAGCAGGGTCAAGGGGGATTTTGATCAAACAGTTTACCAGCAGGTGATTGGCGCTGCGAATGACTTCAAGGAAGGAGATCAGACCATCGGAGTGGGGGCTGCGGATGAGGCGACACGGAGAAATGCACGCGCACTTTTGACAAACACGAAGATCGAGGATCTCCACCAGCATCCATTGCTCGAAGACGACCTCCAACGATTGATATGGCAAACCACCGACCAGGCCCAGTACGCGAAGGTCAAGGATTGGACCATGGGCCAGTTGAAGGATTTTCTCTTGGCTGAGCCAGAGGCGAAAATAAAGGGCGTGATGCACGAACTCAACAGCGACACGATCGGCTGTGTCCCGAAACTGATGAGAAATGAAGAGCTGATCGCCCTGAGTCAGAAAATCTTCAATTTATTGCCGGGCACCAACATGGGCGCAAAGGGATACATGGGTGCGCGAATCCAGCCCAATTCCCCTACAGATCATCCCGATGACGTGATTTGGCAGGTCTTCGACGCGTTCTCCTATGCAACGGGCGACATTGTCATCGGGACAAATCCCGTGGACAGCACGGTCAAGAGCGTCGTTGGCGTTGAACAGGCGCTTAAGGACATCGTCAATACCTTCAAGCTGGATGACGTGATCCCTTGGTGTGTGCTTGCGCACATCGACGTGCAGGCAGAGGTAGGTGAAAGTTATCCTGGAACGGTTGCCACGGTGTTCCAGAGTCTTGCTGGAACGGATGACTGCAACAAGATCTTTGATATCACGAATGAGAGAATACTGAAGTATGCGAGCGCGAAGAAAGGGGAAAGATATGGCCTCTACTTCGAAACTGGGCAGGGCTCCGAATTTACGAATGGCGCAGCAAACGGCGTCGACATGATGGTACTCGAGTCCCGAAAATACGGCTTTAGCAGGGCTGTGGGGATTGAACTCGCAAAGGTGCAGCCGAGGGGTCCGTGGCTTCATGTCAACGATGTTGCCGGATTCATTGGTCCGGAGGTGTTTAAGAGCCGCGAACAACTGGTGAGGTGCTGCCTTGAAGATCTTGTCATGGGCAAACTCCACGGACTGACCATCGGCCTGGATATCTGCACGACCCTGCACATGACGGTCAGCCTCGAAGACTTGGATTGGTGCCAGGACCAAATAATGCCGGCCAATCCTGTTTACCTGATCGCGCTGCCCACCAAAAACGACCCGATGTTGAGCTATCTCACGACGTCATTCCAGGATCACGTCCGGTTGAGAGAAAAATTCGGCTTCAAAGTCAATGAAGCGATGTGGGATTTCTACAAACGGATCGGAATTGTTGATGAGAAAAACAATTATACCACGAACTATGGCGATCCTCTCTGGGTATACTACCAGTACCGCCTCGCCAAGGGCGAAACGCGGTCCAAGGACACCGTCTACGCGGAGGGCAGGCAGAAAATGAAGGAGGTTGAAGGGAGAGGTGTCGACCTCGCCATTGGACACGGCGAGAATATCTGGGACCTGAACCCAAAGCTCGCAGCCAAGGTCAAGGGATTATACGATGACGCCAAGCAGTCTCTCTGGGCCGAACTAACACCCGAGTTTATCGCCGCCATACCCGATGTGGTGCCAATCCGAACCTTATCCAGAGATCGCAATGACTATATCGCTCATCCGAGTACAGGTGAAACATTGAGCCCGGAAGCGATTGCAGAAATTGAAGGAATAAGAGATTCGTGGGGCGACGACTTGCCGAAAGGCCAGATCGTCATCTCAGATGGCCTAAACGCCAAAGCCATCATGGACGAGGGACATCTAGCACCCTATCTCGAGGAGATGCGCAGGTTACTTGCCGAGGCCGGTGTCCCGATGAGCGACAAGAACATCTTGGTCACGAGCGGAAGGGTCCGTGCCGGCTATCGGATCGGCGAGGTGCTCTTCAAGAACGCGGATCCCAAGAGTTTCAAAGGGATTCTTCACGTCATCGGCGAACGGCCTGGAACTACACACCACGCTTATTCTGTATACATTACTGTTGCCAACGGCAAGCAGTGGTCCGAAAAGAAGATCGACCACGACATTACGAAATTGGTGAGCAATGTTGCAGATACGGCCTTGCCGCCCACGGAAGCTGCACAGGAAACCTTGACGATTATCAGGGAAATCGTTGGCAAAGATGTGAACGGCAGCCGACGTTTTGGGACTTAGTCGCGAACGGGTCAAGGCCGTTCGATTGTTCGGCGTCGGCGCCACTGAACCGGTCGCGAACGGGTGCTAATTCCTGGTGCCGCGGTCTCAACGGTGCGCACTTAACGAATGTCCGCAAGATACCGGCGATGCGCGGAACGATCTTCAAGCTTGCTGTGTGGCCGGGTGCCGCCTCCGCTCTTGGGTGGATGTTGCTGAAGGTGGGAAGAGGTCTCATCTAGCGTCGCGCCCAATGTGATTCATTCTGCCGGTGATGGTTTGGGCCAAGGTCGAGGACTTTGGCGCAGGCCGCGCTGTCAGTGCGGACAAGACGAAGGTCGAAGGATTTGGCCCAAACCAGCCCGGCAGAATGGATCACATTGAGCACGACATGCTCTTAGCCTGCCGTAGAGGCAACAGGCTGGCAGATTGAAATTGCGTCTTGATTGCGCCACATAACCGGACAGGGTTTGTAATCATGTCCAGCACCAAGGCAGCAAAATTCACAATCGGGCAGGTGGTGCGCCACCGGTTCTTTCCATTTCGCGGCGTGATTTTCGATATCGACCCGGAGTTCAACAACACCGAGGAATGGTACCAGTCGATCCCTGCGGAGGTGCGTCCGAGCAGAGACCAGCCCTTCTACCACGTCTTCGCCGAAAACGCCAATTCCGAATACATCGCTTATGTCTCGGAGCAGAATCTGCTTGAAGATAAGTCCGGCGAACCGGTCCGGCATCCGCAGCTCGGCGAGATGTTCGATGTTACATCGGACGGTCGCTACCAGCCGAAACCAAAGCTAATGCATTGACAACTTTGGCAATTAGCAGCGCTGAAAGGTAAAAAGAGGAGCAATTGCTCCGCCTTTTTTTGTGAACCTCAGTCGGTCGATCAATTCGCCGTCTTGGCGCTGTCCTGAGCGTCCTGGAGCTTCTTTTTCAGCTCTTCCTGGTTCTTCTTCGCGAATTCCTCGACCTTCTTCTGGCGGTCGGCGATGTCCGCTGGCTGCAACGGCGGGCCATCATAGGCGCCCGTGAAGCCCTGGAGGGTAGCCTTCACAGGATTCGGCTGATTCTGAAAATTGACCGAAGTAAGGGTCAGGTTAGATCCCTTCTTGAGCGAGGCAACAAGCTTATCATCGAGTTGCGCCTCGGCAACGCAACGATCAGGGAAGCAGATCACGTAGTCGAGCTTCTGCGGCTTGTTGGTGTCGATCTGCAGCGCAATCCCGGGAGGAATGAGGCGACCGGTTGGAACCGTCACCTGGAACACCTTACGGTTCACTTTACCCTTGATCTCGATCAGGCTGATGCCGGTTACCAACTGGCCGTTCGAAGCCGTAATGATGTTCTGCACGTTGCAGATATCCACCGCTTCCTGCTTGGTGCAGGCCTTGAACCAGCCCTGGGGAATCTGTTGCTGTTGCGCCGATGCCGGGGCAAGACCGGTAGCGAGCAATCCGACAACGCCCGCGGAAAGCACCGAAAGGCGGAAACGGCCGGTTTTCGAGCTCGTCATCTTGTCTTTGTCCTCTCAAATGATTTCATAAAACGGCGGGTATCGCCGTGTAAGGCCGCTACCTGTTGCCAAAATGCGGCAACAGCATGACTCGGCCACGCCTGTTACATCGGGCGGTTTGACAAATCCAGCCACCAAACAGCGAAAGTCGCCAAGTCTCGGGCGCATCTTTCTCGGAACAACATGATAGTGTGAAATCCGAATCACAGCGACCCATTCGGAACTTCGCATATATGCGCCGCAACCTACATGCGCTCTGCGCCGCAGCTCTTGCAGCCACACTCTGGCCGGCCACAGCAAGCGCCGAGCCGAAACATGCAATCGCAATGCAGGGCAATCCGGTATTGCCGGCCGATTTCACCCATTTTCCCTACGCGAATCCCGATGCGCCCAAGGGCGGCGAGATCACCTATTGCGTGGTTGGCAGCTTCGACAACCTCAACCCTTTCATCATAAAGAGCCTGCGCACCACCGCGCGTGGGGTTATCGATACCATCTATGGCAACCTGGTTTTCGAGTCGCTGATGCAGCGCAACGCCGGCGAGGCGTTTTCGCTCTATGGGTTACTTGCCGAGTCGGTCGATATGGCGCCGGACCGACGCGAGATGACCTTCAACCTCAATCCCAATGCCAATTGGTCAGACGGCCAGCCCGTTACGCCCGAAGACGTGCTGTTTACTTATGACGTTTTCACCGAGAAGGGCCGCCCGCCCTATAGTGATCGGATGAAGCGGGTCGCCAAACTCGAGAAGACAGGACCGCATTCCGTTCGTTTCCTCTTCAACGACGAGGCCGACCGCGAGTTTCCGCTGATCATCGCAATGACGCCGATCCTGCCGAAACATGCCTTCAACAAGGACACGTTCGACCAGACGACGCTGAAACCTGTCACCGGCAGCGGCCCCTACATCATCGACAAGATCGAACCCGGCGAGAAGGTCGTTTTCCGTCGCAACCCGGAGTATTGGGCGCGCGACCTTCCCTCCAAGCGCGGTTTCGACAATTACGACCGCATCACCATCCAGTACTTCCTCAACTCCAACGCGATGTTCGAGGCATTCAAGAAGGGCATCTGTGCTGTCAACGAAATCGGCGATCCGGTTCAGCTTGAGCGCGCCTTCGACTTCCCGGCGTTCAAGGACGGACGCGTTGCGGTTGGCGAGTTCCAGCTTGGTCTGCCGCCGGTGGTTGCCGGCTTCCTGTTCAACACCCGGCGTCCCGTCTTTGCCGATGTGCGGGTGCGCCGGGCGCTTGCCCTGCTCTATGACTTCGAATGGGTCAACATGAAGATCTTCAACGGCAAGCTCCAGCGTACCGCAAGTTACTGGCAGAATTCCGAGCTGTCCGCGCTTGGCGTGCCCGCCAGCGACAAGGAAAAGGCATTGCTGGCGCCTTTTCCCGATGCAGTGACCCCGGAAGTCATGGACGGTACCTGGAAGCCAGCGGCGACGGACGGCTCCGGCCGCGACCGCACAAACCTCAAGGCGGCGTTCGATCTGTTGAAATCGGCAGGCTACAAGTTGAATGACGGCGTGATGGTGGATGCCGAGGGCGGGCCGCTTGCTTTCGAACTGCTCACGGCGAGCGAGAGCGAGGTTCGTCTCGCATCGGCCTATCAACGCACGCTTTCGCGCCTCGGCATCACCGTGACGATTCGGCTGCTGGACGACACGCAGATGCAGCAGCGGAAGCAGCGCTTCGATTACGATATGGTGATCGGCAGGCTCGGATTTTCGGGATCGCTGTCGCCCGGTATCGAGCAGACAAACCGCTGGGGTTCATCCTCGGCCAATGTCGAGGGCTCGTTCAATCTTGCGGGCGTTGCAAGTCCGGCCATCGATGCCGCCATCGACGCCATGCTGAACGCGCGTGAGAAGGACGACTACGTAGCGGCGGTGCGCGCGCTCGATCGACTCTTGATCTCAGGCGCCTACATGGTCCCCATGCAGCACAGTATGAAGCAGTATCTTGCCTACTGGACGTATCTCGACCACCCTGAGCAAACTTCGCTCTACGGGTATCAACTCCCGGTTTGGTGGAGAGAGCCGCAATAAGGACGGAGATTGCAATGAACGACCAGTCAGTCAGCATTGATGTCGTCTCCGACGTTGTTTGTCCGTGGTGCTATCTCGGTCAGAAACGGCTCGAACACGCCACCGCAAGCCTGCCGGATATCGACGTCAGCGTCAGATGGCGGCCGTTTCAGCTCGATCCGAGCATTCCGCCCAGCGGTACGGACCGCATGCAATACATGATCGGCAAGTTCGGCAGCGAGGAACGCATCCGCCAGGCCCATGCCCGCATCGAACCGCTCGGCGATGTCGAAGGCATTGCCTTCAACTTTGAAGCAATCAAGGTCGCGCCCAACACGCTCGATGCCCACCGTGTTATCCGATGGGCGTCGAGCGCTGAACCGGATGTTCAGGGCAATCTCGTGAAACGATTGTTTTCACTCTATTTTGAAGAAGGTGCCGATATTGGCGACCATACCGTCCTCGCCGCTGCAGCCGAGGATGTTGGTATGGACCGGGCGGTTGTTGAGGCAATGCTCGCAACCGATTCCGACCGTGGAGCGGTCGAGACCGAAGTCGCCACCGCCGCACGCATGGGCATCACGGGTGTTCCGTGTTTCCTCTTGCAGGGTCGCTACGCCGTGATGGGCGCCCAGGACACGGAGACCCTGGCGGACGCGATCCGGCAAGTCGCCGCGGCAAAGGCCAGGGGTGAGTTGGATCAGGCGGTTTAGCCGGACTTCTCAGCCGCTTTAAGTGGCGGCCGGAAACTATGCCGCCTTGGCCGCCAGCCGTGCGAGTTGGGTCATTACCACCGCCGAGCCCGAAAGGCGTTTTTCCGCGTTCGGCCAATCGCGGATGAAGACCACGCTCTGGTCGGGCCGGATTTTGGCCAGCGAGCCCTGCTCGCCGATATAGCCAACCAGTCCGGCCGGATTTGCGAATTCGCGCTTGCGGAAATGAATGACCACGCCCTTCGGCCCGGCATCGAGTTTCTCGACATTGGCCTTTCGGCACAGGCTCTTGATGAAGACGATCCTCAAAAGATGTTCGACTTCCTGAGGCAGCGGCCCGAAGCGGTCGATCATCTCGGCGGCGAAGGCGTCGATTTCCTCGGGCGAGTCGAGATCGGCCAAACGCCTGTAAAGCGCCAGCCGCAGATGCAGATCCGGCACATAGCCTTCCGGAATCATGACGGCGGTTCCGATCGCGATTTGAGGTGACCAGTCGCCATCCGATACCTCGGCGGTGCCCCTGATTTCGGCCACCGCTTCTTCCAGCATCTGCTGGTAAAGCTCGAAACCAACCTCCTTGATATGTCCAGACTGCTCCTCGCCAAGCAGATTGCCGGCGCCGCGAATATCGAGATCATGGCTGGCGAGTTGGAATCCGGCGCCCAGAGTGTCCAGCGACTGCAGCACCTTGAGGCGGCGGTCAGCGGTATCGGTGAGCTTGTGGTTGGCCGGCAGCGTGAACAGCGCATAGGCGCGTGTTTTCGACCGCCCTACCCGGCCCCTCAACTGATAAAGCTGGGCCAGACCGAACATGTCGGCGCGGTGCACGATCAGCGTGTTTGCGGTTGGGATGTCGAGGCCGGACTCGACGATGGTGGTCGACAGGAGCACGTCATACTGCCCATCGTAGAAGGCATTCATAATGTCGTCCATTTCGCCGGGCGCGACCTGGCCATGGGCGGTCGCCACCTTAAGCTCCGGCACCGACGCATGCAGGAACTCGCGAACATGCGCGAGGTCGGAGATGCGGGGGACTACATAGAAGCTCTGGCCGCCTCGATACCGTTCGCGCAGCAGGGTCTCGCGGATCACCAGCGGGTCATGCGGCGAAATGAAGGTGCGCACTGCCAGCCGATCGACCGGCGGCGTTGCAATCAGCGACAGTTCGCGCACGCCGGTCAACGCCAGCTGCATCGTGCGCGGTATCGGCGTCGCCGACAGCGTCAGCACATGCACTTCGCTCTTCATTTCCTTCAGCCGCTCCTTGTGCTTGACACCAAAGTGCTGCTCTTCGTCGATGATCAGCAGCCCAAGGCGCTTGAACGAGATCGACGCACCCAGTAGCGCGTGCGTGCCGACGACGATATCGACGACGCCCTCGGCGATGCCCTTTTTGGTTTCAGCCAGATCCTTTGCAGGCACCATGCGCGAAGCCTGGCGGATCATCAGCGGCAGTCCGGAAAAGCGCTGCGTGAATGTCTTGAAGTGCTGGCGCGACAGCAGGGTGGTTGGCACAACGACCGCCACCTGAAAACCCTCCATGGCGGCGAGGAAAGCGGCGCGCAGCGCCACTTCCGTCTTGCCGAAGCCCACATCGCCGCAGATCAAGCGATCCATCGGCTTGCCGGCGGCCAGATCTTCCATGACCGAATCGATGGCTCGCTGCTGATCGTCGGTCTCCTCATAGGGGAAGCGCGCGGCGAACTCGCCATAAACGCCGTCCGGGGGATTGAACACCGGCGCACCGCGCATCTGACGCTCCGCCGCAAGCCTGATAAGCTGGCCAGCCATGTCGAGCAGCCGGCGCTTCAGCTTGGCTTTGCGCGCTTGCCAGGAGCCACCGCCGAGCTTGTCGAGCGTGGCTTCGGCGGCATCCGACCCGTAGCGCGAAAGCAGTTCGATGTTTTCGACAGGCAGGAAGAGCCGGTCGTCGCCGGCGTAACGGATTTCGAGGCAGTCGTGCGGCGCGCCAAGCGCCTCGATTGTCTTCAGGCCAACGAAGCGGCCTATACCGTGCTGGGTGTGAACGACGATGTCGCCTGCCGATAGCGACGATGCCTCCGCGATGAAATCCGCGGCGCGTTTGCGCTTCGTGCGGCGAACCAGGCGATCGCCGAGAATATCCTGTTCGGCGACGACAACGAAACCATCGGTCTCGAACCCGGACTCGAGCGGTAACACGGTCAGACCCGCTTGCCCTGCCGTCAGCTTTTCGACATCGGCGAGCGTTTCGACAGTCTTCAGATTGCCAAGACCATGCTCGCCGAGAATTTGCGTCAGGCGGTCGAGCGATCCTTCCGTCCAGCCGGCGACCACGACTTTCCGCTCGTCGGCACGCAGCGCCGCAATGTGATCGACCGCCGCCTGGAACACATTGGCGTTGGGGTTGGCGCGTTCGAGCTCAAATCCGCGCCCCTGCCGCGAACCGGCGTGCAGGATCTTGCGTCGGCCAGCGTCTGGCGCCGAAAAAGGCGTGAGGTCACCCGACAGCCGATCGGGCAATGCCGCCGCGATGTCGTCGGGCGAAAGATACATCTGCGCCGGCGGAACCGGGCGATAAGGCACGGAATCCTTCAGCGCGCCTCCTGCCTGCTGACGGCGCGCTTCATAATAATCCTCGATCAGCGTGTACCGCTCGCCTAAGGCTTCCCGCGACAAATGGTCAAAAACAAGCGGCGCGTCCGGCAGATAGTCGAACAGCGTTTCAAGCCCGTTATAGAAAAACGGCAGCCAATGCTCCATGCCGGCAAAGCGCCGGCCTTCGCTCACGGCGGCGTAGAGCGCGTCGTCGCGGTTGGGAGCGCCGAACGCCTCGATATAGCTGCGGCGGAAGCGGCCGATCGTATCGGGCGTTAGCGCCACTTCGCTCATCGCCTGCAGCACGATCTCCTTGCGCTGGCCGGTCGTGCGCTGCGTCGCAACATCGAAGGCGCGGATGGATTCCAGCGTATCGCCGAAGAAATCGAGCCGCAGCGCTTCCGCAGTCCCCGGCACGTAGAGATCGAGAATACCGCCGCGCACCGCGAACTCGCCGACTTCACGCACCGTCGCAACCCGGTCGAAGCCGGAGTTCTCCAACCGCACTGTCAGCACCTTCATGTCGATCTGGTTGCCGGTCCTTGCGCGCAAGGTCTGAGCTTCGATGATGCCTCGCGGCGGCAGCCGCTGCAGCAGCGCGTTGGCGGTTGTCAGAACCACCGCCCGATGCGGGTTCTTCGCAAGGGCGGTCATCGCCACCAGCGCCTCGATGCGCCGCGCCACCGCGTCCGCGCCGGGCGAAACGCGGTCGTAGGGAAGGCAATCCCAAGCCGGAAACTCCAAAACCGGCAAGCCGGGCGCTGCAAAGGCCAGCGTCTCGGCGATTGCCGGCAGCCGTTGACCGTCGCGCGCGACGAACACCACGGGACCATCCGGGGCGGCTTCCACCGAAAGCGCGGCCAGGACGAAGGCTTCATAGCCTTCGGCAACGCTGTCGACGATCACCGCGCCGGTGCTCTGTTCGCGCAGGCCAAGGGGAGAAATCAGGGACATAGTATCGGTTTCAGAATGCCAGCGCCTGTCGGAAGGCGATGATTTTTTTCAGGATTTCGGTTTCGTGCCCGTCTGGAACCGGTTGTTCGCCAGTCGCCCAGGGCAGAAGCACCGTGTCGGAAATATCGAGCAGTCTCTCATATTGGTCGAGTTCCTCCTCGGTCAAGGCATCGATGCGCGCATCCGCGAAGGAGCCGAGAATCAGATCCATCTCGCGCATGCCGCGATGCCAGGATCGGAACAGCAGCCTGCGGCGCCTGGCGTCTAGGCTGTTGTTCGAGCGGGTCGTTCCGGTCATGGCCGCACTCCTTGAGAATGCGCGCATATAGCGTGGACAGAGGATGGTGTCATGTTTGCAAGGAGACATTGGAACGGCATAACATCGCCTTGTGTATTTGTTTCTCCTTCACACCCCCCTCTGTCCTGCCGGACATCTCCCCCTCAAAGGGGGAGATTATGCGCGGAAGCCCTTACGCCTCGCATGCAACGGTAATTATTTGCGAAAGCCATTGCCGCCGCTAATCTCCCCCTTTGAGCGGGAGATGTCCGGCGGGACAGAGGGGGGTGTGAAGGAGGACCAAGGCCGGCCGGGAGTGTTGTTCTTCGGCTCCCGTCGACCTTGCCCACAAGGGGGAGGGTAAGATGCGCCCTACCCTGCTCGATCCGTTGTTCGTTCCAATCACCTCGCTCGACGGCGTAGGGCCGAAGGTTGCGGCGCTGATGGAAAAGGTAGTCTCGGCGGATCTGTCGACACGCGGGGCGCGGGCTGGCGATCTGCTGTTCGTCGTGCCGTATACGCTGATCGATCGCCGCAACCGGCCGGGCATCGCCTTCTCGCCACAAGGCGCGATCGTCACGCTGGATGTTCGCGTTGACCGCCACCAGCCGCCGCCGCGCGGCAACCGCTCGGTGCCATATCGCGTGTTCGTGCATGATGACACTGGCGAAGCGGCGCTGACCTTCTTTCACGCCAATGCCACCTGGCTAGAGCGTGGCCTGCCTGTCGGCGAGCATGTCGTCGTCAGCGGCAAGATGGACTGGTTCAACGGCAGGCCGTCGATGGTCCATCCGGACCACATCGCACTTGCGGACAAGGCGGACAGCTTGCCGCTGGTCGAGCCGGTCTATCCGCTGACCGCTGGATTGCACGCCAAGGTCCTGCGTCGCGCCATCGGTCAGGCGCTCAGCCGCCTGCCGGTCCTGCCCGAGTGGCAAGACGCCGAGCTTTTGCGCCGTCAGACCTTTCCGGCTTTCGCCGAGGCCGTGCGCCGAATCCACAATCCAGCCGACCCCATCGATGTAGCGCCCGAATCGGCTGCATGGCGACGACTGGCTTACGACGAGATCCTGGCCGGTCAGGTATCGCTGGCACTGGTCCGCGCCAATGTGCGCAAGCGGTCCGGACGCTCGCTCGCCGGCAACGGGCAGACGATCGCATCGTTGCGCGCGGCCTTGCCCTACAGGCTGACCGCTTCGCAGGAACAGGCGCTTGTAGAGATCGACGCCGATATGGCCAAGCCGGACCGCATGCTGCGCCTGCTGCAAGGCGATGTCGGATCAGGCAAGACCGTGGTGGCCCTGCTAGCAATGGCGCGCGCAGTCGAGGCCGGTGGACAGGCGGCACTGATGGCGCCCACCGAAATCCTGGCGCGGCAACATTTTGCAACCATCGAACCGCTCGCCACCAACGCCGGGATCTCCGTCGCTGTTCTCACTGGCCGGGAGAAAGGACGCGAACGCACCGCAATCCTCGAAGGCCTGGAAGGTGGCTCGATCGACATCGTGCTCGGCACACATGCGCTGTTTCAGGAAACGGTAAAGTTCCACGACCTCGCGCTCGCGGTTGTCGATGAGCAGCACCGGTTCGGCGTGCACCAGCGGTTGGCGATCACAGCCAAGGGTGACGCGCCGGATATGCTTGTCATGACCGCCACGCCGATCCCGCGAACGTTGGTGCTGACCGCCTTCGGCGACATGGACGTTTCGCGGCTGACAGAGAAGCCGGCGGGACGCCAGCCGATCCGTACCGTCACGCTGCCGTTCGAACGCTATGACGAACTGATCGGCAGGATCGCCGACGCGGTCGATGAGGGCCAGAAAATCTATTGGATATGCCCGCTGGTCGAGGATTCCGATGAAGTCGAACTGACATCCGCCGAAGAACGGCACGCCGCGCTGCAGCAGCTTTTCGGAAAAGGGGTCGGGCTGGTGCACGGACGCATGACAGGCCGCGACAAGGATCAGGCGATGCGCGCATTCAAGGAAGGCGAAACGCGGGTGTTGGTCGCCACCACCGTGGTCGAGGTCGGCGTCGATGTCCCCGACGCAACCATCATCGTGATCGAACACGCCGAGCGGTTCGGACTGGCGCAATTGCACCAGTTGCGCGGCCGCGTAGGTCGTGGATCGAAAGCCTCGACCTGCGTGCTTCTCTACAAGCCGCCACTCGGCGAGACCGCGACCAGTCGCCTTTCGGTTTTGCGCGAAACCGAGGATGGCTTTCGCATCGCCGAGGAAGACTTGAAGCTGCGCGGTGAAGGCGAACTGCTTGGAACGCGCCAGTCTGGAACGCCAGGCTTCCAGATTGCGCGGCTGGAGCACCATTCCGACCTTCTGGAAATTGCGCGCGACGATGCGCGCCTGCTGTTATCCCGAGACTCCGACTTGCGGTCGGAACGGGGTCAAGCGGTTCGCGTATTGCTCTATCTGTTCGGACGCGACGAGGCTGTACGGCTGCTGCGGGCCGGCTGAGGGATATCTTCGACCACAGGATTGGCTAGCGCAATATCGATCGGCTCACCATCGCGTGTGACTACCTTGCGCTTGTATTCAGGCGCGACCAGTCCCGCCGACACGATGAGCTTGGCGCCGTCCTCAATGGTCATGTCGAGGACGACGATTTCGGATTTGTAGACATACATCAAAAAACCGGTCGTCGGGTTGGGCGTGCATGGCATAAACACGGCGATCAGCGGATCACCCGGCTTGTCCAGCTTGACGTTGATCTCGGTTTCCTTCTCGCTCGCCACAAAGACCAATGACCACACGCCTTTCCGCGGATATTCGACAAGGCCGACCGTGCTGAACATTTCGTTTTTGTGCGACAGAACCGTCTCGAATATCTGCTTCAAGGCTTTGTAAATGCCTCGCACAAGCGGTGTGCGGTGAAGCAGGCGCTCGCCAAAATGCACGATTGAACGGCCGATGAAGTTGGCGGCGAAGAAGCCAACCAGCGTTATGCTTATTAGCGCCACCAGCAGCCCGAATCCGGGAACGGCGAAGGGCAGATAGTTGTCCGGATTGTAGTTTGCAGGAATGTACGGCTTCACCCAGGAATTGACCCAATGGATGAAGGTCCAGGCGATATAGGCGGTGATCGCCAGCGGCGCGCACACCACGATACCGGTAAGGAAGAAGTTCCGAAGCCGCGTCATGCCGGAAGCTCATGGCCCGCTAGAAGCACCAATCCTGCTTTCGGTTAGAACATCAATACAAACCCTAGACAATCCCTCCAGACCGGGCGGTAGCCTGCATGGCACTTCCGCGCCATACCCATCAGCTTTCTCGTCCGCTTGGTGAGCGGGCATTCGAAGCGACGTTGTGCAACGCTAGCCCCAGGTCCTGCCGTCCGCCTTTAACCACTGATTGCAAGGCATGTCACGATTCGCGGCCCAGTGCTTTTTCAGCTCCATCACGTAGAGCGAGTCATTCACGTCAATTAGCTTCGTCAGCTTGTCCCGGATCGATGCTGCGTCCTCGTTTGTGTCGACGAAGAATGCCGACTTAAGGCACTTGCAGTAGGAGTATTTTTTTATGGCGTCGATCAGTGGCGTGTAATTTTTCCCCGGCGCGTTCAGGTCGTACGTTACAATGTAAACTGCCATTTCACCCCTCCATTAACATCGCAAGCTAACTATTTTACATTGCTCGACTATTTCAACGTTTGAATGATCGAAATGAAACGCGTCGGATCGGCCGAAGGTTGATTGATCAGTCCATTCGACTTGAGGCGCACAATCTTGTCGTCGACGGTGTTGGACTCATTGCCGCCGACCGTTCGAACGTAGCGGCCGAAACCGTCCGTGCCTTCCTCAACGACGATTGCCGAATGCGACTTGTAGCCGGAGTGCGCCTTTGCAAAGGCGTAGTCATATGTGTTGCCACTGCGATTGTTTTGAATGATGTCGCCGATTTTCGGCGCGTAGTTCTTCACATCCTGGCCGCGAAAAACACCCGTCCCGTTTGTGAAATTCTTGATTGCTTCGAATACAAATTCCGAATGTCGGGCTGAAAACTTGAATTCTGCGGCACTCGCACCAGCAGTTTTGACGAAAAACGATACAAAAACAGCTGACCACGCAACACCGACGCCTGGGAAAGGCAAGCCAATGCCTGTCCAGTATTTCTTGATACGAGCCGCCATCTTTGGCTGCGTTTCATGAACTCCATTGTAGGTGTTGAATTCCGTCTCGGCCAAGGCTGCGAGTTTGGTTGCAAATGTCGACGCCATGATAGTCCCTCCCGTTCGTCAACGAGAGTATATATTCAAGGTTGCATATATCAACTGCTATTTATCAACCCAAGGATGCATCTTGATCCACATAGCGCTCGGCATGCTTCCGCGTGGAAGCTGCCGTCATTCGACGGTAACCGACTTGGCGAGATTGCGCGGTTGATCGACGTCGGTGCCCATGAACACCGCCGTGAAATAGGCGAGCATCTGTACCGGCAGCGCGTAAATTATTGGCGTTATGATCTCTGGCACGTTGGGCAGCACGATCGTTTCCATCGTCTGAACAGTCGCCTGTGCCGCGCCCTTCTCGTCGGTAATGAGAATGATCTTACCGCCGCGCGCCGCCACTTCCTGCATATTCGAGACGGTCTTCTCGTAGATTCGGTCATGCGGGGCAATGACGATTACCGGCATGTTTTCGTCGATCAGTGCGATAGGTCCGTGCTTCAGCTCGCCCGCCGCGTAGCCTTCGGCGTGGATATAGGAAATCTCCTTGAGTTTCAGCGCGCCTTCCATCGCAAGCGGATAGTTGGTGTCGCGGCCGAGATAGAGCACATGCTTGTAATGCGCCAACTCGCGGGCGAGCTTTTCGATCTGCGTTTCGAGCTTCTGCAGAACCTGATTGGCAAAGCGTGGCGCCTCGGAAAGCGCGCGAACCATCGCCTTTTCCTGCACAGGTGAAATCTTGCCCCGCTCGGCACCGGCGCGGATTGCCAACGACGCCAGCACCGATAACTGGCAGGTGAAGGCCTTGGTCGAGGCGACGCCGATCTCCGGGCCAGCCAGCGTCGGCAGCGTCACGTCAGCTTCGCGCGCGATCGTCGAACCACGCACATTGACGATCGCGCCAATCGGAATGCCTTCCTTGCGGCAATAGCGTAGCGAAGCAAGTGTATCTGCCGTTTCGCCCGACTGCGAAATGAACAGCGCAGCGCTGTTCTTCGAAATAGGCATCTCGCGATAGCGGAACTCCGACGCGACATCGATATCAACCGGCAAGCGGGCGAGCCGCTCGAACCAGTATTTGCCGATCAGGCCGCTGAGATACGCCGTGCCGCATGCCGAAATCGCCAGACGGTCGAGACCCTTGAAGCTGAACGGCAGTTCCAGCGCGCGCGTCGTGCCGGATACGAAGTCAACGTAGTGCGCCAGCGTGTGGGATATCACTTCCGGCTGCTCATGGATTTCCTTTTCCATGAAATGCCGGTGATTGCCCTTGTCGACGAGGAAGCTGGTGCCAAGTGTACGCTGCTGGGCGCGCTTCACTTCCTTGCCGTCCATGCCGTAAATCGTCGCTTTGTCGCGGCGTACCACAGCCCAATCGCCATCCTCAAGGTAGGTGATTGAATTGGTGAAGGGCGCCAGCGCAATCGCGTCGGAGCCGAGGAACATCTCGCCCTCGCCATGACCAACGGCCAGCGGTGGGCCATTGCGGGCGCCGATCAGCAGGTTCTCGTCACCGTCGAACATGATCGCCAGGGCGAATGCGCCCTGCAGTCGCTTCAGCGAATGATGCGCCGCCTCGATCGGCTTTGCGCCTTGCTTCAGTTCCCGGGCAATCAAATGTGCAACGACCTCCGTGTCGGTCTGCGAATCGAATTTGTAGCCGTCAGCGATCAGTTCTTCGCGCAATTCGGCGAAGTTCTCGATGATACCGTTGTGGACGATCGCCACGCCGTGGGAAAAATGCGGATGTGCGTTGGTCTCGTTGGGCACACCATGGGTCGCCCAGCGCGTATGGCCGATACCGATCTTTCCGCCCAGCGGCTCCTCACCGAGCCGGCGCTCCAGATTGACAAGCTTGCCTTGCGAACGGCGGCGCCCCAGCGCCCCCGCCTCGATCGTCGCAACGCCAGCCGAATCATAGCCCCGATATTCCAGGCGCTTGAGCGCATCGACAATCAAAGGCGCCACCGGCGACTGGCCGACTATCCCGACAATTCCACACATGATGCCATCCCAATCAAGCCCGAACCGGTAATTTGCCATCCTTAACGGCAGCTTGCAGCCACGCCAAAATCAATCTCGGTATCATTCCGTGACAGGACGGTCTGGCGGCGTCCTGTAGCAGGCAGGGCCGCAAAACCGTTATCAGCCTGAATTCTGCTATTTTTTGGCCGAGGCGAAACGTTCGCGCAGAATGCGTCCCCGCTCCGGCAGGATCTTCTGGCGGGCGCGGCCAAACGCCAACGCATCGGCGGGAACGTTCTCGGTAATCACACTGCCCGACGCGACATAGCCGCCGTCGCCGACGCTGACCGGCGCCACCAGAGAGGAGTTTGACCCAATGAACGCGCCGGCGCCGATGTCGGTGTGGAACTTGTTGAAGCCATCATAATTGCAGGTGATCGTGCCTGCGCCAATATTGGCATTGGCACCTATGCGGGCGTCACCGATGTAGGTCAGATGATTGATCTTGGCGCCAGCCTCGACCTTCGCCTTCTTCACCTCGCAGAAATTGCCGACTTTCGCGCCCTCGCCGAGATCGGCGCCTGGGCGCAGCCGCGCGAACGGTCCGACATGCGCGCTCGGGCCGATGTCCGCGCCCTCGATATGGCTGAAAGCGTGGATGACCGCGCCGCTAGCGACTTTCACACCCGGTCCGAAAAAGACGCTTGGCTCAATGAAAACGTCAGCCGCAAGTTGGGTGTCGTGAGAAAAATACACCGTTTCGGGCGCCGCCAGTGTCGTTCCGGCCAGCATCGCTTCGTTGCGCCGCCGGCGCTGCCAGTCGGCCTCGGCCTCGGCGAGCTCGGCGAGCGTGTTCACGCCCAGCGCGTTCTCGAAGGGTATCTCCGTTGCTGCAACCTTAAGGCCATTCTTCCGGGCGATCTCGACAATGTCGGTGAGGTAGAATTCGCCCTTGGTATTGGCATTTCCGACCTGATCGAGCAGTGCAAGCACATGCGCGCCAGAGATTGCCATAAGCCCGCTGTTGCAGAAATTGATCTCGTGCTCAGAGGGCGAACAGTCTTTCGCCTCACGGATGGCTACAAGCGCACCATCCTTTTCGATCAGACGCCCGTAGCCGCCGGGATTGTCGGTGCGAAACCCCATGACGGAAATCGCGAATCCTTCCGCGAGCTTTGCCCGCGCCAGCATCAGGGCGCCGGCATCGACGAGAGGGGTGTCGCCGAACATCACCAGAATGTCGTCAAAGCCGGGAGCAATCGCTTCGCGCGCCGCCAGCACAGCGTGCGCGGTGCCCAGCCTCTGCTGCTGGACGAAAACCTTTGCGCCTGGAATCGACGCAAGCGCAGCCTTTCGCACCGCGTCGCCGCCATGCCCCACGACCACCACAGTCTTGCTCGCTCCTGCCGCCTCCGCCGCCTTCGCCACATGGGCTAGCATCGACAGGCCTGCGATCTTGTGCAGGACCTTTGGCAGGGTGCTCTTCATGCGCGTGCCCTCGCCCGCGGCAAGGATGATCGACAGGCAACTTCTCGACGACATGATCAAGGTTCCGGGAACAGTGAATCGCGCGCTCTTCTAGCATTGCACGCGAGCGTGGCCAACGGATCGCCCGAAACACCAAATGTTCAGGACAGGAATAGTCCTTCCAGCGTGTTCAATCCGGGGAAGGTCTCGAGGATCCAATAGGACAGGCTCTTCATGCCGCCGGTGATGAAGAATACGCCCGCAAGGACGAGTAGCACGCCGATGACCTTCTCTACGCGCCCCAGATGAACACGGAAACCGGAGAGGAACCGCATGAATGCGCCAGAGAACACGGCGGCGACCAAAAACGGAATGCCAAGACCCAGGGAGTAGGCCGCCAACAGCAGCGCGCCCTCACCCATCGTTGCCTTGCCGCCAGCGAGAGTCAGGATCGGTCCGAGCACAGGCCCAATGCAAGGCGTCCAGCCGAAGGCGAAGGCCAGTCCCATCACATAGGCGGCAATCGCGCTCGCCGGCTCGCCACGCGATTGAAACCGGGCTTCGCGCGACAAGAACGGGATGCGCACGAGGCCAAGAAAATTGAGGCCCATAAGAATAATGAGCAGTCCGGCAACGAGCCCGAGCGGCTCCTGCCAGGCGCGCAAAACGCGCCCGATGGTTGACGCTCCCGCACCAAGTGACACGAACACAGTGGTAAAGCCCAGCACGAACGCAAGCGCCGTGAGCAGCAGGACGCGCCGAGAAGAGGATGGCGCCGCCGTTGCGGTCGTACCCCGGAAATCATCAACCGAAACGCCGGCCATATAGCAGAGGTAGGGCGGCACGAGCGGCAGCACGCAAGGCGACAGAAACGAGATCGCCCCTGCCCCGGCAGCTGTCAGGTACCCAATATCGATTGCCATGCGAACCGTTCCGGTTGAACCGACCCGCATATAGACTGCCGGACCGGCCAGCTCCAATCACCTTGCCGTGGCGTTTCGCCGCCTTATGCGTCGCAAGATGAAATGGCTTTGAGCCTATTTTTGCGATTGACCGGCCAAGTCGCTATCCCTATGTTCCGCCGCACTTTCTGGGGGTGGCAACGCCGCCTCAGGGAGCGCGTAGCTCAGCCGGTAGAGCAACTGACTTTTAATCAGTAGGTCTCGGGTTCGAACCCCGACGCGCTCACCAAAGAAATCAAGCACTTAGGAAGGAAATTGGTTAGCCGGGAAACGATCGAAACCGGTTTTTCTAACGTTTTTTCTAACATTGCGATTGGTAGGCATGATATGCATATGGGACAGTACGCCAATGGCATGGCAGAAGCCGCCGCTCGCCATGGCGCGACGATCTCAGGCGAATACCTGTCCAGTCCTGCATCCGGGTGTCAGACGGCTGGCGGATCACTTCGCCGACCGGGTCGCTCGCGCCCAGTCATCCTTGCGACAGACTATACAACGGAGTTTCGACTACTATCGTCGACGGATGATGCCAATTGCATCTTTCATCGCTCTAGCGACGCGACCCGCTTAGCCCCGAGAAGGTCGCGTCAACCCTGCCGGGCAATCAGGAACTACACGAATTCCACCAAACTACTTCCGGCTCACCCCGGACAACCGAACTCTCGTTCGGCGGGGGTGCGAAGTTCTCGGCTGCCTCGAACCAGAAGACAGACCTGAGTTTCGGAGAGCTCTTGCGCAAGCAGATGCTCTATCTGCTCCAGCAACTGGCCGATATCTCGTCGACTGCACGCAAGACCGCTATCCCCGCGCCGGCACCGCCGATGGCCTGATCTACGGCATGGGCTATTCAGGGCATGGCGCGCAGCTCTCGACGCTGATCGGAAGTGTTTTAGCGGACCTTGCGATGGGCCGCATGGACACCAATCCAATCGATGACATTACATGCACTGGAATGCAGCCCCACTGCATACCGGCAAGCCGTGGTTCCTGCCAATGGTAGGCACCTATTATCGGCTGAAGGACATGCTTCCCTGATCCCGCCGGAGGTCCCGATGTGGCCGACCGACACCGCCAATCTCGTCCCTGGCGCGTGCATTCGGCCGGCACTGGACTCAGGCCCGGCCACCTGCTCGCAGGTATGCGGTCTAGCCTGCGACCTTGATGAGCGCGCGCTCCATGGATGCAAGGAAGAGGTCGACATGCTCGGCTTGGCAAACGAGCGGAGGGCGCACTTTAAGTGAATCCTCGTTGGCCCCTGTCGTGCTGATCAAGTACGCCGTCGTCCCGCATTGCGTTCACGACATCCAACGCCATTGCACGCCGGCCTGCCGCCGGTGTGCCCTCAGGCCCTATGTCGACGCCAAAGAAAAGACCGGCGTTTCGGATTGCACGAACTCCGGAATGCTGCTTCGCGATTTTCTCCAGCCCGGCCCGGAGGCGCTGGCCCATGGCAAGCGCATTTTGGGGGATTTGGTCACGCTGCAGGATCGTCAGCACCGCGTCCGCCGTCGCTATGCCAACCGTATTTCCGGCGAATGTGTTCGAGTAGCGCGCGGTGTCGCCAAACCGCTCCATCGGTGCCCTGCGACCAACGACAGCGCCGATCGGAAATCCATTGCCCATCGGCTTGCCGAGGGTCACCAGATCCGGAACGATCCCGTGCCGCTCAAAGCCCCACATATGAGCGCCGGTTCGCCCGAAGCCCGGCTGAACTTCGTCGGCGATGACGAGGCCACCTGCCTCGCGCACCGCCGCCACGCCGCCGGCGATGAAGCCAGGGGGATCCACCCAGACGCCATCGCTGGAAAAGATGCTGTCGATGAGCAGGGCCGCAACGCCGATGCCACGACGGTTCAGATCTACAATGGCCGCACGAACTTGCGCCTCGAAAAAGTCCGCAGCTTGGGCTTCCGGCACACCCGCCGGCCCGGGTAGGGATACCATGCGCACGAATGGGCTGAGCTTGACCGCGTCGCCCAGGTTCGGGGACACCGCGGCGACAGCCGCACTGGTGCCGTGATAGGCGTAGCTCGAGACGATCACGCCTTCGTTGCCGCTGGCAAATCGCGCGATACGCAGGGCCAGATCGTTGGATTCACTCCCCGTGCAAGTAAAAACCACCCGGTCGAGCTCGTTTGGGAAAGTATCGACCAATCGCTCGGCATAGTCGACAAGTTTTGGCTCGAGATAGCGCGTGTTGGCGCTTATCCGGCCCGCCTGCTCAGCCATTGCGGCGTTTACTTCCGGGTGGCAATGGCCGAGCGACGGCACGTTGTTATAGAAATCAAGATAGGCCCGCCCGTCAGGATCGTAGAGCCACATGCCTTCGCCGCGAACGAAATGCACCGGCCGGCGGTACTGGAGCCGATAGGAGGCCCCAAGAACTTCGTCACGGCGAGCAATTAGCTCGGACTCGCGCTTGGGAAGGTCGGATTCGCCGGGTCTGTAGCGATTAGGCATGAGATCTGTGGACATGTGCTGCTGCCTATTTGAAAGAGTACCTTGATCAATTCGCGGTTTTCTTTTGGCGACCGTGCCGGTCGAGCGAACCGATATGGCGTTACGGCTGGGACGACGACATTGCCGCCAGAACTGCTGCCTCGCCCGATGCGACACCGAGAGGTGTTAGGATAGAAAGGCCGTGCTCGGCACGCGCGACATTCTTCTTGATGTACTGGGCGTCGGCCGGAAAAAGGTGGGAGCGCCAGTAGTTGACCAAGATCAACGCGCTTTGCCGCGCCCGCATCAGTCCCACGAGCAGTCTTGCTTCCAGCGCCGAAAGTGGAATGACAGAGGCATAGCCGGCAATAAGATGTTCGGCCCCACCCAAAGGAAGGGTCGGATCCTTTACGACGTGACTTGCTGCGATCGCCAGATCCTGGATCCTGGGGCTCCAGCAGCCATCGCCAAAATCGATGAAACCCATTCCCTGGCCAGTCACCATCATATTGAATGGGCTGGGATCATTATGAGTTACCTGCCACGCCACGTTCGAGATTTGTGGCTCAACAAACTCCACATACTCCGCCATCGCGATGCCCACCTGCTCGGCAATGGGCCCGGAAGGCAGGTATTGCGCGAATTCCATCAGCCTCGGCCAGCAACCGACATGCCACAGGATGGGGCGGTCCGTTGCGGGCACGCTGACCCGATCAAGGGCTAGGTCCAGCCGGGCCAGAGCGCTGCCGGTTCGAAAGAGCAGGTCGGGAGTGGGCTGCGCCTGGTGCAGCGGAATGCCTTCCATCCGGGTCTGCAAGTAGCCGCAAACCCCCTCTTGCTCGAACATCAATGCGCCGCTGCTCGTGCGGAGCACTTCGGGTGCAACGAAGCCCGCGGCCCCTTGCAATCCAGCCATTGCGGCGGTCTGGAAACGAAAGCTGTCGACCGCCTCCGGTCTTGTCGACGTCTTCAGGATCAGGCGGCGGCCGTCCGACAGGTTGACCGCAACGGTGCGCTCGATCTCGGAGGACAATGTCGCCATCGATCCCGCCAAGCCATAGTGGCGCTTCAGCAGTGCCGCCGACATGTCCGGTTCGGAGCCCGGCCGCATGGCCAGGATTGCGGCGGCAGCGCGAAAATAGGCTTCGGTCGATGCGGCCGCGCCAGTCAGCTGGTCGCGTGCTGCAGGCGCGGCAGCATCGCGCCGACCGCCTGCTTCATTCGCGCCTGGATCACTGAGAGCAACCAATTCGAAAAATCCTCGCCGGTTGGGGACGGTTGTTCTTCATGCCGGGGATGCTGCAGCGCTCCAGCGATGAAGCGCCACAGCTCTTGCCAGGACCTCCGCTCGATCAGATGCCGAAAACGCCAGGTAGCTGCGTCACATCGCGGATTTCGGTGTATTCGTAAAAGGGATTGGCCGGTTCGTGGCCGCGATTGACCCAGACCTTGCTCTTGATCCCCAGATCATAGGCGGACATCAGGTCGTGGCGGAAAGACGAGGACACATGCGTGATATCCTCCGGGCCGCAACCCAGCATGTCGAACATGTATTCGAACGCCTTGAAGTGCGGCTTGTAGGCACCCGCCTCTTCAGCGGTCAAGACGGCATGAAAGGGCGCACCGAGCTTTGCCACGTTCGACGGAATCTGGGCCACCATGGAGTTCGTCAGGGTGACCAGCGGAATTTCCTTGGCCAGTTTGGCCAATCCCGCGGGGACGTCGGGATGCGGTCCCCACGTCGGGATGCGATTGTAGATCGTTTCAGCGTCTTCGGCACGGAATGCGACGTTGTTGCGGCGGCAGGTGCGTTCCAGGGCGTTGTGAACGACATCTGCATAAGGCTTCCAGTCCTGCAGCACCTCATCGAGGCGGTAGCCCTGGAAGTTTCTGATGAATTCGTCCATGCGCGGCCCATCCAGAAGATGACCGAACAGATCCCTGGCGGCTTCCGCCATCTGGAAATTGATGAGGGTGCCGTGGCAATCAAAAGTCACGTATTTCGGGCGGAAGCGATCCATGTCATTGTTTCCTGTCAATTGCCCTGTTGGCCAAGCATAGCCGCAGGCGTTTGGCAGAATGTGCCGCAATGCATGGTCATTCAGCAGAAGGCCCTCCAGTCGACCGCCAAACCGGCACGGCCCTTTCGCAGTGCGATCGTTCTCGCTTTTCCGAGCCGAAACCGCCCTGACAGGAGGCACGCACGTTCTGGCAGGTATTCCCGACCCGCTGGCGGTCGGGCTGAGTCCGAAGACCCTCAGCGGAACTGGGCCCACACGGCGCGCGTTGGCGACCGCTAAAATTCGAGCGGATAGCGCTTATGGAGGTCGTCGACTTGTTCTTGGGTCAGTGGACGGGTTTCCATTCCCCTGAGAGCGAGGAACAGCTTCGCCGTTTCTTCCAGCTCCTCGGTCGCGTAGACCGCATCGTCCAGGGTCTTTCCAGCCACTACAGGTCCGTGATTGGCCAGCAGCACCGCATGGTGCCGCGATGCGAGCTCGCCGACGGCCCTGGCCAGGTCGATATCCCCGGGTGCGAAATACGGTATAAGAGGGAGCGTGCCGATGCGCATGACGTAGTAAGCGGTCAAGGGCGGCAGCACGTTTGCGTGGTCCACCCCACACAGGCATGAAACGGCGACTGAATGGGTGGAATGCAAATGAACGACGGCGCCGGCGCGAGGGCGCCTGTCGTAGACAACCGTTGAAGAAACGCTTCCTTTGTTGGCGGATCCCCTCCAACCAGTTGCCCGGCAGCATCGATCTTCGCAAGCCGGGCAGGATCAATTGCACCGAGACTGGTTCCCGTCGGCGTCATCAGCCATCCATCGGCCAGCCTGACCGAGATGTTGCCCGACGACCCGAACGTCAGTCCTCGGTCAAACATCGACTTTCCGAGCCGGGCAACTTTCTCGCGGAGCGCGGTCTCGGTCACGGAAGCATTCCAAAAGCATCGCGGAAGAACGTCGGACCGCCGAAGTTGCCGGACTTGAGCGCCACGAGCCAACGGCCGCTCGCTTCCGACGACGTCGCACCAGGGAACACCTGGCGCGATTTCGGCGCCAATGCGCAGCGTTCTCACGCCGAGGGCGAGTGACACGGCGCCCGAGGTTTCGCCGCCTGCGACCACGATTCGGCTGAAACCTTCCTTCTGCAGCCGCGCTGCAAGACCACTGAGAATTTCCTCGACTTTTCTGCCGGCCTCCAGGGTTCCGTATCTGGCTTGCGACTCCAGAAGCTCCTCGGGTGTCGCCGATGCGTAGACGACGACCGGAAACGCGCCCGAATTGTCCCTTGCCCATTTCACCAGCTGATCGACGAATTCCGGCCCTCCGGCGAGCTCGTCGGTCGTTATCCTGTGTGACGGCCATTCATGGGTGACATCAGCCAACTGCGCCCGCGTGGCCGCCGAACAGCTTCCTGCAAGAACCAGTTCTCGACCCTGTGCCTCGGGCACCCATGTCGTGGCCGGGCGGGCCAGCAGCCCCTGGTCGCGGAAGTTTTGCGGCAGGCCCATGCCAATTCCCGAGCCGCCGGTCACCAGCGGGAGATCCTTGATGGCGGCGCCAATGGTCAGCAGATCGTCATCGGTCAACGCATCCGTGACCGCATAGACGACGCCCTTGGCGCGAAGCTCCGCCATGCATCTGGAAACCGCGGCGACCCCCGAACTTACCACAGCCAGCGGTATCAGGCCCACGGGCGGTCGGTTTGCGCAGCCATCAGGCGTATCAGGCTGGAGTCCCGCATCGGGGTCAGCGGATGGTGCTTCATGGGGCTGTCCGACAAGAGCTCGGTGCCCACGAAGAGATGCCCCTGGTAGACCGTCCGCCGATTGGTCGGAAAGGCGGGGCATATGACAGTGAAGCTGTCTCCGGCCTCGTCCAGAAGTGCATCCGCCACCGGGCCGATGTTTCCCGTCGGGGTAGAATCGAAAGTGGAACAATATTTGAAGACGATCTGCTGCGCGCCGACCGACTTCAGCCAGCGATGCGCCGCAAGGGATTCAGCCACCGCCTCATCTGTCGGCGCCGTCCGTGATTTCAATGCGACAACGATCGCTTCCGCACCTTCGGCGACATTAGCATCGTCGGGGACGCCGATGGTCTGGACGACCCGCAAACCCTGCCGTGCCCATGTGCTCGCGAGATCGGTCGCTCCGGTGAAATCGTCCGCGATGGCGCCAAGGACCACAGTCATCACAAGCCGGCCTGGCGTTCTAAACGCCGCTTCACGTTTTCGACCCCGAGCACGGGGCTTGTCAGAATTGGAAGACCCTGGGCCATGCCACGCACCGCGCGCGCCATCGAGGCCTGCGCAAAGACGACCACATCCACCTTCTGCGACAGCTTTTCGAGAGCCAGGCGGATTTGCGCGTCATGGGCTTCGACATCCCCGCCGGCAAGGAGCTGAAACGCTCCCTCCACGAGCACATCCTCGATCGCGACATCCTTGCCCGCCTCGCCTGCCTTGCGCTTCAAGAGCTCCACGGTCGGCACTAGCGTTGTGGACAGGGTCGCCAGCACACCGATGCGGTCTGCTTGCTCCACGGCGGCCTTGGCCATGCCTTCATCAATGCGGAACAGCGGCACCGGGCAAAGCGGCGCTATGGCATCGACAGCCGGGCCGAGCGTAGAGCAGGTGACGACAACCGCATCCGCCCCGGCGTCGACGGCCGACCAGACATAGGTCGCGAGTCTGCGTTTCGTCAGATCGGAGAGCGACCCGCGCTCGATGGTATTTCTCAGGAGGCTCTCGTCGAGGATCGCGAAGGCCTTCCAACCGGGAAAATGTTCCTTGGCGAGTGCTTCGAATTCGGAAACAAGGCCGGAAACCGTATGGATGAAAGCCAGCTTTTTGGCGGGAGCGATCGGCGTTTGAGCTGACATGTGGTTTTCCATCAAGTTGCTGGGAGCTGAGCTGGCGGAACGTCCAGAAAGGCAATCCGCAATCGCTCCGCGCTCCTTGTTATCGCCCGGCGGTGAATTGCATCAGAAGTCGCCAACTTCAATTTTCGATCTGTCCGTGAAGCGCGACAGGCGGAAGGGAGTCGGATCGACGCTTGCCGCGTCACCGGCGACCAGATCCGCCGCCAGATGGCCGAAACCAGGGCCGGCGCCGAAGCCGTGTCCGGAACAGCCTGCGGCGACGAATATGCCGCCGATGCTGTCCACCGCTGAAATCACCGGCACTGCATCCGGTGTGGAGTTGATATACCCACCCCAGCTGGACACGACGCCGGCTTCGGCGACGGTGGGGAACATGGCTTTGACCCGCGTCATGATGGTTGCCAGCATCCGCTTGTCCGGAGCGGGATCGAGGACGCGGATGCGTTCAAAGGGGGTCGGCTTGTCGAGATGCCAGCGACGCAATGAGTCCGGGCCCTCGAAGAACGAGCGGCCTATGCCGATCTCGACGGCCTTCAACCGTTTCATAAACATCGGCAGAAACGGGCGGACATAGCGGATCCCCTGCGGCGTGATCTCGAGGGTCGCCCTGCCGCTGACGGCGATCGTGTAGCCGCCATCGAGCCGGCGCGTCATGGCAAAGTCGGATGTATAGACTGCCCCGCCAAAATCCGGTGCCGGACCGGTCCGCAAGGCGGTCTGACGGACGCTGGCCTGCGGCATCGACACCGCATGCATGCGCAGGAAAGCGGAAGCCCAAGCACCGGCGGCACAGAGGACCGCGCTGGTGCGGATCAGGCCTTTCTCGGTGACGACGCCGCTCACCCTGCCATTGGTGATGTCCAGGCCGCGTGCCGCGCAGTTCTGATGAATGGTCGCGCCATGCTTGCGCGCGCCCTCGGCGATTCGGGGGGCAGCGAGCGCGGGCTCCGCCTTGCCATCGTCTGCCGCGTGGACACCGCCCAGCCATTTGCGGCCGCCTGCCGCAGGAACGGCGGCAGCGGCCTCCTCGGCCGTCAGCATCCGCGTCGTGACGTCGAACTGTCGGGCAACCTTGCGCCATTGGTCCCATTCGGCGAGCTGCTTTGGATCGGCGGTCGCATAGGTGAGCCCGCAACGGCGGAAGCCGAGGTCTTGCCCGATCTCTTCGGTAAGCTCGTCCCACAGCCGCATGGCCAGACTGGCAATCGGCATCTCGCGTGCATCGCGGTTCTGCCGACGGCACCAGCCCCAGTTCCGGCTCGACTGTTCGCAGCCGACATAGCCCTTTTCGATCAGCGCCACCGACAGGCCGCGCCGCGCCAGGAAATAGGCCGCGCTGGCGCCGATGATCCCGCCGCCGATCACCACGACGTCCGCTGACTTGGGCAGCGTTTCATCACTGCTGATGTGGTGGATAATAGGGGACATGGGGCCTCGGCATTCAATGAGAGCCAGTAGTATCGGCGACTGGCGCCGCAGAATGCACCTACTGCAGCAGCATTTCGGTATTTTGTGCCGAGTATCGCCTGCATTCAGCGTGGCCGCGCTCCATAGCTCGGCATCGCCGAGGGGCTAGGTTCTGCGCCTTTGTCGCCAGCGCCGAGCGGACGTCCGAACATCGGATCGCCAAAGGCGATAACGCGCGCGGCGCAAGGCCGCGGGCTGACCATGGCAGCAGCCGTCGGATTCCTGTCGCTCCCCGGCGTGGGGCTGGGCGCGCTAGTGGACGGGCGCCGACTCTGGTCGATGCCGACCGGCTGTTCCGTTCCAAAAGCATCCCGCTCGACGCGCTGGAAACGCAGGGTGCGGCGATCGGCAGGCGCCGGCGCAGCCCGCTCTATGCCGAGATCGACGGGCGCGCGGCGGCGGTGATCGGCGTGTCCGACCCGATGAAGCCGGCGCGCCCTCTGCGCTTGGCGAAGATGTCGCCTAGAAATAGCCGAGGATGGATTTGACCTCGAGATACTCCAACATGCCCTCGATGCCGTATTCGCGTCCGTTTCCAGATTGCTTGAAGCCGCCAAACGGCGCGTGGGGATCCCAGGCCGGGTAGTTGAGATGCACTTGACCGGAGCGGATCTGCGACGCGACGTCCTTGACGACGTCCATATCCTTGCCCTGCACATGCGCCCCGAGGCCATAGACGGTGTCGTTGGCGATGGTGACGGCCTCCTCCACTGTGTCGTAGGGGATGAGGCAAAGAACCGGCCCGAAGATCTCCTCCTGGGCAATGCGCATGCCCGTGCGCACCTCGGAAAAAATCGTCGGTTTAACGTAGAGCCCGACATTCAGACCGCCCGGACGGCCCGTGTCCGCCGGTAACGAGCTTCGCGCCTTCCGAAATGCCGACGCCGATCATGGTTTGGATCCGGTCGAACTGGGCTCGGTTGGCGATCGCACCGTGGGTGGTGGTCTCCGAGAGAGGATCGCCGACGACGATCTCATCTGCGGCCCTCTTGGCAATTGACTCGATCTCGGAAAGCAGCGCGCGCGGCACGATCATGCGCGTCGGCGCGCTGCATGACTGGCCGAGATTGCGGAAGGCAGCGGCTATGCCCAAAGAAACGGCGCGATCGAGATCGGCGTCCGGCAGGATCACGTTCGGCGACTTGCCGCCGAGCTCCTGCGCGACGCGCTTGACCGTCGGCGCGGCTGCCTGGGCCACCGCGATGCCCGCTCGGGTAGAGCCGGTAATGGAGATCATGTCGACATCCGCATGGGACGCGAGACCCGCGCCGACGCATGGGCCGTCACCATTGACGAGGTTGAAAACACCGGCCGGGAAGCCGGCTTCCTCGATCGCCTCAGCGAACAGAAGGGCGTTCAAAGGAGAAAGCTCGCTTGGCTTCAGCACGACCGTGCAGCCTGCGGCGAGCGCCGGCGCAACCTTGGCGGTGATCTGGTAGAGTGGCCAGTTCCACGGAGTGATCAGCGCGCAGACACCGATCGGTTCGTGGGTGACGGCGGTGTGGCCGCGCTGCTCGACGAAGGGGAAGGCTGCCAGGACATCGCGAGCGACCTTCACATGGGCGATCGCGAGCGGCACCTGCGCGGTGCGCGCATATCCGATCGCCGCGCCCATCTCGAGGGTCAGGCATTGTGCAAGCAGTTCGCTGCGCGCTTCGAGCAGCGCCTGCAGGCGATCAAGCAGACCCGCGCGGTATTCCGGCTTGGTACGGCTCCAGGTGGCGAATGCCCGGCGGGCCGCTGAAACGGCCGCGTCCACGTCCTCGCTGTTTCCGAGCGGAAACTGGGTCACAACCTCTTCCGTGGCCGGATTCACCACGACGCCCTTGGCGGTGCCCCTCGGCTCGAGCCATTTGCCGTCGATGAAGAACTTGTCCAGGTGGCCGTTGCGGGACAGGTGTTCGAGGGGCGTGATCATCCTACAAGGTCCTTCATGCGGTAATAGGCACCGAGGATCGGCAGGAACCAGGGACGCCCGAAATATCCAGGGATCGCTGGCCAGTCGAAATCCTTCCAGGGGTTGAGGTCGGGGCGCCCGTCCATGACGTCGGCCATGATGCTGCCCATCAGCGTCGACATATGGGTGCCGTGGCCGCTATAGCCCATGGAGTAGAAGATCCCGTCGCGCTCTCCGGCGCGGGGCAGGCGGTCGCGGGTCATATCGACCATGCCGCCCCAGCAGTAGTCGATCCGGGTGCCGGCCAGTTCCGGATAAACGTCGACCATCGCCGCTTTCAGGATCCGGCCGCTTTTTTCGTCGGATTGCGGATTGGACGCCGCAAACCGGGCCCGCCCGCCGAACAGCATGCGATTGTCCGGTGTCAGCCGCCAGTAGACGACGAGGTTGCGCGTGTCGACGACATTGCGGCGGGTCGGCATGAGGCGCTCAAGCTGCGAAGGCGACAGCGGTTCCGTCACGATCAGGAAGGCGCCGACCGGCACGATGCGGCGGCGGATCCATCCGAGCGGACCGACCTGGGAAATGCCGCTCGCCAGCAGGACCTGCCGCGCGACGATCTTGCCTCTGGGGGTCTCGACCTCATGCCCGGCGGCGACCTTGCGCATGGCCATGACGGGCGCGTGTTCATAGACCTCCGCGCCACGCCGCGCGGCTGCGGTCGCCAGGCCCCGGACGAACCGGCCGACATGCATGCTGGCGCTCTTGGGAAAGAGCAGCCCGCCGTGGTAACGGTCGGTTCCGACCTCGCTGCGCAGGTCGGTGCGGGCGATCATCCTCGTTTCGGGATCGACATTGGCCGCCAAGAGTTCCTGGCTGCGCGCCAGCATGTCGTAGTGCTCGGGTTTGGCGGCAAGCTTGAGCTTGCCGACTCGGGAGAAGCTGCAGTCGATCTGTTCCTCCTGCACCGATCCGCTCAACCATATCGACGCCGGCGTCGAAAGCCTTGTAAAGCGCGTTCGCGGCGTCCTTGCCGTACTTGCCGGCCATGACCGCATAGTTCTGGGCAAAACCGTTGTTGCACATGCCGCCATTGCGCCCGGACGCGGCGTTGCCGATTGTTTCGGCCTCGAGCAGGGCGACCCGGGCGCCCTTCTTGGCGAGGGCCAGTGCGGCGGAGGATCCGGTCAGACCGCCGCCCACCACGGCCACGTCGTAGTGACCTTCGAGGGGTTTGGACGATCCGTCATTGAACGGCTGAGACGTATCCAGCCAGTAAGAGGTAAACTTCATTTTGCACCACCAGTGCGTCAATTTGCATGGGCGCCATGCAAAGCGTAGAGATTGGAGCCCCTACCAGCCGCGAATCCGCTCCCACCGCGCTTCGATCTCGGGGCTCTCACCGTTGATGACGCTGTAGAAGTCATGCTGGGCGGCCATCGCGCAGGCATGGTTGGGCAGGATCCGGATCCGCGTACCGACCGGGAGCTCGGGCATTGTCTTGCCGGAACCGGCGCGGATCGCGAGGATGCCGTGTTCCTGGCTGGCCTGGGAAACGACTACATCTTTGAGCACCCGCCCCTTTTCGTCGCAGACCACGCCGTAACCCTGGTCGAGCTGCTGGTTTGAGGTTCCACGGTCGCGCGAAAGCGCCATCCACCCAGCGTCGACCAGCACCCATCCTTTTTCCGGCTTGGCGCCGATCACGGTGGCCAACACGGAAATCGCGATATCGTCGATGGCACAGACCCCTACCCCGTGTTGGACGAGGTCGAAGAACATGTAGACCCCGGCGCGCAACTCCGTGACGCCTTCGAGATTCTCGGCGAAGTGCGCCGTCGGCGTCGAGCCAAGGCTGACGATCGGGCAGGCATGGCCGTGAGCGCGCAGAATTTCGGCGGCGCGCACGGTGGCCGAACGCTCGTTCTCAGCTGCCTTGACCAGCGCATCGGGCGTGCTCAAGCTATAGGACTCGCCCGCATGGGCGAGGACGCCGACGAGGTTGGCGCCCGCTGCGACGACCCTGTTGGCCACCTCGAGCAGCTTGGGATCGTCCGGCTTCAATCCACCGCGATGGTCATCGCAGTCCAGTTCGATGAAGACGGACGGTGTCACGCCGGTGGCCTCGCGCACGTCGGCCAAAGCATCAGCCTGCTCCACAGTATCGAGCAGCAGCTTCAAATCGACGCCCGTGCGGCGACAAAGCTCCATGGCGCGGATGGCCGAAGCCGGCGACATTCCGACCGCATAGGTCATGTCTCGAAAGCCGTGGCCCGCGAAATATTCCGCCTCGGCGATGGTCGAGACCGTGATCGGGCCGGGTTCGCGGGGGAACACGTGTCGGGCGACGTCGATGCTCTTGGCCGTCTTCATGTGCGGGCGCAGCACCACGCCAAGCTTTTTGGCGTGCTCGGCCAGGCGCTGGATATTGCGCTCGAGCCGTCCACGGTCCAGAAGCAGCGACGGGGTGACGAGGGCGTCGATCGTTTTAGCCGCTTCACGCACTTTCACGTTTGCCTCCATCTTTCCGTATCCTGATTTCCTAACCGAACGACTGGTTTGCCAAGGCATACATATGGGCCGGCCCGTCGGAGACGGGTCGCCGCCCCTTGACCATGGCGGTCGCATAACCGACCCGCTTGAGGCCGAGGCTCTCCAGCCAGTCGCCCAATCCATCTTCGGCATAGACGTCGATGCGAACGAATTGCCCGTGGAGCTTCGAAAGCTGGGCCAGGATCAGGAGTTGCGCATCTTGGGCGCTTTCGGCTGCACAAGGGCCGACCACGTAGCCGCGCCCGAACCTCCTGGCGATGGCGTAGCCTGCAACCCGTCCCGCGCGTTCGATGACCACCACGTTGCCCACATCGGCGAGCGCGGCCACCATCGACTGCCGGGGCATGCCCGTGGCCCGTTCGTCGAAGGCTTGGATCGCCGCGAGGTCCGAGACAGTCGCCGGACGGATGTCGTCGCAGGCATTCAGCGTCACCGCGACGGTCAGCGGGCCCTGGTGCTGAAGCACGGTGCCCCAAGCAGTGAAGCCGCGTCGCTTGTAGAGCGTGAGCCCCTCTTCGGTCGAATTGAGCAGCACGTTGCGACCGTCCGTCGCCTCAAGCAGCCCATTGAAGAGCCGCGAGCCGTAGCCACCGCCTTGTGCGGAGGCGGTGACGATGATCATCCCAGCGGTGGCATAGGCCTGTCCGTAGTTCCACCACATGGCCGTGCCGATCACTTCGCCTGCCCGCTCGATGACCAGACCCTCGCCGACCGTCGCGGCAAATTCCCAATCCTCTCGGCGATAAGGCCAGCCCATCTCCTGCGATAGCCTCAGCGCGCCCTGCACATGGCGGGTTTCGAATTTCATCAGCTCGATCCGGGCGCTGACGGTGTCGCTCTCATGGTCTACGGCCATAGGTGAAATACTGTCTCTTGGTCCAAGGTCGAATTCATCGGACCTTAGAGTCGCGCCCGGCGGGCAGATTTCCCTGCTGTTTTGCCCTTTCAATTCGGCGGAATCATTCGTTTTGAGCCGTCCCTCGGCATACCAATGGCGCAAATCGGGCGAGAATTATATCTGCCACCTTGCGTCGCCCCTATGGTTGCCAGCGGCGTGACGTCCGCGCCTCTACACGATGTGATCTCAGGCCTGACCAACGCCATAGACCGGAACACTCTGCAGCGATGAAGCGCTTGATGCTCACGAGGAATTTTGGATGATCTACATCAGCGAAGAGGAGTCAGCCGCCCTCGTCACGCATGAACTTGCTTTCGAGGCGGCGCGGGAGGCTCTCGTGGCCGCAGCATCCCAGCAGAGCGGGGTCTTTCCCGCTGTTCTCGGGCGCACGCGGGAGGCGACCAATACCTTCTCAATCAAATCCGGTTCGTCGGACAACCTGACCGGAGTGAAAATTGGCTCCTTCTGGTCGGGCAACCCGGCACGTGGCCTTCCCCGCCACAACTCTACCATCGTGCTGCTCGATCAGCATACAGGTCGGCTCGGCGCCGTAATCGAGGCCGGAAAGGTCAACGCCTACAGGACGGCCGCCGCCGACGCGGTTGCGGCCGATCTTCTTGCGCGGAAGCAAGCCAAGGTTCTGGCGATATTCGGCGCCGGCAACCAGGCGGGCTTCGAAGTGATGGCGCTGGCACGCATCCGCCCAATCGAAACTGTGCTGGTCGTGGCCCGGCCTTCGCCGCGACGCGACGCTCTTGTCGACCAGATCGGCGAAAGGGGCCTGGAGGCGCGCGCTGCCTTGCCCGAAGAAGCCGTGCGCGCGGCCGACATCGTGGTGACGGCGACACCCTCACGCGAACCGCTGTTCGATGCCGCTTGGGTGGGACCCGGAACCCATATCGTCAGCATGGGGTCGGATGCTCCAGGCAAGCGCGAATTGCCGAGCGAATTGTTTCCCAGGGCACGTCTGTTTTGTGATCTGCTTTCCCAGTCCGTGCAGATCGGCGAGTTCCAACACGTGCGCGACGAGATCGACGCCGGCGTGCTTGCGGTAACAGCCATCGGCGACGTCATTGAAAAGCGTGCGCCCGGACGCCGCTTCGACAACGAAATCACGGTCTTCGACAGTTCTGGCATCTCCCTACAGGACCTCTACATGGCCGACGCGCTGATCCGCGCAAAGGCGTCCCACCGCTGATCAGCTTCGCACCGGCAAGTCCCAGCCCCAACGGACTTTTCCGCCGTACTGGAGTGCTTTCCGGCAACAACGTGTCCCGCGCGATTCTGCAGTCGTGTCAGCGGCGGGCAGGCCAAAGGGCGATACGGTCCTGCAGCCAATAGCCCTGAATGATTGCCGGCATGAACCACGGATCGCCCGATCGCCCCGGATAAAACGGGATGGAGGCACGAGGCCGGAAAGGCGGCCATGCACATCCACAAAGCGCTGAACGCCCCAGCGAGTGCGGCTGTGGCGATTTTTCGGAAATTCAGAGTGATCCTTCACTCGGGGAGTACCGAAGTCGTTTGAAACCGACCCAATTGCGATAACGAGGTAATCGTATCGGAGCCGATGCCGACCGACCAGTTCCGAGCCGTCATCGTCGAAAATCGGCGCCACCATCACCTGCCGTGCTGTTCGATCGATGGCCTCCAACGACCCATAAAAAAAAGAGGTAGCCCCACCGATGCCCGCGGCTGCGATCGCCAACTTCGTCGAGATTTGCATCGAGTGAGCCAGCCGCAACCTCATGGAGGAGGGGCTTGCAGACATGGGTGTGGTTCCGCTCGACAAGAATGATGTCGAAATCCTTACGGCCGAGTCGTGCTCCGAGCCGCCGCACGAGCTCAAGACCTCCCGCCCCACCGCCAACGACCACTATTTGCGTCTTCATTCCTGCTTGCCCGGCCCGTAGCGGAATGCCTCTCAACACGACCAACCGCCTGTCAGCGGCTGGCGCGCCAGATGGCAATCAAGTCCTGGATTCGATAGCCCTGAATGATAAAGCAGCGTCATCGTCGCCCTCAGGAATTCGAAAATCGCGGTGCCCCCGGGCGTTCATGCCGCAGATGGCGAGCCCTGGAGTTTAGCCCCAAGCGCCGCCCTCACCAATCCATCACCACCTTGCCGGAATTGCCGCTCTTCATCGCCTCGAAGCCGGCCGGAAGTCGTCGATGCCGATGCGGTGGGTGATGAGGCCGGTGACGTCGAGTGGGCCCTGCACCAGCGCGATCATCTTGTACCAGGTCTCGAACATTTCGCGCCCGTAGATGCCTTTCAGCGTCAGCATCTTGAAGATGACCTTGTTCCAGTCGATCTCGAAACCGGTCGGCGAGATGCCCAGAATGGCGATCTTACCGCCATTGTTCATCGTGTCGATCATGTCGCGGAATGCCGCGGCCGAGCCGGACATTTCGAGGCCGACGTCGAAACCCTCGGTCATGCCCTCCTCTCGCATAACGTCGCGCAGCTTTTCCTTCGACGCGTCGACCACGTGATGGATCTTCATCTTCCGCGCAAGTTCCAGCCTGGAGGGGTTGATGTCGGTGATCACGACTTTGCGCGCACCGACCGCCTGCGCCACCAGCGCCCCCATGATGCCGATCGGCCCGGCGCCGGTGACCAGCACGTCCTCGCCCACCAAGTCGAAGGATAGCGCGGTGTGCACTGCATTGCCCAGCGGATCGAAGATCGCAGCCACCTCGTCGGGAATGTCGTCCGGGATCGGCACGACATTATGTTGCGGAATGGCGAGGTATTCGGCGAAGGCGCCCGGACTGTTGACGCCGACGCCCAGCGTATTGCGGCAGAGATGCCCCCTCCCCGCGCGGCAATTTCGGCAGTGGCCGCAGACGATGTGCCCCTCGCCGGCCACGCGCTGACCGATCCTGTATTCGGTCACCGCCTTGCCGAAATCCGCGACGTCGCCGACGAATTCATGGCCGGTCACCATCGGCACCGGCACGGTCTTCTGCGCCCACTGGTCCCAATTGTAGATGTGGACGTCGGTGCCGCAGATGGCCGACTTGCGGACCTTGATGAGAACGTCGTTCGGCCCGATCCCCGGCACCGGCACGCGTTCCATCCAAATACCGGGCTCGGCGCGAGCTTTGACGAGTGCGCGCATCATGTTGGACATCAAATGACTCCCAATTCCTTGCCGACTTCCCCGAACGCCTCCACCGCGCGATCGATGTCCTCAGCCGAATGGGCAGCCGACACCTGGGTACGTATGCGCGCTTTGCCCTTCGGCACCACAGGGAAGGAAAAGCCGACCACATAGATGCCGCGTTCATCGAGCGCAGCGGCCATGCTCTGTGCGAGCCGGGCCTCGTGCAGCATTACTGGAATGATTGGCGTCTCTCCTGGGAGCAGCTCGAATCCCGCCTTTTCCAGTCCTGACCGGAAGCGTCGACCGTGCGCTGCAAGCAACCGCCGTCTGTCGTCGGCCTTTTCTGCGATCTCGATGGCCTTGATCGATCCCGCTGCCACGGCGGGGGCGAGGCTGTTGGAGAAGAGATACGGACGCGCTCGCTGTCGAAGCAGATCCACGATGGGCTGCGACGCCGCAACAAAACCGCCCATCGCGCCTCCCAAGCTCTTGCCGAGCGTTCCTGTGACGATTTCGACATTTTGACTCGTGCCTGTCAGCGTGGGAGTGCCGCGACCGGCTTCGCCAAGATGGCCGGTGGCATGGCAGTCGTCGACCATGACGACAGCACCATATCTCTCGGCCAAGTCGCAGATGGCTGGGAGGTTGGCGACGTACCCGTCCATCGAGAATACGCCGTCCGTTGCAATCAACGTGAAACGGGTCCCGTCCCTGGCCGCTTCCTTCAGCCGATCCTCGAGGTCGTTCATGTCGCCGTTGGCAAACCGGTAGCGCCTTGCTTTGCAAAGACGCACCCCATCAATGATAGAGGCATGATTGAGAGAATCGGAAATGATGGCGTCTTCGGCTTCCAAGAGCGGCTCGAAAACTCCGCCATTGGCGTCGAAACAAGCCGCAAACAGGATTGCGTCGTCCTTGCCCAAGTAGCGAGCAATCGTTTGCTCGAGTTCACGGTGCAGGGCTTGCGTGCCGCAGATGAAGCGCACGGACGCCATGCCAAAGCCGAACTCGTCCAGTCCCTGCTTCGCAGCGGCGATCACTTCTGGATGATCGGCCAAGCCGAGGTAGTTGTTCGCACAAAGATTGACAAATTCGCGCTCCGAAGCTCGGGAACCGACGCGGACCCGGCCGGCTTGGGGGCCACTCATGACGCGCTCGCGCTTGTAGAGGCCCTCCGTCTCGATCTGCGAAAGAAGCTCGCGAACGCGGCCTTCTAAAGTCGACGCCATGATGCCCTCATCCTCCAGTATGGCAATCTGTGCGGTCTTGCTCATGCGATCTCTCCACGAAGCACGCGCAACATGCGCTCGAAGTGGCTGGGATCGTGTGCGTTGAGGAGCGCAGCTTCGCGAGGCAGGTACAGATCCCAGAGCCGCGATAGCCAAAAACGAAATGCTCCTGCCCGCTGCATCGCAGGAAGCAATGTGCGTTCGGCTGGAGTAAGCGCGCGAACGGACTCATAGCCGCCGAGGAAAGCGGCAGCTCGCTCAACGTGTTGGCGGCCGGTGCGGCCATCGACGCACCAGTCATTGAGGCACACGGCAATATCGAACAGAAAGGCGTCGCATCCGGCGAAGTAGAAATCAAAGACGCCCGTCAGGTGACCACCGTCAAACAGGACGTTGTCGCGAAAGAGATCAGCGTGCACCGGCCCTTTGGGGAGTTGCTCGTACGTGAAAAACACCGCAATCTGTTTCTGGAAGGCCAGTTCGCTCGAGAGCAACGACCGCTGTCCACCAGAGACGCAGCGGCCGACCACCGGCACCACCTCGTTCCACCATTCGAGACCTCGCGGATTGACCTGGTGTCGTGGGTAATCGCTCCCGGCCACGTGCATTCGCGCCAGGATCTCCCCGACAGAGCGACAATGCGACTCTGTAGGTGCTGTCTCGCTTTCTCCAGGAAGCCTGTTGACGACCACCGCAGGCCGGCCTTTCATCGAGTGAAGGATTTCGCCACTGACGTTAGCAACCGGATCCGGGACCGGCATTCCCCGCGCCGCAAGGTGCTTCATGAAATGGAGATAGAACGGCAACTGCTCGAAAGTGAGGCGCTCAAACAACGTGAGCACATACTTTCCCCTATCGGTGTCGACGAAGTAGTTCGTGTTCTCGATTCCGGTGGTGATCCCGCGAACGGAACGAGGCCCGTCTAAACCCAGCGCTCGAAAGAACGCTGCGATATCGTCGAATGACAGCTCCGTAAATACTGCCATGGCTGAACAGTCCTCGATCCCTGAAGCAACTCTTCAGCAGCCCGCACCGTGCACGATCTCGGCGATGTAAGTCTTTACGGTCTGTGCATCGGCAGGAAGGACTTCGAACCGTTTCGGCAAGTCCTCTATGCCATTGAACCGTCGAGGACGATCTGGCTCGCGGCCCAAAGCCTCCTTGATCGTCCCAGCAAATTTGATTGGCAGCGCAGTTTCGAGCACGATCATCGGCATCTCAGGGGCGGAGTGCATGCGCGCGACCTTCACGCCATCCGCGGTGTGCGGATCGATCAAGGTGTCGTAGCGGTGCCAGGTGTCACGGATCGTCGCCAACCGGTCGGCATGGGTGCTCTTGCCGCTGCGGAAACCGAAACGTGTCGCCACATCCACGAAGGCGGGATCACCAGTGAGATCGAACGATCCTCGCTCCCGGAGTTGGTCGTCGAACAGTGATTTCGTCCGGCTGGCGTCGCGACCGAGCAGGTCGAACACGAAACGCTCGAGATTGGAGGCCTTGGAAATGTCCATGGATGGGCTCGAGGTTTCATAAGTGTCCGCTCGGCCTCGCACGCGATACACGCCGGTGCGGAAAAACTCATCGAGCACGTCGTTCTCGTTGGTCGCAATGACGAGACGAGATATCGGAAGTCCCATCATGCGCGCGACATGACCGGCACAGATGTTCCCGAAATTTCCCGACGGCACGGTAAAACCCACTGGTGCTGAGCTCTCCTTCGACACCTGAAAGTAACCATAAAAATAATAGACAACCTGTGCCACCAATCTGGCCCAGTTGATCGAATTGACGGCGCCGATCTTATGGCGTCGCTTGAACTCCAGATCGCTGGACACGGACTTGACGATGTCTTGGCAATCGTCGAACACCCCCTGTATAGCGATGTTGTTGATGTTGTCGTCCTGCAGGCTGAACATCTGAGCTTGCTGAAAGGCGCTCATCCGCCCGTGGGGCGACATCATGAAGACCCGCACACCCTTCTTGCCGCGCATTGCATATTCTGCCGCGCTGCCCGTGTCGCCACTGGTTGCCCCGAGAATGTTCAGTTCCTCATGCCGGCGCGCCAGTTCGTACTCGAGCAGATTGCCGAGCAACTGCATGGCCATGTCCTTGAATGCCAGCGTGGGACCGTTCGACAATTCCTGGACGTGGAGGCCCGTCTCCAGCTGTCGCACGGGCGCGATCTTGCGGGTTCCAAAGATCTCCGGCGTATAGGTCTTTTCACAGATCGCCTTCAGGTCGGCGGGTGGAATATCGTCGATGTAGAGCGACAGGATTTCGAACGCGAGCTCGGGGTAGGACAAGCCACGCCACCTATCCAGCGTAGCATCATCCACGCGAGGGTAGGCCTCGGGCACATATAGCCCGCCATCTGGCGCGAGACCTTCAAGCAAGATATCACAGAATTGTTTGCGATCTGGATGGCCGCGCGTGGATATGTAGTGCATCACGCTCTTCTTTCTGACCGCTGCAGGGTAGGCTATAATTCAGGCCCGTCGTTGTAACCTGGAGAATGCTCCCTGATACTTCCGGCGATC
>CAWIWT010000015.1:0-45222 GCA_963839725.1 uncultured Alphaproteobacteria bacterium | reverse complement strand
AGATGGCGGAGAGGAAGGGATTGAACCCTCGAGAAGCTTTCACCTCTACGCCCTTAGCAGGGGCGCTAAAAATCCTTATTGCGAAAGGACTTAAGTAGCTCTTGTGCCGATATTGTGCCGATTGGCGTGACTGTGCCGATTGGCTTCTTGCCGAACACGTCCTCGATCGCTTCGGCCCGACCCTTCTTGGAATGAGCATAGATCTCCAGCACCATCTTGGCGGATTTCCAGTTGCCCAGCTTCATGACGTCGGCGACCGTGTAACCGGCATCAAGCAGGGCGGTGGCGAAGGAGTGACGGCCAACCTGGTGCGGTGGCACATACTTGTAACCGGCATCCTTGGCCATCTTCTTCAAGACGCCATAGACCGAGTGCCGTGAGGCGTAGCCGAACACCTTGCGGGCATTGTTGCCGGTACGGGGCAGATTGGCCAACATCGCCACCAGCTGGGCGGTCAAATGAAACGACATGAGGAATCGCCGTCTTCGTCCCGGCCTGAACGTTGCAGTCGCAGCCTGCAGATCGACGTTGGCGTCCGACACTCCAGCGCCGCGGCAATGCCGAACTGGCCGAGCGCCGGTCAGTGTATATGAACATGACTGAAGCGCGGCGAGGTGCGGCACTGGGGCGGCAGTGATCATCGCATCGACATAGTCACGATCGACCGCCTCCTTCACCGCCCTGGCAACCCTTCCAACCGCTTAACCCGCAGCGGGGCACACCTGCCCAGTTCGGCGCAGTGATTGATCACCGCAAGGGCAGGGGTGACCACCTGGCGGATCCAGGTTGCAGGCTCGGCGCCGGGGTAGAGATCGATCGCCGCCTGCTTAATCACGCCGGCGGTGATGTTCTTGACCAGCGTCTTTCCCCAGAGCTTGAACAGCAGCATCAGGAAGTGGTTGTTCTTGTCGGCCTTGAGGTAGTAGCCGCAAGCGGCGCCGAACGTCAAGATCTCTTGTGGTCCGAAAAGAGCGGCATGACGCTGTTCGTCCTGCTTGACCGCACGGATCTGCTCGGCTTCTTTTCGGTCAGCTGTTCCCGTGCAAACCGTTCGGCGTTTGCCACCGTCATCATAGAGGTAGAAATACCAGTTGCTGGTTCTGCCCTTTGGAAGCAGTTTTCTCTGCGCGTGCGAGCCATGTCTTACGATCCCCGAATATTGCGTCGACGTGTTCAGGCAGGAGTACCATCTGCCGGCCGATCGTGCCGAAGCAGCCAAGTCGCCGGGCTTTTTCGCGCACCTGCCGTTCCGAAACCTTGATGCCGCGCGCGAGCAATTGGGCGACCACCTGAGTTGGATACTGCTTGGAATAAAGCGGCTGATCACGCCGGCCTCAAGAGGCTTGTTGTCCGGATATTCGTGTCTATGCCGGATGCCATGACGGGCTTCCTCCCTTTCCAGCCGGAAGACGGCACTTCGGCATTCGGTTGAGCAGAAACGGCCAGTGCGGCGCTTGAGACCGAACCAGTGTCCGCAATGATCGCAGGTGCGCATCGGGGTTGCGCGGGCCAGCATAAACGCTGCCGACGCAATCATATAGTCATCAAGGCGAGCGCATCTGACTTCTGGCCGCAGGTTCGGATCGAATACGAGACGAACATCGACATGCCTGATGAGAAAATCCGCCGATTTTGAACTGATACACTGCCGCCCTCGATGATATTGTCCGGCTGCACCACCTGGCAAATGCCATCGTGATGCAGTTCCCCGACGCGATGCTGATTTGGGCGAGCACCGAAGCGAGGCTTTTCCAATCGGAAGTGTGAATGGAATGGCCGGGAGACAACTCGCCTTTGGATCGCCGTAGCGGCGCACGAAGTCGACAACGGCTTCATCCTTGGCGCGGTTAAGCCCGGCAAAAGTCCTCCAGATTCCTCTTGGCTCACGTGCAGCCCAGCTTCGGCCGTGACCTGTTGTTGCGATTACGGCGGCCGTCGCGTCGGAATCTGGTCGCGGCGGAAACACCTTTTCACGCCCTACAAGGTGTGCAGCGGGCCATCGCTGGGCGTTAAGAATGAGAGCAAAGCTCCATATCGGCCCGCTTCGTTGTGCTTCGTATTGAAACGTACACGCTGGCGAATACAAAGGCAACAACCCACTTGTTACGCCTAAACAAATGGCGTAGCGTTCTGTATCGATGTGGAGGCTACCATGTTGAACGGAAACCAGAAGACCAGACGAAAAACACCGAAGGGCGGCTATACGATCCGGGGATTTGCGGATGAGGCCGACCTTCCGGAGGGGCGCGTACGAAGGGCCGTCAAGCGCAAAGAGATCGAAAGTATCGAACTTGGGGGTGTCGTGCGAATTCCGCCACGAGAACTCGTTCGCGTGCGTGATTTGCTCAAATGAAATACCGGACGGCTTGGGTCACCGTCCGGCGTCGTGGGAACAATTTCAAATGCGCTCCGCCTAAAAAACCCGCCCCACGGCTCCACGGGAGACGCAGGCGGATTTTTCAGGTGCTGGCGCACTGGAAATAATCCAAACCCTGCTGGATTTCCGAGCCGCTGGGCCTTCAACCAAGGAAGGTCCGTAAATGCCTAGCTACGCCCCCCATCGCACCAGCGAACAGAGCTATCGCGCTTGTATGCCCGCCGCGCTCAGCGCGGATTGCGCCGGTGCAACCTATGCAGCCCGCGGTGCTGGGCCTGCGGGAGCGGCTCGCCGCCCAGCCTGAGCGCACTTGGGACGATGTACTGTCGAATCATCGACGAGAGTCTCCGGGAAAATGATGATGAAAATCAGTAATGGATATTTGGGGGGCAACTCCGATATGAGCAGCCAGCTTGCGCTCTCGGAGCTGATTAACGCTGCCCGCGACCGAAGCGAGGCAATCGCTGTCGCGCTGCTGGGAAATCCGACTGTGGCCAATTGTCGGGAAATGCGTTGGCGCTCGACCTATGAGCTGGTGCTGGAATCTCGGGAGATAAGCGCGGCCTCTGGTACGACTTTAACCGGGGCAAGGCGGGGACATGATCGACCTCGTCCGCGATGCGCTGGATTGCTCCCGGGAGAACGCCATCTTCTGGTTGCGTCGAGAACTGGCGATGTCCGTGCCAGAGAAAGCATCAGGCGACCCGGCGATTGGGGTGACCGCACGCAGACGGATCGAATTTTAGGCGGCTCGTGCAGCGTTTGCCCGTGCCCGTGCGGCGCGAGGTACGCTGGCAGAGCGCTATTTCGAGCAGAGGGGGCTTGATGTGCCCGATGCCTGGTGGGAGCAGCTACGCTTCGATCCGTCTTGTCGGATGCTGGAGGGCACATTTCCGGCGGTGCTGGCACCGCTCCGCGATGTCGCTCTCGCTGGAAATCGTCGGCGTACACAAGATCGCACTCAACCCGGACGGAACGAATGCCCGGCGGGCGGACGGTCGCAAGCTGAAGAAATCGGCTGGCCGGGTGAAAGGCGCGGCGATGATGCGGGCCGCGCTGGCGAAGTCCTTGTCATTTGCGAGGGGTTGGAGACGGCCATCGGCATCACGATGGGCAATCTGGTTCCCTCAGGAACGCCGGTCTGGGCGCTGAGCGGGGCGAGTTTCCTGAGCGGCTTCCAGTGCTGCCTGGTGTGAAGAGGCTGGTGATAGGCGCGGATAACGACGACAGCGGCGTCGGGCTGGCGGCGGCCAGGCGCTGCGCGCGGCGCTGGGCGGAGGCGGGCGTTACCGTCGACATCGGCTGGCCCGGTGAGGTTGGGTCCGACTTCGCCGATGCATATCGCCATGAAGGGTTGCGGTGATGGCGGTCGTTCACATGGAACGGCACGAACCCGACGGCAGGCCGCTGATACAAATCGAAGCGGGCGCGTTTACCTCGCTGGCGAAGCGAACGGAAGAGGCGATTCTGCAAGCTGGACTGCCGGTATATGTAGGCGCGGCCGGTCTGGTCTATCCGGCGAAAAGGGAGGTGGAAACGGCGGAGGGCGTGTTCACCACGATGACCCAACTGGTGCCGATCACCTTGCCGGTCATGCTTCAGTTCATGGACGAGGCGGCGCGATTCGAGAAATTCGACGGCCGCTCTGGTGGATGGCGAAGGACCAAACCGCCACGCGACATTGCGAACTGATGATTGCGCGAAAGGGTTATTGGCCCTACCCCGAGGTGATCGGCATCATTGCCGCGCCGACGATTGGCGCCGACGGCGAGATCATTGACAAGCCTGGATTGGATGTGCGGTCCAAACTGCTTCTTTCGGGCGCTCCGGCCGTAGCCGTGCCGGAACGGCCGACCCGTGAGGACGCGCTCGCAGCATTGGAGGTGCTGGAGGGACTTCTCGTTGAGTACCAGTTTGCCGACGAGGCCAGCCGCGCTGTCGCATTGTCGATGCTGATCACACCCCTGCTCAGGGGATTGCTGCCACTGGCTCCCTTGCACGTCTTTTCGGCGCCGGTGGCAGGTTCGGGCAAGTCATATTTGGCGTCTCTTTCGAGCGCCATGGCAACCGGACACTACTGTCCCGTAATCCCTCCGGCCGACAAGAAGGAGGAATTTGAGAAGCGGCTAATTGGCGCGCTGCTTTCGGGCATGCCGATCATTTCGTTCGACAACATCAACGGCGTCCTGGACGACGGCACCCTGTGCCAGGCGCTGGAGCAGCGTGTCATCGAGGTGAGGCCGCTCGGCACCAGCCCAGCTCTGTACAGTCGAGCAGCGGACGACCTGGTTCGCCAACGGCAACAACATCGAAATCGCGCAGGACCTCACGCGACGGACAATTCTAGGCCGTCTGGACCGCAACGAGGAGCGGCCGGAATTGCACGAATACAAGTTGCGGCCATATGAGTCGGTCATCGCGCGACCGCGGAAAATACATCACCGCGGCCCTTACGGTCGTGCGCGCCTATATCGTGGCCGGCCGGCCGAGGAAAGTTAGCGCCACTCGCATCATATGAGGATGGTCGGACAATGTCCGCTCGTCTCTTGTTTGGCTGGGCAAGGCCGATTGTTGCGACAGCATGCGCGGCGTGCGCGAGGGCGACAGCAAGCTACAGCGGCTCAGGGCGCTCTTCGCCGCGTGGATCCATGCGCTCGGGCTGGGGATGGAATACACCGCCAAAGTTGTGGTCAAGATTGCCGAGGACCGCAAGGCCGGCAGAGGGGGAGCGTATGGTGAACCGTCGAGCGAGCCGGATCCAGAGCTGTGGGAGGCCATTTTCGACTGCTGCGGATCGCGCGGAACAATAGATGCGGCCGGCCTCGGCAACTACCTGAAAAAGGTGTGGATCGTGTCGTTGCACTCGATCTTGGCGACGGAAAACCGTTGCAAGTCAAGATGATAAAGGTCGACGCCCTGACCCGTGCCGGCGTCGCGCAGTGGTCGCTAATGGCCGTTTGAGTGCTGGGGCAGCAGGGGCTGCTGGGGCAGTTTGGTCAAACGCGCGAGAAATGGCAGTGACAGTTTTCCTGGATCTGGTGCAAGTGTCCCTGCCGCCCCTGCTGCCCCAGCAGGTCGCTTCTCTCGAAATACAATCGGCGGCTGAAAACGACAATTGGCAGAGTTTCCGGCGGCATCTGGTTGGCCCGCCAACGCGCAGTGGCAATCGTGATTCTATGTGGTATCAGAATACCGCTATGCTTACAGCTAGACAAGAAGCCTTTTGCCCAACCTCGCAGAGGGCCTCTCTCAGTATGAAGCCTACCGGAAGGCCGGCTATCGATCGAACGGTCGAAACGCCACAGACGCACACGCCGCGCGACTGGTAAGAAATGGCAAGGTTGCTAAGCGGTTGAACGAACTGAAGGCGGCAGCAGCGAACAACCGCCGTCACAGCCGAATCCATCGCCACCGAGCTCGACATCGCCTTCCAACTGGCGTTCGACAACAAGCAGGCCTCCGCGTGTGTTGCGGCGTCAATGGGTAAGGCCAGATTGTTCGGCCTCATCGTCGACCGCGCCGAGGTCGAACAGACCATCAGACGCAAGCCTGTCGCCGATCCCGGTCCTCCGCCGAAATGTCGCTCGACGCGTGGCAGAAAAAATACGGCGGCAAATTGATCGAGCATCAATCGTGAACGCCGACGTCAAGGTGGAGATCGTCAAACCGCAGAAGGGGCCGCAGACCGCCTTTGTCGAATGTACCAGCGTCGACGTCGTCTGCTACGGCGGGGCGCGGGGAGGGGGCAAGTCTTGGGCGATGGCACTGGATTTCTGGCTGCACGCCGAGCGGCATGGTCTCGACGCTAAAGGTCTCATGCTGCGCAAGACACGTGAGGACCTGAAAGACTTCATCGACCTCGCCTCGCGCATGTATGGGCCGGCCGCCCGCTACGCCGAGAAAGGTAACGTGTTTCGCTTCGAGAATGGTGCGAAGCTGTTTTGTGCCTATCTCGAAAACGAACGAGACGCCCAGGCCTACCAGGGCTGGTCGTTGACGAGGGTCTATGTCGATGAAGTGACGCAGCTGCATAGCCTCGACCCGGTCCTGGCGCTCCTGGCGACGCTTCGATCCGCCAAGGGTGTGCGGGGGCAGATGAAGCTGACATGCAATCCGGGCGGGCCGTCGCACAATGCGGTCAAGGAGATGTTCGTCGACAACGGACCTTACAATGTCGTCGTCGACCGCGAGACTGGCCTCACTCGGGTTTTCATTCCGGCCAAGGTTACCGACAATCCCGCGCTGCTGGAGGCCGATCCGCGATATATCGAACGGTTGAAGGCGTCGGCTCGCCCGAGCGCGTCCGCGCCTGGTTGGAAGGCGACTGGAATGTCGTCGAGGGCAGCTTCTTTCCGGAGTTTACGCATGCCCGGCACATTATTGCGCCGTTCCCAATCCCGAGCAGCTGGATCAAGTTCAGAAGCATGGATTGGGGTTCTGCGGCGCCGTTTGCGGTGCACTGGTGGGCAGTCTGCCAGGAAGACACCGAACACGATGGCGGCATGGTCCCGCGTGGCGCGCTGATCTGCTACCGCGAATGGTACGGCGCATCGAAGCCGAATGTCGGCCTGAAAATGACAGCCGAGGAAGTTGCCCGAGGCATCGTCGAGTTGGAGACCCGCAACGGCAAGCGCGAATACATCTCCTACGGCGTTCTCGACCCTGCTGCCTTTGCGGTTATAGCCGGGCCATCGATTGCCGAGACGATGTTACGGCAGGGCGTCGTTTTCCGGAGGGCAGACAACCGGCGGGTCAACCACGACAAGCGGATGGGTGGCTGGACGGAGCTGCGAGCCCGGCTGAAGGGCAACGCCGACGGCTGTGCGATGATCTTCTTATTTGACACCTGCAAGGCGATCATCCGCACGTTGCCCATGCTCCAGCATGATCCGCACAACATCGAAGATGTCGATACCGACGGCGAGGACCACGCCGCCGATTCCGTTCGCTACGCGACGATGAGCCGGCCATATCTAGCGAGGGCTGCGCAAGATCCGAACTCGAAGTCGCCTTGGCTAGTGGCAAACGCGTTCCGCCTGCACGAGTTGAAGTGAGTTCTTAGCGCGTGTCCATAATGTATACTTTGTAGACATCATTCTATTGACTGTCCCTAATGCGTCCATTAATCGTGGTTTACGAACCTCTTAGATAAAAAGGGACAACCATGATCGTCGGTTATGCGCGCGTCAGCTCGATCGGCCAGGACCATGCGGTCCAGATCGAAAAGCTGAGGGGAGCGGGAGCGGAGAAGATCTTCAATGAGAAACAGTCTGGCCTTGATCGAGAGCGTCCTGAGCTGCTGAGGGCGATCGAGTTCGCTCGTGAGGGCGACGTGCTGGTTGTCACGAAGCTCGATCGCCTGGCGCGTTCGGCTGGGCACCTTCACCAGATCGTTGAAACGCTCGAACGCAAGGGCGTCGGCTTCCGTGTGCTGGACGATGCCTCGCTGGATACGACAACGCGCACCGGCAAGCTGGTTTTCGGGATCCTGGCCTCAATTGCGGAATTTGAGACCGCGCTGCGCAAGGAACGGCAGATGGAAGGCATTGCCAAGGCCAAGGCCGAGGGCCGCACTGGCGGGCGTCCGGCCCTGGTGACGGATGCCATCCGCGATCAGATGCGGGCGCTGTCCAGGGAGGGAAAGAGCATCCGCAAGATCGCGGCCGAGATCGGCTTGAGCAAGGCGACGGTTCACAAGGTGCTCGCGGCTTCATCAAAGGGTTGGCGATCCCGGCATGCTATCGGACCATTGGAAGGCGGGTGAAAAAGCATGACATCTTCAATTATTGGATGTCCGGCTCACCGTAACCCTTGAATAGGAGCGACGAGACGGTAAGCCGAGATCGTCTGCGGAGGCGATCATCAAGGACATTCGTCGCCAGCGGCGCTCCCAAACTACTTAGGCATCTCCGCTATTGCCGCGCTGGGCGAAGACGCTGAGCAAGGCAAGCAGGCCAGACCCCACCATCAGGAATACAGAGACGGCATTGAGCACCGGCGTCGAACCGACCTTGAAGCGAAGACAAGAATGAGATGCCGAGGATTACGCCAGGGATGACCAGAGGCACGATCATCAGAATGTAGAAAAAAACTCTTGCCTGAAAAATCATTGCGCTCGAACAGAAAGGCATTGCAGGTGCCGGCAATGACGGACAGCACCGAGACAATCGCGCCGATGATCAACGAATTGACCAGTCCTTCCATCAACCGGCGGTCGTGGAACATGCCTAGCTTCGGTTCTGTCGAACCAAAGAACCAATCGAGCGTGAACCATTCCAAGGCAGTGCTGGAAACAGCGAATTGTTGAAGGCAAAGATCGCGGCGGCGGCAAGCGGCGCAGCGAGGTAGAGGAAGAACGCGGCCATGGAGCCGCCATAGACCCAGCGCAGCAGCAGCGATTGTGGAGCGGCGACGTTCATCGATCAGTCCTTCGCCACGGTTGAGGATAGGCTTTGCCCGGTCAGGTTGAGGCCGAGCCAGACGACAAAGGACGTAAACACCAGCAAGAGCACGCCGAAGGTTGCGCCCGATTCCCAATTGTAGCGGGTTACAAATTGTTCGTAGATCTGTTCGGTGAACCATTGGCTGTTCTTGCCGCCCAGCAGGATCGGGGTCAGATAGCTGCCGGCGGTCAACATGAAGACTATGATGCAGCCAGCGACAATCCCCGTCATCGCGTAGGGCACCACGATGCGGCGGAAGACGGTAAGGCGGCTGCCGCCGAGATTGTAACCGGCCTCAATAAGCGAATTGTCCTTGCCGTCCAAAGTCGACACCAGCGGCACAATCATGAACAGAACGACCGTGTAGACCAGGCCAACGACGACGGAAAGGTCGTTGTAAAGGAGCTCAACCGGGCCCGAGATCAGACCGATATTCTGTAGGAACCCCGAGATCAGCCCGGTCTCGCGCAAAAGCACGATCCACCCGAAGGCGCGCACCAGATCGGACACCCAGAGCGGAATCAGGCACATCAAAAACAGCGCCGCCCGCGACTGTCGTTGCGCGATCTTCGCAATGTAGTAAGCAACAGGAAAGAATTGTTAACGTTAATTGTAGGGCCGCGCGCGATTGCAATGTTGCAGGAAGGTGACAGTTACCAGTAAATCAATAATCTCGGGGGCGCCTTCGCACAACTCTCCGCTGCCGAATCTGTGAAAAAGTGTACCTTCCAACGTGAACCGGGGGGTTCTCCAGCCCGATGAGGGTGGAAATGCTGAAGCAACCGCCTGCGAACCAATGCCCGATTCGGGCTTTGACGCGTACCCTTCCTCGAGCCATCCGCGGACTCGATCAAAGGTTCTGGACTACCACGGCCTTAGCTCTGGCGGCGTCGTCGCTGGCCGCATCGGAATCGGCGCTGGCGCAATGCGTCGGTACACCCGACAACGTTAGTTGCTCGCCGGGCGGCAACCCTTATGCCAGCGGCATTAACGTCAATACCAACAACACCACCATCAACCTTACGCTTCAGTCGGGTGTTATCGTCACCATCCCCGCCGGTTCACCCGGGGTTAATGCCGTCAACGCCGCTAACACCACGGGCCCGACTGCGACCAGCGCTCCCATCACAATAATTGCGGATGGCGTAACCATCGACAATAACAACAATCCCTCTGGCAATAACCAGACCGGGCTGCGAATACAGTCCAGCGGCAACGCCCTCATTGACGCAACGAACACCACAATTAATCTGAGCGGCACCGCGAGCGACTGGGCCCTATACTCGATCGTACTCGATGGCGGAGCCCCTCATGATGCGAGCGTAAACTTTACGCAGGGCACAGTCATAACCTCTAGCGGAATTGAATCGGGCGCCATACAGGCGGACAACCGCGGCAATGGCAACGCCATCGTCGAAGCTTCGGGGGATATCACAGTCGCCCCGGCCGCTGGTGTCGGGAATGGCACCACCCAGTACGGCTTGCTCGCTCATGCCGAGGGGGACGGCGATGCGTCCGTGACATTCAATAGCGGCACGCTCAACGTGAGCGCAATCCGGCCCCGTGGCATCCTCGCGTGGGTTGATGGCAACGGGTCGGCTACGGTCACCACCGAGGGCGGCACCATCAACGTGAGCGGCACGCAATTTGGCGGCCCCGGAGTGTATCTCTTTTCGAGCGGCACGGCAGCCGCGCCGAACGAGTTAACTGCGAACGTGGCATCGAGTATCACGAGTGTCGGACCGGCGACCACCGATCCCTCCAACCTGCCGGTAGGTATTCGAGCCACTAATAGCGGTACGAATGCGCCAATCCTTGTGACCTATACCGGCCCGGGCATTACAACCGTGGGCGGGAACGGCGTCGGCATCCTTGCGCAATCCGGCAGCGGCAGCATCACCGTGAATTCCTCAGGGCCAATCACGACGAGCGGTTACGGCGCACACGGCGTCTTTGCCAACAGCGGCGGCCCGGTACAGGTCAATGCGACCAATATTTCTACCACGGGCCAGTTCAGCAGCGGCGTCGCGGCGACCGGGGGCGGGAACGTGACGGTCAACGTCGCGCCAGGCGGATCGGTGATGGGCGGCTGGCAGGCTGACTTGCTGGTGTCGGCTCGAGCGCCTTTAGTCTGCCGGCCGCTGGCGTTGTGCTGAGTTCGACCGGCGGCACCGCGACCCTGACCAATGACGGCAGCATTGGCGCACTGTCGGATCGCGCGGTGCTTGGCGATCCGGTCATCATCAACAACGGCACGATGACGGGTTTTGTCACGCTCGCGGGCGCAAGCACCTACACTAACAATGGCACCTTCAACCTGCGCCACTTTGCCGATACCGACGGCGACGGAGTACGCGATACTGTGCGTGTCGCCGTTTCCGATCTTGGCACCGGCGGCACGTTCGCAAACAACGGGACACTGGCGCTTTCTGGGTGCCCCGGGCGCAACGACGCTCGACAGCACCGGGCAATACCTGCCGCATGGCAACGCGCTGAATGCCATGGCGCTCGGAGGCCCAGTCCAGGGACAACTCCTCGGGGCGACGACATTCACCAATTCCGGCATCATCGATCTGCAGGCAAACCCTGCGGCAGGCGACGTCCTGCTTGTTACCGGCGGGCACACGGCGGGGACAGCCGGTGGCGGAACCTTCGTCGCCAACGGCGGGTCCCTCCTGCTGGACACGGTGCTCAACGACGGCGCGCCCTCACACTCCGACGTGCTGGTGGTCGATGAAGTGGGCGTCGGCGCCGCCGGCCCGACCCGGATCTCCGTGCGGAATGCCGGAGGTGCTCGGCGACCTGACCGTCGGCGACGGCATTCTTGTCGTCGAGGGCCTGAACAATGGCGCGACAGCGAATGTTCCGCACGCCTTCAGGCTTGGCGCGCCGGCCGTGGCCGGTCCTTACGAATATTTTCTGTTCCGTGGCGGCACGGGAGCGGCGCGAGCGACGACTGGTTCCTGCGCAGCGACCTACTCTGCCGCCGCCGTCACCGCCGCCGTACCGCCGCCGTCACCGACGCCGTCACCGCCGGACCGCCGGTACCGCCGCCGGCACCGCCGGCAGCCGCCAATCTTCCGCCAGGAGGTTTCGCTCTACACGGCGATGCCGGTGGCGGCGGCGATCTATGGGCGCCAAATCATCGACACGCTGCATGAGCGCATGGGCGGCAACGCGCAGATGCTCGGCCCGGGCGAGAACGGCACCTATGACGGCATGCCCGACGGCGTCTGGAGCCGGCTGATCGGCCATTGGGGCCACCGCGACGGCGATCCGCTCGGCATCTATGGCGGCGGCCCGGAGTTCGACTACGACTTCGGCGCCGTGCAGTCTCGGCCTCGACCTCTACCGCAGAGAGGACCCAGGACGGCAGCCGCGACAATGCCGGCCTCTATGCCGCCTTCGGCCATGGCGAGGTCGACGTCAAGCACAATCTGCTCGGCCGCAGCTTCAACGGCGGCGAGGACAAGTTCGATGCCTATAGCGTCGGCGGCTACTGGACGCATTTCGGTCCAAACGACTGGTATCTCGATGGCGTGCTGCAGGCGACCTGGTACGACGCGACCATGTCGGGCAACCGCGGCCTGCGTGAAGGCGAGACCGACGGCTGGGGGCTGGCCGCCTCGATCGAGGGCGGCTATCCGTTCCACTTCGGCGATGGCTGGCTGATCGAGCCGCAGGCGCAGCTGGTCTATCAGATGCTCGACCTTAACGACTTCAACGACGGCGTGGCCGACGTGCGCTACAGCGACGCAGATTCGCTTGCCGGCCGTATTGGCGCCCGGCTGGCGAGGACCTGGGCTTTGGAGGAGGCGCAAGGCGACGGCCCCGGTACCGGAGTTCCGCCCGAGCAGGTGCGCCAGGCCTCGGTCTGGCTGCGCGCCGACATCTGGCACGAGTTCCTTGGCCAGCCGACGACCGAGTTCTCCTCGCCAACGGCTTCGTGCCGTTCACCGCCGATCTTGAAGAGTGCTGGATCAAGCTCGGCCTCGGCGGCACCTGGGACTTCACAACCAACACCACGCTCTACGGCAACGTCAACTACGACCGCGCGTTCGACGGCGACGCCTACGCCTGGGAAGGCAAGCTTGGCTTCAAGGTCACGTGGTGAGTGGCAGCGCGCCTCAGCGGCCAACAACCCTGGCGGTCCAGCCAGCGTGATGCCGTCGCTGAGCTTTTATGGCGAAGCGAAATATGGGATCGGCCTGTATGGCGACGACGCTGAATCCCTTCGGTGGGGATGTCGGCTCTCGCTTTCAGTGGTAGTCTCGGCGCATGAAAGAGCTTACCGCTTATGTCATTGATGGACACGAACTGCGCATCCGACCGGCCCCTGTCGAGCGCGGGTGGATGGACGACAGCGGTCAGCGTTTTGCGTATCGCTGCCTGCCACTCAACATCGCAAACGCGCATGGCTGGGAAATTCTCTGCACCGCGAGCTTCTCGGCGATCTGGGACGGCCGGCCAAGCCTCGATGCGATCCGCATCAAGACGAAACCTGGAACGGCGGCGCCAGCGATGAGCCACTTCGGCGGCGGCATCCTGACCTTCCACCTTCCATGTTTGTTCAAGACTGACACTGGCGTAGACCTGTTCGCCACCGGGCCAATCAATCTTCCCAAGGATGGGATTGCACCGCTGACAGGGGTCATCGAAACCGACTGGTCACCCTATACGTTCACCATGAACTGGATGTTCACGCGCTCCAATCAGAGGGTACGATTCGACGTCGACGAGCCCTTCTGCCACATTTTCCCGGTGGCCCGCGGACAGCTTGAAAGTCTCGATCCAGCGATTCGCGACCTGTCGGAAAATCCGGCCCTTGAAAGCGATTACAGGCTCTGGTCGGCAAGCCGAAATGACTTCAACGCCAACCTCGTGAAACCGGGCTCGAAGGCCGCCGAAGAGCGCTGGCAGAAAAATTACTTCCGTGGTTTCACGCCAAGCGGTCAACCCGGCGGCGACGGCCACCGCAGCAAGCTCCGCTTAAAGCCGTTCAAGTCCCAAAAATGAACAGATCTGGAATCGGCGCAGCGAGCGTCCGCCTAGTCCTATGATTGCTGGGCCTGAGGGTGGCCCGTCGTCCGATATGCAAGGGTACGAGGGTTAGGCCGGCTGGCCGGCACAGAGCCTCATGCATAGGAGACGGGCCTCATGGAACATACCAGATTTGTTGGTTTGGATATTCACAAGCAACGGATTTCGATCGCGGTGGCAGAGAGCGGACGTTCCGGCTCGGTGGAATATCTTGGGGAGATTGCCAATGACCCTGATGCCATTAGCAAGCTGTGCGACCATCTCGGGCGGTCCGGCAAGCCGCTGGCGTTTTGCTATGAGGCCGGCCCATGCGGTTATGGCGTTCATCGCCAACTCACAAGCCTCGGCCATCGATGCGAAGTGGTGGCGGCGTCGCTGATCCCGAGGAAGCCTGGCGATCGAGTGAAGACGAACCGCCGCGACGCCACCATGCTCGCCCCCTCAATCGGGCCGGTGAGTTGACGCCTGTGTGGGTGCCCGACGCCGATCATGAAGCCATGCGCGACCTGATCCGGCTGCGCGGCGTCGTGCGCCAAGTTGTGACGCGAGCGCGTCAGCATCTTCAAGGATTTCTGCTGCGTCACGGGCGCAAGCACAAGCGTGGGACGGCTTGGCGATTGGCTACCGGCGATGGCTTTCGACCTTGGCCTTCGATGCGCAGCAGATCGCTTTTCAGGACTACGTCGATGCCGTCATGGATGCGGAACGGCGGCTGCGGCAGGTCGAAGAACAAATATTCAGTCTTCTCCCGCAATGGAACCAGCGCCCGGTCGTTGACGCCTTGCAGGCAATGCGGGGGATCGCGCTGATCAATGCCGTGGTGCTGGTCGCGGAGGTCGGCGACTTCACACGGTTCTCAAACCCACGCCAGCTCATGGCCTATTTCGGCCTGGTCCCTGGCGAGCAATCGAGTGGCGAGACCGTCTGGCGCGGCGGCATCACCAAGACAGGCAACACCCATGCCCGGCGCGCGCTGGTCGAGGGCGCCTGGGCTTACAGGATGAGGCCGCGCATCGGCCGGCACAAGGTCGACCGGATCGAGGCGCTGCCAAAAGTCATTCGCGACATCGGCTGGAAAGCGCAAGTTCGGCTGTGCACCCGATATCGTCGGCTGAGCGCGCGCGGCAAGAACGCCAACGTCGTCATTGCCGCCATCGCACGCGAGATGGTGGGCTTCATCTGGTCGATCGCCTGCACGATTCAATCCGCGCCAAAGGCGGCGTGACCGCTATTTGACAGACAGCCAGCAGAGGAGATCGCAAAACCCAAACATCAGCCTCGGCGATATGCGGTGCTGGAGGCGGGACCAATGCCGGGGAGCCCTCGTCACCACTATGAGCCTTGACGCTCGGCACCTAGACAGAGGCAGCCCCAAACGAAACAAGGTCATGCGGCCCGACCCGCGGATGAGAGATTGTTGACCGTACTATCTGCGAGAGCTGCCGCGCTCCGGGTATGGCAGCGACTTGCCAGGCGGCCGCCTTAATGAGGGCGGCGCGCTTGACCGGTGAGATATCGCTGTGGATGGCACCCACCAACCCTGAAAGCGCCTGCGGTCATGATTCAGCCCCCGGCCACAGTACGTCCGATCCGACCCGTTCGCACTGGATGACCTCGCGGATCGCCTGACGCGACGGGCGGCTTCTGTGAAACGCTAGAGCGGGATGAGTTGAGGCTGAATTGAAGGAGGATTCCCTAAGGCGATCAAATCTGATTTAACCTGCTGGCTGGGCAAGGAGGCCGGCATGGATGGGCAAGCCTTATTCGATGGATCTTCGCGGCGGGTAGTTGCGTCGGTTGAGCGGGATTGCCTGTCACGGCGGCAAGCCTCGGTGCGCTATGGGGTTGGGATCAGCACAGTCATCCGATGGGTGCGCCGCTTGCGCGAGACGAGCAGCCTTGCGCCGGGTAAGATGGGTGGGCACCGACCGAAGAAGATTGCCGGCGCGCATCGGGACTGGCTGCTGCAACGGTGTCGAGATCAGGACTTCACCCTGCGCGGACTGGCGGCTGGACTGGCCGAGCGTGGCCTTGCGGTCGACTACCGTTCGGTGTGGGAGTTCGTCCGCGCCGAGAAGCTCAGTCACAAAAAAAGACGCTGATCGCCAGCGAGCAGGATCGCCCCGACGTGGCGCGGCGGCGGGACGTACACTATCAGGATCGGATCGATCCTTCCCGCCTGGTGTTCATCGACGAAACCTGGACCAAGACCAACATGGCGCCGCTTAGGGGATGGGCGCCGCGCGGCGAGAGGATCAAAGCCAAGGTTCCGCACGGCCATTGGAAGACAATGACTTTCCTGGCAGCGCTGCGCCACGACCGCGTCGACGCGCCATGGCTGATCGACGGACCGATCAACGGCGAGCGTTTCCAGCTCTATGTCGACAAGGTTCTCGTCCCCACCCTCCAACCCGGTGACATTGTCATCATGGACAACCTCGGTTCGCACAAGAGCAAGGCCGTGCGCCGCGCCATCCGCTCGGCCGGCGCCAGGCTGTTCTTGCTGCCCAAATACTCGCCCGACCTGAACCCCATCGAGAAGCTCTTCGCCAAGCTCAAGCACTGGCTGCGCAAGGCCGCCAGGCGAACCGTCGAGGCCGTCTGCGATGCCATTGGGCATATCCTGCGAACCGTCACCTCAACCGAATGCCGAAACTACTTCGCCGAGGCCGGATATAGCCAACCTAAATTCATCCCGCTCTAGGCGTGCAGCATGTTCTCGAATGTATCGACATTCTTTCCGTCGGTCAGGCGCTACAGTTGGCCTGGTGACGAGAGACGAGCTAACACCCTTCCCGTAACAGCGGGATAGGCGTGTGGCTTCTAGGAACAAGGAATTGGAGGCAAGGAACAAGTTTTGCACAAAATGTGCTGTCTCGAATCACTATTTTGCGATTTGTAACGCGTGGGGCAATGGAAAGGGGTGGACTGCCGGCTTTGCCGATCAGGCAAACGCGCTGGCGGTATGGGCAAGACCTATCATACTCCTAGGGTCGTGAACGCAAGCGTTTGCGACTGTTTTGTTTTGTGCGTCGCTATTTCGCGGTGTGAAAGAGAGAAATTATCTTGAGTTGTTTCCGTCAAATATCTGGGAGCCTGGTCCGAGTGACTGCAACCGCACTGTTGACGCTTCGAAGAGAACTTTCTCCGCCGGCGTGACCGGTAAGCCGACAATCAGAGATGTCCGTGACGGCTGCGACAGCCTGATCGACGAAAGTGCCCATCAAATTCCATCATTCCACTAGACCGCGTCCCGGCCGCGCCGGATGCCAATCAACTCGACCTTGTGAGGATCAAATGTCTATTATCACCGGCACCAACGACGCGCCGACGCTCGGCTTCCGTCAGGGCTTCGAATTGAACGACGCAGGCGTACTGGATGGCGACAGCGGCTGGTACGGAAACGTCCAGGTAGTCGATAGTTTCAATGGAATTGCGGCGCCCGATGGCGGCAGTTTTGCGGTATTGACTCAAGGCGCTTCCCCCGACGATACCGGCCCGTTCACCCGCTTCGACGGCTATCGCAGCGACTTCGTCGAGGGCTTGACCAGCGAGGTGAAGGTCTATCTTAGCACCGACTGGGCGGCTGGCGAAGGGTTCGACTACTCGGTTGCGGCCAACGGCTCGGACGGCTCGTACCTGCGTGACTTCATCTTCCACGTTGCCAAGGATAGCCGACCGGTACCTTCTGGTCGGCGCCTCGAACAACACCAACTTCGATCCGCGCCAGGATCTTGAGACGCTGGCCAATCACTATGAAGTGCCGGCGAGCGGCTGGTTTACGCTGCAGCACGTGTTCCACAATGACGGCGGCCTTCTGTCGGTCGACCTGAACCTGATCGATGCTAACGGCACTGTCGTCTTCACGCAGACGCTTTCGAATGCGGCCGACCTGATCGAATTGGCGGGCGGCAACCGCTACGGCTGGTTCACCAACATCGACGTTGCCGGCGGCATCGCCGTCGACGCCATCTCGCTCGGCGACCTTGCCGGCACGCTGACCGAAACCGTCAGCGTCACCGGCAGTTCCGTTCCGCACACCGTCGCTGGGGACATCCCCTTCCTTGATGTTGATCTTACCGACGTCCACACGGTGGCGGTGGCGCCGCAGCGAAAGCGGCTATGTCGGCCAACTGGTCGCCACTGTTACCAACGACACGACCGGCGACGGCGAGGGCGTGCGTCACGCTGGACGCTTCTCGGTCGACGACAGCGCCATCGACTTCCTGGCGGCCGGGTAAAAGCTGACCCAGAGCTATGACGTGACTATCAGCGACGGCCATGGCGGCACTGCCACGCAGACCGTATCCGTCACCATTACCGGCACCAACGACGCGGCGATGATCACCGGCGCGGCGACAGGTAATGTGGTGGAGGATACCGCCGCGACGCTTATAACGGCGGGAAAACTGAACATCGCGGACGTGGATACAGGCGAGTCCAGCTTCGTCGCGCAGGCCAGTGCTGCCGGCACTTATGGCACTTTCGTGCTTAATGCAGACGGCAATTGGACCTACAGCGCCAACAACAGCCAAGCGGCGATTCAGCAACTCGGCGCTGGACAGACATTAACCGACAGCTTCAAAGCCGTCTCCAAGGATGGCACCGCCACGCAGACCGTCTCAATCATCATCACCGGCACCAACGACGCGCCGACGCTCGGCTTCCGTCAGGGCTTCGAATTGAACGACGCAGGCGTACTGGATGGCGACAGCGGCTGGTACGGAAACGTCCAGGTAGTCGATAGTTTCAATGGAATTGCGGCGCCCGATGGCGGCAGTTTTGCGGTATTGACTCAAGGCGCTTCCCCCGACGATACCGGCCCGTTCACCCGCTTCGACGGCTATCGCAGCGACTTCGTCGAGGGCTTGACCAGCGAGGTGAAGGTCTATCTTAGCACCGACTGGGCGGCTGGCGAAGGGTTCGACTACTCGGTTGCGCGCCAGCGGCTCGGACGGCTCGTACCTGCGTGACTTCATCTTCCACGTTGCCAAGGATAGCTCGACCGGTCACCTTCTGGTCGGCGCGTCGAACAACACCAACTTCGATCCGCGCCAGGATCTTGAGACGCTGGCCAATCACTATGAAGTGCCGGCGAGCGGCTGGTTTACGCTGCAGCACGTGTTCCACAATGACGGCGGCCATCTGTCGGTCGACCTGAACCTGATCGACGCCAGCGGCACTGTAGTCTTCACGCAGACGCTTTCGAATGCGGCCGACCTGATCGAATTGGCGGGCGGCAACCGCTACGGCTGGTTCACCAACATCGACGTTGCCGGCGGCATCGCCGTCGACGCCATCTCGCTCGGCGACCTTGCCGGCACGCTGACCGAAACCGTCGGCGTCACCGGCAGTTCCGTTCCGCACACCGTCGCTGGGGACATCCCCTTCCTTGATGTTGATCTTACCGATGTCCACACGGTTGCGGTGGCGCCGAGCGAAAGTGGCTATGTCGGCCAACTGGTCGCCACTGTCACCAACGACACGATCGGCGACGGCGAGGGTGTCGTCAGCTGGTCGTTCTCGGTCGACGACAGCGCCATCGACTTTCTGGCGGCCGGGCAAAAGCTGACCCAGAGCTATGACGTGACTATCAGCGACGGCCATGGCGGCACTGCCACGCAGACCGTATCCGTCACCATTACCGGCACCAACGACGCGGCGATGATCACCGGCGCGGCGACAGGTAATGTGGTGGAGGATACCGCCGCGACGCTTATAACGGCGGGAAAACTGAACATCGCGGACGTGGATACAGGCGAGTCCAGCTTCGTCGCGCAGGCCAGTGCTGCCGGCACTTATGGCACTTTCGTGCTTAATGCAGACGGCAATTGGACCTACAGCGCCAACAACAGCCAAGCGGCGATTCAGCAACTCGGCGCTGGACAGACATTAACCGACAGCTTCAAAGCCGTCTCCAAGGATGGCACCGCCACGCAGACCGTCTCAATCATCATCACCGGCACCAACGACGCGCCGACGCTCGGCTTCCGTCAGGGCTTCGAATTGAACGACGCAGGCGTACTGGATGGCGACAGCGGCTGGTACGGAAACGTCCAGGTAGTCGATAGTTTCAATGGAATTGCGGCGCCCGATGGCGGCAGTTTTGCGGTATTGACTTAAGGCGCTTCCCCCGACGATACCGGCCCGTTCACCCGCTTCGACGGCTATCGCAGCGACTTCGTCGAGGGCTTGACCAGCGAGGTGAAGGTCTATCTTAGCACCGACTGGGCGGCTGGCGAAGGGTTCGACTACTCGGTTGCGGCCAGCGGCTCGGACGGCTCGTACCTGCGTGACTTCATCTTCCACGTTGCCAAGGATAGCTCGACCGGTCACCTTCTGGTCGGCGCGTCGAACAACACCAACTTCGATCCGCGCCAGGATCTTGAGACGCTGGCCAATCACTATGAAGTGCCGGCGAGCGGCTGGTTTACGCTGCAGCACGTGTTCCACAATGACGGCGGCCATCTGTCGGTCGACCTGAACCTGATCGACGCCAGCGGCACTGTAGTCTTCACGCAGACGCTTTCGAATGCGGCCGACCTGATCGAATTGGCGGGCGGCAACCGCTACGGCTGGTTCACCAACATCGACGTTGCCGGCGGCATCGCCGTCGACGCCATCTCGCTCGGCGACCTTGCCGGCACGCTGACCGAAACCGTCGGCGTCACCGGCAGTTCCGTTCCGCACACCGTCGCTGGGGACATCCCCTTCCTTGATGTTGATCTTACCGACGTCCACACGGTTGCGGTGGCGCCGAGCGAAAGTGGCTATGTCGGCCAACTGGTCGCCACTGTTACCAACGACACGATCGGCGACGGCGAGGGTGTCGTCAGCTGGTCGTTCTCGGTCGACGACAGCGCCATCGACTTTCTGGCGGCCGGGCAAAAGCTGACCCAGAGCTATGACGTGACTATCAGCGACGGCCATGGCGGCACTGCCACGCAGACCGTATCCGTCACCATTACCGGCACCAACGACGCGGCGATGATCACCGGCGCGGCGACAGGTAATGTGGTGGAGGATACCGCCGCGACGCTTATAACGGCGGGAAAACTGAACATCGCGGACGTGGATACAGGCGAGTCCAGCTTCGTCGCGCAGGCCAGTGCTGCCGGCACTTATGGCACTTTCGTGCTTAATGCAGACGGCAATTGGACCTACAGCGCCAACAACAGCCAAGCGGCGATTTAGCAACTCGGCGCTGGACAGACATTAACCGACAGCTTCAAAGCCGTCTCCAAGGATGGCACCGCCACGCAGACCGTCTCAATCATCATCACCGGCACCAACGACGCGGCGGTGATCACCGGCACGTCGACGGCGAGCCTGAGCGAGACCAACGCGATTTTGACCGCGAGCGGCAAACTTGACGCCACGGATGTGGACAGTTCGGCTACCTTCGTTGAGCGGACCGACGTGGCCGGTAGCAATGGCTACGGCACGTTCTCGATCGACGAAACGGGTGCATGGACCTACACGACCGATCCTTCGGCTCACAACGAGTTCGTCGGCGGTGCGACCTACACCGACAGTATCACGGTGGCGACAGCCGACGGCACGACGCAAGTCATTACTGTCAACATCCACGGCACCAATGACGCGGCGGCGGTGTCGTCAAATACGAAGAGCCTCACCGAAACCAATGCGGCGAGCGATATCTCGACCTCGGGCATGCTAACCATCGCCGACGTAGACAGCCCGAAGACCTTCGTGCAGCAGATCGCCACCGCCGGCACTTATGGCACCTTTGCGATCGATGCGAGCGGCGCCTGGACCTACACGGCCAACTCGGCCCACAACGAGTTTGCGGCCGACACGACCTATACCGACAGCTTCGCTGTGGTGGCTGCGGACGGCACCGTGACTTCGGTCACGGTCAACATCCTTGGCACCAAGGACGCGCCGGTTAGTGAAAATGATGCTGCCTCGGTGGTTGAGTATGCCACCGTCACAGGCAGCGTGCTGTCCGGAGCTGGTGCGGACCACGATGTTGACGGAGATGCGCTTACGGTTTCGCAGGTGATAGGAGCTGCGGGGTCGTTCGCGGCGGGGCTGGCAGTAGCCGGCCGCTTCGGTACGCTGACACTCCTGGCCGACGGCAGCTACAGCTATGTCGCTGACGATGCCGAGACGCTGGCGGCGGGACAAAATGGTCTCGACGTTTTCACCTACAGTGTCTCGGACGGCAATGGGGGCACGGACACGGCCACTCTGACCATCAGCGTCAACGGCACCAATGACGGAACGGCAAACGACGACCTTCTGCAGGGCACCGACGCTGCCGAGACATTCTCCGGACGCGCAGGCAATGACATCATCGACGCACGCGGGGGCAACGACGTCCTGGACGGCGGAGCCGGCCTCGACGTGCTGATCGGCGGCGCCGGTAACGACACCTATGCGCTCGGCAACGGGAGCGACAGCATCGTTGACTTGTCGGGATCGGACACCATCACCTCGATCATCAGCCGCAGCCTGGCGGGTTTTGCCAACATCGAGAACCTGACTTTGCTGGGGTCCGGCAACATCAATGGCACCGGCAACGCCCTCAACAACGTGATGACCGGCAATGCCGGCGCCAACGTGCTCAATGGTGCTGCTGGCAACGACAAACTGAATGGCGGCGGCGGCGCCGACAATATGCGCGGCGGCGCTGGTAACGATGTCTATGTGGTCAACACTGCATCTGACATCGTCAACGAGAAGATCACCGGCTCAAACGGCATCGATACTGTCCAGTCGTCGATCAGCTTCAACCTGGCCAACACGGCACGCGTTCTGGGCTCGGTCGAGAACCTGACGCTGCTGGGGTCCGGCAACATCAATGGCACCGGCAATGCCCTCAACAATGTGCTTACCGGCAATGCCGGGAAAAACGTGCTGAAGGGTGGCGCGGGCAACGACGTACTGAACGGTGGCAGCGGCAACGACACTCTCTACGGTGGCGCCGGCAAAGACACACTGACCGGCGGTGCCGGCAGCGACACGTTCCTCTTCAACAGCGCGTTGAGTGCCGCCACCAACATCGACCGGATCACCGACTTCTCGGCGCCAGCGGACACGATCGGCCTGGAGAATGCGGTGTTCACGACGTTGGCCAACGGCGCGTTAGCTGCAAGCGCCTTCCATGTCGGCACAGCGGCACACGACACCAGCGACCGTATCATCTACAACCCGGCGACCGGTGCGCTGAGCTACGATGTTAACGGCAACGCAGCCGGAGGGGCGACCCAATTCGCCACTCTCGCTACTGGTCTGGCGTTGACCAGCGCGGACTTCGTGGTTTCCTGAAAGTAATCTCGCCGCTGAGTCCGATCGGCATCGGCGGCGGGACCTTTGGCGGCAGAAGTGGCATCTGCCGCCCCTATTTCCGCCCCCGGAAAAAGGCAACGTGTCAGCCAAGAGGCGGACCGGGTTTCCCATTGATCACGACGTGGGCGCCAAGTCTGCCACTATGGGGACGCAAGCCTATGACTGTCAGGCGCAAGCAATTGGCGCCAAAGAGCAAGTCGAAGCGGTGGTTCACCCTAGGTAAGCACCCCAAATATCGAGAGTACAAAGTAGTGCAAAGCGGCGGTCGGGAAACCGGCCGCCGATTGCACGTCAGGCCATTTGGATCGGGAATCTACCATGACAGAACGGTCGTACAGCACGACGACAGGCAACGACTTGAGGACGGCGTTCCGGCAGTCTGCCGGGGCGCTGCTCGGCGTCGGCCTCTTCTCCGCCGTGGTCAACCTCCTTGGCCTGACCGGCTCGCTCTACATGCTGCAGGTCTACGACCGCGTGCTGCCGTCGCAGAGCGTGCCGACGCTGGTCGGCATCACCATCGTCATGGTCTGGCTCTATGCGGTCTATGGCCTGCTCGACTTCGTGCGCCTGCGCCTGCTGGTCCGCATCGGCAACACGCTCGATCGCCGGCTGCATGCGAAGGCGTTCGCGGCCTCGCTGCTTTTGCCCTTGCGGGCGGGCCACGAGGGATCGCGCGTGCAGCCGATCCGCGACCTCGACCAGATCAGGAGCTTCGTCTCCGGCACCGGGCCGACCGCCTTCTTCGACCTGCCGTGGCTGCCGTTCTACCTCATCATCATCTACATGCTGCATCCCGTTGCTCGGGCTCCTGGCGACGGCCGGCGCGGTGCTCAGCGTGCTTCTGACGCTGGTGGCCGAGAGCCTTGGTCGCGCCTCCGCGAGGCGGGCGACGGAATCGATGATCACGCGCACCGCCTATGCCGAGGCGGGCCGCCGCAATGCCGAGGTGATCCGGGCGATGGGCCTCTCCAACCGGTTCGGCCGGCTGTGGAGCGAGCAGAGCCTGCGCTTTCTCAAGGACCAGCGCCGCGTCTCCGACGTCGTCGGTGCGGCCGGCACGCTGTCGCGGACGCTGAGGATGATGCTGCAGTCGCTGATGCTCGGGCTCGGCGCCTATCTGGTGATGTCCGGCGAGGCGTCGTCGGGCGTCATCATCGCCTCCTCGATCATGCTGGCCAGGGCGCTCGCGCCCGTCGACATCGCCATTGCCAACTGGCGCGGCTTCATGTCGGCCAGGCAGAGCTATGCGCAGCTGTCGAAGACGCTGACGGCCTTTGCCGACCGGCAGCCAGCCGATGGCGCTGCCGCGGCCGACAGCAGCACGCTATCGGTCGAGGCGCTGACGGTCGCCGCACCCGGCCAGCAGAAGCCGCTCATCCAGAACGTCACCTTCACGCTCGACGCGGGCGCCGGGCTGGGCGTGATCGGACCGAGCGCGTCCGGCAAGTCGACGCTGGTCGCGCGCCCTCGTCGGCGCCTGGCCGGCGCTGCGCGGCACGGTCCGTCTCGACCAGGCTGCGCTCGAGCAGTGGGACGTCGAGGCGCTGGGCCGCGACATCGGCTATCTGCCGCAGGACATCGAGCTGTTCGACGGCACGGTTGCCGAAAACATCTGCCCGCTTCGACCAGGACGCCGATGCCGAAGGACATCCTCGCGGCAGCGCAGGCGGCGGGCGTCGACCAGATGATCCTCAGGCTGCCGGACGGCTTCCAGACGCGGGTCGGCGACGGCGGCGCGGCACTCTCGGCCGGGCAGCGGCAGCTGGTCGGGCTGGCGCGGGCGCTCTACGGCGATCCGTTCCTGGTGGTGCTCGACGAGCCCAACTCCAATCTCGACGCCGACGGCGACGTGTCGCTGGCGAAGGCGATCCAGGGCGTCCGCCAGCGCGGCGGCATCGTCATCGTGGTCGCGCACCGCCCGTCGGCGCTGGCCAATCTCGACCAGGTGCTGGTGATGGCGGGCGGCACGATGCAGGCGTTCGGCCCGAAGGACGAAGTGCTTGCCAGCGTGACCCGCCCGGCGGCCCAGCCGCAACAGCCGGCGGCTCATGCGGCCGTCGCCGCAAACCTCGACTGTCGTTTCCTTCTACGATCGAAAGTGATCCCAATGTCATCCGTTTCAGAAAAGCGCGCCGGCTCCGGCGAAGGCATCCGGGCCAACATCCTGTTCGGCCTGGCGGTATCCGTCCTGCTTGTCGGCGGCGTCGGGGCGTGGGCGGCGACGACCTCGCTCGCCGGGGCGGTCATTGCGTCGGGCAATGTCGTCGTCGAGAGCAACGCCAAGAAGGTGCAGCACCAGACCGGCGGCATCGTCGGAGCGATCCTGGTCGCGAAGGCGACCGCGTCTCGGCGGGCGACGTGATCGTCCGGCTCGACGAGACGACAACCCGCGCCAATTTGCAGATCATCACCCAGCAATATGACCGCACCGTCGCGCGGCAGGCGCGGCTGCAGGCCGAGCGGCTCGGGCTGCCGGAGATCAAGTTCCCCGAAGACCTCGCGAAGCGCGCGGCGGATCCCGACCTTGCGGCGGTGATCGCCGGCGAGAAGGCGCTGTTTGAAAGCCGCACCAAGGCGCTGGCTGGCCTGAAGTCGCAGCTCGAGGCCCGGTCGGGCCAGCTCAAGAAGCAGATCGAAGGCCTGACCGCCCAGCGCAAGGCGACCGACGAAGCGGCCGCGCTGGTCGAGCGGGACTTCACCAGCCTGCAGAAGCTCTACGAGAAGAAGCTGGTCTCGCTCGAGCGGGTGAGCGAGCTGCAGCTCGAGCTGTCGCGGCTCACAGGGCGAGTCCGGCCGTCTTGCCGCGGCGATCGCCGAGACCGAAGGCAAGATCAGCGAGACGGCGCTGCAGGCGCTGCAGGTCGACGAGGACATGCGCAAGGAAGTCAACGAGGAACTGCGCGAGCTCGACGGCAAGGAGGTCGAGCTGATCGAGCGCAAGGTGGTCGCCGAGGACCAGCTCGCCCGCACCGAAATCCGCGCGCCGCAGTCGGGCTTCGTGCAGGAGCTTGCCGTCCATACCGTCGGCGGCGTCATCGCGCCCGGCGAGACGCTGATGCTGATCGTGCCCGAGCAGGACAGGCTGGTCATCGACGCCATGGTCGCGCCCGCCAGCATCGACGACGTCAAGCCGGGGCAGCCGGTTTCCATCCGCTTCCCGGCCTTCGACGCCGCCACGACGCCTGAGTGCAAGGGCACCGTGCAGCGGGTCTCGGCCGACCTCATCAAGGACCCGCAGCGGCAGGTCTCCTACTTCGTCGCCAGGACCACCCTCGACGACCGGGAGGCCTGCCTCAAGGACGCCAAGCGCCTGCAGCCCGGCATGCCGGCCGAAGTCCACATCCAGACCGGCGAGCGCAACGTGCTGTCCTATGTGATGAAGCCGCTGTCGGACCAGATGAGCCGCGCGTTCAGGGAATAGCGATGCGCAAACCGGATCGGGTCCGTAATGCCTTCGGTGGGTTGACAGAAACAGCCCGCGAGCATGGAACCCAACACTCATTGGCAGCCATTCGCAAATGTTTGGCGTGACGCCGCAAGATAAATAACCACCCGTGCGCTATTGGCGCCGGTAAATCCCAAAACTCAAATTGATAGGAGACCATCTTGGCAACCGTCGACGCATATGTACCCATGAACATGCTGACAGGATTCAATTTCAGCAACCTGCTACTACGGCTGACGACTACTACGGATACGTCAGACTGGTTCGCCGCCAGCCACTACAACGGTACTGACGACGTGTCTAGGGCTACGGCTTCACTTATGATTATTACTGGGACCCGACCGGCGCAGGCACAGTGACCGACTATGACGCTGCACGACTACTGGTCATCCGAAGTTCTTGTCGGTGTAGTCCGACATCAACGTTCCGGCAAGCTCGGTCCTGGATGCTCGCACTGACGTCCTCGACAGCCGGATGATCTCAACGTCATCAAGACAGCTCTTGCCGGCGCCGACACCATCTATGGCAGCGACTATGCCGACGTCCTCGACGGCTTCAATGGCAACGACAAGGTCTACGGTTACGCCGGCAACGACACTGTCTACGGCGAAGCGGGCAACGACTATCTCAGCGGCATGACCGGCAACGACAAACTGAACGGCGGTACCGGCAACGACTCGATCAATGGCGGCAGCGGCAACGACTATTTGTACGGTGGAGCCGGCAACGACAAACTGACGGGTAGTACTGGCAACGACAGCTTCGTCTTCAACGCGGCGATCAGCGCCACATCGAACGTCGACACCATCACCGACTTCAACGTCGCGAACGACACGATCCGGCTCGACAACGCGGTGATGTCCGCCCTTGGCAGCGCGATGTCATCCGGTGAGTTCTGGAAAAGCACCTCAGGCCGCGCCCACGACGGCGGCGACCACGTCATCTACGAGACCGACACCGGCAAGCTGTTCTACGATTGCAACGGCAGTGCTGCCGGCGGTTCCACGCATATTGCCACGCTGAGCGCGAACCTCGCGCTCACCTACGCGGATTTCCTGGTGATCTAGTAGGCGGGCATGGCACCGGCGCGCCCGGGCTTTGTCGCAGTCTGTGAGGCGTTTGTCAGGTGAGATGCGCGGCGGAATTCCAAAGGGCTCATGCCGGTCCAGCGCCGGCATGCATGGCTGAAAGCGCTTGGCTGCTGAAAGCCGAGCCGCCACGCGATCTGCGAGGCTTGAAGGTTTTCGGTGAGATAGCGCACGGCGAGATCGTGGCGCAATTGATCGAGGATTTCTCCGAAGCTCAAGCCTTCGCCTGCCAACCGGCGCGCAAACGTCCTTTCGCTGAGGCCAAGCTGGTGAGCGACCGTCCCCAACCGTGCTTCACCGTGCGGCAGAAGCGGCATGATCGTGTTCTCGACCAATGTACGAAACGGATTTACGTTGGATGCGCGAACCGCAATGGCATCCTCGCAGTCCTTCACCATCAGCTCGTTAAGATAAGGGTCATAGCCGACCAGAGGCCGGTCCATCACTTCCGCGTCGAAGCTTATGGCGTCCTCAGAAGCATCGAAGCTGACGTCACAGCCGAGGATGCGCTGCATGTTTCGACCGTCGGAACGATGGTGCACGAAGCTCGCCGCGAGGGGCACGATTTTCCTCCCGACAAGCTGGCGACAGAGCCGCAGGAGGGTGACTGCAAAGGACTCCATCAAGTGTCGGTCCACGTGTCGGGACACCCCAACATAAGAAAGCCCAACGCGGCAACCCGATCCTGGAGTTTTCCGCACTACCAAAGCTTCGTCGGCTATGCGCACGTACCGTTCCAGGCGCGTAAGTGCGTCGCCAAATCGCTGAGAGGACGCGGCGACGTAGTAAAGCATGCCGATTTCGCGCAGGTCGAAATCCGTTGCCAGGGTAAGCCCGAGCCAGTCGTCCTCGACAGCGCGGGAGACCCGTTCGAGAAAGTCGATCACCGACTTGACCTTGAGACGCTCGCGCTTCGCGACGGCAACCTGCGACAGGCTAGACGATGCAAGCAGGGGAGCGGGATCTATGCCGTGACGCTTCAGATGAGCGACCGCCAAATGGGCTGCCAAGCCTATTGATGTTGGCACCGCCGCTACCTCCAAAGAACTGTTCGGTTATGATCGATCACCGAACACCTCTCAAACGACTGGTCAGCTCCATGGCAGCTTTGCGCAACATTTCTAAGGATGCAGCAAGCTGATCAAATCAGTATCAGGATTGCGTCACCGTGCTGGTCATGGAAAGCGTTGGTATGAACTGTGGTAAACAGGGCGTTAATTTGTGCCGGGGCATATCCGGGTTTGTCCGGGTGTGTCCGGCCACAAACGCTAAGATCAGGGCCCGACTGACGGAATTGCATGCAAAAGCCGCCGAAAAGATCATCGAGATGTTGTTACAGCCGAAGACCAGTTCGCAAAACTCGAGGAAATAAGGCGTGCGGCCACCAAGGATGGAGCCCATTCCGCCTCGGTTGCGGCAGTCGTGGCCCAGAACCGGCTGTTCGGTTTGGAGAAGGTCGTGACAGAAACCACAGTCCGGATGGCGAGCCGCGTGCCCGACGTGCCGCGGGTGGTCGAACTCTCAGTGGAAGAGTGGCGGCGGCAGCAGACCGCCCTGCTGCTTGGTGCCTCCAACGGCAACGGCGACGGCAATGGCAATGGGCATCACGACGAACCCGTCGTTGTCGAACGCGATGTGCACGAACCGCATGACGACGGCGACGCCGAAGCCGACGCGCGCCTTGAGCAATGGCGGGCTGACCTCCAGGGTGAACGCGAGGCCAACACGACCCGCGCCGACATCGACAGCAGCCGCGACGACAGCATGTCCAGCGGCAACGGACCATTCATCCCGTCGAGATCGATCTCAACGACTGTGACTGAGGAGGCTCATGACAAGGGCAACGGTCGCGGCTGAGCCGGTCTCCATCTTCGGGGACGAGAAACGCGCCCCCGAAATCCTCGCGAGGATCACGAGTGCGGGGGCGGCATTCGTGAGGGCTCTGGCCGAAGGCGAGGAGGCCGAGGCGGCTCGCGTGGCGTCTGCAAGAGCGGCCCGAGCCGCGATGGCGACGAAATAAGCCTCGCATGAAACGCCCCGATACAGAGAACCGCTGACGATTTTGCTGCAATGACCGATGCTCCCAGCAGGGGCGGCACTCTTCAGGGTGAAGGTCGTGATGAACAACGAAGGTTAGGCAAACCGCATGAAACCTCAGCAGACCTAATTGAGCTTTGAAAACGTAGTTCGGCTTGTTCGGCTTGTTCGCTTGCATTTTGGGGGTTAGGGACCGGTGCGGAGAACGAACATTCCCGTCCTGAAAGCCGCTCTGGAGGCGCTCCGCGGGGGGATGTCCACGGACGAAATCTTCGAAGCCTAACCTTGGTGCCGCTTAGGTGACTTCGAACACCTGACCCATCATTACGAAGAATGAGGTCGGAGAGCTGGGTGGATGCTCGACAAGCTCGGCTTTTGTCTGATGAGGATTTAAGCCGTGCTTTTCGGGTCTCTTATCGGGACCTGAGATTGTCGTGCGAAGCTAACTAATTGATTTAATTGGTACGCCCAAGGGGAATCGAACCCCTGTTTGCGCCGTGAGAGGGCGCCGTCCCGTGAAAGGCGGCGTCCCACAGGAGGAACTTTCATGGCGACGAAGAAACGATTCGATAAGGTCGCGCTACGTGGCATGGTGCGACTGCTCGAAGCGGGCGGACCAGGCACGGTCACGATCAGATCGCAGCGACCGGACAGCGCACAACCGTCATGGCTCACTCGTCAGAGATGGAGCTTGTCGCCAAGGGCAAGGCCGGGCATGGCTTCACCAAGGCGCCAAAGGGCCGGCAGCCAAGCTCATTCTCGACCGCGAGTAGCGGCCTTCATCGCTTCGTATTTGCGTTCGACCGCATCGCAGGCCTGATCGCGTGTGCCCGCAATGCCTGCTGTTGAACCGAACTGGTTGCCGATCGAGGTGGTCATGTTCCACTTCCAGCGTTCATCAACACCGGCAAGCCTGTAGACACGACCGATCTGGCGTTCGCCATCGGCTGCAACAAAATCCTGCTCCCGGTCCGGCCAGGTGCGTGACCAGGCGAATTTGAAACGGCGTTCGATCACCCTCTCCGCGATCCTTTCTGCCGGCGAAAGCGACGGTTTCCACGCCCCACGACGTCCTTTGTGTATACCCGGAAAATAGCTTCTTGGGGCCGCGGAGCCTCGCTGAGCGGCGTTTGCCGCCGGGCCATAAACCCCCCCCGTCCGATCCGTGGACGCCCTTCCTGAGCATCCGCCCGGCGATTAAACGACGGTTTCTCGGTGCATCCCGCCACATCTATTTTTTTATGTAGGGAAGAACAACCGGTGAACAGCGTCCGTGCCGATTGTGCCGATATTGTGCCGATTGGCGTCGCAAAAAGGTGCAAGATCACGCTTCGTTCCGCTTTGAGAGGTTCGAATAAGCAAACTGGCCCGCAAGAGGCCAGCCATAAATTTATAAGTATTTCAAGGACTTCTGGCGGAGGAAACAGTCACGAGCGAACCCGTCTCTGGGTCGCCTTCGCGCAAAAACAGGGAAAGAACAGGGATTTTGCCTTCATTTTTCGCGGACCTAAGCAACCTACACGCCAAATTGCCTCGCCAGTGCAACGGGTTACGCTTAAATTCCCTGCCCGAGCGAACAGGGAAATCAAAAGAAGCTATCAGGTGCAGGCCGCGTGCGGATCAGGCATCAAAGCCGGGTGAGGAGGCTGCCGCGTTCGATCTCTCTCGAGTGCGTCTAGTAGTTCAGCCGCGGTCCGTTGAAAGGTGAAGCAAGACGATTGCATGTCCTTCGGCTTGCTCCAGGGTCTGAACCGAGAGCTCGTGTGACCTTTGCTGGCCGAGCCAGTCCTCAGCATTCACCTCAACCATTTTGGAGGTCGAACTATCACGCCCAACCTTTGGTAGGCTGGGCAACGGTTGCCCCCTATCAAGTCTAATGAAAGGAAACCCGAACCCGCGCTCGCTGTACTGGTATTTGCCGTCTTTGACGAATATCGCAGCGACGCACTGCTTATGCAGACTGACGTAGCGACGAGCGGCAGCGGTTTTGCTGATGTTTAAATTAAAATACAACGCAAGCACATGCTCGAGATTGGGATTTCGCACTACATAAGGTGAAAAGAACCTTCTCGGCGCCAGCAGCTTGATGGCGAACAAATTGGCTTCATTTTCTTGGCGAATGTGAACCGGGTCGCCCGTGGGAACACTCATGTCTCGACGGCTGCACTGAAACGTGCCGTCTTGAGTTTGCACATGCCACCGACATAGAAAGTGGCCAAGCTCATGTCCGACTGAAAAGCGTCTGCGTTCGGGAAGTGACTTGCTGTTAATGCAGATGATGCCAAAATCACGGACCAAGTCAGTAACCAATATCCCCTCAAAGTTTTCGAGCTCTGTCTCCCAGATCTCTGTGTCCAGCGCCTTTGCGATCTCGAAAATCGGAATTGGTGGTGGAATGTCACCAAGCTGGCGATGGATCTCCGCCACGATCCTCTCAGGGTTCGTAGCAACGTCGTCGACGGCCATGCGGTCAAGAACGATTTGCGGCACGTTCTTTTTTTCGACGAAGGAAGGACTGTATCATATCGTCGATAGTGCTTCTGTCTTCAGGATCCAGATCTGCCGCGAGACGAAACATTTTTGCCAACTGCTGGTCGGCATCATCAGCGTCGACGTCCTCATCGACCAAAGACGCAATTGAAACTCCAAAGTGATCCGCCAAGCCCTGTATCACGGATAAAGACGGATTATTTGTGCGGCCCCGCTCCAGCTGCCAAATATGTGTTTTCGTGACGCCGACTTTATCGGCGACCTCTTGCAACGACTCGCCGCAGTTGCGCCTAAGCTCGGCGATGCGCTCGGCAAATCTCATCCTGTGCTCCTGTGTGCGTGCTTGGGATATATCCTGATCAAAGATTCGTCAACGTCATCTCACGGAATTGTTCCAGAACTTGCACTCCCTCGTTTTTCTGATATTACGATTTTGGGAAATGCGTAATGAGTTGTGAAAGGTGTTGGCAGGATGGACCTTAAGATAGAGATCATATCCATTGCGTCGTTGCGGCCTTGGGCGAGGAATGCCCGCACGCATTCGCGCAAGCAAGTGAAGCAGATCGCGGAGTCGATTCGCAGCTTTGGCTTTACCAATCCAGTTCTCATCGACAGCGCCGGCAATATACTCGCCGGTCACGGCAGGGTGGAGGCCGCCAAACTCCTTGGCATGGTCGAGGTTCCGTGCGTTCGGCTGGAACATATGTCTCCAGAGCAAAAGCGAGCTTATGTCCTCGCCGACAACAAGCTTGCGCTCAACGCAGGCTGGGACGATGAAATCTTAGCCGAGGAGCTGCGTGGTTTGCTGGAGACCGACTTCGACGTCGAGATTACCGGCTTTTCGATTTCCGAGATTGACAGCCTGGTTGAGGGGCTGATTCCGGAAGAGCCCGGCGATCCCGACGACGACATCGTGCCAGCTATTGAAGATGGTGCCCCACGTTGCAAAGTTGGCGACGTTTGGCAGCTCGGACCTCACCGCCTTGTCTGCGGCTCGGCGCTTGAGAATGGTGTTGTAGATTTCTGATGACTGGTGATTTGGCGCGGATGGTCTTTACTGATCCGCCCTACAATGTCCCTATCGATGGCCATGTCGGCAACTCGGGGGCCGTGAAGCACCCCGAGTTCGCTATGGCGTCAGGCGAGATGTCGTTCGCCGAGTTCACCGCCTTTCTGCGCAGTAGCTTCGCAAACCTGGTGCGCTCAAGCGTCGACGGCTCCATTCACTTCGTCTGTATGGACTGGCGGCACATGCCTGAGATGCTTGCCGCAAGCGAAGGCATCTATTCTGAGCTCAAGAATCTTATCGTGTGGGCGAAAGACAACGGCGGCATGGGAACCTTCTACCGCTCCCGCCATGAGCTGATCTTCGCTTTCAAGAATGGTACGGCGGCGCACGTCAACTCATTCGAGCTTGGTCAGCACGGTCGCTACCGCACCAATGTCTGGCAGTACCGCGGCGTGAACACGCTGAAATCGGGACGTATGGATGAGCTGTCGATGCACCCGACGGTGAAGCCGGTTCAAATGATTGCCGACGCTATCAAAGATGTTTCGGCCCGGGGCGACATCGTGCTCGACCTGTTTGGTGGTTCCGGGTCCACGATGATTGCCGCGCATAAAACCGGACGTCGGGCATACCTGTGTGAACTCGACCCGACATACTGCGACCGCATTATCCGCAGGTGGGAGGCCTACGCGAAGGACGATGCAGAACTGGTGGCTTGTGGTGTCGACACCCTCCGGCATTCCCGAGTGCTCGAGGCTGCCGAATGAATTCTGACGATGATAAGAAGCGACGCAGTTCACTGGCCAATCGCCCGAACAGTTCGACGTATGGCGTCGGCTACGGGAAACCGCCGATGGACACTCGATTCCAGAAAGGTACATCGGGCAATCCACACGGCCGCCCTAAAGGCCGTTCCAAGAAGCCGAAACAGCCCGCGCTCAACGAAGAACGCATGAAGGCAATTATCTTGGAAGAGGCCTACCGCACCATCAAGGTCAACGACGGCGGCGGCCAAACCAGCGTGCCAATGGCACAAGCTGTGATCCGTTCGCTCGCGGTCAACGCTGCCAAAGGCAACCAGCGAGCACAGCGCCTGTTCACCGAACTTCTCTCCGCTACCGAACGCGAAAACAAGCGCGCGCACGACCAGTTTCTGGAAGTCGCAGTCGCATACAAGCTGAGAATGGGAGCAAGAACTCGCCCGGCGTAAGCGGCTTGGCATAACCGGTGAAGAGCCTCTGCCTCATCCCGATCATGTCGTCCTCGACATGGAAACCGGCAGCGTTACGATCATCGGCCCGGCCACTAAAGAAGAGAAGGTCCGTTATGATTTCTACATGAACAAGAAGCGCGAGCTTTACTTGAAAGAAAGGAATGAATGCGTTGCCGACCTTCTTGGACTGCGGAAACTTCTGACCGACGAGCCCAACCATAAATATCGCGAACTGGTTCTGGAAAGAATCGAATACACCGAGAGATTACTACAGCGTTTCATGCGCGGCACTCCAGAGTGATCATAGGACACGCGATAAAACGTGTTGCCCGTGTCGCGCGGAGTCTGTCAAACGACACTGGGATAATAATCGGCACTTCCTTTCCCAACTCCGTTGTTTTTGATTCCGGATGCAATCCGTCTCGCCGATTGGCGTCTTGCAAGAAAGGCTGGCCGCTAAGGGAGGGCAAATTGATCGCTCCGCTCACGAAGCGCAAGAAGGACGGGACGCTGTACGCGCGCCCCTTTCACATAGAGAAAACTTGTTGCAAGAACTAGACAGGCTTTCGCGCGACGAATTGCTGGCGCGCTCGCAGATACGTGACCGCTCGAATCCTTTGTACGTTCCCTCCGAATGCCTCGTACACTTCGTGCGTGCGTCTCGTCGCGACAACTCGGAATTTTGGTTCGAGCGGCTGTATAAGACACTGCTCGAACGGGTTTCTCGCGCCGTTCCCCTTTCGGACGGACCTGGAAACACAACGTCGCTGACCCGTGAGCGCATCCGCGAGAAGGTGATAGATCGTTTCTGCGAAATCATTTCCGAAGATCGCAAGTCCCCCGGTGCCCAGATGGATTTCTTCGAAGCAAGATTCGGGATGGCTTTGAAGAGGCTGCGCCAGGATGCCCAAGAGCAGGCTTGGCGAGACGAGAACCGCAATGTCAGCCTCGACGAAGCCGACAACGCCATCGAACAGAGTACTTGCAATTCCGTGGTCGATCGGCTTGCCGGCGAAATTTCTTCCGATCCAATTTTCCGCCGTCGTCTGAATGTGGCAATTCAAGCCTTACCATCAAATGAAAGCAGGACAATGCATCTGCTTCTTCTCGGGTGGCCTATGGAGTCGAGCGATCCTGATGTCATGACCATAGCGAAGGCGTTGAACTGCTCAGATCGCTCTGTCCGCAACTATAAGGAGCGAGCGTTGAAAACGCTTATGGCTCTGTTCAATCAAGGGGATGATCAATGACAGCCAACCATCCGTCCCTAGGCCTTCAGGGTGTACTCGATGAATTCATGATGGAAGATGATCACGGGTCTGAGGTGCTAGCCCGGTACGTTCGTGAGTACCCTCAATTCGCTCTTCAGCTGATCGACTTCTCCATACTCGCGGCCAACGAAGACGTCGACGGACCAGAGCGACCTCTCCGCGATCGACCATGTCGAGAATTGATGCGGCCTGGATAGCGTTCTCGGCGATCGAGACTACCGATGTCCCAGCTTCCGATCCGCTGGCGAGCTACGGGCGAAAAAGCAAAGACAGTCGCGAATGCTCTCGGCGTTCCGAGTCAGGCTCGGTAGTCTTGTTTCAGGAGCACAAGGCGATCGCATCAAGCGTTCCGAACCCTATTCTGAATTTATTTGGCCAACTAGAAGTGCCCGTGGCTTACGTGATCTCGGCGATGAGCAAGCCGCTCGGAGGTTTTGGAGGAAGACAATTCAAGGCGGACGGAAGCCGTCCGCAGGAGGACAAGTCACCTTCGAGCAGATCCTTATCGATGCTGGAGTATCTGAGGCCGATCGATCGAGGCTTTTGTCTAACGGAGGGTAACTATGGATTTAGTCGAGATCGCTCGAAGGACGGCTGCCGACCTGCACGGCGTCGCGGTCTCGAAAGGATTTGACCCCACCGATCCGTATGCATTCGCAAAGGGAGTGGCAGAAGAGCGAGGGCTGGGCGTGGAGCATGCAGCTCCGGGTTCAGCAAGCCTGAGCAACGGCCGCGCTACCTTCATCCCGGAAGACGACCTCATCGTCCACGAGGACAGGGGGTCTGCTTTCGACGGTGCGCCTCCTCGTTGCTCACGAAATCGGCCATGCGGTACTGGGCGACAAGACGGTCGCGGCTGTCCAGGAAGTCGAGCCGACGAGGGCCGCCAGGAACCGTCCCCGGTGGGTCTAGACCGTGTCATCGATTACGGTCGCCGACAAAGACGCGAGGTCCAGATGGACCTATTTGCGAGAGAGCTGCTGCTGCCGCGGCCTCTGATGCGAAAGATGCACCTCGAGATGCCTCTCCGCTTCAGAGATCGCGGATCGCATGAAAGCTCCCTTCGACGTAATTGCTCAGCAGCTTGTCGATGTGCTTCTGCTGCCAGTAGTCGAACCGCAAGAGATCGTTCGCAGTGAAACCTGCCTGAATAACAAACAGGCCACCGCAGCGAAGCATCGCGGGAACGCCTACCTGCTCGAAGCCGGTCCGGGAACGGGAAAGACGCAGACGCTTACAGAACGGGTGGTCCAGTTGCTCGACGAGGGCGTGGACCCGCGCCGAATCCTTGTCCTTACCTACTCGAACAAGGCGGCGGGCGAGATGTCCGAGCGCGTCGCCTGGAAGCGGCCCGACAAGGTAGCGGCAATGTGGATGGGAACCTTTCACGCCTTCGGACTGGACCTGATTCGCCGGTTCAATATGGAGTTCGGACTCTCCGACAATCCCAGGATGATGGATCGCGTCGAAGCCGTCGAACTGCTCAGGCCGAATTCCCGAAGCTTTCGCTCCAGCGCTACGTCGATCTGTACGATCCGACCCAAATGATAGGCGACATTCTGGCGGCGATCTCGCGAGCAAAGGATGAAGTTGTCGGGCCGACAAGCTATGCCGATCTGGCCAATGAAATGAAGGCAGCCCCAGCCGCCGTGGGCCAGACAGATACAGTTGCCGAAAAGGCTATCCGAGAACGCCCGCATCTACGAACTCTACGAGGACCTGAAAAGGGATCGCGATGCCGTGGACTTCGGCGATCTGGTTGCCCTGCCTGTCGAGCTGCTCGAGACCCGCCCGGAGATCGCCGCCCAGCTCCAGGGCCTGTACGATCATATCTTGGTCGACGAATACCAGGACGTGAACCGCGCGAGCGTTCGGCTGCTGAAGGCCGGCGTGACGTTCCGCTACAAGGACTACCGTCGCAGCGGCAGCGAGCGGTACCGGACCATGACGCATGGAAGTGGGCGAGTTCATCCGCCGCTTCCTGCTCCACGTGCTGCCCAAGGGTTTCCACCGCATCCGCCACTATGGCCTGCTCGCCAGCGCCGGCCGCATCGCCAACATCGCGCGCGCCCGCGAACTCCTCGCTGCACCGAGGGCCGGATGCAGCGGAACCGGCAATGTGGATGCCCACGCGCCGGCCGATCGGCAGCCGCCATGCCCATGCTGTGGCGGTCGCATGATCATCATCGAGATCTTCGAGCGCGGCAACGCCGCCCGCGCGCCGCCATCGGCCGGCTTCGCAAACAGGACTGGCGCGTCATGACCGCGAACGGCTCATCACCACACCGCAATCCCGCCGAAGAACCTTTCCGTCGGCGGCCGGATGTCAGCGCGCCCTTGCGCCCGGTCACAAGGTTCACACCGTCTGCCGCGTTGAGATCATCCGCCCGCACGGCCACACCGCAATGTTGGTGGTCCTGGCGCGCCTCGCCTGCCCGTCAACGCGATCACTCGCATCGACCAGACGGGTCACCACGGCCCAGTCGGCCATCGACGAAAGCTCAAATCCCCATAGACTCAAAACCGCGATCTCCACCCCGCGGGTTCCTCCCCTGGAGGCTTTTGGACGCCGACCCTGGTGCCGCGGCCATCGCTCAGACAGGTCGGCTTCCGAAACCCTTCACAGTAGCGGAAATCCACACAATCAAGGGCGAATGTCGGAAATCTGTCTTATTCCCGAAGTGCTGCTCGGCCCCACAACCGTGGTCGCCGCCGCTCCTGTGAAGGGGAACTGCGGCGTCACTATCCGCAAGGCCACCTCTCTCCAGTTGATCTCGACGCTCAGGACGACGCAGACATATGCGAAGAGCACGAGAGTGAGCCATTTAAGATAATGCACGTAGCGGTGATACGGCACCAACACCTGGAGGGGAGGGTGATCACGGCAAACAGCAGCGTGAAACCGTGGCGCCCCGATCCCAGTACCAGTTCCGCCGCCGCACCCATTGCAGCGAGGTCGGCGCCAATGTTGATGGTATTGGCGATGAACAGCAGCGACAAGAGGCTTGACACGGCCCAAGCCGGAAGATTTGGCGCATATTGGCCGCAAGTCCTTGCCCGGTGACCCGCCCGATCCGGGCGCTAATCAACTGCATCGTGGACATCAGCGGATAGAGGAGCAACATGGTCCAAAGCATGTCGACCCCGAACTGCCGCCGGCCTGCGAATAGGTGGCTATCCCGCTAGGGTCGTCGTCCGCGGCCCCGGTGATCAGTCCAGGCCCTAATTTCTTGAACAGCGCGACGCGGCGCAATCGATGAACAATCGGCTTGTCCAAGATTTCAGAATGGGGCGGGAGATGACTATCCATGGTCGGAACCAGGAGCTGTCATTAGAGAGTCCGCAGTCGCTCCCTTTCGCTTGCAACCAGCTTCGCTTCACTGCGGCAAGCTAGGCTGCACGGGGGAAGGCGCCTTGCGCTGCGTCAAATTCCCTTTTTGGCAGCATATCTGGCGCGCCAACCACGCTTGACCTGTATCAAGGCGACAGAAAGTGCCCTCCGGTATGTTATCCTCGGATTAGCAAAAATCGCGACCTATGAATTCGCGGCGGCGCGTCGACCAAAAGGAAACATTCTGGAGCCGACAGATGGATCGCCTACGATTCAGCATGCTGCCACCGCCCTTCTTTTGGATCCGTCCACTGATAGCATCGCCGAGCCCGTGGAAATGATTGAGACCCACCTCTCGCATCTTTGTCGGCCGCGCCTTCAAGATGAAGCGCGCGGTGAGCTTCCCCTATGTCGATTTTTCGACGCCGGAGCTGCGGCTCGCGGCCTGCCGCAAGGAGGTCGAGCTCAACTCGGCCACCGCGCCGGGCCTCTATCTCGGTGTCCGGCGTATCACGCGCGGAGCCGGACGGCGGGCTCGCATTCGACGGCGACGGCGAGCTGGTCGACGCGGTGATCGAGATGCATCGCTTCGACCAGTCTCCCTCCTCGACCGGATGGCGAGGCCGGCGGATTGACGCCCGCCCTGATGACCCAGACCGCGCGAATGATCGTGCGTTTCCACCGCTCGGCGCCGGTGGCCATTCGAGCGGGACGCGACAATATCGCCGGCCGTGCTCGACATCAACGAGGCCGGCTTTGCGATGGCAGCCTGTCTTCGCCGACACCGAGCTCGCGCCGTTCAACGCTGCATTCCGCGCGGCTCTGACCCGGCATGCGGACCTGCTCGACCGCCGCGAGGCAGCAGGCAAGGTGCGCCGCTGCCATGGCGACCTGCACCTGCGCAACATCTGCCTGCTGGACGGCGAGCCGCGCCTGTTCGACTGCATCGAGTTCAACGACCGCATCGCCACCATCGACGTGCTCTACGACCTCGCCTTCCTGCTGATGGATCTGTGGCATCGCGGTTTCCCGACTTCGCCAACCTGGTGATGAACCGCTATCTTGACGAGTCCGACGACGAGGACGGCTTCGTGCTGCTGCCGTTCTTCATGGCCGTTCGCGCCGCCGTGCGGGCGCATGTGACCGCGCCCAGGTCGAGGCAGGCGGCGGCGCCGATCCGACAAGCTGGTCGCCGAGGCGCGATCCTATTTCGACCTCGCCCGGGCGCTGCTCGGTCGGCCCGCCGGCCTGGTTGCCATCGGCGGGCTGAGCGGATCAGGCAAGACGACCGTCGCCGAGGCGCTGGCCGCGCATGTCGGCGCTCCTCCCGGCGCCCGTATCGTCGAGAGCGACCGCATCCGCAAGGCCATGCACGGCGTGGCGCCGCAGACCCGGCTCCCTGAAAAGGCCTACCGTCCGGAGGTCTCGACAAGGTCTATCGCGAGATGGCCTGGCGCGCTGGGCTGATCCTGGCCGAAGGCGCATCGGTCGTTGCCGATGCGGTTTTCGACCGGCCACGAGATCGGGAGCTTATCGAGAAAGTGGCGCACGACGTCGCGCGTGCCGTTTCACCGGCATCTGGCTGGAGGCCGATCCGGCCGTGCTCTGGGACCGGGTCGACGCGCGCAGGGACGGCCTTTCGGACGCAACCGTCGACGTCCTGTCGGCCAGCTCAAAGGCAACTAGACGGTATCACCTGGCACCGCATCGACGCAGACCGGAGCCCGGCGGAGATCGTCGCAGATATACCAAGGTTGCTTGACGAACCCGCGGTGCAACCGCAGGCAATTGGTTATTCAGTTCGAGCGTGACGATTGACAGACCTGGCTGATTCGGATGGCGCGTCAGCCTGGAAGCCGAACTCACGACACATCCGCAACATTTCCTGTTCTCACTGACCACGATGCCTTCGATAGAGCCGATCGCTTCCGCCTTTGCGTAATCGACAATCTGCCTGGAGCAGGTTCCAGCCGAGTCCGCGACCCTGTAGGTCGGTGCGCACCAGGAGCGCGTATTCGGCCCTCGTGCGGTCGGGATCGCAACATAGCCTGCCGACGCCGGCCAGCGCTCCACCCTCTGCCTCTAGCGCGACGAACGCCATGTCCCGGTCGTAATCGAGCTGGGTTAGCCGCTTCAACATATCGTCGGCGAACTTGTTTCGCGGCGCCAGGAAGCGCAGCCTGATGTCGCCGGGAGAAACCTTGTCGAGAAAATCCGGGTAGAGCTCGATATCAGCCGGCTTGATCGGACGGATGCTATACTTCGCGCCGCCCGCCGGAATTTCCGTTTCCCAGTCAGCCGGATAGGGCCGGATCGCGAGGCGGGTTGGGACCTTCTGATCTACAGTGCCTGGCTCGATCTCGATGCGTGCGTCTAGCGCGATAACGCCATCACTGTCTGCCAGTAGCGGATTGATGTCGACAGAGACGATGCAAGGGAAGTCGACGATCATCTGTGACAGACCGTTCAGCACCGATAGATCGCCTTCGATCGGCCGGTTTGCGATCTCGATAGCCGGCTAACAGGCGTCCGATGCGAGTGCGCTCGATCAGGTCGTTGGCCAGTATGTCGTCGAGCGGCGGCAGTGCGACCGCGGTGTCGTCCAAAACTTCGACCGCAACACCGCCGGCGCCGAACAGGATCGCCGGCCCGAAGATCGGATCGCGGCTCATTCCGAGGATCAACTCCTGGGCGTGTTTTCGCACCACCATCGGCTGCACCGCATAGCCTTCGATGTCAGCATCTGGCGCGCCAGAGCGGACCAGGTTCTCTATGGCGCGGGCTGCCTCTGCGGCCGCGTCGGCGCTCTCGATGTCGAGTACCACTCCGCCGATATCAGACTTGTGCGAAATCGCCTTGGACAGCAGCTTCACAACGACCTTCTGCGACGTCGCAAGCAGCTTCGCCGCCATTGCTCCGGCCTCCGTCGGCGTCTTCGCAACCATCGTCTCGGGTACAGGATTTCTTAGGCGGCCAGCGCCGCTTTAGCCTCAGGCTCAGTGAGCATGCAGCGTCCGTCCTTTGCCGCCTTGCGAAAAATCGCTACACCGACTCGCGATCGCCGCTGATGTCCTCGCTGCGGCTCGACGGCACGCGCATCAGACGCCTTCTGGCACGCGACCAGTCTGCGAGGTAGGCCACAGCGGTCGCCGCATCCGCCGGCGTCTCGAAGCTCGCCACCCCGGCCGCTGCAGGATGTGACGGGCGCGCCGCCGTGTGTGTTCACCCAGCCAGCAAGCAACGACGGGTTTGCCCGCAATCCTGCCTTCGAGGTCAGCCCAGCGACAGCACTCGCCGCCTCGGCAGGCGAGGCGAGTCCCGTAGGGCAGTTAGCACGAGGACAATGTCGGTGCCGGGTCAGCCGCAACTGCTTCAACCGCGGCCCTGTATCGTGCCGCCGAGGCGTCGCCGATGATGTCCACCGGGTTGCCATGCGACCAGGTCGGAGGCAACGCTGCGTCCAGCCTCCTGATCGTTTCGGAGGCAAGTTCTGCAAGCTCGCCCTGCCGTCGACGAGCCGATCGACGGCGAGAACGCCTGCCCCACCGCCATTGGTCACGATGCCGACGCGCGCCCTTTCGAGGGGCGCAAAAGTGCCGTGATCTCGGCGGCGTCGAACAGCTCGGCCAGTCCGTCGACACGCGAAGGATACCAGCACGCCTAAGGGCGGCGTCGACGACGCGGTCAGCACCGGACAGTGCGCCGGTATGCGTCGCTGCGGCCTTTGCTGCCGCCTCGTGAAGTCCCGACTTGATCGCAATGACAGGTTTGATCCGTGAGGCGGCGCGGGCCGCCGACATAAACTTGCGCGGTTGGGATGTTTTCGAGGTACATCACGATAGCGCGGGTCTTCGCACCGCCGGCCAGCAGGTCGAGACCAGTCGCCGACATCGACGTCGGCCATGTCCCGCAACGAAACAATGTGCGAGAAGCCGACATCGTTCTCAGCCGCCCAATCGATCAATGAGGTTGCGATCGCGCCGGACTGTGACAGCAGCGCGATGTTGCCCGGCCCAGCGGCCATGTGTGCGAAACTAAGGTTCCACTTTAGCGGGGGATCATCAGCCCGACGGTATTCGGGCCAATGATGCGGAACAGGTTACGGCCGTCCGCATCAGCGCCAATGAGATCGAAATGGCTTCATTGAGAAGGGAGGTTTCGCGCCGAACTGCGGTGGCGCACGAGGCTCGCTTCCTGCTACCGCGACGGGATCTGGGTACTCGGGGCGGCCCATGGAGCGGCCAGGTTTGCAGAAGCTCGCTCCGATATCCGTTCCGAGAAGCTGCGCTCCGATATCCGTTCCGACCTGATCGATGTGGTCGTCGTCTACAAAGTCGATCGTCTGACGCGATCGCCGACCGATCTGGCCCGTATGATAGAGGCATTCAACGCCAGGAAGCTTCCCGTCCTTCGTTTCCGTGACCCAGTCTCCTTGAACACAACGACCAGCATGGGGCGCCTCACCCTCGACGTCCAGAGCCGGCTGCGTTCAGCGTCCTGATTTTTGCCCGACGCAGGTCGCTCTTGCAACGCGTTCGATTTCAGATCAATGACAGCAGGCCCTGCCGTCGAGAGGATGAACCGAGGCAAGGAGCAACTGATGTCGCTTGAAATCCGCCCACTGTCAGTCACCCAGGTAGCCCAGCAGTCGCCTTCGGCCGATCTCGAATAGACCGGCCTTCGATCGTGCGGCAGGCTGGTGATTTGCTTGGAAAGCGACGCGGCGAACGCGGCAAGGTCCGCTGGCAGAAGAACGATATGATCGAGGCCCGACGGAAGTACTGATATGCCGATCGCCGCTACCGAAGCGCGTCCAATTGAGCAAACTGAATCCGTCGAAGCTGATCACCCACCGCTTCAAGCTCGACCAGATCCTGGATGCTTACGAAACGTTTACGAGCGCTGCAAAGACACATGCCCTCAAAGTCATCATCGAGACCGAATGACAAGGCTGATTTCGCGCGCTCGCACAACCGCCTGAAATGACCTATGTATCAAGGAGCAGGATATGAAAACTGATGATTGGAGCCGGTACCTCACCACGCGCACAGGACTGACATTTCACGTACGCCCGATTAGTCCTAGGCGAAGCGGCACTGGCGAGTCTTCAGGCACGACCCCCGAAGATCTGCGTTTTCGGTTCTTGGGCGGTGTCAGGGAGGTAAGTCACGAACGCCTCGTTGCAATGAGGCGAATCGACCATCGGCAGACGGAGAACTTCCTTGCCTTTGCCGAGGACGGAAGATTAATCATCGCGACAGCCATGCTCGCCTGCGACAAGGTCCTGAGAAGGGAGGGGTGGCGATCTCCATCCTGCCGACTACAAGCACAGAGGCGTGGGTTGGGAGCTGCTTCGCCATATCGCCGATATGCCGAAGCGAAAGGGGTGAAAACTCTCGAGCGGATTGAATGAGGCGCCGAAATCACCAGGCCATCGAACTTGAGCGAGAGCAAGGCTTCGTCGCGGAAAGCTATCCTGGCGATCCAACCCTGATGCTTATCCGAAAGCAACTCCATCAGAATTGATGTTGCGGTCGATTCGCCTTGCCGTGTTCGCTCGATTCAGATCAAACGGCGCACGGCGGTATCGAGTATCGCTTATTTACGAATTTATTATCAGCGACGCGGAATCATCCTCCACCTGCTGCAGGGACCGGAAGCTGCAGCGATGACCTGGTCACGCTTCCTCTACCAGCAATTGGGCCTGCTCCGGAGTTTCAGGGCATATCCGGTGACATGGCCTACGTTCATCAGCCGGACAATAGCGCCGCCGCCGAGGCCGTCGCTCTCTTTATCTATCGTATCGGACGCGAGATCGGGTCGCAGGCCGCTGCCCTAGGCGGCCTGGATACACTGGTGTTCACCGCCGGCATCTGCGAAAAGACACTGACATTTCGTGAGATGATCGGCGCCGTGGCCAGTTCGCTCGGCGTCGGCATCGACCTGGAGCGGAAGAGGCGCGTGAGACGCATCAGTCTCTTCCCAGGATCGATGTGATCCCTACCGATAAGGAGAGGGCATTGGGAAGCCGGCTCATCTTCGAGCCTCGTCGGCACGAGCGCGCGTCACATGGAGCACCGAAACTGATGTCAATTCTTGTCCGACAGGAAATGCAGGAGAGTGGGAGCAAGCGATCAGGGACGGCCGGCGCTTCTCATTCAAT
>CAWIWT010000014.1:0-17996 GCA_963839725.1 uncultured Alphaproteobacteria bacterium | reverse complement strand
CCGCAGCGTCCAGCGTCGTCTCGGGCAATGTCCGCTTTCAGGAGCTCGCAAGAGCAGGCTTTACGGCCGAATTGCGGCGCATAGCTGACTTTCGCTGCCGCTGCATTGAATGTCGCCTATTTTACGCAGAGCGGACCTCCGGCAAATGGCAGCTTTTGACCCTGAAGCTGGCCTGCGCCAGCGCATCCCCAAGCGTCTGCGGGCAAATCGGGCCAGCTCGAAGATGCCGATCCAGGTATCGAACTTCGCCCTTTTTAGGTGGATATTGAAGCGCTAGTGTGGACACTGGGCCATGTGTAGATTGACCCTCGCTCTCGGCTTCATGCTCACCTGTAGCACCTTGTCCGCAGGGGAGTATTGGTTTGCTGATGACGGCGACACGCTGTGGCATGGCAAACAGCGAATTCACCTGCTCCGTATCGATGCGCCCGAACGTTCGCAGACGTGTCTTGATGCTGCTGGCAAGCCATGGCCCTGCGGCAGGTACGCGCGTGATCACATTCGCCATCTCATCGCCTCAGGGGACGTATCCTGCACCATCGAAGGCAAGGACCGCTATGATACCGACCTCGGCATCTGCTTCGTGGGCGGCATCGATCTCGGACGCGATCTGGTGAAACACGGATTGGCGATCGTCGAGAACTCAGCGCCACGATACCTTGCGGACGAGCACGAAGCACGCATTGCCAAACGTGGCATATGGGCAGGCCAATTTATCGATCCCAGCGTTTATCGACGGGGTGGACGCTGATGCATCGATCGGAATGTTCCCTACCGTCCCGTATTTCCGGGGTCACCAAAGCGCGCTCCAGCGAACGCAAACCCGACCTTTATGCGGCCCGTCGTTGAACGAGGCGGAACCCCTTCCGGGCCCGGCGAGGCGCGATGGCAGTCACAATGCCGTGGTGGTGGTCGCAGTAGACGCGGCCCGACGCAGTCGACACAGCACAGAAGCGGTAGCCGCCGGTCACGGAAGGGTCTTCGCGGACGGGGAAGCGGCACTGACAACTACCCAGCTTGATGAGAGGGACGTCGCCTGTGGGAAGTTTGGCATTCTTAGGCATGATGTCCTCACCTTCCTACCGCTCGCCTCAGGGCATGCGAAACCGCCGTCGGGGCGAAGTTCCTCGCATTCGGCTGCCGTTGACCATCATGTGGCGTTGCACCCAACTGCAATGAAGTCCGAATCCTTGCTTCGCGACGCCAAATATTTGCTCCCCCACACCTGCGCTCAGAGCCGACATAAGGTCAGGTTGGGTTGCTACGATTTCTAACCGAACTCAATCCAACTTAATGAACTCCAGCATTGCGGCTTCGTCGTTCTCGGTGAATTTTGGAAGATCCTCGCAGGCGGTGTACCATGGCAACTGGGTATCCGCGTAGATGTGGCAGGTCACTCTTGCTTCCGACGGGTTGTCCAAGCTGCCGACGCACAAATTTGTCGTCCAGTCCTGTTCCAGATCTGAGGCTTGCCAGACAAGTCTGGAGCCGCATTCCTCACAGAATCCTCGTTTTCCAGCTTTCGACGATGCAAAGTATTTTGGCTCACCCTTAAGATATCTCAATGACCCGGCTTTGATCAGGACGGTGATTTCGGCCGGTTGACCCGTGCTCTTCTGACATATCGTACAGTGACAGATATAGCCGTTCTTGAGGAATACCTCCGCTTCGTAACGGACGCGACCGCAGAGACACCCGCCGCTCACCTGCCAGGTTACCATGTTGCGCGCAAGCGCGGCCAGGGTGGTTGGCTATCGATCGATCGAAATAATGATCAGGATAAGGTAGCGAGCGGCACCCCCCGCTAGCCCGAAATGCCAGTCTAATTATTCATCCAGACGATCTGCAGTCCGACCTTTCAGGAGTTTGATTGACAACATGGTTGCCCGCGGCGATCGCCAAAAATCAGCCAGTTTTGTCGAACCGGCCCGAAAGCGGCCAGAAGCCGCCTGGCAGCCCCGTACAGCGCGTTTCTAGGCCTCAGGAGGCGGACGCCTCTCCTTGGGGCATACAGGGAAATGTTCCGATGACCGTCGAGATCATATTTCGGAATTTTTAGGGTCAGCGGTGGAAACGCGCGTGCGCGTGGGCGCAGGTCGACTACGCGGGACTGGTGCCGGCAGTGCCGGAGGCACGGACGGTCCGCTGCGCTATCCGCCGTGCGCGGCGGTAGACGCGGGACGCGTCCCACGGCCATTTCAAGCCCGGTGGTGTGCGCAGCTCCACCGGGTTTGGAATTTATCTTTCTTCGCCGTGGGGAGACAGGCACGGCGGCAGACGGGCCACTCGTATCAATCTGAGGTGCGAGTGGCCCGCGCTTTTATGGCGGTTCCGCTTAACCCCCATATTTAACCCCCGCGCCATTGGACAGAGGGTTAAATCGGCTAACTATCTGATATTTAAACGGAAATTTTGGTACGCCCAAGGGGAATCGAACCCCTGTTTGCGCCGTGAGCAGGCGCAGTCCTAAAATATGCCGTTTGGATGTTTACGGTTTGTTTCCCACCTAAGATGCAATTGAAGGAACGTGGTCATGCCTCGGTCTCCTCGGGAGCAGTCTCGTCGTTCTTTTTTTTGGATGATCTTTTATTGAGACCAGAATCAATTCTTGGCGATGGCTGAGGGGGCAGCTATGAAACGTGATTTTGCTTCTGCCGGGAGCATGTTGAACGTGCACGGGAAATTTTGACTATTGCGGATTCGGACCTGAACAGACGCGCGTTCCCAGCTCGTTGATCGGGTTTCGGGCGGAACTGCACCGCGCAGGCCACTACTCGCCAGCGCGGGCGCAAAGCTGACGTTGCGCAGTGACAGCTTCTGACCGATGCGGTCGATCACAAGCCTGCTAGCGACCGAGAAGCCACTGTAGGCGGGAGGCGTCTGCAGCGGTCACCACAGGATCTTGCAGCCGCACGGTCGGGCGGCATTGAGAGAAGACTTAGGCAAAAACTGAGGTGCTACCAAAGTCCTGTTCGACGAACGACGACTATTCCCTAGAGTTCATGGCCCGAAAGCGTGGATGCACCCACTGAAGCGCAAGGGAGAAGTCTTATGCTACGTCGCCTTTCCGAGCTTTACGAGATTGGCCGGCATCCGCTCACCCTGACGACTAAGGATCTGGAGGCAATCAATGATTTGTCGCTTGAAAGTCTAGCCTTCCGCACGGGAGACGACGAGTTGGTCAACGGGTACTTCATGCGCCCCAAAGGCGTCGGCCCGCTTCCCGCAATCCTCTATATCCACGCTCATGGGGCGCGGTACGACATCGGCGCACGGGAGATACTTGACGGTCGTTCGTCCTTGGTCGGACCTCTGGGCGTTGAATTTGCAAAGCGCGGCTTTGCGTCTCTGATGATCGAGATGCCGGCGTTCGGTGGACGCCGCCAGCCAGATGAGTTGACCCGAACAAAAGCGTTGCTCTGGCGTGGCAGTACTCTTGCCGGTCAGATGCTCGGTGAACAGGCCTCGGCATTGGCTTGGCTTTCCGCTCGCGACGACATCGATGCAACGCGGATCGGCGTATTCGGCCTGTCGATGGGCGCTACATTGGGCTATTGGTTGACGGCGGTCGAACATCGCATCGCCTGCGTCGCACATCTCTGTTGCTACGCGGATTTCGGCTACCTGATCGAAACCGGCGTGCATGATCTCCACGGCATCTATCTGACAATCCCCGGCCTGTTGAACGTCGCCTCGAACGGCGAAATCGCTGGCCAGATCGCTCCGCGCCCGCAGTTTATAGGCATTGGAGACCAGGATCCGCTTACGCCGCCAATTGCAGTCGATCGGGCTCTGTTGCAAACGCGCGCAGCATACCGGGCGGCCGGCGTCGAAGACAGGCTCGTCGTGCACCGGGAGCCACATTCAGGACATGTAGAGACGCCGGCAATGCGGAAGGCGATGCTGGCATTCTTCGAGCTTTACCTGCTCCCGGCTTGAGGCACACGGTGGCCGGAGGCATCAAAGATGTGCGCAATGGCGGGGTCAAAACCCAATTTGACTGATCCACCCATGCCACCCAGTGGCTGGCCCTTCAAGACCGCGATGAGCTTCTGGCCGTCACCGGTCATCGTATGTGCAACAGTTTCCGGACCCAGCGCCTCGACGAGCGTCACCTGAGCTTCGAGCGCGCTGCCCGAACCCACACCTATCGTCATGTCATGTGGGCGGATTCCAACCGTGACATCGTCACCCGGTTTCAAGGCTCCGCCATTCGCGGGGATCGAGGCCGAGAGGTTGCCCGGCCCCTCAATTCTCACCGCCTCGGGGTTGGCTGCCTTGACCTTGCACGCAAGCAGGTTCATTCGCGGCGCACCGATGAACCCGGCGACGAAGAGATTTGCGGGTTCGTTATAGAGTTCAAGCGGCCGCCCGACCTGTTCGATTCGGCCGGCGCGCATCACCACGATACGGTCTGCCAGTGTCATCGCCTCGACCTGGTCGTGGGTCACGTAAACCATCGTGGTCGCAAGCCGCTTGTGCAGCGCCGAGATCTCCGCGCGCGTGCTGATGCGCAATTCGGCGTCAAGATTTGACAATGGCTCATCGAGCAGGAAAGCGGTGGGATTGCGCACCACCGCGCGGCCGATCGCCACGCGCTGGCGCTGCCCGCCCGACAATTGTCCGGGACGACGATCAAGATACTGCGCGATTTCCAGCATGCGCGTCGCCTCGGCGATGCGCGCCTCGATCTCCGACTTGGGCATGCGTTGATTTTCCAGCCCGAAGGCCAGGTTCTGGCGCACCGTCATATGCGGATAGAGTGCGTAGGATTGGAACACCATCGCCAGTCCGCGATCCGCTGCCGAGACCCGCGTGACATCGCGCCCGTCGATCTCCAGCTTGCCGGAAGTCGGCTGGTCGAGCCCTGCCAGCAGGCGTAACAGCGTGGACTTGCCGCAGCCTGACGGGCCGACCAGCACCAGCATCTCGCCGTCCTGGATGTCCAGGTTGATGTCGTGCAGAATCTTCAATTTGCCGTAGGCGCGATCGATGTTCGTGAGCGTGATCCGTCCCATGCCGGCCTCTTATTTCAAACCGGTTCCGGCGATGCCGGCGGTTATGTAGCGCTGCAGGAATATGAAGACGAGCACGACCGGGATCATGGTCACGACCGTCATGGCGAGGATGAAGTGCCACTGCACATTCAGCTCGCCCGCATAGGTGTTGAGCCCGACCTGCAGTGTATAAAGCTCCTTGCGCGACAGCACGACCAGCGGCCAAAGGAAATCGTTCCAACGCCAGACCACGGAGAAGATGGCGAGCACCGCCAGCGCCGGCGCGGCAAGAGGCAGGATTATGCGCCAGTAGATCTGCCATTCGGAAGCATTGTCCATGCGCGCCGCGTCGATCAGCTCGTCTGGGATGGTCAACATGTATTGGCGCAGCAGGAACACGCCCGTCGGCGTCGCAACCGTGGGCAATATGACGCCCCAGAGCGAGTTGAACAGGCCGACCGTGCTGATGACCGAGTAGAGCGGGACCAGAAGCACCGAAAGCGGCACCATCAGCGTGCCGACAATGAGCAGCAGTACGAGATTGCGCCCGCGAAACTGATATTTCGACAAGGCGAACGCCGCCATCGAATTGGTGAGCAACGTGATCAGCGTCGCCAAGGCGGTCACGAAAACCGAGTTCTTCAGATATTGCAGAAAATCGAAATGCGCGAATGGCTCGGTATAGTTCTCGGTCGCGAAGTGGATCTCGCGCAGTGGCTGACGGTCGGCGATGTTGACCTTAACGATTTCACCCGGCGCCTTTGGATCGACGAGTTGGGAGACAGTGCCGATGCGACGGACCTCTGCCATGACCTTGGTCGTGCCGTCCGGGAGCTTGGCGGAGAAGAGGTTGAGCGGCTTGTCATACCCTTCCACAGTCGCCTGTTCGGTCGTGTAAGGCAGGACGGTCGGGGGAAACTCAGCCAGCTGCGCCGGCGTCTTGAACGATGACAACACCAGCCAGAGCGCCGGGCCGAACATCAGAATGAGACCGCCGATGAGCCAGACCCACATGAAGATATCGGTCCAGTGCCAGCCGCGGCCGCCGCGCCGGCGCGTCAAGAAGGCGACGCGCGGCTCATTCGCGCGCTCCCTTCTTTTCGCTACGCTGGCCGATCTGCAACTGGATCAGGGTCAGCACGACGAGCACCGCGCCCATCAGGATCGAGGCGGCGGCGGCCAGGCCCGGATTGCGCAGCAGCGACGCGAAGCCCACCTCGTAAATGTATTGGGTCAGGAAGAGCGTCGACGTACCGGGGCCGCCGCCGGTCAACACGTAGACCTCGTCGAAAATCTGCACGGCGCGGATAAGTGCCAGGATGATGACGACTAGGAGGTTCGGCATCAGGAGCGGCAGCGTAATGCGCCAGAACACGCGTCCGGGTTTCGTGCCGTCCATCTCGGCGGCTTCATATAGATCGCGCGGGATCGCCTGCAATCCGGCCAACAGGATCAGCGTGAAGAAGCCCATATGCGCCCAGACCGACACGGTGATGCCGGCGGCGAAGGCCCAGAACCGGTCGGTCAGCCATTCCGTGGGCTGCAAGCCGAACTGAAAGAGCACGGAATTGAGCAGGCCCTGCCGTTGCAGGATCCAGCGCCAGATCAGGCCGACGACGACAGGCGACAGCAGCACCGGAAAGAAGAACACCGCGCGCCAGAAGCTCCGGCCGACGATTTCGCGATTGAGGATCAGCGCCGTGATCATCGACACCACGATGAGCAGCGTCACCTGCAACACGACAAACAGGCCGGTATTGTGGACCGCTTTCCAGAACAGATCCTCGCGGCAAGTCGACGGATTCAGATAGCTGGCGCACTCGAATAGCCGTCCATACTGCTCCTCGCCGACATAGGTGCGGTCTGCCAAGAAGAACGCCGTGCCCGAGGTCGTCGAGTAGAAGAAATTGATGATGAAAGGCGCCAGCACGAAGACGCCGAAGATCAGCATGTTCGGAGCCAGGAAAAACGCCGCCATGCCGCCTATGCCGGTCACGCGTTGCCACAGCTTCAGCGGCGCGTCGACGATCGCCGCAAGCCATCTGACCGGCGCGACAACTGCCGCACCGATCTTTTGCCCTAAAGAGGACTGAGGCGTTCATTTCGCCTGGGCAACTTTGTCGGCGATGTCCTGGTCCATCTTGGCCCAAGCGTCGTCGGTCGTCATTTCGCCGGCCATGACCTGTGAAAGGCGCGTGACCAGCGCGGCGTAATAGGCGTTGGCCCACTTCCATGACGGCAGCGCGTCGGCCGCCGGCAGCGTTTGGCCCGCGGCCTTGACGAAGGCGTCCAGCGCAGGCGCGACATTCTTGTCATCGCTGACCCATTTCAGACCGCCCTTGTCGATTACGCCCTTGTGGGCCGGGAGGAACAGCGTGCGTTCGCTGAACTCCTTCACGATGTCCTCGCGGCCGAGATATTCGATCACCTTGACGACGTCGTTCGGGTTTTTGGTGTATTTGATTCCGACGAGTGCTGCGCCGCCTTTGAGGCCCGAGCAGCCCGCCGTGCCGCAAGGCGAACCCGTGGCGACCCAATCGAAGCCGTCTCCGATCTTGGACGACAGGTTGGCGACCTGCCAGCTGCCGGAATAGTAGAAAGGAATCTGAGCGTTGATGAAGTCATCCGCCGCGGCGCGATAGGTTGAGCCTGCGGCCGCAACCCAGGTTTCCTTCAGCATCTTGCCGTCGGCGACCCACTGCACGAGTTTGGAGCCAAAGGCCTTCACACCGTCGTCGATCTTGGCCGGGCTGCCATCTGCAGCAATGTAGTTGGCGCCGTACGAGATGTTCGGACCGGAGATGCGATGGCCTGAGCGATCGATGGCTAAGGCGGCTGGCAGGCTCTGGCTCTTGGATACCTGCGCGGCTGCGTCGACCCACTCGTCCCACGTCGCCTTTTCGCCGGGGATTGCCACACCAGCTTGCTCGAACAGGGTCTTGTTGGCGAAGCCGCCGGTCAGCGTCAGCTGGGTCATGAAGCCGGGGATGGCATTTGAGCCGTCAGGCCGCATCCAGTCCAGCGTCGAGCCGAAATTGTCGTCCCAGTACTTTGCGTCTTTCAGCATTGGCCGCATGTCCAGCCAATGATTGGCGAGTTCCTTGATGTTGGTGACGCGGGCGATGTCCGGACCCTGACCGGCTTCGAGCTGGATCGGCAGCTGTTCCTGGACGACCTTGTAGGCCACGTTGTCGAGGGTGATCTTGATGTCCGGATTTTCCTTCTGGAAGCGATCCAGAATGTCCTTGATGACCTCGCCTTCAACGCCGTCGGAGTACCACATCACCCGCACATCGCCGGCGAAAGCGGCGCTGGTTGCAAGCAGGGTCGCTGCCAGCGCGCCAAGAATCTTGGTCTTATGTTTCATATCCATTTCCTCCCTGGATGCGGCGACGCCCGCGCTTATTGTAGAAATGTATTCCTCAACTGCGCCCGGCGTCGAGCCGGGTCGCTTGGCCTCCGATCGTCCATTCGGACGGATCGACGGTTCTCCCTTCCGCCGTCGCCGCGCCGTCATTGCCAAAACGAACCTCGCCATACTCCGGGTCGTTGATAATGAGGGCGCCGTCCTCTTGGCCGCGCACAGTCAGGCCGCCAAACCTTTCCGCGAACGCCTCAAGCGAACCGGACGATGCGCGGTCTCCCAGCCGCACGATCCAGGTCGCCTTTCGGCCGGCGACGCGCAATTCATTACCCGCCGTCGGGCCGGACACCACTTCGGCGAGGCGCGCGCTTGCCCTGATCAATGCAAAAGCGTCAGCCGCTTCGGCCAATGCCATCGACTCATCCAAACGCGAAGAGGAGAACATACCGCGCGGAAACCAGGCATGGGTGAAATCGGGTTGCTCGACGAAGCAATCGAAAACGATCGACCGCCAGTCCGCGATAGTGTTGGACGCGCGGCAACGTGCCGGAGCCACCCCAATAGGACGGACGACCATAACCGGACTGCAATACCTCGCCGGGATGATTGATCCAGATCTGCGCATCCGGGTTCTGACCGAGCCTGATCTGGATGACCGTCTCCTGATAGCCCCACTGGTTCCAGCGATAGCGGCGGCCGTCCCCATCGCGTAGTCGCGCGTCTTGTAATGATAGAGCCGGGCGAAGCGGTCCTGCCCCTGTGCGAAACACCCATTCCCAGTGTTCGCCGCCCGCCACCGAGGCAATCGCCGCCAGTTCGGTCGGAACGGTCAGCCCATGGTCGCGCAGGCAGAGCGCAAGCTGCGGCAGCGCATGGAAACGCATGCCGTAGTTGCCTCTGCCCCAGACCATACGGCAAATGCCGGAGAGCTCCAGCGAGCGCGAGGCGCGCAGGGTGTGCTCGTAGGATCGGCCCTGCGCACCCGTCATTGGCCATGCTGGGCGGAGCGAGCAATGATTTCGAGCAAGCGGACAATCGCCTTGCCGGCGCGGTCACGAATATCGGCGTCAGGCGCCAGCGCGTAGAGCGTGCACAGGCCTTTGAGATCGATGGGGAAATAGGGGGCCGAATTGAACTCGGCCATTTCCCACTGTTCGAAATGATCGAGCCAGGCACGTACGCGTTGCGCACCTACTGCCGATTGTTCCGAGCCCAGGCGTCCACGAGCGCACAAACCGCGCCTGGGGCAGGATATGCCCGGCGAGATAGGCGGCCGTGTGGAACAGCAGCGCATGGTTTTCGGAGAAATACCACTGCACGTCGTTGCCGGGTTCATCCATCCAATAGCGATAGCCGAGAATGGCGGTGTCGATGCGCCCGACCAGCGCGGGATTGATATCGCCGGCATAAACGGCGCGCGACCACAGCAGAGGTACCAAAATGAAATCAGCGCAATCATGGCAATCTTCAATCGCCGGCAGCGAGGCCGCGATCATGGCGTCGGTCATTTCTCCATGCCGTTCCGTGGAAAGCCGCGCCAGCGCGCGGACCGTATCCAACTCGGCATATTCGGCGACTTCGTTCAGCGCCTCGTCGATACGGCGGACAGGATCGGCAGGCGCCGTGCCCTGCCGCGTCGCGTGGCAGATTTCGACGCCATAGACGCGCGATACGGCATAGCCGCCAATCTCGAGCGTGACCTTGAAATGGCGGAAATCCGCCGGCAGATCGCTTGCCCTGGCGATAGGCAACCTGAGCGCATCGGCTTTCAGCGTCAGTTCATGGCGCACGGGCTCTTCAATCGACATGAAGTCGCCCTCAATCACCACCGTTACACGCGCGTCGGCAAGTAAGGCGACATCCGACACAAGCGCGACCTCGCCATCGTCATAGGTCGCGCGGTCGAAGCGCATGGAATCGAGCGCGGCCTCCATGCGGTCGGCGATCGATTCATCGATGGGCAGCGGCAGCGCGTTGGTTGCAGACGGGCCGGCTAGATAATCGAGCTGGAAATAATAGCGGGCGTCGCGCTCAGCCAGATCGTCAAACCAAATGCGGATATCATTGCGGCCCGCCTTCAGCGGAGCGGCGTACTCCTCGCCGGATTCCAGGTTGCGGCCATAAGGTGCCATCCAGCCGATTTCACGATCATTGACGAACAGGATCGCGCCGCCGCAGGTACGCAGACGCAAAGTCGCCTCGCCCGGTGCGGCGCAGTCGATGCTGGTCTCGGCCCAGGTTCCAATCACCGTAGGGCGGAACCAGAAGCCGGACAGATCCACGCGCGGCGAGGCGAAGGGCAGCCAGACGCGCTCCATGGCAACTTCCGAAGTCGGTTGCGGACGCTTGCCGCGCCGCTCGGCGGCAAATTGCGTGCGGCAGGGATATTCGTGCGGAATGAAGTTCTTGTGTTTGGTCAGGAAGAAGAAGGGGTCCATTTCCCCCTTCATCGGCTGATCGGGCACGTCGTAGCGCGTCTCCGAGGTTGCGCCCAGCCGCCAATAGGTCACTGGCTCGCCCGCCGCCAAAGGCCGGTTCAGGACATAGTTCGGGGAGGTGGATCGGGCTGGAGCCGTCATTTCAACTCCTTGATCGCGACCGGGCTGACGTCATTATAGGCTTGGTTCTCGCCGGTCATGCCCCAGACAAACGCATAAGGTCCGGTGCCGGCACCCATATGGATCGACCAAGCTGGAGAGAGCACCGCATTGCCGTTGGCGACGATGAGGTTGCGGGTCTGGTCGGGTCGGCCCATCAAATGGATGACGCGGTCGTCATCGGACAAATCGAAATAACAATAGGCCTCCATGCGCCGCTCGTGCAGGTGCGGCGGCATGGTGTTCCACACACTGCCGGGCGCCAGATCGGTAATGCCCATCAGGAGCAGGCAAGATGGCGCCACTTCGGGATGAATGTACATAACCAGCCGGCGCTTGTTCGACCGCACGGCGTCGCCGAGATCGAGTGGCTTGCCTTCGGCGCGCGTGATCAGGCGATGTGCTATGTCCGCGCCGGCGGGCACGGAGTTCATATAAAATCGCGCCGGCTTCGCCGTATCGTCGCTGGTCAACGTGATGGAGCGCGCGCCGCGCCCGATATAGACGATTTCGCGATTGGCGACAGCGAAACGCTGGCCGTCGATCTCAACGACGCCCGGGTCACCAAGATTGGCGACGCCCATTTCACGGGCGCTGAAGAAGAACTCGGTTCCAATGTCCGACCCATCGCCAAAGCTGAGAGGATTGGCTTGAGGTACGGCGCCGCCGAGGATCATGCGGTCGACATGGGTGTAGACGAAATTGATTTCGCCCGGGGCAAATAGGTCCTCGACGAGGAATTCGGACCGCAGGCGATCGGTATCCATGGTAGGGATGTCGGCAGGCGAGACGCCATAGAGCACGCGCATCATGCGGCCTCCCGTACGGCGCTCAGCGTTTCCAGCCCCTCGGTCAGGCACAGGATGGCCAGCGCCTGACCGTAGCCGGTCGGCTGGATCGGAATGTCGCGATAAAACTGCAAATCATGCCCCATGCGAGTGCCGTAGGAGACATTCGAGACAACGCCGTCGGCGCTGATATTGGCCATCACCGCGTCCAGCGCGCGCAAGCCGGCCTTGCGGCATTCGGGCCCGCCGAGACCGACCCGCGCCGCCTTCATCAAGCCATAGCCAAAGCCGGCTGTAGCAGAGATTTCTTCATAGGAGGCGGGATCATCGAGCAGCGTGTGCCAAGCGCCGGAGGGCGCTTGCAACTTCAACAGCGCATCGATCTGCGCGCCAAGGACGCCTAGCAGGAAATCGCGCACCGGCGGCGAAATCTCCGCCAACTCCACCAAGTCCAGAATACCGACGGTGATCCAGCTATTGCCCCGGCCCCACAAGGCTTGGGCGAAATTGTGCCGTCCTGCGAAGGTCCAGCCATGAAACCAGAGGCCGGTTTTCGGATCGGCCAGATAGCGCGCATGGACAAGGAACTGCCGTTCGGCTTCATCGACCAGCCGGCGCTGACCGGAGACTTGGCCATAGGAGGCCAGGAACAAGGCGACCATGAACAGCGTGTCGTCCCACAATTCATCGTCGTTTATCTTGTCGGAGACATTGTGCTGGAAGCCGCCCTCCGGCGTCCGCGGCATCTTATCGACAATGCGCGCGGCCCAGTCGCTCAGGATCGCCTCGAAACGCGGCTGGCGCTTACGCCGCCAGATCTGGCTCAGCGCCAGCAACGGCGCGGTGGTGTTGACGTTCATCGAGGGCAGGCCGGCGGCGATGCGGCGGTCGTACCAGTCCTCAATGGTCGCGATCAGTTTGTCGTCGCCGCTGCGCTCCCATAGGCGCGAAAGGCCGTAAAGGCCAACGCCCTGTGGCCACTCCCAGCTGTCGAAGCTGACGTAGTCGCCCGGCGTGCCGTCGAGATTCGGCTCGTGGAATCGCCCATCGGCGCGCAGACCGGTCATGCCTTTCACGAGGCTGGCCAGCGCCGTCTCAACCTGCTGCACGGTAAGCGACATGGCTCCTCCGAGGGCCTCCTACGCGTAAGGTTTCATAGTCGCAACTCTTGCGCAATCTGAAAACTTTTTGCAGGATGTGCAAAGCAAGAGAGGGAAAGATGGAAGGCAAACGCGGAAAACCGAACCGTCGGGTGCGGCTGGAGGAAGTAGCCAAACGCTGCGGCGTGTCGGTCAGCACGGCCTCTCGCGCCCTGACCGGCGCGGCGGGCGTTCGCGAACCCATGCGTGCTGCGATTATCGAGGCTGCGCGGTCCCTCAGCTACGCGATCCCCACCTCCGTGGTCGGGCGCAAGGTGATTGTCGCGGCGAGCAGCGCGGCGATAATCGACAACTCGCGCGCTCAATTCACCTTCCACGTGCTCGACGGCCTGAACGAGCGCGCGCGTGTGTTGGGCGTGGAGCTTGCGACACGGCCGGTCGCTGGCCCTGCGGACGAACTCGCCCTGTTGCGCGAGGCGGAAGCCGATCCGTCCGTAGCCGGCTGCCTGTTCCTCACGCTCGAGGACGACATGCTGCCGCTGACGCAAGGGTTTTCCAAACCGATCGTGTTGATCAATGGCGACGACCCGACCATGCGTCATTCCAGTGTTACGCCGTGCAACCGGGCGGCGGCGCAGTTTGCGACCACCCATCTGCTGCAGCTCGGTCATCGCCAGATTCTCTTCCTGATGCGGCGGGGGCGACGCACCATCGAGCGTCGTTTCGAAGGCTGGCGCGATGCGCTCACGGCCAAGGCCGTGGACCGCATTGAAGATCTGGTCGTGGAGGTGGATGATTGGCTGCCCGAGCTTGCCGCGGCGGCGATCGCCCGCCGTATCGAGGCCCGCGGACTGGATTTCACCGCCATCCTCACTGCCGGCGACAGTCTGGCCTACGGCGCGATCATGGGGCTGGAGCAAAGGCGTATCGCGGTGCCCGACGAGGTTTCCGTCATCGGCATGGACGACCTGCCGCAATCGGCGTTCTGCACTCCGCCGTTGACCGCCATGCATATTCCGATGCGCGAATTGGGTTCGGCCGCGCTCAGCCTGCTTCTGGATCATTTGAGCGGCGGACCGATGCTGGCGCGCCGGGTCGAACTGGCCTGCAGGCTGGTCGAAAGACAGTCTACGGCGCCGGCCCGCGAACATCGCCTCGACCTTCAGGCGTCCGGGGCGAAACGCCGGTAGCGCCCGGCTGAGAACACCATCGGCTCACCTTCGCGCGCCGACATCCGCAACACCCGGCCAAGCAACATTTCATGATCGCCGCCGGTGAACCGGTCGGCGGTCTTGCACTCAAACCGCGCCAGCGCACCCGCCAGCAGCGGCGCACCCTCGTCGTTGAAGGTCAGATCGAGACCGGAAAAGTCTCCGCCGGACCGGGCGAAGCGCCAGCACAGATCGTGCTGTTCGATGGCCAGGATATGGATGGCGAAATGCCGGCATTCGGCGAAGGCCGCAAAGCGGCTGGAATTGCGGCCGATGCCCCACATGACCAAAGGCGGGTCGAGCGAGACGGAGGAGAAGCTGTTAGCGGTGATCCCGAGCGGACCATCCCGCGTCAGGGTGGTGACGATCGTGACGCCTGTTGCAAACCGGCCAAATGCGTTTCTGAGCGGCCGTGTATCGTCCGCATGGGGAACGAGCAACGGCGGCGCCTGATGCGCGCTGGCGATGGAAGCCGCTGTGAGCTCACTTTGCATCTCGGAATTTCCTTGCTTATTGGCGGGTTCCGGTTCCAAGCGGCGTTGCCGGCATCGTCGCCGGAACCCGGCCATAGACATGCGGCAACGAACAGGTTTTGAGGTGCGGCAGGACCTTCGTCCCGAAATGGCGGCACTCGTCCAGATGCGGGTAGCCGGAAAAGATGAAGGCGCGGATGCCCATCTTCTGATAAGCCTCGATCTCACTCATCACCTGATCGACCGAGCCGACAATTGCGGCGCCACAGCCGGAGCGGGCGCGACCGATACCGGTCCACAGATGCGGTTCGATATAGCCCTCATCGTCGGCCAGATCGCGGTTGCGCGCCTGTTGCGCCACGCCTAATGTTTTAGCGTCCAGCGCGCGGGCGCGGATTGCGGCGCCCTGGTCGTCGTCCAGCTTCGAGACAAGCTCGCCGGCGTATTCACGCGCCTCGGCTTCAGTGTCGCGCACGATCATATGGATGCGGAGGCCGTAATCCAGCGTGCGGCCATGGCGCGCCGCGCGCTCATGCACGGCCTTCATATGCTGCGCGAGCTCTTCCTTCTTTGCCGGCCACATCAGATAGACATCGCAATGTTCGGCGCACAGTTCGAGCGCATCGGGCGAGTACCCGCCGAAATAGAGCAGGGGTCCGCCGTTCTGCTGATAGGGTTTCGCCGGCGCGGTGGTCAGGTGCTTGAAGCGGTAGATCTCGCCTTCGAAATCAAACTCGTCGCGGGTCCAGGCCTGCCGCAAGATCTGCACCACCTCGCGCGAGCGCCGGTAGCGATAGGCGCTGTCGGCCGTTTCGCCTGGAAAGTCGGACGAGATAATGTTGACCGTCAGCCGGCCCTGCAGCATGTGATCCAGCGTTGCGATAGTGCGCGCCAGCATTATCGGCTGCATTTCGCCGCAACGCACCGCCGCCAGCAGGTTGATCCTTGACGTGATGGGCGCGCAGCCGGCGACAAAACTCAGCGTATCCTGTCCGACCTGATAGGAAGACGGGCATAGGATGTTGCGAAAGCCGAGTTCCTCGGAAAGCTTGATTATTTCCGAGCAATGCGCCCAGCTGGATCGCAGGTCGCCATCTGGCACGCCGAGGTATTGATAATCGTCCGAGCAGAGCGCCGAGAACCATGAAACTTCGGCGGCATCGAGATCGGCGGAGGTGATTGGCACGACGGTCATGATGGTCACCTTGGTCTGAGCGTCGCTGCGTGACGCCAATTCCCTGTTGCTTATCATCGGAAATGATGTAGATCAATCCTGTATCAATTTTAGTGGAGCCGATGGGCGAAGCAACAAAAACGCAAAAGCCTGACGCCCGACGGCGATCCCGTTCCGGCCAGCCGGGAGCCTTTCGCGGAGCGCTGCCAGCGCATATGCAGATCAGCGAAATGTTGATCCGCGAGATCATGGCCGGGCGCCTGGCCGATGGCGCGCGCCTGCCGCCGGAGCGCGAAATGGCGGCCAGCCTCAATGTCGCTGTCGGCACGTTGCGGCGCGCGCTGCAGGATCTTCAGGACAAGGGCCTGCTGGAGCGCATTCAGGGTTCCGGCAATTATGTGCGCGCCGGCGAGGAATTGCTTGGCGTCTATGCCTTCTTCCGACTTGAGCTGGTCGAGGGCGGCGGTCTGCCCAGCGCCGTTATCCTGTCCGTCGACAAGATGTCCAAGCCCGCGGACTTGCCGTCGTTCGGGCCGTCGCCCGACGTGCATCGCATCCGCCGTCTCCGGCGGTTGAGCGGAAAATCGGCGGCGTTGGAGGAAATCTGGCTCGATGGCGCACGTGCGGAGAGCCTGCGGGCCGAGGACCTGTCAGATTCACTCTATCTGCACTATCGGCTGACGCTTGGGTTTCACGGTCGCGCAAGCCGAAGATCGCGTCGGCATCGGCGTTGCGCCGGAATGGTCGCCGCCAGAGTTCGCGCCCAAAGCGGGCGAGACGGTCGGGTATATAGAACGGCACGCCTCGGCGGATGACGGCCAGGGCGTGGAATATTCGCAAACATGGTTTGACCCGCATGTGGCGCGCTACGTCACGCGGTTTAGGTAGACTGGAGGACTCAAATGACAGCCACATCGATCGGGTACGGGATTATCGGCTGCGGCATGATGGGGCAGGAGCACATCCGCAACATCAAGCTGCTGGGCGACGCGCATGTAGCGGCGATTTACGAACCCGACACCGGCATGATGGCGAGCGCGCTGGCGCTGGCGGACGGCGCGAAACCTGCGGGTTCCATCACCGAAATGTTGGCGAGGCCGGACATTGATTGCCTGCTGATCGCCAGCCCGAATTTCCGCCATATCGAACATCTGGAGCAGATCGCGACTACGACGCCCCTTGCCGGTGTTAGTCGAAAAGCCGCTGTTCACTGATCCGGCCGACGCGGCGAAGCTCGAAGAGATCACCAAGCGCTTGCCGCTGATCTGGGTAGCGATGGAATACCGATACATGCCACCGGTTGCCACCTTCATCGCTGATGCGCCGAAGGCCACCGGCGGCATTCGCATGCTCAGCATTCGCGAACACCGGTTTCCGTTCCTCTCCAAGGTCGGCGACTGGAACCGCTTCAACCGCAACACCGGCGGCACCTTCGTTGAGAAATGCTGCCATTTCTTCGATCTGATGCGGCTGATCCTGCAATCCGATCCCTTACGCGTGCTCGCGAGCGCTGGGCAGGCGGTGAACCATCTGGACGAACGCTATGACGGCGAAGCGCCGGACATCTGGGACCACGGCTATGTACTGGTCGATTTTGCCAGCGGCGCACGCGCCATGCTGGAGCTTTGCATGTTTGCAGAAGGCAGCCGGTATCAGGAGGAAATTTCAGCGGTCGGCGCAAACGGCAAGATCGAGTGCCTCGTGCCGGGTCCGACACGATTTTGGCCGGCTCATCTCGGCGCTGCCGCCGACGCCGCAGGTGATTGTCAGCCCGCGCAATCCACCCGGCCCGCGTGCCGTCGAAATTCCCGTCGAGCATGCGCTGCTCGCCGCGGGAGATCATAATGGATCGACCTTCTTTCAGCACCGGCGCTTTGTCGATGCCGTCCGCCGCGATGGTCCGGTGGAGGTGTCATTGAGAGATGGCTGGTGGGCAGTTGCGGTGGGGATGGCGGCGCAGATTTCGGCGCATGAGGGGCGCGCTGGTAGCGCTGGATGACGAACGATCGGTATCAGGGCTGCTACCCTGAACTCATAGACGGCGCGAACTACCGTGCCGCGGGGTTTAAGTCCTATCCGCGCCGGGGGGTATGCGCCACCAATGGAGTCCACCTGGTCGAGATTTGCCGCGTCGTCGAAATTTTTCAAGTTCAGCAATGAAGGACGTTGCTCTTCCAAAATGTGTCCATGAAAATCTTCTGCATATCTGCATAAGAGACGTAATGCGTCCATCGTGACAGGCGGCAAAACCAATTGAGTTGCGCGGTCCGACGATAAACGTCGGCCCTCTGG
>CAWIWT010000013.1:0-11827 GCA_963839725.1 uncultured Alphaproteobacteria bacterium | reverse complement strand
TGCGTTCTGTTGCCATAAACTTGAACCGTTCTCCGGTGTACGACGATACCCGATGCACCGCGAGGGCGCTATTGTCCAGCGGTGACGTTGGCAATCCGAATTCGTACGGGGGATAAAAAAGCATGCAACTGACCGCCGAAATCCACTGTCACGTCGAAGGCGCCGCCGACCCCGAACTGGTGCTCCGGCAAGCCGACAAATATGGAAAGGACCCCTCGCCGTACATACGCGACGGGTCGTTCGTGTGGCACGATTTCACATCTTTTCTGCAGGCCTACGACTTTGCAGCCGACCTTTTCCGCAGTGAAGAGGACTATGCGCTACTCACCGAACGCTACCTGACCAACCTTGCCCGCGACGGCGCGATCTATTCGGAAGTGTTCACCTCGCCCGATCATGCCCGCAAGGCCGGGCTGTCGCCCGAGGCCTACACCAACGCGCTGGGCGAAGGCATGATCCGCGCCCGCGACAAGACTGGCATCGAAGGCCGTATGATCGTTACCGGGGTGCGGCATTTTGGCGTGGCGGGCGTGGAGGCGGCGGCCCGCTTCGCCGCGAAATGCGGCCATCCCTTGGTAACGGGCTTCGGCATGGGCGGCGACGAGCGACAGGGCGATCTTGAAGACTTTGTTCGAGCCTTCGAAATCGCACGCGAGGCGGGCCTTGGCATCACCGTTCATGCGGGCGAGTTTGGTGGATGGGAGAGCGTGGCGGGCGCGCTCGATCACATCCGCCCCAGCCGTATCGGGCATGGCGTGCGTGCGATCGAGAACCCGGATCTGGTCAGGCGTATCGCCGATGAGGGCATCGTTCTCGAATGTTGCCCGGGCTCGAATGTGGCGCTGAAGGTTTTCAACAGTTTCGCGGACCATCCGTTCCCGGCGCTGCTTGCCGCCGGGTGCAAGGTGACGCTTAGTTCGGACGATCCGCCGTATTTCTGGACTTCGCTCAAGAACGAATACGACCTCGCAGCCAAGCATTTCGGGATGTCCGAAAAGGCCCTGGCGGCCGTGACGCGGACCGCGATCGAAGCCGCTTTCGTCGACCGCAAGACGAAGAGCGCCCTTCTCGGGCGGCTCGACAAGAAGTCTCGGTAAAGACCGGGGAAAACACTCCGCTTATCGTTTCATGACGTTTCTACGGCAGGCAAGCGCGGCTAGTATCGCCGTCAGTCAATCGCGGAAGGTCTTGTTATGAGCGTAACGGTCGTCGATCACCCACTCGTGCAGCACAAGCTCACGATCTTGCGCAACAAGGAGACGTCGACCGCGAGCTTCCGTCGCCTGCTGCGCGAGATTTCGCTGCTGCTCGGCTACGAAGTAACACGCGATCTCGAACTGACGACCACCTCGATCGAGACGCCGCTCGAGACGATGGAAGCGCCGATACTCGAAGGCAAGAAGCTGGTCTTTGCATCGGTACTGCGCGCAGGCAACGGATTGCTCGAAGGCCTGCTCGACCTCGTTCCGGCAGCGCGCGTCGCCCATATCGGACTTTACCGCGACCACGAGACGCTTGAAGCGATCGAGTATTTCTTCAAGGCCCCGAGCGATCTTGCCGACCGCCTCGTTATCGTCGTCGACCCGATGCTGGCAACCGGCAATTCGGCAATTGCCGCGATCGACAAGCTCAAAGGGCACGGCGCTACCAACCTGCGCTATCTCTGTCTGCTTGCCGCACCCGAAGGCGTCGAGCGCTTCACCAAGGCGCATCCCGATGTTCAGGTGTTCACCGCATCTATCGACCGGCAGTTGAATGAGAAGGGCTATATCGTTCCCGGCCTCGGCGATGCAGGCGATCGCCTCTACGGAACGAAATGAAGTCCGATTAACGCAACGTTTACAAAAAACTCATTAATGGCCGATTTCCGCTTGGCCGTTAACGATAATTACGACCTCGCACAGTAGGGTTTCCCGCAAAGAGGGTCACTACAATGCTGCGCAAGATGATCTTTGTTGGGCTTTGCATCGGATCGTCGGTGTCGTTGCCGTTGCTTTATGAAAACCATGTCAACCTCACTGAAGCCGCCTTCTGGTCGGACGATACCGAAGAAACGGCGACTATCCAGCTGCCGCAGGTTGCGACCCAGGCTTCGCCGTCATCGATGGCCGTTTCGTCCACTACCGGCCGCAACGTCGAGATTCCGTCGGATAGCCGTGGGTATTATGTCGGCCACTTCAAGGTGAACGGGCGCCAGGTCGAAGCGCTGATCGACACAGGCGCGACCGCCGTTGCCTTCAATCTCTCAACCGCTCGGCGGCTTGGCCTGCAGGTACAGGCTAGCGATATGACGCAGACCGTCAACACCGCGAACGGCAACACCAAAGCCACTACCGTCATGATCGACCGCCTGGAGATCGGGCGAGTCAGTGTCGAGGATGTTCAGGCGATTGTACTGGAGGACAAGGCGCTGGGCACCAACCTCATCGGCATGTCGTTCCTGAACCGCCTGAAGAAGTTCCAGGTGGATGAAGGCAGGCTGCTGCTCGTTCAGTAGGCTTCCGGTTCGGTCGCCGGAATACGCCGCACGAGCGGATCCTTGGCCGCTGGCCGCGCATCGCCGATGGCGTAAGCGGCGACCACATCCGCTTTCGCCGCTTCCGCCTCCGCCTCGCTGTTGGCATGGATCACCGCCAGCGCATCGCCCGCCGCCACCTCAGCACCAAGCGGCAGCAAACGCGTGACGCCGACAGCGTGATTGATGCTGTCGCTGGGCTTGGTCCTGCCGCCACCCAGCGCCACCACGGCCAAGCCGATGTCGCGCGTGGCAATGGCGCTGACAAAACCGGCGCGCGGCGCTGGAACGGTGCGCTCCACCGGCGCGCGAGGCAGGTACGTCTCGTATTTCTCGACAAAGTCCGCTGGTCCGCCCAAAATTCGCACCATGCGCGCGAAGCGCTCCGTGGCGACGCCGCTGTCCAACGCGTGCCGCACGCGGCTCAGGCCCTCCGTGTGCGACGACACGACGCCCGCAGCCAGAAGCATCTCGCCCGCCAGCGCCAAAGTCACTTTCTCAAGGCGCGAGTCGCGCGCCCTGCCGGTCAGGAAGTCGACGGCGTTCCTCACCTCGACGGCATTGCCTGCGGCGGAAGCCAAGGGTTCGTTCATGCCGGTGATCAGCGCCGAGGTCTTGAGGCCTGCACCGTTTGCCACTTCGACGAGACTTGTGGCGAGCGCTGCTGCGTCTCGTGACCTTTCCATGAAGGCGCCATTGCCGACCTTCACGTCGAGGACGAGTGACTGAAGGCCGGCTGCGAGCTTCTTCGACAGGATCGAAGCGGTGATCAGCGGGATCGATTCCACCGTCGCGGTCACGTCGCGGATGGAATAGAGGCGCTTGTCGGCCGGCGCTAGCGCCGACGTCTGGCCAATGATGGCGCAGCCCGCCTCGTGTACCGTCTTGCGGAAAAGCGCGGTGTCCGGCTGGCTGACATAACCCGGGATCGCATCCATCTTGTCGAGCGTTCCGCCCGTATGGCCAAGGCCTCGACCCGAAATCATCGGGACATAGGTGCCGCACGCCGCGACGATGGGCGCCAGCATCAGCGAGACGTTGTCGCCGATTCCCCCGGTGGAGTGCTTGTCCGTCGCCGGTCCGGGTAAGTCGGACCAGTCGAGCACGTCGCCGGAGTCGCGCATGGCGAGTGTCAGCGCCACGGCTTCATCGCGGCGCATGCCATTGAAGAAGACAGCCATCGCAAACGCTGCCGCCTGCCCTTCGGAAACAGCTCCGGATGTCATACCCGCGATGAACTCGGCGATCTCGCCCGCCGCCAGAACCTTTCCGTCGCGCTTGGCGCGGATGATCTCCTGTGGCAGCATCAGCGTTCCCCTCCCCCTTGAGGGGAGGGTGGCCCGAAGTGCCGGGTGGGGTCGTTTCTGAAGCGCATGACGCAAAGGAACGTTGCCGTTCGGCCGCGATGACCCCACCCGCATCGCTTCGCTCGGCACCCTCCCCTCAAGGGGGAGGGGTCGGTTGCAACCGCCATCACGCTACCGCCCCATCCTCAAAAGCCTTCTTCAGAATAGTAGCCAAGCGCTTGCCGCCGAGCGGCGCCATATCCTTGGTTTCCTGATGCGACAGTTCCTCGCCGGTCATCCCGGCGGCAAGGTTGGTAATTACCGAGCAGGCCGCTACACGCAGCCCGAGGAACCTTGCCAGAATAACCTCCGGCACCGTCGACATGCCGACCGCCGTCGCGCCCATGACGCGCGCCATGCGGATCTCCGCCGGCGTCTCGAAGGATGGGCCCGAGAACCACATATACACGCCCTTGTGGAGGCGCGTTCCCGTGGTTTCGGCCGCCCTGGAGAGAGCTCCCCGCAAGTGCTTGTCGTAGGCTTCGGTGAGACCAATGAAACGGCGGTCGCTCGGCTCACCGAACAAGGGATTGGACCCGGAGAAATTGATGTGATCCTCGATCAGCATGACCGAGCCAGCCGGCATATCCGGGTCAAGCGATCCCGCAGCATTGGTCAGGAGCAGCGTCTTGACACCCACAGCCGCAAGTATCTCCAGCGCCGGGCGCATGGCGGCTGAGTCAGCGTGTTCGTAGTAGTGCGCCCGGCCGGCGAGCATCAGCACCTCGATGCCACCGAAACGCCCGCTCACCAGCGTGCCCGCATGGCCGGTCACACCGCTCTTAGGGAAACCGGGAAGCTCCGAATAGGGGATCGTGATCGCATCCTCGACCTGATCCACGAGGTTGCCGAGTTCCGAGCCGAGGACCAGCGCTACCCTGGGTGTCCGACCGCCGAGGCACTTAACCAGTGTGGCGACCGTATCCGTCATTTCAAGATCTTTCCCTCGAACCCATAAGGCAACAGATCGCCCATCGTCACCGTCTCGGCCACACCGGCGTCGTCGCAAAGATAAAGCTTTGCGTCCGGACCGGCAAATTCGGCAAGTCTCTGACGGCATCCGCCGCATGGCGTGATACGCGCCATGCGCTCCGCCACCACCGCGATCTCGGCGATCTCGCCGCCGCCGCCCATGATATATTGGCCGAGGGCCGTGGTCTCAGCGCACCAGCCCTCCGGATAGGATGCGACTTCGATATTGCAGCCGGAGAATACGCGGCCGTCCTGGGTGCGGATCGCGGCACCCACCGGGAATTTCGAATATGGCGCATAGGCCTTCGCCATCGCGTCGCGCGCGGCGAGGAAAAGGTCGTGCGACAAGCCTAACGCTCCTTCACATAAGGGACACCGCCGGCGCGCGGCGGTATTGCCTTGCCGATGAAGCCGGCGAGCAGGATGACGGTAAGGATGAACGGCAGGGCATTGATGAACTGCACCGGCACCTTGCCAATGAGCGGCCATTCCGTTCCCTGGAAACGGATCGAGGCAGCGTCGAGGAACCCGAAGAGCAGGCAGGCAAACATCGCCGGCACTGGTTTCCACTTGGCGAAGATCAGTGCCGCCAACGCGATGTAGCCCTTGCCCGCTGTCATGTCCTTCACGAAACCGGCATTCTGCGCAACCGAAAGATAGGCGCCAGCCATGCCGGTTAGAACGCCGGTGAGGATGACGGCCCGATAACGCAGCCAGGTCACGGAAATGCCAGCCGTATCGACCGCCGCCGGATTTTCGCCGACCGCGCGCAGGCGAAGCCCAAAGCGCGTGCGGAACAAAATCCACCAAGTCAGCGGCACCATGAGGAACGCGATGTAGACCAGAATGGAGTGACCGGAGATCAACTCGGAATAGATCGGGCCGAGGATGGGCACATCCCTCACCGCGTCAGCGCCGGGCAAGGTGATCTCGCCAAAGCGGGCGGGACCAGCGAGCGATGGCGTCCGCCCGCCCTGTTTGAACCAGGCCTGGCCAAGAATGATGGTAGACCCCGCTACGACAAAATTGATGGCGACGCCGGATACGATCTGATTTCCGCGATGGGTGATCGACGCAAAGCCGTGGACCAGACCGAGGAACACTGCCGCCAGTATGGCGACGAGCAATCCTATCCAGGCTGATCCGGAAACGGCCGCAGCCGACGCGCCAGCGAAGGCGCCGCCGAGCATCTTGCCCTCGAGGCCTATGTCGAAAATGCCTGCCCGCTCCGAATAGAGCCCGGCAAGGCACGCAAGGAGCAGCGGCGCCGAGACGCGAAGGGTTGCGTCAAAGAGCTGAATGATGGCGTCAAAGACCATTTCAGGCGCCCTCCCCTTTCGCGGCCGGAACGCCCATGATGCGCGGACTTAACGTTGCGAAGATCGTCTGCACCATTGGCCGGAACATGTGTTCCAGGGCACCTGCGAAGAGGATCACAAGACCCATCATGATGATGATCATGTCACGCGACACGTTCGGCATTTCGAACGCCAGTTCGGCGCCGCCCTGATAGAGCATGCCGAACAGAACCGCGGCTATGATAATGCCGGCAGGATGAGACCGCCCCATCAACGCCACCGCGATGCCGACGAAGCCGGCGTTCGCGACGAAGTCGAGCGCGACGCGGTGCTGGTCGCCCATGATCGGATTGAGCGCCATCATGCCGGCAAGACCGCCGGAAATCAGCATCGAAATGATGATGATCCGGCTTTCAAAAATCCCGGCGTAGCGCGCCGCTTTCGGGCTGAACCCGAATGTGCGCATTTCAAACCCCAGCTTGGTGCGCCAGATCAGCACCCAGACAAGGTAAGCCATCACCAGCGCGAGCAGGAATGAAATATTGAGCGGTGCCGAACGCACCGACATGCCAAGCGCCTCGAACAGCCAGCCGAGCTTGGGCAGTTGACCGCCTTCGAGGAAATCGCGGGTCTGCGGCGCCATCGATCCAGCGGGCTTGATCACATTGACCAGCAGATAAACCATCGCACTGGCGGCGATGTAGTTGAACATGATCGTCGTGATGACGATGTGCGAGCCGCGCTTGGCTTGCAGATAGGCCGGAACGAAGGCCCAGGCCGCCCCGACGACGGCCGATGCAACAATCGCCAGCGGAAAGACGATCCACCAAGGCAATACGCTGTCGAACATCAGGCAGACCAGTGCCACGCCCAGGCCAGCTATATAGGCCTGGCCTTCGCCGCCAATGTTGAAAAGCCCGCAGTGGAAGGCGACGGCCACCGCCAGGCCGGTGAAGATGAAGTTCGTGGCATAAAACAGCGTATAGGCGATGTTCTGCCCCGAGCCGAACGCGCCCTTGAACAGGACAACGGCAGCTTCGAGCGGATTTTCGCCGACGAGCAGAACCACGATGCCGGCGACCAGAAAAGCGACGAAGAGATTGATGATCGGGATCAATCCGTAGTCGGCCCAGCGCGGCAGCTTTGCGAAAGGAGTGCTCATTCCGCTGCCTCTTGCTTTTCGATGCCGGCCATCAGCAGGCCAAGCTCGCCCTCGGTCGCGTCGGGGCCGCGCTCGCCAACGACGCGGCCTGCGAACATCACTAGAATGCGATCCGACAGCGAGCGTATCTCATCGAGCTCGACCGAGATCAGCAACACGGCCTTGCCCTGGTCACGCATGGCGATCAGCCGCTTGTGAATGAACTCGATCGCACCGACATCCACACCGCGCGTCGGCTGGCCGACGACGAGCACGCCGGGATCCTGCTCGATCTCGCGCGCAAGCACTATTTTCTGCTGGTTGCCGCCGGAGAAATTGGCCGTCTTCAATCGGTCGTTGGCCGGGCGGATGTCGTATTTCTCGATCTTTTCGCGCGCATCCGCATGGATGGCGTCGATGTCGAGAAACGGCCCTTTAAGAAACTGTGGCTTGTCGTGGTAGCCGAGGATCGAGTTTTCCGCTTCTGCGAATGCCAGCACCAGACCGACGTGATGGCGGTCCTCCGGAACATGCGCCAGGCCACGGTCGCGCAACTCGCCCGGATCGGCATGGCCGACGACGTCGATCGGCTTGCCGTCGAGCGTTACTATGCCGGACTCGGCCCTGCGCGTGCCGGCAATTGCCTCGATGAGTTCCGATTGGCCGTTTCCGGCGACGCCAGCGATGCCGACGATCTCGCCGGCGCGCACCTTGAACGAAACATCATTGACCATGACGACGCCGCGTGAATCCTTGACGGTCAGGTCCTTCACCGACAGCTTCACCTCGGCCGGCTTGGGCTCGCCCTTTTCCACGCGCAGCAGCACGCGGCGACCAACCATCAGCTCGGCAAGCTCCTCGACGGTCGTTTCCGACGTCTTGCGCGTCGCCACCATGGTGCCCTGACGCATCACGGAGACATTGTCGGTGATCGCCATGATCTCGCGCAGCTTGTGGGTGATCAGGACGATTGTCTTACCCTCGTCCTTCAGCATTTTGAGGATACGGAAAAGATGATCGGCTTCTGCCGGCGTCAGCACGCCGGTCGGCTCGTCGAGGATGAGAATTTCTGCGCCGCGATAGAGCGCCTTTAGGATTTCGACACGCTGCTGCAAACCGACCGCGAGTTCCTCGATCACCGCATCCGGCTCGACCTCCAGCCCGTATTCGCGCTCAAGCCGCTGCAACTCCGAGCGCGCCTTGGCGATCGAGGTGTTGAGCAGTGGTTCGCCTTCGGCGCCGAGGATGACGTTCTCGATGACAGTGAAATTCTCGACCAGCATGAAATGCTGGTGGACCATGCCGATGCCGACGGCGATGGCGTCGTTCGGCGTATGGATCGCTGTCGGCTTTCCGCCGACCTGGATTTCGCCGCTGTCGGCATGGTAAAAGCCGTACAGGATCGACATCAGTGTCGACTTTCCCGCACCATTTTCGCCTATGATGCCGTGAATAGTCCCCCGTTCGACCTCAAGGTTGATGTCACGGTTGGCCCGCACGGCACCAAAACTTTTGTTGATGCCTATGAGCTGGATCGCGGCTTCTGCCATACCCTGCCCCACCTCTGGATTGTTTTTATCGTTTGGTCAAAAGCGCTATCACGCGGATCGTCCCCTGCCAATCGCCCGCGTAGCGCTACTCTCGACAAATGCGCGGTAGCTTGTCAATTTCGAACACGGTCAAAGCAGGCGCGATCCCACGGCCATTTGATCGGCATCGAACAGGAGTTCAGACATGGTGGTCTTGCCGGCCGATCGCCTCACGAGATTGGAAATCCGTGCCGCGGAGCACGAAAAGACCATTGAGGAACTGTCCAGTCAGATCGCCGAACAGTGGCAGGTTATCGACCGGCTGCAGAAGAAGCTCGATGCGCTGGTAAACCGCTTCATGACGCTGGAAGAGCAGGTGCAACCAGACGTGCCGGTAACCAAGCCGCCGCATTGGTAAGCAGAGCGGCGGGATCCTTGGGTCAGCCTCGCCTGCTTCAGGACCTGAGCCAGCCGGTCAGAACCAGCGAAAAGCCGATCTCCTGCTGATACCAGCCGACCAGCGGAGCGACCTTGCCAAGCTGGGTTCCGGCAAGAATGCCCGCCAGAAGCAGCACTACGATCGTCGTCAGGCGCATCTCGAATACCATTCCTCAAATGAAAAGCCGCCGGGGAGAACCGGCGGCTTTCTTAAAGCTTGTCGCGATCAATCAATACGGGCAGGCGTTGTCGGCCATGTAATCATGGACCTGAACGGTGCCTGCAATGATGTCGGCCTTGGCCTTTTCGGCAGCAGCCTTCATCTCGTCGGTGACAAGCGCCTTGTTGTTGTCGTCCATCGCGTAGTCGACACCGCCTTCCTTAAGGCCGAGGTCGTTGATGCCAGGGGTGAATTTTCCGTTCTTGGCATCGGTAAAAGCATTATAGACGGCAACGTCGACGCGCTTGACCATCGAGGTCAGGATCTTGCCGGGCTGCAGACCGTTCTGGTTGGAATCGACGCCGATGCCGAGCTTGCCCGCATCAGCCGCTGCCTGAAGAACGCCAACGCCGGTGCCGCCTGCTGCGGCGTACACAACGTCAGCACCCTGATCGATCTGCGACTTGGCGATCTCGCCGCCCTTGGTCGGATCGTTCCAGGCGGCCGGGGTGTCGCCCGTCATGTTCTGGATGACTTCGGTCGCACCAGCTGCCTTGGCACCACCGACATAACCGCAGCCGAACTTGCGGATCAGCGGGATATCCATGCCGCCGACGAATCCGACCTTCTTGGACTGGGAAGCCATCGCGGCGAGTACGCCGACGACGTAGGAACCTTCCTGCTCCTTGTAGACGACCGAACGGACATTCGGCTTGTCGACGACCATGTCGATAATGGCGAAGTTGGTGTTCGGGAAGTCTGCCGAAACCTTCTCCAGCGTTGCCGCCCAGGAGAAGCCAGCCATGACGATCGGGTTGTTGCCGTCTTCAGCGAACTTGCGCAGCGCCTGTTCGCGCTGTGCATCGTTTTGGATTTCGAAGTCGCGATATTCGATGCCTGATTCTGCCTTGAACTTTTCAGCACCGTTGAAGGCCGATTCGTTGAAGGATTTGTCGAACTTGCCGCCGAGATCGTAGATGATTGCCGGCTTGATGTCCTCGGCGAGCGCCGGGACGATAAATGCGGTTGCAGCCAGGAGGCCGAGGACGATACGCTTCATGTGATCCACACCCTGTCGGTTTTTCTTGGTTGGGCACCCTCGGCGTAGCGGTCCCGGAGACCGTCACGCGGAGCGCGGCAGGCGGCTTTCACCGTCCGCTCCTTCATACTCTTGCATGCCGAAAAACAAAATTCACGCGGAATCTTGACCGTTTGGAAAAGCTTGGCACGAAGAAACGGACAGACACGCCGGATTTTGCGGCGCGCCTGCCCGCGTGCGGTTATGGATCGGGCAAAATACCTCAGGCTGCCGTTACGACCTGCGGAATCGGACATGAAACGCCGGTGCCGCGGAGGTTACAGTAGCCATACAGGTTCTTGGCCAGATAATGCTGGTGATCCTCCCCGGCGAAGTAGAACTCGGACGCCGGCGTGATCTCCGTGGTGATCCTGCCCCCTGCCGGGCGGCTGTCAGTGACGCCTGGTAGGCCTCCAGCGAGGCAATGGCAGCGGCATGCTGCGCATCGCCGTAGGTGTAGATAGCCGAACGGTAGGTCGTGCCGACATCGTTGCCCTGGCGCATGCCCTGCGTCGGGTCGTGGCTTTCCCAGAACGCCTTGAGCAGCGAGCATCAGCTCTTTCCTTGTTGTTTCGTTCTTTATCACGCGGTCGGGCGGCTTACCGGCCGCTGAGGGCGGCGTCCGATCAGAAAGAAAAGGACCGCCAGAACCGCGAACACCGCAAAGCCCGGCAGACTGGCAAGGCCGTGAAGCGCTTCGTCCCATAGCGCCAAGCCGTCGTTGCCCGCCGCGCCTCCGACCGCCGCAAAAGTGGACGGAAACGCGAATTCCCAGCTATCGGCGAGTAGGGTCAGCACAGGCGCGGACGCGGCAATCGACCGCTGCAGGTCGAGCACCGCCATGATGGCGGCAACTGATAGCGCGACCATACCAGCCAAACGGAAGATAAACCGTATCATGTGTGTTCCGGGCGCCGTTGCCGACCAGAAGTATTGCCGCGCCCGATTCCCTTCAACCACTACACACGAAATTGAGGCAACGAATTCGCGGATTTTTCGGTCCACAGTGACAATTCGGTCGAGCAGCCTGTTTGCTACATCGGCTCGCGCGCAATCGACGGATCCGTCATTGAACCTCCAGGAGTTCTCTCGCCCTCCGCACCTCGGCATATGCGAAAGCAGAGTTCGGCCCGGAACAAGAAGCCGGCCCACTCGCTGTTCGATGCAATCCCGGTCGATGGCGTCACAACACGGCTTGGCAGCGCGCTTTAGATCGACTAGATGAGCCGGCGTCCGACCTGCTCTGCCGGTTTGGAACGGAGAGGTGGCCGAGTGGTTGAAGGCGCACGCCTGGAAAGTGTGTTTACGGGAAACCGTAACGCGGGTTCGAATCCCGCTCTCTCCGCCAGA
>CAWIWT010000012.1:0-15012 GCA_963839725.1 uncultured Alphaproteobacteria bacterium | reverse complement strand
GCAGGGGGGCCGCCTAGGTTCAGGAGTGCCGCGGGCATTCGGCCATTCTGGGGAAAAGTCTAATCTGGGGCAGTCGTCTTGCCTGATCTCCTTCGGCCGCTGCAGTCGTTTTCGATGAGAGGAACCTTCCTGACGATCCCGTCGGAACCTGACGGGAAGTTTATGAGACCCAGCCCGGAGGCGCAGGCCGGTACAGCAACAGCAACTGGCCGTCTTTGATCGCGCGGGATCTTGCGGCAAGCCGTTGGGCCTCATAGTAGGCAGTCCTCGGGCCGTACCGCCGGACGAGGTGCTGGGCGTCTTCCCGCCATCGGCGACGGACCGCACGCCGCCTCTCCACCCATGCCAGTATCGCCCTCACCATCCCTGAAACCCTCCCCAATGCAAAAACGCACCGAACCGTGACCCAGGCCACGGAACGTTCAGGCCTCTGTTTCCGCTGCATTTTCCGGAGTTGACGAGAGGCATGAGCGGTCCGATTCGCGTCTCTTTGGCCAATGCCAATTTGTGACGCCAATCGACACGATAGAGCCTGCTCGACGAGGGGTCCAAGTTCGGCGCGCTTTTACGCTGAGGCGCAATCGGTTTTCGGGCCGGCTGCGGAATTCCGCATAGATTCTCGGGATTCACGAACATGGCACTCTGTGAGAATACCCTATACCTAAATCGTCATGGAAGGGTGCCTTGGCATCCGGTCACAAAGGCTAGAGACGGTGGAGAACTGCAGTCATGTCGGGAATTAATCTTCAGAGCTTGGAACAATCTTATAAACATGATGGGTTTATCTCTGGGATTGAAATAATGAGCGCTGCAGAAGCAGCCACCCATCGCAAAGCGTTGGAACGCGCCGAATCCCTGATCGGCTCGTTACACTACAAAAGCAAAATTCACACCATTCTGCGATCTCCCCTGGAATTGGCAACGCTGCCCGTCGTGCTCGATATTGTCGAACGTTTGATTGGATCCGATATTCTGCTCTACAACGTCACCTACATTGTAAAGGAAGCCAAAACGACGTCGTACGTCAGTTGGCACCAGGACCTAACCTATTGGGGGCTGAGCCATGACGATCAGGTTTCTATGTGGCTGGCTCTTTCCCCTGCTACGGCGGAAAGCGGCTGTATGCTGATGATTCCTGGGAGCCACATTAACGGTCGCCGGGATCATGATGCAAATAATGATAAGAACAACATCTTGCTTCAAGGTCAAACTGTCCGAAACGTAGATGATAGAGATGCCGTGGTATGCCGGCTTGAACCGGGCCAAGCCTCGTTTCATCATGGCTGGACACTGCATTGTTCCATGCCTAACAATAGTGAAGACCGGCGCATTGGGCTGAACGTGCAGTATTTAGCCGCACATGTTCGACAAACCAAACATAATCTCGATTTTGCAATCCTTGTCCGGGGTAACGATCATTACAATCACTTTTCACAGGACATACCGGCCGAAGTAGACCTTGATCCTGTCGCAATTACCCGTCAGGCCGAGCTTGAGAAGCATCATCGAGAGATTGCCGGGAAGGCATAGCCTGCTGAGCCTGCTCCCTCAACGGCTGCCGCCATCGCCGAACGGCCGACAAGGAAGACTGGCCCGACGCCCGCTTCTTCGCCGCCATCACAGAGCATGAACTGTCCGAGCGTGGGGCGTTGCCACTGACGGTCTCCCGCGCCCGCGTTGGCGCTAGCCCATCCGGCAATGCGGCGATAGTGACGAATAGTTTCCGCGCCACACAGCGCGTTCCCAGTCTCTCGGCGTGGCATGTAACCGCCCCGGTGTCATGATCGTGCTTCCCTCCTGGTTGCTTCCCTCCTGGTTGGCAAATGCAGCTTGATCCAGCCTTAGGCAGGCTCTGCGTTCGGGCGATGTGCTAGACCTTGTGGCCTAAAGAGCCGGTTCTGCGGACTATACTTTTCGCGCCGCCAGTGCTCGGTGAGCCGCGTGCTGCCGCAATTTGCGACCACATTCTGGGACTTATAGCCGAGGCCAGCCGGTACTCCGATCTGGCAGTTCCTGCTCTATGACCCGTCGGCAGAGCCGCGAGCGTGACATGAATACAGGATTTACTTTGCAAATGCGTCAGCCTTGGCACAAGAGGCATTTAAGATGACGGCAGACAGGCGCTGTAGTGGCCGTCGTTCAAGTATGGCGCGGAAAGTTGGCGGGATCAACCAACTCCCCTGGCAGAATGTAAACAAGCACCAATGCAGCTGCTGGATGAGGAGCGTATGGAGGCTCTGCATCGCTCCTCCATGCGAATTCTTTCCGAACTCGGCATCCGGGTGATGAGCAAGCGTGTGATGTCGCTGTTCGAGAAAGCAGGGGCAAAGTCGACCGCGAAAGTCAAACGATCCGCATCGACGAAACTTTGGTCATGGAGGCGCTGAAAACAGCACCGTCATCGTTCACGCTAACCAGCCGCAATCCCGAAAAACAGCGTCATGTCGGCGGCAATACGTTGACTTTCGGTCTCGTCACTGGCCCGCCAAATGTTCACGACCGCATCAAGGTCGGCGCTGCCCGCTCAATCGAGCATGCACGCACTACCGCCACCGAACTGCATATGGTCAAGTGTTCGGCAGTTCACATCGGCGGTTCGGAGTTCTACAAGGTTCATCCCGCCATGGGTAACCAGCCGATTTCGGCCATTGAGGAGGTGATTTACCCTCGGCCAAGGACACGCTTGACCAACTGATTTGGTGGGGCGAGGCAACCAAGGCCAAACGGGCGGAAGCGAAGGTAGCCTGAGGCTGCGGACGAGCGTCTAAGTCGCCAGGTGACGCGACGGCGAGACGAGCCCGCCGTCGCGGACAGAACAGGAGAGAACCGCGCCGTTCGCGATAATGCTTTGTTCTTTCACTTCGAGGGGAAGTCGAGGACGAGGTCCAATGGTGGCATCCGCATTCTCTTCCATCACCCAGTGGCCTGGTCCGGTCCATTCCATTCTGCATCACTTCGACGCTGACATGGTCCGTCCGCAAGCGGGGCGCGCAGGCGACCAAGATCTTGGCGACTGATCGGCCTGATTCCCTGACGCCGTCGCCGAGAACTTGCGACCGAACCCCCGGTATTCGGCACAACGCCGCCGAAATTGCCGGAATGCACGTCGCGGCTCGCCTTGGCGACAACCACGCGAGCTCCACGGACAGGCGGCAGCCTTCACACTGGCTCAGCGATTGAAAGCCATATATCGCAGCGTTTGTCGAGATACCGCCTAACTTCGCGCAAGGTTGGAACGATGTCCTAAAAGGCGGGCCGGGCAATTTTCGGGGTCCTCGACGAAGCTGACACCCTGCCTCCGAGAAGCTCGAGTTCATCCGCGTGGCCGGGTAGTCGCACCTGCCGGCACGCGCGCTGGCAGCCGCGCCCGATGCAGCGGGAGTCAACCATTGTTCGCCTTTCTGATAGGGTATCATCAGAACCTTCAAGAAAATCAATCGGTTACGCCGAGTAAGCCATTGAAATTGTTGATACTCATGTTTTGATATGGCTTGACATGTTTGCATATGTTATAGGGGTGCTGTGCCGGAATTGTGCCGGAAAACGGAACCCCTTGACCATGAAAAAACAGAAACTCTCCGCCGCCGCTCTCGCCACGCTGCCACCCGGCGACTACACCGACCACATCCTTCCCGGCCTCAACCTCACTGTCGGCGTCAGGCGAAGAACCTGGACACTGCGCCACCGCGTCGGCGGCAAGCAGCGCCGCGACACGCTCGGCCACTATCCGGCGATGGGCCTTGGCCGACGCCCGCGAGGCGGCCCGGAAGCTGGCCGAGCGCATCGAGACCGGCGCGCCGATCGAACCGCCGCCGGCGCACCCGCGCAGCGCCATGATTACCCTGGCGGATCTGCTCGACCGCTATGAACGATATCGGCGCGACAAAGGCGGGCATGGCACGAAGTCACTTGGCCACGCCATGCGGCAGTCCGGCGGGGCCTGAAGGGCTATCTGGCGATGCCGGCCGCGTGCTTCGGCAAGAACGACTTGCGCGCCGCCAGGGATGCCTCGCCGGATCGGCGCCGGTATCGGCGAACAGGTTCATGGCTACCTGTCGCCGATCCTCGCCTGGGCCGCGGCGGAAGACATCATCCCGGTCGACTTCAGCCGATCGGTCATCCGCGTCGGCGCGAGACCAAGCGCGAGCGGATCCTGATCGCGGACGAGATCCGCCGCATCTGGCAGGCCTGCGACCGTTTCGGGTCGACGCCGGCCTCGCAAGCCTACGGACGGCTTGATCCGGTTCCTGCTCATCACCGGTCAGCGGCGCGACGAGGCGGCGGGACTGCGTTTCGGCCACATCCTCGACGGTGTCTGGCGGCAAGGCACCGATAACAAGTGCGGGCGGGCGCATTCGATCCCGCTGCCGGCGCTGGCGCTGCATATCGTCGGAAATGGCGAGGCGCGCGACCTGGTCTTTCCCGGCGGCGCCGGGACCAAACTCAGCGGCTGGTCGAAATTCAAGCTCCGCCTCGACAAGGTTTCCGGCGTCGAGGACTGGACCGTTCACGATTTGAGACGAACGGCGGCGAGCGGCTGGCAGGATGGCGGCGCCGATTTCCTGGCCATCGAAACGCTGCTGAACCATTGCCTCAAAGGCGTGTCAGGCGTCTACATGCGCGGCGAAATGCAGCGCCAGAAGGCCGAGGCGTTGCAAAACTGGGCCAATGAACTGGAGAAGATCATCGGCGGCCGGCGCGCCGTGTCGTGAGCGACGAAGACGATCCGCTGCACGACTACCTGGCCGAGATCGACAGGGTGTTCACCGCCAGCCTCGAGGAAGTCCGGCGCCAGTTTGATGCGAACGACGACAGTTGGCGGCACAGCATGCTCCGCACGATGCGGAATCTCATAATGTCGATAGGCGTCGAACGGCGCCTGATCGAACCGATCGAGCACATGCGGCAGGACGACAGTGGCGCGTATTTGCTCAACGCGCGAATGACGAGGGACGAAGCTTTCCCCGTGCCAAATTACCCGACGTGCAGTCGCTTGCCATCGCGGTCGCAGCCGTCAAATACCTCTGCAGGTACATGCCTCTGCCTGACGCGCTAAATAGGGTTTCGCATGCGTCCGGCTTCACCCGGAAGCAACTGAAGGACTTTCGCGACAACCTCAGCCGGGGCGGCGACCGCGTGCCGCAGTTTGCGCGACCGTCATACGATGAGGCTCTCGGCGAAATGCAGCGGGACTCCCCGAGCATCGAGTGGACGCTCGAGTTGGTGAGCGGCCTCGCAAAATTTGTAGGTAAGTCGCTTTAACCTCACAAAAGCATGGTCGTATATGTCCTGTCGCGCTTTGTTGGAGGGCGCGACATATGGCCGAGGCTCTGACCAAGTATCAGTTTTACAGGTTCAGGATTTGCAGGCGGCGGGCATCGTGAAGAGCCGCGCCGAACTGCACGAGAAAATCAAGAAGCTGGGATTTCCGCGCCCGCTGAAGGACGGCAGCTGCGATGCAGGCCGCCGCCTTCTGGCGCGCATCGACCGTCCACGCTTGGCTGGACAAGCACTATCCGCAGGATTTGGCCGAAAAGGCCGGATAGCCGGGCCGTCGCGTTTGCGGAACGCGCGGCTCGGCTTTTCTGTGCGGATGGTTTAGGGAACCAACTTCACAAAAAGCTCTTTCCGTACGTTTTGCAAGCACGACGGCCCTTCACCCCAAAGGAAAGGAGCCGTTATCGTGCATGCCAACATCCAGATTCCCGGCAGGAAGCCGCGTTCGCCGCAAGGCATTCGCGCGCTTTTTGCCGCGCGGCATGGCGAAACGAGAGCGCCGCCTGCGCAAGGCGTTGAAGGCGGTCCGCCGTCAGGCGGCCAGCCTGGAGCGCAGGTCATGATTGCCCGCCGCGGGCATTTGCTGTTCGGGTATGCCAATGCGCTCGGCGGCGAGGTCCGCGGCGATTTCCATATTGTGTGCCGGTCCTGGCCATTCGCCGTCAGGACCGTTCGCTATCGGTGAAGTTCCGCCAGGACGGCACCTTCACCTGCTACTCGTTTGCCGGCGACGACTGGCAGACTGTGCATGGATCATGTCCGCAGCTGCTGCGGCCTGCCGCAATGGGATTCGCGCGAAGAGCGCACGACGCAGGCGAACTTCGCCGGACCGGAAAAGCGCAACCGCGAGATCGAGGCGGCATCAACCCGGCAGATCGTCGCGCGGCTGTGGCGCGACGCAGTGGATCCAGCAGGAACGCTGGTCGAGACATATCTGGCTGGCCGCGGCTTGTTCCTACCTGCAAGCGTCGCCGGCCGCGTCATCCGTTTTCACAAGCATTGCCCGTTTCAGGGCGACCATGGCGAGCGCGTCTATCACCCGGCGATGCTCTGCCCGCTATTCGCCGATCGTCCACGACTACGAGCCCGAAACAGAGCCGACCGCGATTCACCGCACCGGATTGCAGGCGGACGGATCCGGATACTCACCAAGCAAATGCTCGGCCGCGTACTCGGCCAGGCGGTCAAGCTCAGCCACGACGAGGACGTGACGACTCGGCCTCGGCATCACCGAAGGCATCGAGAACGGCCTTGCCGTCCTGCAGGGCGGCTGGGCGCCGATATGGGCATGCACCACTGCCGGCGCCATCAAGACCTTCCCGGTGCTCGCCGGCGTCGAGGCGCTGACGATTTTCGCCGACCACGACCAAACCGGCCTGGAGGCGGCGCAGGTTTGCGCCGAGCGGTGGCAGGCGGCAAGCCGGGAAGTGACGATCCGCTGGCCAGACGGGCTGGGCGACGACTATGCCGACGAGGTGCTGGCAGGAAGGATGACAACACCATCCACTTCGACCCCGGCGAGACGCCTACGGCAGCCGCGTCGCCAATCCGCTCAGCATCCGCCGCGAGCTCCACCGCCACGCATTGACGAAGAATCTTGTCCTCTACGACGAGTTTTCACAGCGCATCGTCCTCAACCGCCCGGTGCCGCGGCCAGGGCTGAAAATGCCGAAGCAGTTCGAGCCGCGGCCTTGGGAGGACACCGACGCCGTTGCGCTGATCGAGCATCTGAACGCACGCGGATTTCAAGCGGGTCGGGCGTGACGTGCTGCACGACGTGATCCTGCTCGAGGCGCGCACCAACGCCTTTCACCCGGTGCGGGACTATCTCGAAGCGCTGACCTGGGACGGCGTGAACCGGCTCGACCGCTTCCTGATCGACTATTGCGGCGCCGTGATCGACGGAGGCCAGCCACCAAAGCTATGTTGCCGTCGTCACCCGCTGCTTTTTCATTTCCGGCGTCGCGCGGATCTTCCAGCCTGGCTGCAAAGTCGATTCGACGCTGATCCTGGAAGGCGCCCAGGGCGCGCTGAAATCCAGCCTGCTGCGCGCGCTCGCCGTCCGCGACGAGTGGTTTTCCGACAGCCTGCCGCACGATCTGGCATCGAAGGACGCGCGCCAGCACCTGGCCGGCGTGTGGATCGTCGAGCTTTCCGAGATAGCGCAGTTCCGGCGCTCGGAGATCGAGAGCGTCAAGGACTACCTGTCGTGCCAGATCGACCGCTATCGGCCGCCCTATGGCCGGTCCGATGTCGCCGTGCCGCGGCAGAACATATTCATCGGCTCCACCAATGCCGATGTCTACCTGCACGATTCGACCGGCAACCGGCGTTTCTGGCCGATCCCGATCACCACGATCAAGCTTGCCGAGGCGCGAAAGGTCGTCGACCAGCTCTGGGCCGAAGCGGTCGCCGCCTGGCGCAACAAGGAAAAATGGTGGCTGTCCGAGGAAGTCGAGAAGATCGCCGCCGAGCAGCAGGACGGGCGGCTGGAACGGGATCCCTGGTTCGACAAGGTCGCCGGCTTCGTCAACAGCCGTTTGCCGGACGAGTGGATCACTACCGCCAGCGTTCTCGACCTCATTGACGTCAAGGAAGACCGGCGCGACCGCAGCCATGAAATGCGCGTCGGCGCCATGCTGCGGCAGCTGGGCTGCAAGCGCAAAAAACGCCGGGACGAAACCACCGGCAAGCCGCGCTGGTCCTACCGGACACCGCCTGCGACGGACGGATTTGACGGCGATTCCGAGGACGAAAGTTTGTGAGCCTGTGTTCCTACTGTTCCTACTAAAAAAGGGGTGAAAAAGGGGTATGAGATGAAAGAGGTAAATATAGGGAAAAGGGTGGGAAAAGGGGAACGTGGGAACACGACACCCGGCGCATTGACTTCGATCATTGTCGGCGCGCGCTTCCGCAAGGACTTCGGCGACCTCGAGGCGCTCGCTGCCTCGATCCGCGACCTCGGCCTCCTCAGCCGCGCCGGATGCGCCGCCCCGCTTGCCGGCGAGCGGCGCCTGCGCGCCTGCCAGCGGCTCGGCTGGGACGCGATTTCGGTTTTCATTAGGAGGAGCCCAATGCTGGATCCTGAACTGCTGGCGGCGCTGCCGTTCGCACTACGCGCCGAGGTCGAGGGGAATGTCACCCGCAAGGATTTCTCGCAGAGCGAGCTCGCCGAGATTCAAAGCGTGATCCTCGACCATTGGACCGCTGTTCGAAAGCAGCGGCAGGGAGCGCGAACGGACCTAACTTCTACGCAAGTAGCCGTAGAAGTTGGCAAGCCGAAGCGGGTCGAGAACACCCACGAGCAGGTGGCCAAGCTGTTTGGCGAGAGCGAACACACGACGAGGAAGCGGCTTGCGATAGTCGACGCCGCCAGGGCCGAGCCGGAGCGCTTCAGCAAACTCGTCGCGGACATGAACCGCACCGGCCGCATAGCCGGCGTTTATCGGCGGCTTTCCATTATCCAGCAGGGCGAGCGCATGCGCGCGGCGCCGCCGCCGCTGCCAACCGGGCCATTCGATGTCGGAGTTGCCGATCCGCCCTGGCCGTTCGAGATTCGCATGCTCGGCCCTTCGCGGCGCGCCGTGTGTCCCTATCCCACCATAAACGCTGGGCCACTGTCGACGAACTCATCGGCGCGGCCATCTTCCTCGCTTCCGACGCCCTCAGCTTCGTCAACGGGCATCATCCTCTATGTCGACGGAGGAGGCATCACCTCTTCGCTCGAAGCAAGGGTCTCGTGCCTAAAGGCCCCGGCGGAGGCGCCACGCGAGGTCGCGGAGGCGCCACGCGAGGTCGCGGAGCCGCCACGCGAGGTCGCGGAGCCGGTTGCCAACGGAACTGCGCACCGCCTGTGGCCGGTTGTACGGGGTAGCCGAGCCTATGGACTCGGCGGCGGCGAGATGCGCGAAGCGGTCCAGTTGGGCGGGCTCCATGCGGCCCAGCGCCGTAGCGGGTCGCAAGTCCTTCGGGCGATCGTGATGCTTCCAGTGCACCGCTCCCGAGGACTTGATCTCGCTCGATCCGATCACCGGTGCCCTGGCGGCCGCCTCGTAGTCGTAGATGTCAGCGTCGAGGCCGAGATAGTCGAAGATCGTCCGAAGAGTTTTTTCCGTCCCCCCCGACCAGATCTTCGTAGCGAACGAGGAGATAGCTTGGAGGGCCCCGCCCGGATTGAGACTGGACGAAGGCGTTGACCGTCCGGGCAGCGCTCGTCCAAGTGTGGATCGCCTCTTCGTAGCCAACGTCGAAGGTCTTCACCATGGACTCGGCCACTGAACGGCCGTCGCGCACCAGCACCAGCAGTTTGGAGCCCGGAAACACTGCATGAAACAGCGGCAGGTTCTCGACGCTGGGCGTCTTGGTGACCAGCCGCGCGGCGCGCGCCGTTGGTCGGTCGAACCCCCGTCGTCCATGCAAAACTTCAGCCGAGCGAAGAGCGGCCGCCCTCGGCGATTTCGAGCAGCGGTTCCGTCCTCATCGCCGACGAGTAAGGGCACCTGCCGATTGCGCGAATATTCTTCCACGGTCTCGAACGAGCCAGCTCAAATGCGGCGATGGTTTTCGCCAATGCGCGCCAGCGCAAGTTCGGCGCATACAAAGGATGAACAAATGTTCGCCGCCTCCCGGTAAGAGGAACACGCCCGCCGGTGCGCAACCGAGTCAGCTTGCAAGAGATCGAGGCAATGAAGCCCAGCTGCTCACTATCTGCGCTGGCTCGCCGATGGGCATGACCGCCGCGAAACCGCTTCTTGAATCCGAACTTCACAAGCAGCCGTGGCCGGCGCTTGCGGATCGCCTCGCCCATGATGGCCTACAAGCTGGTCAAGGCGGTCGAGGACGCGGCGGCCGCGGAACAGAAATCACTGGAGCTTGGCAACAAGCCCGATGTCAACGATCTCGGCGCGATGCTTGCCGAACAGCACGAGGACGAAGAACCGACCGCCACCGACAGCCAGCTGCCCGCCGCGTTCAGCAAGAAGTTCGTGAACCAGTTGGCGCTGCTGTTCATCGAAGCCGACCAGGCTCGTGCCAACGACCTCGCCGACGCCATCAAGAGCGAACTCGCCGCGCTGAGGCGGGACGCGCGAGAGACGGCGCGAAAGGCCGGCAGGAGGGAAGGATAATTCCGCACCGCGTCCAACTACGCCGGACCAAAGGCTGGAGCTTGCCGCCCGGCACGATCAAGGTCTCCAGCCGTCACAGTGGGGAAACCCCTTCCGGATCGAGGACTACGGGCGCGAAGAGGCAATCCGGAAGTTCGAATGCGATACTGTGCCGACGCTCGATCTCGCTCCGCTGCGCGGCAGAACCTGGCGTGCTGGTGCAAGCTGGACGTAGCTTGCCATGCCGATGTGTTGCTCAGGTATGCGAACACCGGCGGCGGCAACACGGAGGGCCGCCTACAAAATTCCCAAGGCGTATGCGAGGTGCCAGGTCCAGCTTGAGCGAGTCTCAACGCCGTCGCAGTCGGGACCCAAGACCGGCTCGTTGTTCGTCGGATGGCACATGTCAAGCAACAGCGCATAGCGCTCGTTTTCGACGCGCACCAACGCGGTGCCGAACCACATCAGCAGTGCCGCCAGAACAACAATGATCAGTTCTTCATAGCTCTTGCCTCCTAGCGGCGCTTCGGTGGCTGACGCTTTGCCACCAGGCTCAGGTGCTCGGCGCGGACCGTGATCGGGTAGTCGTAGCCATGCAGCCGGACGGTGACCCGGCCGTCTTCGTGCACAAGCGTCACCTCGCCGGTCAAGCGAAACGGTGTCGCCTTCGCTGAACTCGCTCTTGGGTTTTGCCGGTGCCATGCGCGAAGCATGCAGGATTATGGTTAACGATCTCTGGCTGAAAGCTTCACGGCACGGCCCGCAATCGCCGCACGTGCGGATAGAGCATTCCTACCAAGGCCGGCGCCTGCGGGACAACGCCATCCAATTCGCTGGCGATGTACTCGCACATCCCGAACGGACATGCCTCGCCAGCACTCAAGCAGCGCCGGTTTGTTTTGCTCGAGGATATCCGGAACACGCCCGAGCAAGGCAGCTGACGGCCTCCAGGGTGGTTCGGTCGATGAGCGCATGATTGGCCCGTGGCTACGGCTCAAGATGCACAGGACGAGGCCCGTGTGCTCCGCTGCCGATGCCGATCGATGAGCCTAGAGATAGTGGCTGAGGGCGCGCGTTTCGCCGGGCATCGTCCATATATTGCGGTCAACGACTTCGATGCCGAACTTGAAACATAGGGAAAGGACTCGGGGATCCGGCACAGACTGCGTTCTGGCAAGCATCCGGCACCTCGAGCGCTGAAATGCGCGGATAATTGCGCCGAAGCGGTGGATTGCGCAAGGTAGAGGGGTCGCCACCTTACGCAACGTTATGTTAACCACACGCCAGGACACCTGTCGCGCGTGTCGGAACGTGTTGTGTTAGTTGGTTCCGATCGGCGTCCGGCAAGCCCTACGCCCCCGCATTACCCCGCGGGCGGCCGGACGCTCGGGGGGCAAGAAGGGGAACCTCTCGGCTAATCAGCGAGCCGCCGCCGCCCCCAACGTCATCTTAATTCTGCTGCGGGAAACTGTGATATTCGGCCGGGTTGAGTAATGGGGGATTCCGATCAGCATCCAGTTGGCCACCCAGTTTCTCGGAGGGGGATGGACGCACGGACTTCAGTGATCAGATCGGCCCGATGGGCTGTCTTCGTCGGGACCGGGTTCGGCCTCGAGCTGCGCGCGGTCCTTCTTGCCGAGCGACCCATAGGTGCGCCAGCCAAACCGGCAGGTGAGCGAGAACATGATCGCCCGGAGCGCCACGCTGTCAGCTGCCCTGCGCCATCCGCACCAGGTTGCCGATCAGCTGGGCTTCGACCTTTGCCGCGCCTGCATCGAGTTCGTTCGGGTAGTGCCGTTTTACGTTTCCAGCGCCTATGCCGACGCATGCGCGATCTTCCGCGCGGCAAGCCGAAGCCGGCGAGGATCTCGACGGTTCGGCGGTCCTTCGGCGTCGGGACATGAGCCGCGGTCGACCGCCTTTGTTGGGGTCCAAGCATCCACGAGGTCCCTTACCTCCGTTTTTATACAGCAAAAAAATCCTTCGAATGTGGGGCGCGCGGCCCTGAACGGCAGAGGGCCTCTCCAAAGACAGAACCGCCCCCCCCTAGTCCCAGCACCAGTCATGGAACGACTTACTCGTGCATTGCAGGTTGTCGATATCCCAGAACAGCTGCTCATTGCCGTGATGTGGAACGATGTGATCCACAACGGGAGAGTTAGGCGCATTGCGAATGCCGATGCACACCACGCCCGTGGCTCTGCAGGTATATGCATCACGTGCCAATACCTTCAGCCTGAGCTTTTGCCACCTCGATGTTTTGTACCACCGCTGCCATGGCTCCAGCCCCGTGCGTACCGAAGAGGTACGGTCGTCCATCGTGCCCAGCCTGGTGGACAGGGTGCCGATCGCCGGCTTGAGGTTGCTGAGCCTGGTCATTGCCGCCACAGTTCTGGGTCGATCAGGTGCTCAGGGCAGGACAGATGCGTCATCACCGCAAAGCGTCATGCCGTTGACCTCTTCCTCGGTTGGGAAGCGGTTCACTGACTTTGCAAACGTTTTCAGGTGGCCGGCGAGGATGGCGATCGCCTGCGGCTGACCGGGCCAGACACGCTTGGGCTCGGCGAAGTGAAAGCCCACCGTCATGATTGGCTGCTGGTCTTCGAACACAGGCACGATCTTGCTCATTCCTGTGCAACCGCAACACGGCTCCCATTAGCACTTGCCTGCCGGGAGCCGCGTCCTTGCCGTCCCGGCCGTCGTGCCCTTCTTCACCGCGAGCCGCCAGGCCGGATCGATGATCGGAGGGCTTGATGCCCTTCGACGGCGCTTCGGCATAATACATCGAGCCATCGCATTGAACGAAATCGCCCTTGTCGTAACGATAGTCCTCCGTGTCCCTCCACACGCCGACGTAAGGCAACGTCCGTTGCTCCTCGAACTTCCGCATCCGGGTGCCCAATGCCACCGCCGACCTGCGCTATCAGCCGCAAGCGTGGCGCCGGCGGACTCATCGGCCTCGCCCTGTCCTTGATCGCCGATCCCCTTCATGAACAGCTCGACCATCTTTTCGACCTCGGCCGAGCTGCTCCTCGTATTTGATCCTCGACGTCATTCATGGATCGGATCCTCGGTCAAGGCGGCGATATCCGAACCCGAGCCCCATTGCGACATTCGTCACCTTGGCGAATGCGGTGACGGCAAGTCTGGCAACGCCGAAATAGACCTCGGCCTTCAACCCGATCAAATCGTGCTGCCACAAGTTTTTAAACACCGTGGAACTCGTCGCTGGTGAATTGGGCGCGCTGTCGAACTGGATGCTAAGCATGCGTCGCGGTCTTCAATCGACGCCGAGCGCGTCACCGACGAGCTGGGCGCCATCGATCAACCCGAGCGTTCCATCCGCGAGAGCGCTCGTCACCGTGCATGGAATGTTCAGCATGCTGCCGCCAACTGGCGACATATCGGCGAAAACCCGCTGGCCGGTGGTGTCCATCAGGGTCGCCGCGGATATGCCGACATCCGGCGAGCAAACCCACAACGGCCGAGTCTCTCCCGAAGTCAGATCCACCGCGCGCAACAACCACCTCAGATCGTGGCCGGCGGCGTCCGCGGTGATGCCGAAGCTGCCGTTGACCGGCGTCGCACTATCGGTGATCAGCTGGAAAAAACCCTTCGTTGGAGCCCTCGAGATCGCCCTTCGCAATTCGCTTGACAGGAACGCGTTGCCGCCGGTCGCCAGGAACTCCGAGCAGCTCTTTCGAGAACGCGATGATGGCACCGACCTTGCTCGGCGCAACGCTTGTCTGGTGCTCGCGACCCGCGACAGCCCCATGGCCTGGCCTTCGCCAACACGGGCGGCGGTGATGATCCGGTCAAATACGTCAGCCCGGTGTTGAACGGCAGCCGGGTCATCAGCCCGCCGTCCACCAGCTTAAAAAACGCCGAGCCATTCCGCAAAAGCGGCGTGAACGACATCAGAAGATTTCTGCGAATTGGCCAACCCGCTGAAGTCGGAATTGGTGGTCAACCCCGGCTGCGTGACGGCCTTGGCGATCGTCCCGTTGCGGTTGGCGACCTCGTCCATGGCTTTGGTGACGATCGGCGGGAGACTGTCGCGATTGATCGACGACGAGGTCGGTGAGGTTGACGCCCTGGGCATCGCGCATCAACACGCTTTTCGCGTACAACGCCATCGACGCGGATCTGACTTCTTTGACACCGGTGCGAACGACATTGCGGCTTTGGTCATTTGCCCGCGCCCCGTTGATTTGCACGGAATTGAGCACATCGCTTTGCCTATTCCGTCACGGCGTGACTACTTGCAGCGTATCGAGCAGCTTCTGGACCCGCCTGGACCGTTTCCCGGTTGTCGTCGCTCCATTCCGGCAGATGGCCGGACTGACCAACACACCCACCGTCGCCGGCGACACCACCACCTTCACCACAACGGCGCCGAGCGCGCTGCAGCTCGCGCCTCCTCGCCTGGCGGGCCGCGGCAAGGGCGCGCTGTCCTCCCCCCGATCGGCGTGGGCCCGTGTCGAAGCACGCGGCGAACAATGCCACAAACCGGCCTGTGCCGAAAAGTGTGCCGAAAAATGAAAAAGCCCGCTGTTTGGCCTGGCCTCTGTGTCTCGATAAGTCTTTGGTTTTGTTGGCAACTTATGGGTCAAACTCATCGTTCGCCTTT
>CAWIWT010000011.1:0-30823 GCA_963839725.1 uncultured Alphaproteobacteria bacterium | reverse complement strand
GATTGTGTTCTCTAATGGGTCAAGGGCGACGGCTCGATTTTTTGGCGTTATCGACGCTTTCGGGTGCCTGTGTTCTCTGCGTGCTCACGTTTGGCACTTGATGGGGTCAGCTGGGTATGGAGCGGCTTGGTTGAAATCGCAGTCGGCCGATCAGATCGTCCGCATGCTACAGTATCGGCGCCGTCATCCACTCCCTCCCTCGGGCGTCGTTCCCGCTCGGGAACTGGTTTCGGTCTCCTTCTGTGCGATCGGCTACGCCGGTCTGAACTCGGTGCCGTGCCGCAGCATCGCATGCATGATGATGGCAAGCCGCCTTGCCAGCGCGATCCGCGCCTTTCGCATCGTGGACCTCGCTGCGATGGCCAATGCCCAATCCTTCAGCTTCAACGCTCCTCGATAGCGTGTCAGCATGACGTTTGCCGCTTCATAGAGCAGGGTTCGCACGCGTCGATCGCCGCATTTTGAGATGCTGCCTGTGTAGTCCACTTCGCCCGACTGATAGCGACGCGGCACCAGGCCGAGATAGGCGCCGATGTCGCGGGAGCGCCGGAAGCGTTCGGGATCATCGACAGCCGCCGTGAAGGCGAGCGCGGTAAGCTTGCCGACGCCGGGGATCGTCATCAGCCGGCGGCATACGCCGGAAGCCTTGGCCATCTTCTTCATGTCGGCATCGATTGCCGACGACGGCCGAGAGCACGGCAGCCCGTGCCGCGATCAGGCCTCGCATGGCGGCGGACAGGCCGTCGATCCCTTCGCTTGCCTGCAGCGCCTGTTTGATGAAGGCGGGGCTGAGTGCCCGCGGCAGCCGGACGCCGAACACCACGGCGAGGCCGCGGATCTGGTTCTCCAGCATGACGCGCTGACCGACCAGCTTCTTGCGGGCGATGACCAGCGATCGGATGGCATGCGCCGGCAAGGACTTCACATGGGTCGGCTTGAAGAATCCAGTGCGGGCGAGATGGGCCAGACCACGGGCATCGTTGCGGTCCGTCTTGTGGGTCGCAAGCGACTTCAGCGCCTGATAGGCCTGCCGGCTCTCGATGCAGACGACAGGCACGCCACGGTCACGCAGGCCGTGGTAGAGCATCGGGGCCATGCGACCGGTCTCGAACACGACCCGTCGGCAAGCTGGCGCCTTCGCCAGCGATGCAATGATCGCTTCAGCCGTCGACACCGTCTTGGCTTCGTGAATGACTGCTCCCTCACGGTCGACAACGCACACATGCGTCTCTTCCATCGAAATGTCCAAGCCTGCAAAATACTCCATGGTCGGTCTCCTCTTCAAATGACAGAGCCGATCCTATCGGTCTCCGAGAAGAGCTGCCGCCCATTACCCCATGTTGAAAAAGTCGGGGTTGCTGGCGGTCTGAAGTCCTGATTCAGTCTTCTTTGGAGATGGGAGATTGAGTCGATGATGGGCGAGCGATCGGTGATGCAGGAAGCGCTGTTCTACGAGTTCAGCATCGAGCTTCACGTTCCAGTCGATCACCTGCTTCGCTCGATCGACCGCTTCGTCGACCTGTCTGGGCTGCGGTCACATCTGCGGCCATTTTACAGCGAGATTGGTCGCCCCTCGATCGATCCGGAACTGATGATCCGGATGCTGATTGTTGGCTACTGCTTCGGCATCCGCTCCGAGCGTCGGCTGTGCGAGGAGGTCCACCTGAACCTTGCCTATCGCTGGTTCTGCCGTCTCGGACTGGAGGGCGACGTACCGGACCATTCGACCTTCTCGAAAAACCGGCACGGCCGCTTCCGCGACAGCGATCTCTTGCGCGAGTTGTTCGAGACCGACGGTGCGCCGCTGTATCGAGGAAGGACTGGTGGGCGGCGAAGGTTTTGCCGTCGACGCGAGCCTGATCCGGGCCGACGCCAACAAGCAACGCTCGGCCGAGGGATCGGAGCCGGTCGATTGGAGGACGTTGGCCGCGACCCGTCGCTCTGTACAGGAATACCTCGATACGCTCGACGATGCCGCTTGGGGTGCTGCGAGCGAGGTGAAGCCGAAGTTCGTGTCGAGGTCCGATCCAGCAGCGCAATGGACCGGCGCGATGAAGGGCCACGCCTTCTTCGCCTATGCCACCAACTACCTGATCGACATGGACCATGCCGTCATCGTGGACGTCGAGGCGAGCCGGGCCATCCGCCAGGCCGAGGTCGGTGCGGCGCGCACGATGATCGAGCGGACCCAAGATCGCTTCGGCCTGTGGCCGGAACGGCTCGCCGCCGACAGCGCCTATGGCTCTGCCGAGAATCTTGCCTGGCTTGTCCACGACCACGGGATCGAGCCGCACATCCCGGTGTTCGACAAGTCGGAGCGGAGGGACGGAACCTTCGAGCGGGCCGACTTCACCTATGACCATCGCCGCGATCTCTATACCTGCCCGGGCGGAAAGGAGTTGCGACAGCGCCAGAAGAGCTACCGGACGCCGCGCCCTCTCGTCGATGAGAACGGCTTGATGCGATACCGCGCCAGCAAGTTCGACTGCGATGCCTGTGACCTCAAGCAGCGTTGTTGCCCGAACGCGCCGGCCCGCAAGATTCTGCGCTCGATCTATGAGGGTGCGCGCGACATGGCTCGCGACATCGCCACCACCGACGCCTACGTCACCTCCCGCCGCCAGCGGAAGAAGGTCGAGATGCTGTTCGCGCACCTCAAGCGGATCCTGAAACTCGATCGACTCCGGTTGCGAGGACCGAATGGCGCCAGAGACGAGTTCCACCTCGCAGCCGCAGCCCAAAACCTCCGCAAGCTCGCGAAACTGATCCCGATGCCAACTCCCAGGCCAGCGTGAGGCCCAGGCCTTCGTTCGTCCGTCGTCAGAGAGCTGCCGGCCCCGCCCCGATCACCGACTTCTTCAACAATATCCGCCATTTGCGGTCATTCGAAGGGGCGAGGCTGAACGTCTGCTGAGCACCCCACAAGCGGACATTTCGGCTACGCGCTCACGTCTTCAGCTCGCGCTTCAGCTCGTTGAGGAAGCGCCAGTCCGTGCCGTCGGCGATGATCTTCTGCGGGCTCGACTTTATCATGCCCGTCTCCTGCATCCGCAATGCGTAGAACCGCACGGAATCTTCAGGATCGTAATCCCGCCACCGGTCGTAGCGGGTATCCTTCAGCGTTTGCAGCGCGTATGTCGTAGCTGGGACGAAATCGCGATCGACCATCTGCCGGGCCGCCAATGCGGATCCGACACGCAGTGGTCGGCGACCCTGAGGATGGCTCGCAGGACCCGCTTGGTCGCCACCGGGTATTTGTTCACGTAGTCGGTCGTCGCGGAAATCATGCAGCAGAAATATTGCGACCATGGGCGGTCGACGGCATTGTTGAGGATCGTGTGGCCGATCTTTTTGGCGCGCAGCTCCTGTGGCTGGGGCGGCGTGCCGAGGAATGCATCGATCTTCCCTTGGACGAAAGTTCCGTCGGGGTGGCTGTCTTCAGCCACGACCCACTGGATATCGTTGACGGGATCGAGCCCGACATAGGCGGCCATGAGGGTCAGCCACACGTGTGCGAGTTATTCAGACCGTCCACGCCCACCCTCTTGCCCCGCAGATCGGTGACGCTGTGGACGCTCTCCTTGGCGATCAGTTCGAGGCATCCCGAGTGCAACCCGGTTAGCACCTTGATCGGCACGCCGGCGTCGATCGACGCGGATTTGTTTCGGCGGCATAGTTCACAGCGAAATCGGTATCACCGCGGGCGATCCACTCCGATTGATCGACGCTTTTGTCACCTTGCACATAACGAACGTCGGTGAAGCCCTCTGCGCGCATCAGTTCTCCGGCAATGTACATGCCTGCCCAGCAGTAGGCCGCCACCGATCCACCGCGGCAGACGGACGGTGGTCGTTTCCGGCGGCGGCTCGGCCCACGCGGCATTCGAGGTGCCGATGTCAATAGCCCGTAGTGCCAGCAGCCGCCGACAGGCCAGCTACGAAAGTGCGACGATTCTGAATGATCTTCACGGGACGCTCCTTTGGCAAACTGATCCCCCTAGAATTGAGATTACCGGACAATGCGTGAGCGCGCCGAGTAATCGCGAGTTGGAGCACGCCCTGTATGAAGGCGGGAGTCTTGTCGCTCTCAGTCGCTGGCCAAGAACGCTTTCAGCCCAGCGATCAACGACCATACGCTTTCTCGGCGTTCGTGGCGAGGGCAATGCTCTCAGCCAGCGCCAAGCCTGTACGGAACCCTCGCAGTTTCCCAAAGCGCCGGCAAACGGATCGTCGGGCAACTACCAAACGGTGCCTACTCGAACCAATTCGAGACGTTCGAACTCACCTCGCGGGACGACTGGATTGGGTCAACTCGCGACCAGCAGCGCTCGATCCGAAAGGTCGCATTCGCGCCGGAACTTTGCCGTTCGCCCTAACCGTCGGAATGAGCAGGGAGCGCCATTTCGTGACTTTCACAACAATAGCGACAAGGTCGCGCTTCGGACGCATCGCGGCCGTCCGGCCAAGCTCTGGATCTTGTTCCCCGCTTAAATCGCGGGGTCATTGAAATGGGACGCCGCACTATGCCGGTAGGCCGGCCATGCGCAGCCTCTACGTAGGTTCTCAACGTCGGCCGCTCCGGTCTCAGACCAGGCGGCGTGTGAATTCTACGATTTCGCGCCCGAGGTTGTCCTCGCGACCGTGTTGAAGTGCGCCACCCTCGAAACATGGTTGTGCCCAGCCAGACGTCTGGAGCGCATCGACGCGGGCAATGGACCGTATCAAAAGGTGCGGTTGGCGAATGCTCCTCCAACCTGGGCTCGTCACTGCTCGACGCTGAACAGGGGCCAATCGCCCGCAATTCCTTTCAGGCTATATGTGCCTCTTTCACGAAACTTAAGCTGCGATCCGGCGACCAAGTCCCTCACGGTGCGCGATGCCCAAACTTCGTTTGGCTTGGCCTCCTCGAGTATCCTCGCTGCCGTATGGACGGCGATGCCGCTCACATCCTCTCCCATGAGTTGGACTTCACCGGTGTGCAGGCCTGAACGTATCTCGATCCCCAGCCGCCGCATTTGTGGGGCCACTGCAAGGGCGCAACGAATGGCGCGAGCCGGTCCGTCGAAGGTGGCGAGGAACCCGTCGCCCGTGCTCTTGACGGGGCGCCCCTTGAAGCGGCTGATCTCAGCCTGCATTTCGCGGTTGTGGCCGTCAAGCAAGTCCCGCCACCGGCTGTCTCCCAGTTCGGCCGCGCGTTTCGTGGAGTTGACGATATCGGTGAAGAGGACGGTGACAAGCACCCGATCAAGTTCCGCGCTGTGACGCTGGCCCGTCAGGAATTCTTCCATCTCGCTAACCATAGATTCCGAGTCCCCCACCCACCACAGATGGTCATCCCCGTCAAACTCAACGAATTTCGAACCGGGCATGTGCTGCGCGAGATAGCGACCCTCTTCGACCGACACTGCCCTGTCGCCAGTGCGATGAAGAACCAGCGTCGGCACCCGGACGGTGGGCAAGATCGGCCTGACATCAATGGCGTGGTTCATCCGCCACAGACTGACCACTGAGCCCGGGCTTCCAGCCAGCCGCAGATATTTCGCCCACCACTCTCGAAAACGTTCATCCTTGGCGGCTGACGGAGCCCAAGTTTCGATCTCACTCGGGCCACCCCACTCGCTTCGCCAATCTTCGAGCCACGCCTCCCAGGTTTCGTCAGGTCTGGGTCCCCAGGGATAGTCCGGCGCCCATGACCCTTTGGCGATGCTGCCATACAAGATCAGTGCTGACGTCCGTTCGGGATAGGTGGCCGCAAAAAGGACAGACATCGGGCCGCCTTCGGAAATGCCGAACAGCGCAGCGCGTGTCGAATGGGCTGCGTCCATGACTGCGCGAACATCATCCATCCTCTCTTCAAGAGTCGGTATCCCGAACACGCGGTCCGAAAGCCCTGTACCGCGCTTGTCAAACCGGATAAGTCGCGAGAACGATGCCAGTCCAGAGAGAAACCGTGAATAGCCGGGATCCTCCCAGGCCTGCTCCAGATGGGAAATGAAGCCAGGCACAATCAGCAGATCGAGGGCCCCTTCACCAACTACTTGATAGGCGATGGTCACATCGCCACTCCGGGTGAATCTTGTTTCGGGCAACATCGGCTTATCTTCCACCCAACCAAGGGCAGAAAAAGCTATCGTATCGGTAGCCAATGGTCGAGGGCTGCGGGCCCAGAACGTCCGGATGCTGCCCATTTCGCGCCGTTCAAATTGTTAGACCCTATGACCGCCTTGGGTCATGATTTCGCGTTGAGCAAGGACGCGGTTGCGCCATTTCCCGTCGTCCATTTACGCTGCTGCCAATGTCAGGTGTAGACCCCAATCCGATCATTGGGCTCGCTAGCGGAACGCCAGTCGGCAATCTGCTTGGCCGTCCGCCGGGACGGCGTCGCTCGAATGGAGGACTCTTTTCCGTCCTCGGATCGAACGACCGCCGCTCATTTCTTCGGCAGCCCGAGGCTGGCGAGGTCGGCGATTTCGCCCTCGACGATCGTGGGATCGCTGTAGAAGAAGAGTTCGCGCCAATTGGCCTGAGTGAATTTCGGCTTGATCGCGAGTGCGTTCTTCAGCTCCGCCGCTGCATCCTCGGTGCGGCCGAGGCGATTGAGGACAATCGCTTTCATTGCTGGGGTGAAGAACGAGCCCCTCCGATGATCCTCCTTCAATGCAGCCAGTGATTCTTCGAGCTTACCATCGACGGCCAAAGCCCAGCCTCTGTAGAAAGCCAGTTCTTGCGATGTCTGGGGATTCCTGTCCAGCGACGCCGCCCGGTCGATCCATTCGAGGGCCCGCGTAGGCTTTCCCGCCATAATTGAAATCTGGCTCAGCGAAGCGAGCGTGTCAGCATTGTAGGGCGAGACGTCGATCGCTGCTTCAGCTTCGCTGAGCGCCCGTTCAAACTTCTGTTCCGTTATCGCAATGAAGGCGGACAGAAAATGCCCCAGCCGCCGCCCCATTGGCGAGAGCGACACCGTGTAAAGCGGCTGGGCCGGTCCGTCGCCGGCCATGTTGGTGTCGGGGAGGATGTGGACGCCGCGGAAGGACTCGATCCGGCCCTCGCGGCCACGCGCGTACTGGGGCAACCGCGTATGTCCGCGGGAACCGAACGACATCGTCTTCACTTTGTCGCCCGGGGCGAATGCCGGGCCGGTGTCCAACTCGCGGTCGTAGCGGCTCATCTCCTTCGTCAGCGTCGCTACCCTCTCCGGCGTCATGGGTGGCGGCATGTTCGGAATGGCCTTGGCCGACTTGCCGGTCGCGAGTTCCTCGACCGTGATCGCGGGCCGCCGAGGTCGTGGATGCCGTCCATCATCCTCTCCCGACGAGCCGCCCGAGGTCGCGCTCGGTGCCGATCATGGAGTTGCGCGTGACGAGGCCGGCGAGACGGGCGACGCCTGCGTCGACCATCATCACGGCGTGGGCGAGCAGCCACTGGTCGTAGTAGCCGCGGCTCAGATACTCGGTGGGATCGATACATTCGCGAACATGCCGGAATAGGTCGATGCTGAACATCGCGGGCCTCGTGTAGGCTCGGGTGATGCCGAACAGCCGCGCTTCCCAGGGGGCGTGAAAAGGTTCAGGCGGTTCCTTGACATCGATCGGACCGTGGCCCTCACGTCCCAGTCTTCGGTGCCGGCGGGCCGCTCGGGTAGCACGAGGTATCGGACCTCTGCGGTCGAGTCCCAGACACGAACCTCTACGTCGTCGGGAATGGCGTCTCCGAACTCGGCGATGACACCGCGCGGATCGCGAACGGCGCGCGCTGGAATGGTTGGAGCGACAACATAACAGCGGACTACCAGCAGGCGGGCAATCTCGTGAGGGAGGCAATGGCCCAACCGACGTTTCTTGCCGCCGACCTGTGGCCGGAGGCAGCGGGCCGCAAGGACCACGTCTATCTCGATCTCTGGGAGCGCTATCTTGAGCGCGCCTGAGCCCGCACTTCTACCACGAGAACCCAAGCCCGGTTCGACGGTGTTCGCCGTGCCGTGGCATGCCGAGGCGCTCGGCATTGCCAATGCGCTAATTCAGAGCCGCATGTACTCCCAAGTCGAATGGGCGGAGGCGCTCGCCGCCGAAATTCGCCGCCTCGCCGCATCGGGAGAACCGGACACCGAGGAGACTTATTATCAGGCGGTGCTCGCTGCTCTGGAGCGGTTGGTTGGCGAGAAGTCGCCGGAGACTGGCGGATCGCTTGTCGACCGCGTGGAAGCTTGGCGGCGGGCGTATCTCAACACGCCGCACGGCCAGCCCGTAACTCTCGCTGCGGCCGCTGGTCCAGCTGTCGATCACGAGCCCGGCGACCATGAAGACCACCACCACCACGCTCACTAGTCCCGCGGTGTGAGTGCACCTCGCGCCAGGTTGGCTTTATCCACGGGACCTTGAAGCCAGGCCGTCTGCTATGAGGCGCTGAGCGAACCCTTCCCCAACAAATGTCGGTAGGCCTCGACCAGCGCAACCACCGCCCAGCGCCTTCAAGCACAGTTCAGGTGCTTGTGAGGATTTACAGAATTGTGGTGCCACGTTGCGATGTTAATTTTCTCATAGCGGTGAGTTTTTGGTAAGAGGGGACGCGGCCGCCACGAGGTCCTGAGTTTCCCATCTTCGGAAAGGGGCGTTCGCCATGGCTGCTTGGGAGCATCGGTACGGCTGGAACGCCGATGTGTACTATCGCTATCGCAAATACGTCATGTCCAAAGCCAAGGGCTACGAAGGAAGCGATAGGGACTGTGCCGACTTGTCTATCTCGCTCCTCATCGACTTTGCGGCGGACCTCAAACTGTGCCTCACGTTCACCGACGCCAAGGGCGGACGCTACATCTCCAAAGCTAAGGGCCTTATCCGACCGACGACCAAAGGCGGCTGGGAGTTGGACGACGATATCACCTGGAAATCGAAGGACGAATTCGTCAAAATCGTACTGGGGAGAACCAGCGCTTGGGATCTGGCCAATGCACAACTCCAGGGTCAACCAATACGGGCCGGTGCCCGGCGATCTGATGCTCAGGGCGAAAAAGGGGTGGTTTGGCCCTATTTCCTACCCCGCGAGTCACGCCGCTCTTGTCTTTGGAACCTATGCACCGGGCCAGCGTGCGGAACCCGAGTACCGGGACGTGAGGGGCTATCCGAACTTTCCGGGCGGCGACGCCGCCATGAAGGCAGTCCACCAGACCCGCTATTTCCGCGGAGACGTCGACGCCAACGGCGTGACGATCGCCCGCGAGCCGCAGTCGCCCTTCGACAAGGACGTCCATTTCAATTTCCTGAATTCGCGAGGCGACGCCAAGCGCAACGCCGAACTAATCTACTTCGCTAACGAACGTCAGATCCGCGACGACGGGTTCAATTTCTACGAGTACTCGCTGCTGGTCACTGACAACTGGCCGGACTTCAAAGGCGACGGAGTGCCGCCGTTCCGCACGCACAAGTATCGGGATCAGCGCTAGTGGTTAGACGCTAACAAACGATTCCCATAAGCTCGCCAATGTGCGAGTGTTTGCCGTGATTGGACGGGAACCGCCAGCGGAAGCATGTCTGGCGGGCGCTGACCGAACTCCCGCTGCCGAATAGCAATCTTCATTGCTGTGTTCGCGGGGGTAATCATGCACGACGATACGGCCAACGGCGCCACTCTTCTTGCAGCTGCCCGCGACTTCCAGCCGCGTATAATCGCACAGCGCGACGCTATCGAAACATCCCGACGGCTGCCGGAAGATCTCGCGCGCGACCTCGCACGAGCCGGGTTTTTTCGCATTTCTCTGCCAGCGGCCTATGGCGGGCTCGACTTGACGCCGATGGACGGCATCGCGGTATTCGAGGAGCTGGCGAAAGCCGATGCGTCGGTCGCGTGGTGCGTGTGGAACGGCAATACGCATTGGACCGCAGCTCAGCTCTCGCCCGAGGCGGCGCACGCCATCCATGACGATCCGGACGTCATCACGGCCAACAGTACGCGCCCCTCGGGTCAGGCGCATATCGTCGACGGCGGCTTTCGATTGACCGGGCGCTGGTCGCTGGTCAGCGGTTGCGAGCTCGCGACCTGGATGGTTCTGTGGTCGGTCGTTCATGAAGAGGGCAAGCCGCGCACAACACCGTCGGGCGGCCCAGAGATCCGCTTCATGCTGCTGCCCGCCAGCCAATGCGAGATCATCGACACTTGGACGGTCGGCGGGCTGCGCGGCACCGGCAGCCACGATGTCGCCGTGCATGACGTGTTTGTGCCGATCGCTTTCGCCTCGGGCTTCTTCGACACCTACATCCTGCCCGAGCCGCGCTACCGCATCCCCGCGTTCTGCCGCGTCATCCCTGGCCTCGGCGCGATGGCGCTTGGCATTGCCCGCACCGCCATCGAGACGCTCAAGGAGATTGCCGGCGCCAAGACCCCGGTGCGCACGACCCAGATGCTGCGCGACACGCCGGACGCACAGGTCCGCGTGTCGCAGGCCGAGGCGCTGGTGCGGTCGGCTCGGCTCTTTCTGTTCGACAGCCTCGCTCAGCTTTGGACGAAGCTTCTGGCGACCGGCGAGGTGACGATGGAGGCGCGGGCGCTCGCGCGGCTGGCGGCATCTCATGCCGTCAGCAGCGCGGTGCAGGCCGTTGATCTGATGTACGTCGCCGGCGGCGCCAGTTCGATATACGTGAGCTGCCCGCTAGAGCGTGCGTTTCGCGATGTGCATACCATGACGCAGCACATCGGCGTACACCCGCGCGTCATGCACTCGACCGGCCGGGTGCTGTTCGGCCTCGAATCAGACACTCCGCTGCTCTGACACCGGATGAAGAAAGGCATTGAAGTCCGGCTTGGTCCGGGCGACCGGGAGCGGCTGGAAGCCGTGGTCGGATCGGGGAACAGCCCGCAGAAGCATGTCTGGCGGGCGCGGATTGTGCTGCTGAGCGCCGATGGGGTCGGCACGATGGCGATCCAGCGCCAGACCGGCAAGGGAAAGCCGACGATCTGGCGCTGGCAGGCGCGGTTTATGGCCGAGGGGGTCGATGGGCTGCTGCACGACGCGACGCGGCCGGGCCGCAAGAAACCGCTGCCGAGCGCGACGATCGAGCGGGTAGTCGCGATGACGCTGACCGATCCACCGGGCGAGGCGACGCACTGGACCGGCCGGGCGATGGCCAAGGCCGCCGGCATAAGCCTGCGCAGCGTGCAGCGGATCTGGGCCGCGCATGGTCTCAAGCCCCACCGGGTGCGCACCTTCAAGCTGTCGAACGATCCGAAGTTTGCCGCCAAGGTGCAGGATGTCGTCGGCCTTTATGTCGATCCGCCGGAGCACGCACTCGTGCTATCGGTCGACGAAAAGTCGCAAATCCAGGCGCTCGATCGCACCCAGCCCGGCCTGCCGATGAAGAACGGCCGCTGCGGGACGATGACGCACGACTATAAGCGCCACGGCACCACGACACTGTTCGCCGCGCTCAACGTGCTCGACGGCAAGGTCATCGGCCAATGCATGAGCCGCCACCGGCATCAGGAGTTCATCCGCTTCCTCAACAAGATCAACCGCGAGACCCCAGCCGAGCGCGAGTTGCATTTAATCGTCGATAATTACGCGACGCATAAGCATCCGAAAGGTCCGCGCCTGGCTCGAACGGCATCCGAGGTTCCATTTCCACTTCACCCCGACCTCGGCATCCTGGCTGAATGCGGTCGAGGGCTTCTTCGCCAAGCTGACGCGACAGCGGCTCAAGCGTGGCGTGTTCAAGGGCATCGTTGATCTTCAGGCGGCCATTAACCGATACCTCGCCGAGACCAACGACAACCCAAAGCCTTTCATCTGGACCGCCGATCCCGACGCTATCATCGAAAAGGTCCGGCGCGGGAAACAGGCGTTAGAGTCGATCCACTAGTCCTGCGGGAACTGTCCCGCGATCGGCCTTCTTGGGTCTCCCTGTGGCAGTCGGCTCGTCGGTTTTCGGCTTTTCGATTCGCGGCGCCCGTTCCTACGAACTGGGCATGATCAAGAAGACACCGAACGAGGTCATCACCGGATCCACCGACTGGCCCTTCCTCGAAGAGATCAAGCGCGAGTTGAAGATGTAAATCCGCAGTGCACGACCGGTCGAAAGGGAGGGTTCCATGCAGATCATGCAGAACCGCCGCCGTTTCCTGGCCGGCGCCCGCGGCTGATGCCGGCTAAGTATATGCGGCCGTACTCCAAGGGGCAGCGGCAATGACCGGGTTGGGTCATTTCTTTGCCTTCCGGCAAGGATCGTTCGCCTCCGGCAAGAACCCGGGTGCGCCAGAAAGAACGTTCGATTGATGTGCTGGCGTCCTAGGAGAGGTGATCTACGAGGTACTCTGCGTCTCGGCCGACTTGATAGAACAATCCGGAGCCTTGAGTGTGTAGCCAGTGAAGCCCGACAAAGTAGAGGCCGGGGGTCTCCGTCACACCGCGCTCGTAGCGTGGATAGCCACGAGCGTCGAACACAGGAAGATCAATCCAACCGAAGTTGAAATGAAAGCCCGTACCATAGACCACGCTGGCGATCCTGGCCCGCTTGAGATCGAGTATTGGCGGCTCCTGCGTAGGCCGCCAGTCGACCGGCAACGTATCATCCTCGGGCGCATCGAGGCCGTTCTCGTTGATGTAGTCGTCAATCTCCGCCAAATTTTCGCGGAAGGATCTGTCGATGGCGTCAAGGGTCTCCGCCAGATCACCGGCGATGCGGGCAGTCGGCCCCTCAACGTCAAGCAGTTTGCCGTGCAGCCGCATCCCATCCAGCGCAAGCTGGCGCAAATTGATCGTATGTCCACCATTTCGGCCCGAAATGTGTGGATGCGCCTTGAACCGGATCTCTCGTCCCTTGGGATGATCGTCGACAGGCAGGTCAAAGTACCCAGTGACGGCATTCCATTCGAGGATGTCTCGGCCTCGGTAGCGGCGGGGAATGCGGCCAGCATTACCGACACAGAGATGCACTTCGCGGCCAGCGCCAAACAAATCCTCGGCGACCTAGCAGCCTGACTGGCCGCTGCCAACCACTAACACCGCGCCATCAGGAAGCTGCGCGGGATTCCGGTAGTCGCTGGTGTGTAGGCGAAGGATGTCGTGCGGCAGCTTGGCGTCCCATGAGGGGATATTCGGGTGCTGATGTGTGCCAACGCTGATGATGACGTTGTTGGCGCGCAGTTCACCGGTTGAAGTTTCGAGCCTGAAACGGCCGGGCGCCTCCGCTGCGGCCACCCGCCGGACTTCGACACCTTCCCGATAGGGAGGACCGAAACTCGCGCCGAAGCGCTCCACATAATCTACGATCTGGTCGCGCACCATGAAACCGTCGAGGTCATCCCCGTCGTAGGGGAAACCCGGCAACTGGCAAAGCCAGTTCGGCGTAACCAGGCAAAATGAATCCCAGCGACGACGCCAAGTATCGCCGATCCGGCCGCGATCAAGAACCAGATGCTCGCGTTCGAGCCGCTTCAGGTGCCAACTCACCGCAAGACCAGCCTGTCCACCTCCCACTACCAGGTGTCCAGTACTGCTGCATGTCACCCCTCCATGGCTGCGACAGATTAGGTGGCCCCATCTTCGAGTTTGCGGTATTTCAACCATAGTAGGACTGATTAACACGGGCTAGGCTCGGGGAGCGCTGTTATGGAAAGCGTATGGAAAGCGATCTGTCAGGCGCTGCCTCTGACGGTTATGTCGGTTTTTGCGTGCATGTCATTGGCTTCAGCCGGCCCATCGGTAGACCTGATTGCCGCGGCAAAAGCCGAAGGAGAACTTACTGTCATCGCGCTGCCGCGAGACTGGTGCGGATATGGCGGCATCATCGACCGGTTCGAGGCAAAATATGGTCTGGTCGTCAACGAGGTCCATCCGGAAGCCGGCTCAGCGGAGGAGATAGAGGCGATAAAGGCCGGCCGGGATGGTGCCAAGCCCGACACGCCGGACGTGATCGATGTCGGCATGTCGTTCGCGTCCGCGGCACAGTCGGAAGGGTTGCTACAGCCGTACAAGGTATCCACTTGGGAATCGATCCCGGTCGCCGCCAAGGAAGCGCAAGGCTATTGGTACGGTGGCTACTATGGAGTTCTCGCGTTCGAGGTGAATACCGACCTTGTCAAGAAGGTTCCCAGGGATTGGGCGGACCTTGTTGGCCCGGAATACAGGAACTCAGTAGCCCTTGCCGGCGATCTATCGTCGAACCAGGCAATTCAAAGCGTTTTTGCCGCGGGACTGTCTTCTGCAAAGGGCGACATAGAGAAGGCCGCCGACGAAGGACTGAAGTTCTTCGCTGACCTCACCGAGAGGGGCAATTTTGTTCCGGTTGTCGGGGATACCCGTTCGCTGAAGCAAGGCATGACGCCGATTCTCATCCGCTGGCATTACCTCGGGCTAGGTGACAGGGAGCACCTGAAGGGAACCAATATTGAGGTCGTCACCCCGAAGACTGGTGTGGTTGCGGGCATCTATGTGCAGGCGATCAGCGCCTTCGCGCCGCATCCGAACTCGGCGCGGCTATGGATGGAATATCTGTTCTCCGACGAGGCCCAGCTCGCCTGGTTGAGCGGCAAATGCCACCCGATCCGGATTGTCGATCTCAAGCGCCGTGGAACTATTCCGCTCGAAATGACGGATGGCATGCAACCACCCGACCCTGATGGTTATCAGGATGTCGATCCGCTCTTTCCGACACTCGATCAGCAGGAAAGGGCGCGAGACATCATCACCAATGGATGGGACGCGGTGGTGGGCGTAAGAATTCGGTGCACGGCGAATGAGGACGAAGGCGTACCGATGTCCTTCAACACCACTGAGAGCTGTGAGATGCCAGTTCTACAGTAGTTCATCAGCGATCCGTCCCATGGCAGCTTTCGACCTAACCAGAAGCGTTTCGACACCAGATCGCCGAGCAAAGAGCGCAGGTCCTCGCGCTGACTTCAGAGACGGCCCGTACAGGCGTTCTGGCTGTTTCGGCTGTGGTGTGGCGAGGCAGTTCACGGCCAAGTAGGATTGCCTATGCTCTCGCACTTCCTCGGCGGCCGCCGTTCGTTCGACTCGCTCTCCGAACGGGAGATTCTCGCTCTCGCTATTTCTTCGGAAGAGGACGACGGGCGCATCTACCGTGCCTATGCCGACGGTCTGCGCGGCGAGTTTCCGCAATCGGCAAAAGTGTTCGAGGGCATGGCCGACGAGGAGGATGGTCATCGCGCGGCGCTGATCGAGCTGCACCGTGCGCGTTTCGGCGAACGCATTCCGCTGATCCGGCGCGACCATGTGAGCGGCTACTATGCGCGCAAGCCCGACTGGCTGGTGCGGCCGCTCGGCATCGATCATGTCAGGCGGCAGGCCGAAGACATGGAGCGGCAGGCGCAGCGCTTCTACGCCGAGGCGGCAAAACGCACCGGCGATGCTTCGACCCGCAAACTGCTCGGCGATCTTGCGGCCGCGGAACAGTCGCATGAGACGCTCGCCCGCAAGCTCGAAGGGGAGCACGTTCCGGAGAACATCCGCGACGAGGAACGGCAGAGCGAGCGGCGGCAGTTCATCCTGACCTATGTGCAGCCGGGGCTGGCGGGCCTGATGGACGGCTCGGTTTCGACGCTGGCGCCGATCTTCGCCGCGGCCTTTGCCACGCATGACACCTGGCAGACCTTCCTGGTCGGCCTCGCCGCCTCGATCGGCGCCGGCATCTCGATGGGCTTCACCGAGGTCGCGTCGGATGACGGCAGGTTGTCCGGACGCGGATCGCCGGTGAAGCGCGGGCTGGCGACCGGCATCATGACCACGCTCGGCGGGCTCGGGCACGCGCTGCCGTATCTCATTCCGCATTTCTGGACGGCGACGGCAATCGCGGCGGCCATCGTCTTCGTGGAACTCTGGGCCATCGCCTATGTGCAGAACCGCTATATGGAAACGCCGTTCTGGCGGGGGGCTTTCCAGGTGGTTCTCGGCGGCGCGCTGGTGTTCGGGGCGGGCGTGCTGATCGGGAGTGCTAGCTAGCCGCAGTGGAAATTGGGCCACAGAAACGGCTCAGGATGCGCGCGAAGTGCTTGCATGGTTCGAGAGTGCCAAAATCGCAAACGAACACCGAGAAAACCCAGCGAACAATCTGGCCGGCTTGGCTTGGCAGACCAGACGAACATGAAAACCCTTTAGAGTTCTATAATGTTGCCAGTCTCGTCAGAGCGAGTCACCAGCGCGCGTTTGGGCTCTCGCCGGTGTGTCTGAGCTTTCTCGAAGGAGGCAGGTCAAAAACGGGCGCTATACAGTGCGAATGTGGAACACCTGCAGCGCGGGCGTGCTAACTTTTGGAAGCTGGCGTCCGTCCGCTCTGTGCCTTATCAACTACGGACGTTCGACTTCGACATCTGCTTTAGTGCGGACCGCCATTTCAGCACCAGTGAAACATAATGTCGAACGCGGCTTCGAGCCGGAAGCGCCCGCCGCGCTTCAGTTCTGGATTGACGGCGAGGAGGAGGATCGAGCATGTCAGACCGAGCCGATACAGGCCCTCTGCAACTGGGCGAACGAGCACCCAATTTCGTGCTCGACGCGATTACTCGCGAGGGCAAGATAGCCATCGACGATTTCCGGGGCCAGAAGCCGGTCCTGGTCGGTCTGTATCGGGGCCTGCATTGTCCGTTTTGCAGGCGTCATATCGCGACGCTCTCGCAACTCACCCCAGACCTTAGCGCCAAGGGCATCGAAACCCTGACGGTGGTGAACACGCCCATCGAGCGGGCGCGCCTCTATCTGCGGTACCATCCGATGCAAGGCCTGCTCGCGGCATCCGATCCGGAGCGCGTTTCACACCGCGCGTTTGGGCTACCGAATATGCAGATCACCGACGACGAAACCGCATTGCCGCACAAGGTTTCAATGAGCGACGTGAAGTCGATGCGGCTCAACTTGCCGGGCGAAATGCCGGAGCCGATGGACCCGTTTGCCACGCTCGAATATCTGAATAAGAAAGACAATTACGATATCACTGAAGCGGACCAGCAGATGATTGCGACCGGCGTGGGCCAGCTTATGGGTCAGTTCCTGCTTGACCGCAACGGCGTCGTTCGCTGGACATTCTCCGAGGTTCTCGATGGCGGCTTGGGTGCCCGCCCGAACTCTGAGGAGATGATGTCAGCAGCATCGCAGATCGGACAGTAGGCGCGCGCAGCTCGGCCTGCGCCAACCTCGGTCCCGGATCAGCAGAAGCCGCTGTTCATGGCGCTGGCGGCGCACCGACCGAGGAAACGGCAAAGCTCGCACCGCGTGACCCCCAGCAGGTCGCCGTCCTCCACAACAACGTCACCGACATTAATGCCTATCCGAAACACGAGCGAAGGCTCCTTATTGCCGCCAGGGTACGAGCCTCATCCGCTTCGATAAGGCGCGAATAGGTTACAATGTCGGTGGCCACAATCGCAGCGAGTTGCCGCTCCACAGTTGGCATAGGCGCTCTCCACGGGCTGTCCCTACAAATCCTCGCAGGTTCGGTTGCGACCGGCAATGGTTAGCGACCAGGGTAGCTTTGCATGATCTGATGCGGACTCTAAGGCAACGTGGACATTTGCCCGGGCTCGCAGTTCCCTCATCTACAGAGGTCTCTCCAGCACTCCGAAAACCCTCTCTACAAACGGCATAACGGTCGCTTATCAGGACTGTAGAACCAACCCATTGAAATCACTGCAATCATATTGCCTCGCGAACGCAAATGAAGCCGATTCCGATCACAGCGTCGTCCACGCTAATCCACGGACATCCAAAGGTTCCCGAGACTTTGCGATAATTCCATCTATGCTTGTCCAAATCGTCGGCGGTGCCGTGGCGGCGGCTGGAGTGGCAGCTGCCAACTCCGGCGGAGGCGGCTACTACCCAACAACCGGGTCGTACGGGGTCGCCTGGGATCAATTCTACGATCAGAACCGGCTGCTGACCTGGCGTTGCAGGGACAAGGCGACGGGCCAGTTTGTTTGCGATAGCGCCTGCAGCGGGAAAGCGATGGTGGATTTCGACATGGCCGGGCTGGAGTGCCTAGTTTCCGAAATCAGTTGCATGCGTGCAAGTAAGGCCTTCCAAGGATTGCTGTTCGAAAACCTTGTCGCGCGGCTGCATGAGCTATTAGACGGGCGGCAGCCATCGGGCAGCTGCATCTGCACTGTCATCGGGCCTTGTGTTGAATGCGATGGTTGCAGCGGGAGCCGCGCGATGTACCGCATTAAGGACTGCCTCGAATAGCAAGAGTCCTTTAGAGGGCAGGCGGACCCCGGCGCCGATTATTACACAGTCGTAATGCGAAGATGCCAAGTGGCGTTCCACTGTCTGCCCGGCGGATTCGTCGGGATGGATGTCACAAAAGTCGCCTTCCCAGCCCCTGTCCTTCATTTGCTTCAGCGCTAGCGCGATGCCAGCATTGATCTTTTCAGCGGTCATTCCAGGTGGCAAAGCCGGATCTGAAAAATCGACCGTCTCCGGGTCGTAGCCGATTAGTGTTACTCGTGGCACCTTACCCTCCCAAATTCAAATCATACCATCTAACCCAAGTTCTTCCGCAGCCTCACCCCAGCGCCGCCGCCATTCTCGGAAATGAACTCGACGCCGGCTGCTTCAAGCGATGATCTAATTGCCTCCACGGTTCTTTCTTGGGCTGCCAATCTACCGGGCTGGGTTTCCAGGCGCTTGATAGATGGCAGGGACACTTTTGACGCAACCGACAAATCCTTTTGCTCCCATCGAAGAAGCGCCCTCGCTGCCCGCACCTGCTCACCAGTTCGGGCAGCCGCCGAAGGCATGCCTAACGACTGTGCGCCCAGCCAATTAGGTGAATTCATTCACAAGGTTTTGGAGCCGCTGCCGGCAACTACGTTGAGCGACTTCGAATACAGCCACCTGCAACGCAAAATGCGGTGGCGGCCCTGGATCGATGCGCGCGTCAGAACGCGGTTCCAGTCGGCCTCTTGGGCGCCTGCACGGCATATGAGCAGTTGCGAGCCTTGCTCGATAGCGGACCGCTGCGGATCGAGCGCAAGGGCAACGACCGATACGGCCGGACACTGGCGCGCGTCTACGCCGGCGTCATGATGTCGGGCAGACGCTTCTGGCCGAGGGATATGTGTTGCCATATCAACCCGGATCGGCGGCCAAAGAGGCACGGCAGTCGATGTGCGGGCCGAGTGCGCCGGGTGAGCAGGGCCGTTAGTCACTTTTGGTAACAGATGCGAACAGGTTTTTGTGCACCGCCTCATTCAGGATGAGAAGCCCAGCAGCCGCGCGTGCCGAAGTTTGTCCTGCCGCGCAAATGGCGGACGAGGCCCATAATGCCGGGCTTCAGCTCAGATGACGCCGGCCTTCGGCGGCTTCAAGCCCTCTTGCTGGCGCTTGCCTGCGGCCTCGTGGATGCCCTGGCGCCCGTCGCCGACTTCGGATGAACCAGCGGCGGGTTCAATCATCGTGGCCGCGAATGGTGACGCCCGTCAGAAGCAGCCGAGCGGACCACAGGTCTTGAAGTTCCGAGCGCCTCGATCGGCCGAGAAGCCATTGTGTTGGTACGACCGCGACCACCTGTTTCGGTGGATACCGTTGCCGTTCCTCTTGACGCTATAGCTGTTGCCCCAGCCGTCGAAACAGTATGAGGAGTTGCCATTTCCGAAACAGTCAGCGTTCCTGTGCATCCTGTGCATCCTGTGCATCCTCGCTTGTACCAACCGAAGTGCCGGCCATGGTCGTGCCAGTCGTTATTGTCCCAACGGCTGTGTCCGCTGTCGCCTGTAGTGATGGTGATGCTTCCCGCTTCCGCAGGAGGCGCAACGACTGCAGAACCTGCTCCCAAGGCCACCAGGGCCGCTAAGATGGTGGTTCTCATAATCCTTACTCCTTTATGTTCCGATGGCCGAAACGCGACAAGCGAATTATCTCGGTTTGAATTAGCCGGCCTTCCTATGTAGCCACACCACGGTCCCATTTCGGACGATTCGAGAACGCTCGAGGACGAAGCCCATATGGCTTGGAGACCTCTCCAATAATCCGAGACCGCTGCTCGCGTCCTTCGGCTCAAAAGCTGACATTTGGGAACTCCGTTTGGCTGAACCTTGTCATGCTGCCTTGTGTACGGAGTGCCTGTTTCAACCGTATTTCTAGAACCGCGCAGCAGTGTTTCATTTGTTTCACGGTGCAGCGCTGTCACGCCTGATGCGGTGCGAGTAGTGCGGCAAGGGCGATGAGATCGAGACCCATGTCTTTATCCCAGTGGCGGCGGAACAGGTCCGACTGAAGGTGAGGCGATTGGTGGAGATCAAGATCCGGCGGGTGCCTGTGTGGCGGGATGAATGAGGCCGCACGCAACCTCGGTCAAGTCTATGAGCTTGCCAATGACCCCTCCCAGCGTCAATCTGAAGAGCCAAAACTGACTGGTGCTCTCGTCGTGGGAGGTAGAGATGGCGTACTTCATGCTGGTGATGGGGAAGGGCGGCATCTGCAAGGGTGCGAGCAGCTACCGCAACAACGCTGGCTGGCACGAAGTGACTGACATGCACCGTCCTCTATCGGGGTCGGGCTACAACCCCCAAGGCCGCGACGAACTCAAACGGGTCGTCGCTGTCAAAATGGTTTCCGAGCAGCGAAGTCGCCAGATCTCAGACCTACTGTCGCGTGATAAGGTCATCCCTTGGGTGGCGCTGGAGTTGGACTGGTATGGCAAGACGAGCAGTTGGCTGACCTTCTTCGACGTTTCCTCAGCGGGCTACTTCTCGGGCACCGACGACAACTCGCCCACCAGGGTTTCTGTCACGTACACATTGGAGTTCCAAAGCGCCCGATCGGGGTCTGGGGCATGGCCCGGCGCTCTTAAGACGAAGGTTCCGACTACTGGCGTCGATCCGGAGCGTGTCGTTGACAGAGTAACGGACAATGTTGTGACAAACCTCCCCCGTCCCTAGCTCCCTCAGGAAGCAGTATTGACGCTGTGGTTGCCTAGAGCGGGATGAGATTAGGTTGGGTATATCCGGCATTTCTGAAGTAGTTTGAGCATTCGGCGGTGCTGATGTCGCGCAGGATATCGCCCAGTGCGCGGCAGACGGTCTCGACGGAGCGTTGCGCGGCGTCTCGGAGCCAATGCTTGATCTTGGCGAAGAGCTGTTCGATGGGGTTCAGGTCGGGCGAGTATTTGGGCAGGAAGAAGAGCCTTGCGCCAGCGGCGCGTATGGAGCGTCGAACGGCCTTGCCCTTGTGCGAGCCGAGGTTGTCCATGACGACGATGTCACCAGGCTTGAGTGTCGGGACGAGAACGTCGTCGACATAGAGCTGGAAGCGCTCGCCGTTGATGGGACAGTCGAGAAGCCATGGCGCATCGACACGATCGTGCCTGAGTGCGGCCACGAGGGTCATGGTCTGCCAATGGCCGTGGGGCGCCTCGCCGGGAAGCCGCTCACCGATGGGCGCCCAGCCGAAGAGCGGCGTCATATTCGTCTTGGTCCATGTCTCGTCAATGAAGATCAGGCGCGAAGGGTCGATCAGATCGCGATACTTCATCCACTGATCGCGTCGACGCGCGACATCGGGCCGTTTGCGCTCGGCCGCGACCAGCGTCTTTTTTTGTAAGACAGTTTCTCCTCGTGGACGAACGCCCATACCGACCGATAGTCCACCTTCAACCCGCGTCCAGCCAATTCGGCCACCAGGCCGCGCAAGGTGAAGGCCGAGGCGCGGCAGCGTTCCACCAGCCAGTCGCGATGCCTGCCCGAGATCGCACGCGGCTTGTAGCCGCCGATCTTGCCGGGGCTGAAGCTGCCGGTCTCTTCAAAGCGCGCAACCCAACGGATCACCGTGCTGATCCCAAGATCATAGCGCTCAGCCGCCTGCCGCCGCGACAGCCCATTTTCAATCACACTGCTGACAACGCGCCCACGAAGATCGTCCGAATAGGGTTTGCTCATCCATGCCAGCCTCCAACACCAGCCAGCATCTTGAATCAGATTTGCAGACCAATGGGAATCCCAGCGATTCAATCAAATCTCATCCCGCTCTAGGGTCGCGTAAACTTCCTGCTTAATCCGAAGCATCGAGTGTCTGCCGGCAGATCCTCGCCATTTCGACAGCCAAGGCTGCGATACTGTATTTCGCAATGGCACCTTTTCCATGACCGAGTGTTGGCGGGTTAGTCGTGGCGGCGCAAGCCTACTCCCCCTGAGTTCCGTGGGGCAGGGAAAGCGGCGAGGACACCCAAGGGTTTCGAATTCGCACCAACTCGTCCCCCTTGGTGACCAACTGACCGCGCTTCGCTGAAACCTTGCCGATCTCGCCACCGACCACAGCATTTTCGGTGGCGGTAGGTGGTCGCATCAGCGCGCGCAAGGTGCATGACGCACCCGGTGATTGGTCATCGACAGTCGCGGTTAATGGCCGACCATGTTGCACTTTCGCTTGCATGTAAGCGATGATGGCCGGTGCGAACCCACGGGAAAATAAGGGATTGCTTGCAAAAGATTAGGTCTCTCCCGCAACATGCGAAAGAGACCCATGGCATTGATTTTGCTTAGTTATTCGGCGGAATGGGCGCGGGCGCTAACGGTTTCCTAATCTGTAGGTCACAGGTTCGATTCCTGTCGGGATCACCAACGAAATCAATCACTTAGTAGCCATTTGATTTGGGCAATACCCCTGATTTGAAGTCGGGGCGTCACGGGTATCAAATGTCGCGCTCCATGGTTGGACATTTCACCAAAGTCGCGAGCAGGCGCTTTGCGTCTAATCGAGATGCCAGTTCCACGTCCTGCATTCGCGCCGATGTGATCGCATTGAATTTGACTTTTACTATCGCCCGGCTTTCCAAGGCCTTCGAATCCGGATAGGTATCCATTCCCATTGGGGCGGATTTTCTGAAACCGGAGAACCGCTATGTCAGGATATCGCAAGAAGCCCAAGACCGTCGCCAACATCGAGGCGTTCGGTGACGATATGTCCGCCATCTTCAACGTGCTGAACCGCTACCAGATGGAGCTCTACACCGGCGGCGAGCACTACCTCGCGCTTGTGGATCTGCACATTCAGCTTTGCAAGACGACACTCACTATTACAGGCGACACCGAATTGCCTTGGGTTGCGAGGGCGAGAGGGTATGGATAACTCGACCTGCCGCGGGGTGGAGTGGGGGCTTGCCGGCCTGCGACAGGCTAACCCACGGGCAGGGGGTACCGTGGGGCGTGCCGGTAAGGAAAGCAAACCCTGACACGCCGGATAAATTAACCGGATTGATCGGGTCAGTTGGTTCCGCATAAATTAATCCCCTTGTGGGGGAAGGTATGGCCGGCCGGCTCAGCGTTCATCGAACCGATGATGCCCACCTTGGTGGACAAGCCACCCCCCGGGGCCGATGATTGGCTGACCGAGGTGAAGTTCGACGGCTGGCGCTGCCAGATCGTCATCGACAGCAGCGGCGTCCGCGTATTCACCAGGCGTGGGTTCGATTGGACCGACAAGCTGCGGATCATCGCTGATGCTGCGGCGAGTGAGCTCAAGGTGATTGATTATCGATGGCGAACTGGTCTATCCACATGAGTCCGGTCTCTCCGACTTCCACGCTTTGCAAGCGGTGGTCAGGTCACAGTCGGACAAGCTGCTATTCATGGCGTTCGACCTACTTCATCACGATAAGCGAGTTTTTACGTGCAGAGACGATGGAGGAGCGCCGGGAGCGTCTTTTTCTTTATTCGTCCTTTTTTATTTATACAGCCCCCAGGGCACGCCTACGGAGCTTTTCGCGGCTGTCGAACGCATGAACCTTGAGGGGATCGTCTGCAAGCGTCGAGGATCGCCATATGTCAGCGGATCAACATCGCTTTGGCTTAAAGTGAAGACGTGTTTTTGAGAGCGAACTCGAAATCCTGGGCGTGCAACGGAAGACCGGAAAGCCGACAATGGCACGCATGGGCAAGCTTGGCACCCGGGGATACGTCGGCTCTGCTTTCGTGACATTTGGGCGACCGGCGAGCGATCAGTTCAAAGTGCTGGTCGAGGCAAACCTGGGACCGCCGCCGCGCGAGTTCAAAGGCAAAGGGAAGGATGCGGTGCAGTGGCTGCGCCCCGGCATAACCGGTCGGGTTCGTCACCTTCGTGGGGAGGAAAAGCTGCGGCACGCGAGGCTGGTCGCCTTCTCTTCGTGGGAGAGACGGTGACCCCAAGAGCCCCATGCCGCTCATAGTTACCAAAAGTGACTAATGGCCCACACGCATCTGGTCACAGAAGATTATAGCCGTGCATTCGGCTCGGACCAGCGGCTGCCTGTTCCTCTTAAGCCGCCAATCCGGGCTGTAGCGGCGACATTCGCTAGTACCTTTTCACAGTGATTTTGACTCTTTGAGCGTGTCAGGATAGGCGCGGCCCATTTTGGCTCTATATTGATCCACCGGCAGGGGGAGGCGTCTGATGCGCGCTGACGTGTTGTTGTTGTTGTTGATATGTTTCTGTTTGATCCCGCTGACATCCCAGCGGCCGCCATCCATGACGCTGCCAAGAAGGGCGATATTGCGGCCATCGCGGCGGCGCTGGATGCCGGTGCAGACGTCAATGAATTTGATGGTCTCGCCTTGCTGGTGTTTTCTACTATGCCGTCAACAGGCAGCACCTTGATGCGGCCAAACTGCTCATCGAGCGCGGTGCTAATGTTAATGCCGTATCGAAGCTTGGGGGTGCACCCCTGATGGCGGCGGTCACAAAGAACCGGATTGAATTCATCACGCTGCTGTTGGCGCACGGCGCAGATCCGAACGCGACCGCGGGGAAGCAGGCCCCTCTCCATGTGGCGATCAGGAAGGGCTGCCTCGATTGCGTCACGGCGCTGGTCGAAGCGGGCGCTGATGTCAACGCCCTAACAACGGACCCCGTCACCGCGGACACCGATCCATCTTGCTAGATTTCACGAGCATTCCGAAATCTCCGACTATCTCATGGCGCATGGCGTCGTGCTGCCGAAGCCCGCACCGATTGCCGAGAAACTGGCTGCCGCCGATGTCGCGAAAGGCCAGATTTTTTTCGGCGGAAACTGCGACGGGTGCCACAACAACCAACCGGGCAAGGGACAGGGCAGCAAGTATGGTCCGAACTTGTGGGAGGTCATTGGCCGCGACAAGGCGTCGGCACCGGAATTCAAATATTCCAAGACTCTGCAGGATTGGGAGGGCGCTTGGACTTACGAGGATCTCAATATCTTTCTTTATGGTCCCGCTCCTTACACCACGCCCGGTGTACGCATGGAAACGGCGGGTACTCCCGACGATGCGGAACGTATTGATCTGATCGCCTATTTGCGCACGCTAAGCGACAAGCCTTTCTGCCCTAAAGGTAATAGCGCAGCGCAACGGACAGCCAGAACAGCACGTCGGAGTAGGTCATGTGCGCCGCCTCGGGAGACGCTCTACGGCGTCCTCGATATCGATTTCGGCGCATAGTTGGTTCAGCGAGGTGTGACTGCGCTCCCTTCTTGGTCACGGGTGCGCCTTCAGGAAGTCCAAATCAGCGGCGATTGCCTCCTCGGCCTCATCCTTGCTGATCGGCCAACATGTTAGCCCGTTTGCAAGCGCGCGCTTCTTCCATGCAACGGCATCCATGTCGGGCGCGGGCGTAAGCATTTGCTCGACCAATGCAAGGCGGTAAGCTGTGACCAGCAGGTCACGCTTGGGCATCGTTTTGCGGAAAAGGCCATCGGTTCGGCCATGTCTTGCCGCCGTTTCATACGCGGTGCAGGCATTCAAAAGGCCTGAATAGAAACGCGTTCTGACACGAGCACAAATCCAAGGCCGCCGGCGCATTTTGCGTTGCAATTGGCTGTATTCAAAGTCGCTCAATGTAGTTGCCGGTAGCGGCTCCAAAACCTTGTGAATAGATTCACCCAGTTGGCTGAGCGCACAGTCATCAGGCATGCCTTCGGCGGCTGCCCGAACAAGGGTGTTCGGCATTTGACTTATTTACTGCGCTGCCATAGTCGTCGGGTTCGTGGCATTGACCGTACGCGACCCCTTGAGCCAACGAGATATCCTTACCCGCCTCTGGCTGACGCATTAGTTCCGCAAACGACTTCCCAATCATGCAGGCAACGTATTCATCCACGAGTGGCGTGTCGCTTGGCGTCGGCTTTGGGCACTCCAATGCCCACACACCAGCGCTATAGTCCCAGCAGTAGCCCTTGGCTTTGATGGCGCCGGAGAGTTCCCTTTCCAGCGCACACTGATCCTTTGCTTCGTCACTGGCGCAAAGGTCACTCGCGTCCCGCCAGCGTTAAATCAGGTCGCTATCCTCAGGCTTGAACCTCGGCTCGAACCGCGAAACTCCAGCAGATCGCTAAAACGACCACGCTGAAGATGGTAGCGGCGCGTAGTGACATAATCTCTCTGCCTCGCAGTTACTTTCCCAGGCCCGTATCACCGTCTCGCTTCTTTGCCGTCTACCATTTCGAATGCCACCCCATAACTCGGATCGCGCCACTCTAAATCCGAGACAATGGATGCCTCTACCGAGATATCTTTTGGCGAAAACTCTCAGAGTGACGCGCAAGCAACGCTCGCGCCGCCTTCACCGCTGCTGTCTTGCCGTTGCACTGCTGATAGTAAGTGGCGATTGTTTCAAGGGGAATTGGTACGCAGTTATCGGAATTACCGAGTGGATAGCAGTGCCGCGTTGCCTTCCGGCGTATTCTGAAGGCCCGGAGCTGCCGCCATGAACAGATCCATTTCCGCATTGGAGATGGCGCCCTTGGTCTTCTGAACCTGGGCAAGAGCCACATCCAAGCCGCCGGTCTTCATGGTGGCGCGTGCCCCCGCATTGCCGGGGAGATAGTCACCGACGCCAAACTGTTCGGCCGTATCATAAAGTGCGCCGTACACGCCGGCACCGACGCCCGAATAGCCGGTGTTCTCGTTTGCCTTGCGCAGCATGCCAACCGTGGCTTTCAGCGCCGAAGCGGACTTGGAAGCGTCCTGCTCGTCGTTGATACGGTTGGCGACGTTCTTGCGATCCTGGTTGCCAAACGAGCCCCGACGCACGCTGGTGCCGTCCGGCAAGGTGACTTCAAAGCCTTCGTCTCCCGCCACTTTGGAGCCGCCGACACGCTGCCAGCCGCTGCCACTCCATTGCGCGTAGTAGGGTTGGCCCGTGCTCTCGTCATAGAACTGCTGGACCTCCGGCGCCTTCATGCCGGCCTTCGCTGCCTTCTCGCGTTCGAACATCATCGCCCAGACATCGCGCGGCTCTATTCCGGCATCCAGCAAATCGGCGATGTCCGGGTATTTCTTCTTCATGAAGGCGACGGTGCGATTGCGCGCTTTTCCTCGCGCGAAACGCGCACCTGAATCATGGCAGGCATGGCCTTGGCGAAACGCATCTGAACCTCCGCGATATCTGCAGAGATTCTAGCCGATCACCGGTCAATTGGCAATGCGTCGTAACGACAAAATGATAATTATATCAATGATGTTATCCGTCAGTGTCCGCTGGTTTCCGCCAATGTCCGGATTTGTCCAGAACGTTGAGAGTTTCGTCAATCCCAAGCGATGGCTCGACGATTTCCAAAGTTCGACACAGGCAAACTAACCAGCGCCGAGGCAGCTCACTTCGCAGACAAAAGAAATGCTAGCGTTAGACTTCATGCGGGAGGACCCTGGACGCCGCCACGTACGCCGCGCACGGTAGAAGCCGATACCGATTGCCAGTGGGTCACTGACTTGGCACCTATCTCCTGCTGAGCTTCTTCCAGTTGGTTAGGATTCTTCAGGGAAACATCTTTCCATTCTTAAAGGTGGAGCTGGACATCAGCTTCCGCGCGATCGGTTTCCATCCGACCGCGTTGGCCTGGGGGATCGTTCATTGATGGCGAGTGCTCGATTCCGAGGGTCATCCCGCCGGTTCGGACGTCGCCGGAGGATGCTCGTGGTGGGTGGCTTCGGTTTCGCCACGGCTGCAGTGTTCTCAAGTCTCGCTCCAGCGGCGCCGGTCAGCGTCGCGAGCTTCGCGCTTCTTGGACCGCCTTATGGGGGCGTTTATTCCAACCATCATGTTCTCGACGCTTGCCGACGTCCACGCGGATGGACGGGCAGTCGCGTTTAACGAGGCTGCCGCGACTGCCTCCTGATATTTGGCATCATCGCCCCTATCTGCTGACAGGCCTCTGCATCTATGGTGGTCTCGGCTGGCGGAGCGCGACTTCTGTGGTCGGCGTAGGGTACAGCAGCGACAGTGCTCGCGAGGCTTACGCATGCGAAAATGTACCAGCGTTCGATGCCGCTGCGGGTGTACCAGAAAGGGATGCTTTTCCACCGGGGCAGATTGGGCCTCTTGGACCGCGCTCGCGTTTGGGATAGCGACTGAATTTTGTGTCCTCCTTTGGGCGCAGACAGCCGCTGGAAGAGGGCGTGGTCGGCTTATCCGTGGCGGCGGCGGCGACAGCAGCCGTCGCGTTTGCCTTCGCCATGGCGGTCGGGCGCCTCGCCGGAAGCCGCATTGTGCGTGTGATCGCTGTGCCGCACCTTTTTGTTGCGTCGGTCGCCGTGGCGTTCGTTGGGTTCCTGTTTTATTGGGGGACGAGCGATGCGGTGGTCTAAATAGCCAGCCTGTTTTCGTCCTGGGCTTCGAAATCTCGCATGTCTATCCGCTTGTCTTCGGTCAGGCGATCGGTGCGACCCCCCTCGCCCAGGGCACGAGACGCAGCGAGTGCTCGAACGGCGATCGCTGCCGGCGTCCAGCTCCTCACCATGCCGGGGTTGCACGGTGAACTTGCCGGTCACTTCGAGCTGCGCAACGCCCACTTGCTGGTGCCGACACTGGTCGTTGCTACGCCTGATCGCTTTCATTGTCGAGTCGGAAAACTTGAGCACCGCCGGGCATGACGACTTCAATGATTTTGCGCCGCTCAAAACACTTCTGTAAATTTGGCCCCCTCCCCGGAGGGCACGTTGATGGAGCGCAGAGCTCGCCGCAATTCCCGTAGTTGACGTGGTTACAGGCGGGAAGTTCCTCACGAGAAGGACTCCGCAACTGCCTCTCGTGCGTCCTGAGTCATCCCTGTGGCGCTGAGCGCCCATCTATGTAGATAATATTTACCTCAACGTTGAAGAAGCAGAGAGACGTTGCCACGAGGCGCAAAGAAGCAACGCAAATAGATTTGGTTAGTAACGATGTAAGTATCCTCGCAGATATGATATTGATCATCTGGGGATTCCTGTACTCGATCCGGCGGGATGTTGAGGTTGTGCGGTAAATAAGTGTAACCACCATCGAGTCCTAGGCTGCACCGAAGACCGGGGTACGGCGCGGCAATCAAAACCACCGCAACACTTGTATTTCATCTGCGGGTCGATCTTGTCTTCGTACCAATCATGGGCGTTAGCGGCTGTTGCCACGGCGATACAGATCGCCGTGAAGATGACCCGTCGCATGGAATTAAGCTGTTTGATTGGGAACGGAATGACGTTGCTGCTCATGGCATGCCCTCCAGGGTCAGGAAGCCAGTCCACGACAGTTTATCGGCTCGGACGTTCCCGGCAATGCCAGCGTGGCCCTTCACCCATTCGAGGCGGATCGGGAAGGCAGTCGAGCGCCGCATCCAAGTTCCAGCCAGAGGTCGACATTCGCCAGCTTGGAACGAACGCCGGAGAGCCAGCCCTTGCGCTTCCAGTTGTGCCGCCACTCGATTGCAGCCTTTGACCGTGTACTGGCTGTCCGAGAACAGCCGAGCCGGCTCGCCCTCTGCGTTTGAAGCAAGCCAACGAAGGGCCATGAGGGCGGCTGTCTGCTCCATCCGCTGGTTCGTGGTCTTCGGGTGCGCCGCCGAAGGCTGCATGCACCTCGATGCCATCCCGGTAGACGACGAAGCCCCAACCGCCTCTGCCTGGGTTTGGTTGGCATGCACCATCAGTGTAGACGTGGAGGCTCATAGCGCCTTTGACGAAGCGCGATGCCGGTTTCGAGATGGCGCCAGCCTTGATGCTTGGCACCCCCTCCAAAGCCCCTTGCGACGTTTCCATCGCTCCGGCGTTCGCGATTTGCGAATTGACGGTAAAAGTCTTTCTCTCGGTAAAAGTCAGAAGTCTCGGTCTCTTCTCCGTCTCTGGTCCGTCTCCGTCTCCGTTCTGTGTATCGATACGGTCTCGACACTGTGTCGAGACTGTTGTCATTCAGCGGCCCTCCTTCTTCATGTAGGAGGTGCTAGCGAGTGATGAAGCGCGGCTCGATCCTTTCGACGGTGCTCGGGCATGAGAACGGGCTGCAATTCAGCCTCAGCGACTTCGCGCACCGACATCGCTGTCAATGTCGCCGACGACTTCGAACGATTGCCTTTTGGTGGTTGGCGTTCATCGGCTTGTTGTAGCGTGAACCAGCCACGGAACGAAATACTCATCCGTTGCCGCATCGAACGCCAGCAAGTCCGGCCTCCACGAGTTGGGCGCGCTGCTCACGGAAGCGCTCGATCGGCCAGCTCATATCGGCGGCGCCATATTCGTCGGGGATTTTGAAGCAGCCCGCGCTGGTCTGGTGCGGGCTGGTCATCAGGAAGATGAGGAGGTATCGGGCCTCATCGGAGGGTAACGCTCGAAACTTGTTCGAGCGCCACACTTTTGGGACTGATCTTGGAGAACTCGCGGGCGCTCATTCGGCACCTGCCTTCAGCCGAGCGTGCTCAGCCTTGTGATGCGCTCTGCACAACCACTCGATGCGTAGGGGGTCGCGGTGGTCGGGGTGCTGTGCATCGACACCGCTCGCGCTCTTCATACGCAGCATGCCATGGCAAAACGGCAAAGGTTGACCCTGAAGGGACCAGAAACGTCCGCGGCGGGACCAAAATCCGCCTGTTCCGAAACGGGGTGGATCGCTTCTGGTCGATCATTCAATGAGCGCC
>CAWIWT010000010.1:0-14001 GCA_963839725.1 uncultured Alphaproteobacteria bacterium | reverse complement strand
CCGAACCGAGCGCTTGGAATACGAAATAAGGCGAAGTCCGATCACGTCAACTGGGGATTTTTAACGGAAGGCAAACAGCCACCAACCGGGCGGTTACATCACTTCTGGATTAGCTCGGATCGGATATTCGAGAGGCGCGTGCAAAGCGAAATCTACTTTTTCTTGGGCTTCTCGGCCTTGGCTTTTTTGATCTTCGGCTGCATGGGCCCGACTTCTGCGGTCGCGAGACGCGATCCATCCGCGCAGGCTGTCGTCGTCCAGTGCCTCTTCCGCCACGATGATGTAGCCCTTCATCTCGCGCCCGGTGAAGTTCATGCGCGATGCCCCCGGCCTTGCCAGCGCCTCGGCCTCGCGATTTTCGCCGACGCGGGCGAGCAGTGTTCCGTCCTTCATCGTGCCGACCAGCATGTTGCCGTTGAGCGTGAAGCAGATGCCGCCGAACATGCGGATTTCAGCGACATTCGGATCGTCCGAGAGAAAATCGCGAATGCGGTCGGCGAGATCGTTTGTCATTGCCTGTCCTTCCGGCTCTTCTCATCGCCGTGCAACTATGGCAGGGACGCGATTGTACAGGCAACCTATCTTATGTCCGAACCCGACCCGAAGAAATCCTCCAGCCCATCCGCACCGGTCATCATCCTTGTGGCGCCGCAATTGGGCGAGAATATCGGCATGGTGGCGCGCGCCATGGCCAATTTCGGCCTGGGCGAGTTGCGCCTGGTGGCGCCGCGCGACGGCTGGCCGAACGACAAGGCGACAGCGGCCGCCAGTCGAGCAACGCATGTTGTCGAGCAGGCCATGGTGTTCGACAATATGCGCGCGGCGATTGCCGACCTCGGCTTTGTCTTCGCAACGACGGCACGCGAGCGCGACGGATTCAAGGCCGTGCGCGGACCGGTGGAGGCAGCGCGCATGCTGCGCTCCCGCAGCGCCGCAAATGTCCGCACCGGCATCCTGTTCGGCCGCGAGCGGTTTGGGCTGGACAATGACGAGATCAGCCTCGCCGACGAGATCGTCACCTTTCCGGTGGATCGCGACTATGCCTCGCTCAACATTGCGCAGGCGGTACTGCTGATGGCCTATGAATGGCGCAAGGCAGGCATGGAGCGCGAAACCGATACGCCGTTCTCGGGGCCGGATGTCGTTCCGGCGCGAAAAGAGGAGTTGCACGGCCTGTTCGCGCATCTCGAAGCCGCGCTTGACTCGCGCGGCTATTTCCGCCCGGCCGCCAAGAAGGCGAAGATGATCGACAAGGTCCGTGCGGTGCTGACAAGGCCGGCCTTCGGCAGCGGCGAATTAAAGGTCCTGCGCGGGATTGTCTCGTCGCTCGATCGGTTCTCGCCCGCAAGGAAGCGCGGCGACGGCTCGCCCGGCGACGATCCGCGGCGGTTGCCGGGCGGCGGAAAGCAGCATCGGGCAGCAAAATAATGAGAACTGAGCCGCCGCGATCCGCGGCGACAGACACAATTCCGCTTTGACTTGCAGGCAACGCAGCCTCATCGGGTAGCAGGGCATATATGCATTTCTCGAAGTGCGGCCCCCACTCCGGTTTTGCTTCGCAAACCACCTCTCTCCCCCCGATCGACGGGGGAGAGGAAAGGCGCGAGCTCGCCGACCCTAGCTCCCTCCTCTCCCTGACGAATTGGGGGAGAGAGGTGGTTTGCGAAGCAAAACCGGAGTGGGGGATTTTTCAAATGTGATTGCCCGGTGGAATAGGGTGAGGGTGAGACTATGTCAAAACGCGAATCGTCATCGAATCAGCCCATTCTGTTTTTCGACAGCGGCGTTGGCGGCCTCACGGTGCTGCGCGAAGCGCGTGTGCTGATGCCGGACCGGCGTTTCATCTATGTCGCCGACGACGCCGCGTTCCCCTATGGCGCATGGGAGGAGGCGGCGCTCAACGCCCATATTCTCGCGCTGTTTGATCGGCTGCTCGGACGTTTCGATCCGGAAATCTCGGTGATCGCCTGCAATACCGCCTCGACGCTGGTCATCGATGCCCTGCGTAATGCGTTTCCGGGCCATCCCTTCGTCGGCACGGTGCCGGCGATCAAACCGGCGGCCGAACGTACCCGCTCCGGTCTTGTATCGGTGCTGGCGACGCCGGGTACGGTGAAACGGCAATATACGCGCGACCTGATCACCAACTGGGCGTCGAAATGCCATGTCCGACTGGTCGGCAGCGACCAGCTCGCCGGGCTGGCGGAGGCCTACATGCGCGATGGCTTCGTCGACGAGGAAGCGGTGCGCGGCGAGATCGCGCCATGCTTCATCGAACACGAGGGCGCACGCACGGATATCGTCGTGCTCGCTTGCACCCACTATCCGTTCCTGGTCAACCGCATGCGCAAGACCGCGCCCTGGCCGGTGGACTGGATCGACCCCGCCGAGGCGATCGCCCGCCGGGCGCTGTCATTGCTGGCGCCGCCTGCAACGACGGCTTCAGGTCTCAATGGACATGCCGACATCGCCGTTTTCACCTCGGGTCGGGTGGAATTCCCGACCCGACGGCTGATGCACGGATTCGGGCTCAGCCTGGTGTGACCGCGGGCGTGGCCCGCACCCGGCGCACAAGCGCCGAACCGGTGAGAATGAGGGCGATAGTTGCGGCATAAGCGGCGATCTGAATGCCTTCGGGCCGTGCCACGTAGCCGACAAGGATGTGCAGGAGGACGCCGACCGCATTGGTCTGCGGCAGCCGCCAACTTCACTTCGACGACCAAAGCGAAAGCTGAGACTTGAGCCGCGCCTTGATGTCGGTGTTGGCGAAGCTCGCCTCGATTGATGTGAGAGCTACCTCGCGAACGACGGCGTCCGTCCAGCCAAAGGCGGAGCGGGCCATTTCATATTCCGACGGCAGGTCGGTTGCGAGAAGGCTCGGATCATCTGTGTTCACCGAGACGCGCACGCCGGCGTTGCGGAGGCGTTCGATCGGATGGGCATCCATCGACGGGTAGACCTTGAGCGTCAGATTGGAAGTCGGGCAGATTCCCAGCGGTATGCCGCGCTCGGCAAGCAGCGCCACGACTGTCTCGTCTTCGATCGCGCGAACACCATGATCGATACGGTCTGCGCCAAGAAGTTCGATGGCATCGCGCACACCCTCGGGTCCGCTCGATTCGCCTGAGTGAACGGTTCGCCGCAGCCCGGCGGCACCGGCCCTTCGGAAGGCATCGGCAAAGCGCGGGCTGGTACGGCCGGCTGCAGCCTCGTTTCCGTCGATCGACAGAGCCGCAACGCGCGGGTGGCGCCATTCGACGAGTTGGTCAACAAGTTCTGCCGCTTCGTCCGCGGTCTGCGTGCGCAGCAGGCTGATGCACAAGTTCGCCGGCGGCAGGCCATCCTGTTCCGCTGCGGTGAAGCCCGCATCGAGGGCATCGATCATCGCCCTGGTCCGCCCCTGCCAGGCACTCCAGTGGGTCGGATTGATAATGACATCGGCATATCCCGTGCCGTCGACTCCGAGGCGCTGGCAGAAGGCATAGGCCATATCGGACAGACGTTCTGCCGTATTTGCAAGCCCGCAGGCCCAGTCGAGAAAATGCAGGAGATCGGCAAGCCCATTGAATTCCAACAAGCGTTCGCGCGACCTCGGCATCGCCACGCCCGCTTCCGCCGCCCATTTCTCCAGCACAGCGGGCTCGAAAGTACCCTCGAGATGAACGTGTACCTCGGCCTTGGGTAGCGCATGGAGCGATGCGTTGTGGGTTTTCATTGGCTGGGACCTTGCTGGCGGACTCACGATACACTCGGTCTTCGGACTCTTGCAGATGCCCAGTCAATTTTTTCGAGGGAGGCGGTCCGCTATCACACTCCCCCTCTCGCTTTACCGCGGGCGCGGCCTGCGCCCGGCGCACAAGCGCCGGACCGGTAAGAATGAGGGCGATCGTTGCGCCATAGGCGGCGACCTGAATGCCTTCGGGCCGCGCCACGTAACCGACAAGAATGTGCAGGAGGACGCCGACCGCATTGGTCTGCGGTTGAATCCTCCCCCGGAAGTGGTCTCGAAAATAGAAAGATGATAGCTTTTGTCAAGTAAATATCGAACTTAGACTTGTTCTAAATACAAGTAATTACAATATGTTAGAAGATGCAATCCGCACTCGATCGAACGGAACCGGTTGGTGGCAAATGCGTTTTTGCGGTGATGTCCAAAAACCAGGGAGCACGTTATGCCAGCCGTTTCGAAAGCCCAGCAGAAAGCCGCCGGTGCCGCTCTGTCGGCCAAGCGCGGGGAGACGAAGAAAGCCGAACTCAAGGGCGCATCGAAGGAAATGTACGAGTTGATGAGCGAAAAACAGCTTGAGGAATTCGCCGAGACCAAGCGCAAGGGACTTCCGGAGAAGAAGAAATCAAAGAACTAGCTGCTCGTAGCCGATTTCAGGCGAGGCGATCCAGTCATGGTTTGTCCCGCTTTGTCTCGAAAAGCGCTACTCTGAGGTCTGGATTTATCTCTTCGTCCCTTGCAGATGCGCAAAAGTCAAAAGTGCTGTCAGGACGACGTGCAGGCCGACCGCTGGCCACAGTAGAGCGCCCGCCAGCCCTGCGAAACCAAGATAGGCAAGATACAGCGCGACAACCGCGCCGTAGAACAGCATGCCGATCAGCGGCGGGCCGGGCCAGCAGGCGATCGCCAAGGCAATCAAGGCGATGCCTGCTACCCGCGCCACCGGTATGGCCGCGCCGGCAAGTTCCTCGCCGAGTAACAAGTGCCCAACCCATGAAGGGGCAATGAGCAATGCCATGCCGGTTGCTGCTTCTGCCGCAGCGGCGAAAGTGAGCACATTCTTCATCGCACCAGTTCACCCGGTTCCTGGCCCCACGACTGTGTTGGCGATTGCCGGAGTCGTGATGCCTTTGCTCCGCCGTACTGCGCCTACTGCAGGTGGAAAGTCAGCTTGTCGATCGTGCCTGTGAACTTGAACGGAGTGTCGTAGCGGTACTCCACCAGCGCGAGCGGAGTGCGGGTGTCCTGGCCGACGTCGAAGGTCTCGTCCTCCGGGAATAGGACCGGAGTGGTATGATCCAGGGTGTTTTTCGCAACTTCCTTGCCGTCCACGGAAAGGACTCCGGTGCCGCCCTTGCCGAGACCCTCGCCGTCGGACTTGAAGTCGAAGACGATGGTGTGCTTGCCGGGGTCCAGGTAGGGCCCTTCCCACGACGTCCGCTTGAGGTCGAGCAGGTTGTAGAGGAACACCACGTGGCCGCGGTTGAAGCCGAACTCGCCCTTGCTCAGGAACAGGCCGTAGCCACCGAAGCGCCCGCCCTCGGTGACGATCATCCCTTCTGCGCCGCCCTCGGGGATGTCGACCTCGGCGGTGATAGTGTAGGACTTGTTAAGAATGCTCGGGGCGGCGCTGGCCGGCGTGCCACTGAGCTCGCCAGAATAGGTGAACTCGGTCCGCCCGGCCGTCATGCTCGGCCGCGGCGTGAGAAAGCGTGTGAGCGTCGAGTTGTCGAGCGGCAGCACCTCGTACTTCTTCGCCTCGGAATAGAACAGATCCTGCATCTCCTTCAGCTTGTCCGGCATCTTGGCCGCGAGATCGTTGTTCTGGGTCGGGTCGTCCTGAACGTTGTAGAGCTCCCACTTGTACCCGGTGATCACATCGGGCGGTGTCGCCGTGCTCAGTTCCCACGGCAGCGTCACCGGGATCGTCGCGGCTACCCAGCCGTCATGGAAGATCGAGCGGTTGCCGAGCATCTCGAAATATTGCGTGGTGTGCTTCGTCGGGGCGTCGGCGTTCGCCTTGTCCCAGGTATAGACCATGCTCGTGCCTTCGATCGGCTCCTGCTTGATGCCGTCGATCGTGTCCGGGGCCGGGATGCCGGTCGCCTCGAGCATGGTCGGCACGATGTCGATGACGTGATGGAACTGCCGGCGGATGCCGCCCGTATCCGTGATGTGGCCGGGCCACGACATCGCTACCCCCTGCGCGGTGCCGCCGAAATGCGAAGGCACCTGCTTCACCCACTTGAACGGCGTGTCCATCGCCCAGGCCCATCCCGCTGCGTAGTGCGGGAAGGTGCGCTCCGATCCCCAGAACGGATACCATAGGTACTGGTCCTTCACCGGCACCGCGACGCCGTTGAAGGTGGTGAATTCGTTCGGCGTGCCGTTGACCATGCCCTCGGCGCTCGCGCCATTGTCGCCGCCGATGTAGATGATCAGCGTGTTGTCGAGTTCGCCCAGGTCCTCGACCGCCTGGATCACCCGGCCGATCTCGTTGTCGGCGTAGGCAAGGTAGGCGCCGTAGACATCCGCCTGACGGATGAAGAGCTTCTGGTCCGCATCGCTCAGAGAATCCCATTTCGGCAGGCCGTCGGGCCAGGGCGTCAGCTGGGCATTGTCGGGCATGATACCCAGCCGCTTCTGGTTGGCGAAGATCGTGTCGCGCAGCTTGTTCCAGCCGTCGTCAAACAGGTGCATGTCGCTGATCTTCTTGGCCCACTCGGGCGTCGGATGGTGCGGCGCATGAGTGGCACCCGGCACGTAGTAGACGAACCAAGGCTTGCCCGGTGCTATCTCCTTCAGCTGCTTCATGTATTGAATCGCCTCGTCGGCCATGGCTGTCTCGAGGTTCCAGCTGGGATTGCCCTCGAACGGGTAGATCGCCGTGGTGTTGCGGAAGAGGTTCGGCTGCCACTGGCTCGCGTCGCCGCCGACGAAGCCGTAGAAGTAGTCGAACCCCATGCCGATCGGCCATTGGTCGAAGGGCCCGGCCTGGCTCGCCTGGTAGAAGGGCGTGTTGTGGTTCTTGCCAAACCACGAGGTGGCGTAGCCGTTGTCCCTGAGGACCGTGGCGATGGTGCCCTTGTCGAGCGGGATGATCGAGTGGTAGCCCGGGTAGCCGGTGGCGGCCTCGCCGACCACGCCGAAGCCGACCGAGTGATGGTTGCGCCCGGTGATTAGGGCCGCCCGCGTCGGCGAGCAGAGCGAGGTCGAATGGAAGTTGGTGTAGCGCAGCCCATGGTTTGCGATGCGATCCATGGCGGGAGTGGGCACGACGCCACCGAAGGTGCTCGGTGCTCCAAAACCCTGGTCATCCGTCATGATCAGCAGCACGTTGGGCGCACCCTGAGGCGGTACGACGCGCGGCGGCCACCAAGGCGTGGACTCAGAGGCCTTCTCCTTGATCACTCCGCCGAATTTCGGGGGAGGAGGCGGAAGCTGTTTTCCGTCGATCGTCGTCGTGGCGCCGGGAGAGCCTGGCGCGCCCGTAGCCTGTTGCGCGATGGAACTTGAGGAATGGAGTATAAACACTAGGGCTGATATCGCCATCGTGAGGGAATGCGAGTGCTTGGCTGACTGCATAGGAGCCTCCTCCTTTTTGACGGCGTCGCTCGTGAGGCGTTCCGCAAACCCGGTTAGCGAAGACCAGGTTGCGGAAATCCACCCCCACGCCGTGGAACGCCGGCGTTCGCTGTTGCCTCAAAGTTCAATCTCGATCCGAAGCGCGGCTGCTAAAGCGGTGCCCGAAATTACGGCCTTGCGAGAAGGCTTTGGCGGCCTGGCCTAGTCATCCATGTGCATTTCTTCGTCATTCCATGATGAGCGACAGTGATGCTGGAAGGTGCGCGAACACACAACCATAGGTATCACCCGCACCCTCGTGTACCATACCCCCGATGGGGCGTTGCAACTACAGCGATCGGGTCTAAATTCGGTCGCGAAATCAGAAGCAGACATCAACGAACGTCTGCCTTGCGCTAAGTCCGGACGGCCCTCGATACAGGGGATGCTCACGGACCGCACGATCGAACGCCGGCGCGCTTGCACCATCGCAAATCCAACGCTTAAGATGAAAACCGAGATGGGCTAGAACCTCCACAAAGTCAGCCCGCCATCTGTCTCAAACCTCTGACGACGGACGCCCATGACCAAACATTGCTGTGGACCGGGCTATGCTTCTCCCGCCGAGGCGATGCAGGCGCCTCGCGAAAAGCTGCTCTATACGATCGCCATTTACACCGGCACGGGCATCCAGAAACCGGACTATTTGTGTACCATTGACGCTGACCCGGAGAGTTCGACCTACAGCCAGGTGATTTCGCGTCTGGAAGTGCCGGGCATTGGCGATGAGCTTCACCACATGGGCTGGAATGCCTGTTCGTCGTGCCATGGCGATGCGGACATGGAACGGAAGTATTTGATTGTGCCCGGTGTGCGCTCGACCAATCTGCATATTGTCGATTGCGGCACCGATCCCCGCAGTCCGACCTTGTTCAAGGTCATAGAAGGCGCCGAAATCAAAGCAAGGACCAATCTGTCGGCACCACATACAGTGCATTGCCTCGGCTCGGAAATCATCGTCTCCATGCTTGGCGACGCTCAAGGCAATGCCCCCGGTGGCTACTTACATCTCAATAAGGAGTTCGAGATCGTCGGCCGCTGGGAAAACTCCATGGGCAATATCAAGTTCGGGTATGATTTCTGGTATCAGCCGCGGCACAACGTGATGGTCAGCTCAGAGTGGGCTGCGCCCAATACCTTCATGCCTGGCTTTGACCTCGAAGAGGTGGGTCACCTGAAATATGGCCGGGAGATCCATTTCTGGGATTTTGAAAAGAAGGAGCCGAAGCATACATTCTATCTCGGTGAGGATGGCTTGATCCCATTGGAAGTGCGGTTCCATCACAATCCGGACAGCAGCCACGGCTTCGTTGGCGCGGCTCTTTCTGCCAATATCATCCATTGGTGGAAGGATACGGCGGGTGATTGGCAATGGGAAAAAATTGTCGATGTTGAAAATGAGCCGCATCCGGAATGGCCGATTCCAATACCCGGCGTGATCTCGGTCATTCTGCTCAGTATGGACGATAGATACCTTTACCTTTGCAACTGGTTGCATGGCGATATCCGTCAGTACGATATCTCGGACCCTCACAACGCCAAGCTGACTGGACAAGTGTGGATGGGCGGACTGCTCGGACGTGCGCCTGAGGTCAATAGCGTGAAGGTCACTGGTGGGCCTCAGATGATACAGCTCAGCCTCGACGGCAAGCGTCTCTACGTGACGACCTCACTCTTCTCGACCTGGGACAATCAGTTCTATCCGGAAATCCGCACCAATGGCGGATGCATGCTGATGGTCAATTGCGATACGAGAAACGGCGGCATGGAAATTGATCCGCGATTTGTTGTTGATTTTGGCAAGGAACCGAATGGACCAAGCCGCTGCCACGAAACCCGCTATCCTGGCGGTGATTGCACGAGTGATATCTGGTTATGACCAACTTCACCATCACTCTCGCCAATCGAGGTGGCGTGGCCTTTCAAGCCGATCACCGCAAGCCGCTCCTGCAGAGTTTGCGCGAGCAGGGAGTCGATCTGCCCTACGGCTGCAAATACGGCGGCTGCATAACCTGTGCGGCCAAAATGATAACCGGCAAAGTCAATCAAAAGACGCAGGTGGCGCTGAATAACCGCCAGATCAACAATGGCTATATTATCCTCTGCGTTGCCCGCCCCATGAGCGACTGTACGCTGGAGGTAGGCGTTGAAAGCCACGACAAGCTCTACCGCAACCCCTTCCTTGACCCACTGGCCGCGCATGAATTGAAAGCCGATATCGCGACCCCGTTGGAGGAAGCGAAATGACCCGTATGAATCATGATGAGCCCTATCCGGAGGCTTATCTGCAAGGCATTCTGAAATCGGTCAAAACCATCGCGATGGTGGGGGCCAGCCCCGATAGAACCAAGTTTTCCTATGGTGTGCTTAGAGTACTGCACGAAACCGGCTACGACATGATCCCGGTTAACCCCACTCCAGGTCTGGAAGAAATTCGTGGGCTTAAAGTCTATGAGTCGCTGGCGGCCATCGACAGGCCTGTCGATATGGTTGAGGTCTTTCGCCGCTCCGAAGATCTGTTGGAAGTTGCAAAGGAGGCCATCGCTATTCGCGCCAAGGTTCTGTGGGGTCAGATTGGCGTGCGCGATGACGCTGCCGCACGGTTGGCGGAGGAAGCGGGCTTGAAGGTCGTCATGAATCGCTGCCCCAAGATTGAGTTGTTCCGCCCGTTCTGGAAACCAAAACTGCACCTGGGAATATGATCGCGGAGTTCGAAGTTGTCGGGGTAACTCAGCAGTTCACCTCGGCATTTGACGTTGACTGCTCTCGGTTGAATATTGCCCGAGGTACGATGCAAGATGGTCGCTGAGATCACGCGCGTCGTCGCCGGCGCCGTCGATCAGTGCCGACTTGCGGCGGCGCAGAAACTGCATCCCCATGAGGTACATGCCCGGATGTTCGGTAACCCCACCGTCGTGACGGATCTGGCCCTTGCGATCAAGAACCGGCACTTGAAGCCAGGAATAGTCCGGGCGGTAACCGGTGGCCCAGACTATCGTTCTTATCTTTCCGGCACTGAGATCAAGGCTGATGGGCGGCGCGGGCTCGACCTCGGTGGGGGTAAGACGGTGCGGCGCATCGACCTCACCATCAAGACCATTCTCGGTCGCCCATTCGTCGAATGTGTTCAGCAGCCGATTCATCTTGAGGTCGGCCATCGCGCAATTGTTATGCAGCGATCCCGAAAACTGAGCCTTTCCGTCGGCGATACCGGCGATCCGGCCAACGAGTTTCACGCCGATGCCGGTCAGCGCGTTGAGGTCCAGCGTCTTGCGCTCGGGCGAGCCAGCCAACTGAAGCGACGGCACCCGCCGCGCCCGGCCGATGTCATCTACCTCATCATAACGCTCGTCATGCAGGCCGGCGACGTCCATCCACCACTCAATGTCCTTGCCTCGGTAGACCCGCGGCGCCCGCACATGCTCCCCCACGGCCAAGGTAACCGGACGGCCTGAGCGGTGAATCTCATCGGCAAGCTGTGTGCCGGTCGCGGACGCACCAACCACCAGCACGCCGCCTTCATCAAGCTGATCGGGGTTGCGGTAGTCCATCGACGTAACTGTCGCAACGCCAGAGGGAACCGCCGGGGCGACCGCGGGAATCCGCGCGACATTGCAGGCGCCCGTTGCGAGCACAACAGTTCGGCAGTGCCAGACGCCCTTGTCGGTGGAGACAACGAAGCCGGCCTCCGTTGGTGATACCGATGTCACATTTGTATTTGACATCACCGGCGCCGAAATCACGCTCGCGTAACGATCAAGGAAGTCGATGACCTCCGGCATGCTGCGATAACCATCGGGATCGTCGCCATCATAGCCATAGCCCGGTAGGCGGCTTTGCCAGTTAGGTGTCAACAGACAAAGCGAATCCCAGCGTTCAGTGCGCCACGAATTGGCCACCTCACCGCGCTCTATCACGACATGGTCAACCGACCGTTCGGTGAGGCAACGGCTCATCGCCAGCCCCGCGTGGCCGGCACCGATCACAACAGTGGTTATGCTGCGAATGCTAGCCAACACCTTTATCGTGTGAAAACTGTCTATCTATTCACACTGACGGTTACATTGGTCGGGTTGGTCACGATATCATAGACCGCCGAACGTTTCTGCGATTGCGCCACCAGCGCCTTGATATCATCCTGGCTGGCGTCGGCATCGATTTTGAAGTCGACCTTGATGCCGTCAAAACCGTTCCGGACATCTTTGTCGATACCGAGGATGCCTTGAATGTTCATTCCACCTTCAAGCGTCGCCGTGACGGAGTGCAGCTGAATTCCCCTGTTCTGGGCAACCGCTGCCACGCCTGCTGTCAGGCAACTGGCGAGACCGACGAGCACCATCTCAACCGGTGTGGCGCCATTGTCATGCGAGGCAAAAACCTCCGGGTGGTCGGCATCGAAAGTGAAGGTGGTCCTGTGCTTCTGCTCCTCGCCAAGACCGTAAAAACCATCAACGGTCGAATGGCTGTGCGTACCGTTTTTCCAACTGCAGGTCGCCCGCCACTTGAAATTTGCGGCCTCCGGCGCATTCGTCAGTGCCTCGCGGGCTGCGAGCAGTGCTTCAACGTTAACGCCATTGTCGGCCTGAACTTCGGAAGCCATAATCATCCTCCCTATCTTGCTACATCGCTACCCTTACCATGCCGTGGCGATTTCCGATCAGGGAGTCAGTGAATACCGGACGGGTTTTTTTCGAGATGCAGCCTTCCAGAGCCATCCTGGCCGCTGGAATCCCTCCTGATGGCATCAATGGCCAAGCATTTGGCAGCCGGCCGCAAGTATAGACTTGCGCTGCGTGTATTGGGATAGGCGCCAGCGCCAAGTTCTGGCCAGATCCTAAAATGGGGTAATGCCAAATGAGAAAGTTTGTTGCCGCGCTGACGTCGTGCGCTGTCATAACCGGCTGCGCGTCGCGAGCGGCAGATATCGCACCAGCCTACGTTTCTGCCACAGGCTACCAAGGGCTATCCTGCCTGCAGCTTGGAACCGAGGCAACAGAGGTGTCTTCCCGAGCCGCCGCTGCAGCGGGTGTGCAAGATCAGAAAGCAACGGGAGATGCCGTGGCGATGACCGCTGGGCTGATAATTTTCTGGCCGGCGATTTTCCTTGTTAAAGGCGACGGTGCCCAGGCGGCCGAAGTTTCGCGCCTCAAAGGCGAGATGCAGGCGATCCAAACGGCATCGAGCCGCAAGGGCTGCGGCATCCAGTTCGAAACGCAGCAACCAAAGAAGGCAGCCAAAAAGGCTACCGCTTCGTAATCGTTTGTTGAGAGGTCTCCAGCAAATGGGCCCGGCCGACGTCTTAGGGCCTTTCAACTCGTTAACCACTCCCACAGACGTGACACGTCGGTGACCGATAACGTGTCTGATCACCAGGACGCACATCCGCAGGCAGCAAGGCGACTTCGCGGACCCGGGGGAGGGGTTCGCGCGTCATCCCAAATCGGCCGGGAATCTGATTGGATATACACATGAAAAGTCCGGCCCCACTAAGAGTTGAGGCCGGTCCTTTGCTTCAGGTAGTCAGATTAGAGCATGATCCTCGCCGGGTTCGTGGTCGCAAGGTTAACTCGCCAGCCGCTCGAAGCGCTGGTTTGGATGAACACGTTCATCATCTACCTCGCTTTGCCGGCGGCATGCTACCGCCGGACCTGTTCTAGGGGTTTTCCGTCTTTCCACGGATTTCCGCAAATTGCCGCAACGCTTTGAAATAACTATCAAATATTGATTATATCTTGTCGCGCAACGTCGCGCATTGTCACGGTTTTTTCCGTGTTCCCGCAATGTCCTGCGGCATTTCTGCGGCATTTTTCAGCGCCGCGAACCGCGCTCCCATCGCGTCGGAGGCGGCGCGATCGCGCTTCTCTTCGCCATGCACATAAACGTCGAGCGTGATCCTGGCCGAGCTATGGCCCAGCCGCTGGCTGATCGACTTGATATCGGTCCCGTCGGCGAGCAGCGCCGTCGCCATCGTGTGGCGGAACGCATGGCTCGGCTGCACGCCGGAAACGCCGGCGGCGCGCATGAGCCTGCTCAGCACCTTCGTCATCTTGCTCGGATCCATGACGCGACCGGCCATGTCGGGGAAGACGAGATCGGGATTTTCGTAATCCTTGCCCCACGCCAGCCGCTGCTCGGCGATGAAAGCCTTGTGCTGGCGCAGGCGCTCGACCACGACCTCGGGGACTGCGATCGTCCGCTCGCTGCCTTCTGTCTTCACGCCCTCGCGCAGGAACGCCTTGCCGTGGAGGTCAAGGATAACGGTGCGGCACACACGAATAGTGCCGTGCTCGAAGTCGACAGAACTCCAGCCCAAGCCCAACAACTCGCTTCTGCGCAGTCCCGTTGTCATGAGCAGGACGGCGACGAGGTCGATGCCGGGATAGGAGCGGCCTCGCGCCTGCGAGGAAACGGCTGCCCGCCAGATCCGGGAAACCTCCTCATCCGACAAGGCTCGCACCTTCGCCTTCTTCGGCGTCGGCGGCGAAGCGTCCTTCGCCGGGTTCTCGCTGATGAGCTTCCACTTCCGCGCCTGATCCAGCGCCGCGCTCGCTACCTTGTGCGTGTGCAGGACTGTGCGCGCCGCCAGCGGGACCGAGGCGCGTTGTGTCTCGCCCTTCTTCAGCCCACCGCGCGAAAGCCCGCCATCGACC
>CAWIWT010000009.1:0-21596 GCA_963839725.1 uncultured Alphaproteobacteria bacterium | reverse complement strand
CGTATTCCTCCTTCGGATCGAGTGGCGGCGCCTCTTGACCGACTTCACGCAGCGGAACGTAATTGTCCACCGCACGTTCTCGTGGACATCATTGGATTAATGGGGCAAGGCTTCTGGAGACCGATCATGTTCAAAGTGACCTCGACTCTCGTGCGCAACGGCGTGATTGCGCTTGGTGTACTCACGAGCTTTGGCGGGATGGCATTGAGCGCACCGCTCGGCCCGATTGACAGATCTGCCCTCCCAGTAGGCTCGACCCTCCCCGTCGGAAGCGATTTCAACATCGGCATTGGCATTGGCCTGCCTCTTTTCGGCGGCTACGGCGGCTATTATCCGGGTTATTACGGCGGCTATTTTCCGGGCTATTATGGCGGCTACTACCCTCGGCGCTACTATGGCGGCTACTACCCTCGGCGCTACTATGGCGGCTACTACCCTCGGCGCTACTACTGGCGGCCACTACCCTCGGCGCTACTATGACGGGTACTATCCGCGGGGTGCTCCGTACGGCTACCGTGCCGGCCGCAACAATGCCGTTGGCGGTGGAATAACCTGCACCCCTAGATTGGCAGACGCGGGCCGCTGCTGATAATCGAACCCTCTATCGTCGCCCATCACGCAGTTTGCTGGTTGGAGCGGGACTAGCGCCGCTGGTTGGTGTTCTACCTGATCCTGCTGCTTGCGGGCGTCGCCGTCCTTACGATCATGCTGATCAATAGCCTCTAAGAACTTCGGAGCCTGCCGCAGTCAGCTGATCCTCCCTGCCAGCTCCGACAGCCGTGGGGGGTAGCGGCATCAACCATTTCATTGAACCGGAAGCCACTCGGATCGTCATGGCCGGCTTCTTGAAGTCGCCATTGAACTCAAGCGCCTTGCCGTTCTCGTTGACGCGCATCGTGGCGAACAGCGCACCTCCTTGACCAGCGGGGCGTATAGATCCGCTCGCTTCTGTTTCGCCCGCGACCACCAGAGACATGAAACCCTGCATTACCGGGTCTCGCTGCTCCGGATCTTAGTCGCCTCAGGAACCTCCACCGCCTGAAAAGCGTTCGTAAGTTACCGGCGATAAGCCAAGGTCATTCAATGTTGAAAGGAGACTCCGATGAATTGGAACCAGATCGAAGGAAATTGGGAGCAGTTCAAAGGCAAAGTACAGACCCAGTGGGGCAAGCTCACCAATGACGATCTCGATGTCATCAGAGGCAACCGCAGGCAACTTGCCGGCAGGATCCAGGAACGCTACGGCAAAGCGGAGGAGGACGCTGAGCGCGATATAGATACCTGGCTAGGGCGTCAGTAAAATGTTCATCCAGAAGAACGACTTCGAACAAGTCCACGCTCTGCGCTTACATTGGGTGAGGCCAATCGGCCCAGCTGCCATCGCGGCTGCTTGTGCTGCATTGAAGCGGAAGACTGTTGATCCCTCGGCCGTTAAACCGCCAGCTCAGCCAGCCGCCTCGGCCAATGTCCGCCGCCATGCCCTTAACAAGCCGGCGCAAAATCGCGTTTCAATCTGGCTGCGTTAGGGAGGGGAGCTAGCTCGGACAGGTGGTGCTTAGCAAGCCGTCGCCAGTAGCTCATAGAGTGATCGCGCTGTCGCCGGCAGCATCGCCTGAGTTATTTCAAGCAGGCCGCTGGAAATTCCACCTGGCTCCGAACGGTCCAGTGGGATCGGTGGGATTGATGATCCGAACCCACGTATGGCATTCACGGCACTGCCGAGCCCGATCTGTTGCACAAGAGCGTCAGCCACGGTTGCGTTCGGCTTACGAACTGGGACGCCAAGGAGCTCGTAAAGCTGGTCTCTAAAGGTATCCCGGTTCGAGTTTAGAGACTAGTGGTGACCCCGCCAGCCAAGCTTGGCTGTCACGAGGGACTTACCGCCGAGTGCAGAGCTCAAGACCGGCAGCCCGATGGGTGCGTGAGCAGGCTTACCGAGCCAACGTTGACCAGTCGTGGTCAAAACACCTTTGTTGTTCATCGCGCAAACTCTGGGCGTCCGTCATCCCAAAGACGCGATATATGTCTGCGTTGGGAACATCCTTGCCTTTCGGAACGACAGACAGAAAGCAGCGGCCAACCGTCGGCCCTCATCCGGATAGCAAGCCGATTTAGAGGACCAAGCCACCCTTGCGGGCTGCCCCCAAACTTTTCGGCAAGTTCGCCATAGGTCACCAATCGTCGAGCGCGCGCTGCATCTTCAAGATAGCGTTCTGCGCCGGATACATCGTAGGCCATGTTCTCACCTCGCGCTGCACATGAGCGTTAGTGCCCGTCGAGCTTTTGCATGATTGGAGTTACCAAGATGCCGTGCATGACGATGGAAGCTAGGACAACGGTACAAACGGTTACCCAAAGGAGTTGCGGATGATCGAATTCTGCCCGACCTAGAGCGAAAGCCAAGTAGTAGAAAGATCCCAACCCACGGATGCCAAAAAAAGCGATCACGCTCTTTTCGGCGAATGATGCTCGATAGCCAGCAAGACTCACACTTGCCGAAAGCGGCCGAACAACCAGCAGGATGCCGGCAGCCAACAGCGCGACCTCCCAACTGAAAGCGCCAAAGACTGAGCCTTCAGCAATAGCTGCTCCCAAACAGACAAGCACGACCATCATGAGAAGCCGCTCTATTTGCTCCGAAAAATCATGCAAGCTTCGGTGATAGCGGTGCCGCCGCTCGATTGACCTTAGCGCGACAGCCGAGACGAAGACGGCGAGAAAACCATATCCGTGAACAAGCTCAGCCGATCCATAAGCAAGGCACGTGATACCCAATGCTACGAAGCCGTCCTTCGTCTCGGAGAGGCCGATCCGTCTTGGCAGGTGGAATGCGAGGTAACCCATGACCTTTCCACCTATCCAGCCGATCCCAGCACCAACCGCGATCTTCCATATGACATCGACCAACAACCAATGTTGGAGGAAAGGCGCTCCAGATACCGCATACAGCGCAACAGCAATCGCTAGATGGACGAATGGAAAAGCGGCGGCGTCGTTGAGGCCAGCTTCGGAGGTAAGGGCGAAGCGTACCTCGTCTTCGTTACCTGATTGGGGAGGACCAACCTGTACGTCGCTCGCAAGCACGGGATCTGTGGGCGCCAGGGCCGCACCAAGCAGGAGCGCCGAAGCAATGCTTAGCTCGAGAATGCCCCAACCGAGGAACGCAACGCCAGCAATGGTCAACGGCATGGCAAGGCCGACCAAACGCCACGACGTTTCCCAGGCTCGCCAGCTTAACGGCCGATCCAATTTTAAGCCCGCCCCCATCAGCGCGACAATGACGGCGAACTCAGTCAGGTGCTCTGTGGCATAGCGGTATTCAAGGGGGTTCACCACTAGACCGGGAGAGTACGGCAACCAGACCAGCAGCATGCCAATTCCGACACAGACCATCGGAAGTGATAGCGGCATCCTCTGCAGAAGCATCGGCACCCAAGCCGTTATGAGAATGATGCCCCCCAAACATGCCAGAAACAGCGCGTACTGCATCAGCGTCATTACTCGAATTAGAGATGCCCGGAGAGGAAGGGGGGCGATGGTCTGGCCGGAAAGCTAGCCGGCGAAGCTCCTCTCAGCAAGTTGCCGTCAGCGCGCTGAGCGTCTCGCCGAGAAGTATCATATGACGCGTTGTGCGGGACTCCGAAGCGCGCTTCAAAGTCGCCCCGTCGGATGCGTGTTCTCGCCTACATGAGTTCCGAGAACCCTACGCAGCTTGCCTCGCCACCAATCAACGGTCAGGTCTATTCCTCGATTCAGACTCTGTCTTGGCGGACCATCCGAGCAGTTCCTTTGCAAGTAGAGGCGAAGGGACCAGGTCGACATCATGTGTTCGGTCTTGACGCTTGCAGGAAACGAGTTTCGGATCGGCGTCGGTGGCATTCAAGATGCAGTGCGCCACCTCGGCCATAGTGGGGGCCTCTCCGGATGCAATGTTAACGATGGTGCCGCCCGGCAGGTTGCTCGCGGCTATCGATCGCAACGCGTCAACGACATCGTCGACGTAGATCAGATCTCGCCGTGCATCGGGATTATGAACGATCGAAGCGCGGCCGCTGAGGCATTGTTTGATCATCGAGGGAATGAAGAATTCGTCTGACTGGTCAGGACCATAAACGAGCGACAGTCTTGCAGTTATGACTGGAAATGGCAGGCGGGCCTGCAGCGCCTCCACATAGTGGACCGCGGCGACCAGCCCTGCCGCATAAACGGACTGCGGAACCTCTCGGGCGCTCTCGACGTGAGGAACTGGGGTCCTGCCATAGTCGGCGAGCGAGCCTGTTCTGATGAACATCCGAGGCGGTCCGTTCGCCTCAGCGGCCGCAAGCACCGACAGCAGTCCCAAGAGATCCTCTTTCACACTCGCGAAAGCATCGCCTAGATGCGGCGCGGTCTCGCGCCTGGTCGCTATCGCCAGATGGTAGATGAGTTCCGGCTTGATCTCGCCCAGCAGCCGCTCCAGAGCGCCGTGATTGTTTATGTCCAGCTGATGGACATGGATGAGGTCAATGTAGCCTTCCAACCGATAAAGGTCAGTGGTCGGCTTCGTGATGACGTGAACCGTGTGATCCTCTTCTAGACATCGATCGACGAGATGCGACCCAATGAATCCGGCGCCACCAACAATAAGTACGATTGTCATTCGCACACCCGCAGTTTGAAAGCCCGCCATGCGGACGAGAACTAAGCCCGCTCTAGTTGCTTTCTTCGTATGCTCGTCGAAGGAGCCGCCGTGTCGAGATGTGGATGCTGCTTTAGAATGGTTTGAGCAGCGTCGACATGCGCGTCGTCCACTCTCGCTGTGACCAGTGTTACGCCCTCGCCGCTCGGATGGGCACCAATTCCATCGTTAACGGCTCGGGACAAAGAACCAATCCTACTACCCGCAACGCCGCCAGCGGCAGCCCCGACAAGCGTGGCTGCGAGCACACCTGATCCGACAATTGACACAACCCCGACATCTGCGAAGATTCCGAGACCGGCCAGAAGGCCACCTACGCTGCCCCAGAAAGCGCCGACGCCAGCAGCTACCACAGTCCCGAAATTTTCAGTTTCTCCTTCCCAGGAGATAAGACTGATTTCGTCGCGGTCGATGCCAACTTCTTCCAGTGCTGAAACGGCGCTTCTTGCCTCGCTGCAGCTGTCGAAAATTGAGCTTATCGTTTTCATTCGGGCTGCCTGTTAGGCGTGAGTTCTGAAAAAAGGGGGATCAGCCGACCAAACCGGTAATGGGGTTTTTTGTTCCAGCCGACCCACCAATTTCGCCGATCGAAGGACGACGACATATGGACTTTGGTCTGAACGTCCAGCATCAGCGTGCTCGAAACCTGCAGACTTCAACTACTGGACACCTTCGCCTGGTCGGTGCCGAGGATGGCCGCTGCCTGCTTTTGCGTCAGGTTCCGTCTCTCCATGAGGGAGCAGATCACAAGCGCCAGCTCGATCTTCAGATTATCGCGAAAGTCCAGCTCGACGCCGATATCCTTGAAGACATCGCCGGAGCTCTCCACGATGCGGTCATCGTTTTGGTCTTTTGACATTTTGCTTCTCCTTCGCGGCGGCTCACGCGAACCGATGGTCCTTTTCCCCCACTTTCAATCCCTGCCGCACGATCTCAAATTCGGCCGGGGTGTTTGGCTCCCCTTTGCCCTTCTTCTGGAAAGCGTGCAGAACATAGCCACGATCGCCATAGCGAACGGTGTAGACCGGGCGATAGGCGCCGGTCATGTGATCTGCACGCAATTCGACCACACCAGCGCCGCCGCCGAATGGTCAGCATGGCGGTTTTCCCGTTGTTGGTGATAACGTGACAGTTCTGAAATATGCCAGTTCTGAATTTTTTTTAAGGGGCAGCGAACTCTTTTCATTTATCATTTCGGCAATGATCGACGAGGCCGACAACATCAGCGCCGGCAAGCCACCGCCGACGATCGCCGCTGCCTTTGCGGGCGCACAATTTCAGAGTCGTAAGCACGCGACGGAGCATCCTCAAATCGCCAATCGCGCTGCCGGTTGTTTGGATTTTGTGCATTGATCACGATATGGGCGTCGCCCTGCAAATGGCAAGCGACTGAGATGATTAGAGCATGTCGCGCTCAATGTGATCCATTCTGCCGGTGATGGTTTGGGCCAAGGTCGAGGACTTTGGTGCGGGCCGCACTGTCGGTGCGGACAAGACGAAGGCCGAAGGATTTGGCCCGAGCCAGCCCGGCCCCTTTGGGTTTCCGTTTGGCGGGCGCTCACTTTGTCGGGCCGCTCGTCCGATGGAACCCCATCGAACTTCACGCCCTCTCCGCGTGAATCGCCTCGCCAAACGAGAAACAGAATGAATTACATTGGGTGCGACATGCTCTAAAAGCCTCAATCCCCGTCATCCGGAATGTTGAGGAGTTCGCCGCAGGCCTTGCAGTGCACGGCGTCGGGCTCATGGCGCTGGAGCCCGCAGGCGTGGCAGGGATAAAACACCTTCGCCGGACGGACGATCGCCTGTGCGAGCCGTACGAACAGCGAAATGCCGACGATCATCGCGACGATCGCCGTTAGTTTGCCGGCGAGGCCGGGCAGCACGATATCGCCGAAGCCGGTCGTGGTCACAGTGGCGACCGTGAAATACAGCGCGTCGACGTAACCTTCTATGCCCGGCCGATCCCGGAAGAAGAAAGTGTAGACGAACCCCGCCAGCACGAAGAGGAACGTCAGGAGATTGATGACGGCATTGCTCGCCTCGCGCCAGGCGTTGAAGCGCAGCACGCCGAAATGCCGCCAAAGCGCGCCGGTTCGCGACAGCGACCACAGGCGGAGGATGCGCAGGAAGGCGAAGTTGGCTAGCGCCTGCGGGAACAGAAGAATCAACAAGACAAACACGTCGATCCACGCCGCGGGTTGCTTCATCAAGCGCAGAACATTGTTGGAGGCGAGCAGCCGCGCCGCCATGTCGGCGCCGACCAGCGCGGCGACCGTATAGTCGAGCCACAGGAATGCCGAGTTGCCCTGCAGCAGCGGCGCGACGATGAAAAAGACGATGATGGCGAGGTCTAGCGTGACGGCGACGATTTGGAACCGGAATGCCGCCGGCGTGGCGCCGTGGTAGAGCTTACGCAGAGTCCGACGCAGCCTCTGGAACGCCGACTTCTCTCGGTCGCTATCGGTGTCGATGCTCATGCAATGGCGATAACGCCGCTTTGACTTGCCGTCCAGCGCCATCACCTTCTCCCAGAAACGAGTGGAGCCTCGCCTGATATGCACAGGGCGAGCCAATGAAGCCGACAACGAAGGCTTACACGATTGCGCGACTTCGCCATCACGTCGAATGCCAGCGCGAAAAACCACCGGCGGTACTGGCCGAAGTGATCGCTGATTATAAGCCCGGCGAAGATCTTTATACCGAAGGCGCAATTGATGAGTTATTCACCGCTGAAGAGTGTCGCGCCCTCATTGCATACCTAGAGGAGCATCATCCAGGTTGTTCCCATGCCGCCGAGAAAATCGACTTACCGGTCAGGTCGGCATGTTTCCTATCCGTGGCATTCCCATTGGTGGTCCGTCAGGACAATTATCGGCTCTGCGACGAAGAAAACTACAGCCTGCCGGTCCAAGTCTGGGGTTTTTCGGACGTCCGGAACCATGAACCTTTGCCCGATCGCGACTCCGATTTGCAAGACGAAAGGCATTCGCGCGTAGCAAGCTGTTGATTGAGAACCGCAAGGTCATCCTTGCCGCCGATCTTGAGAAAGCGGCTACGGTACATTGATGGAGACGCCTGTCATCGGCGGGCGCGACCGACCGACCAGGAGCGCATAACGCCAATTTAACCGGCAATGCGCAGAATGCTTTGATTCAGGGCAGAACAGATGGGCGAGGTCATTCGTTTGCGCCGGAGCAGGGGTCGCGCAGTTTTATTGTCCGCGCCATTATCGCGCCGATAGCGGGAGCCGTGCTGGGCATCTCGGCCGGCAGCAGGCAGATAGCTCTCAACCGGCGAGGAGTTCGCAGCTGGTCAAGGCCGCGGCACCTGTCACGACTTTCGGCATGTGCGGCAGCGTCCGCAAAACCTGCGTCGTCGACGGTGACACGATCTGGCTGGATGGCGAAAAAATCCGCATGGCGGACATCGACGCGCCGGAGACCGAGCAGGCGAAATGCGCGTCGGAGCGGGCACTCGGCAACCAGGCCACGCGCAGGCTCATGGCGCTGCTCAATTCCGGCACGGTCTCGATCGAGAGCGCCGGCGACCGCGACACCGACCAGTATGGCCGCAGCCTGCGCATCGTCATGGTCGATGGGCGATCGGCGGGCGACGTGTTGGTCTCCGAAGGACTGGCCCGCCGCTGGACGGGCAATCGGCGGCCATGGTGCATGTAGACGTGGCTTGACGTCGCGTTCCGCCGCCGTTCACTATCGCGGCATGTGCAATCTCTACAATGTCACCACGAACCAACGGGCGATCATCGAGTTTTCGCGGGCACTTCGCGACCTTACCGGGAACCTCGAACCCGAGCTCGATATCTTCCCAGACCTGCCGGCGCCGATTGTGCGCAGTGGCCTCGATGGAGAGCGCGAGCTGGTGCGGGTTCGCTGGGGCATGCCGAGTTCGAAGCAGGCGCAATTCGAGGCAGCCAAGAAGCGCGCCAACCGGTTGCGGTCCAAGGGCGAGCCTGTCGATTTCGATGAGCTGCTGAGGATGGAGCCGGACAGGGGGACGACCAACATCCGCAATACCGCCAGCAGGCACTGGGCGCCGTGGCTCGGGCCTGCCAACCGCTGCGTCGTTCCGTTCACCGCTTCGCCGAACCCGACCCGGCGCGCGGCAGCAAGCCGGTGCCTAATGCGTGGTTCGCCGTCAACGACAACAAGCCGCTGGCGTTCTTCGCCGGCATATGGGCTTCGCAGTGGGAGGGCGTGCGCAAGCTCAAGGAGGGGCTGGTTTCGATCGACTTGTTCGCCTTCCTAACCACCGAGCCGAACGGCTTGGTCGCGCCGGTCCACGAAAGGGCGATGCCGGTCATCCTCACCAGCCGGGACGAGGTCGAGAAGTGGCTGACAGCCCTGTATCCTCATAGCTTTGGGCCGGATGTTTAGGGGATCGTCTCCAACTCCTAGCTGACTTGAAATAACTCAGTCGATGCGACCGCCGACAGCGCGATCACTATAGAGCTACATGACACGGGAGCGGGGGACCGTAATGGCCAACTCGATCTATGTCGACCTGGTCAAGCGAAGGGGGACATTGGTGTGCTAGGCACCACCTATCCGGACTAGCTCCGCTAACGCCGCCAGATTGAAAATTCTATTCCCCTTCGATCGGCGCCTTCCGGGGGAGATGTCCGGCAGGGGGTCAAGCTTCAGCCTTGCCAGCGCGCGCACGTTCGACAACGACAACAAGCCCGCTGGTGCGACATAGCCGATTTCTGCCTGCGGCTTCTTGAAAGCGGCTTGGCGATCTCCGCAGGACAGCGATCCGCTTTGATGGATAACCTTTTTCGTTTAACCCGTTGAAACCCGCTAGGGCTTGGATAACCCTTCGGATGGAGCAACGTGAACAGACGCCGCGCACAGACAGAGGCGACGCCATCCCAGCACCCATTCGTCACAAGTGCCGACAGTTCTTCGAAGAAATAATAGCAGATCCTCGCCTTGACTCACAAACGGCCCGTACAGGCGTTCTGGCTGTTTCGGGCTGACTCGGCAACTGTCTCTTGCGCGTCCTGAGTCATCTCTGAGGCGCTGAGGGCCTTTCGAGCACATCGAGGCCGTGTTGTTCATCGGAACTTTTTATCGGTTGGCCCCCTTATATGTCCTGATTAACGACACGGGAGGAAACCGTGAAAACGCTTACAGGAACGTTTGAATCTAGCACGCAAGCAGAGGATGCAGTTCGTGCACTTCAAGATGCTGGAGTTGCGTCTGGGGATATTAGCTTGGATGACGAAGACGGCGGAGGCGGGACATTCGTAACCGCTCGGGTAGATGATGCACAGCTTGACGCGGCAGCTGCTATCCTGAACCAGGATGGAGTTGTCGACGTCGAAGAACGACGAACCGACCCTGAGGACTCTGCGCCTTCGAACTTTGACGCATCAGACCCGAGGTCATACCGCCGCGAAGACGAGCCAGACTCGTCGGTGATTGTCCCGCCACTTCCACGTTGAAGAGCGAACTAGACAGGGGGCGCGATAGCGACCTGGCACGGCTCTTTGAGGGTCACGATTTCATAGCCAGGGCAAATACCGCGAACTGAGAGTGCTGGAGAATTGAGCCTTGAGGAGGAGAGCTCAAACGTCCGCCGAGCAGGCTGTAAAACGGCGCAAGCCTGGGCCAGAGCGCATCGTCGCCAAGGGGTATTGGATCGCGCTCATCACAATTAAAGACCTCGAGGCATACTCCCGGTACATAGGACTTGCGGGCAACATATTTTCCAAGTTCGGGGCACGATTTCTTGTTCGTGGTGGTCCGCATAGGACCGTGGAAGGTCGGGAAGCTAGCCGCCATATCATAATTGAGTTTCCAACTTTCGAGGACGCACTGGCATGCCACGATTCCACCGAGTACCAGGGGTTGGCAGACTTGCGTCGGCTCGCATCGAGTGGCGACATTGTAATCGTGCGGGGATTTGCACCGCCGAACCGAAATAAGGCTCTAGGTTCTTCGACGGAACCATAAAGTTTACGATAGACCGCCGGTACGTCTTGCCGGAACGCACATCTTCATTGACTCAGGAACGGCCCGTACACGCGCGTTGGCTGCTTCCGGCAGTCATCTCTGTGGCGCTGAAGGCCTATCTAGATGTGGGATGCCGAGCGCATTGATCGTCCTGGCCGGCTTCGTACCGGCTGCTATACTTGGGCGCGTTTGGGCAAATTAATCAAAATTTGCTGTTTTGCTGCCCAACTGGGGAAACCGTAGCAAGATGAGCGGCCGGCCCGGTGCGCCAACACCGGGACCGGCATTCAGCCAGGGATCGAAGGAGAGCTTCGCCATGACCGCTAGAACCACTTATACCACACTTTCCACTGCCGGTGATCCCGTCGCTGAAGTAGGTTTCCTCGGGCTGGCCGCTCAGATTGTCGAAAGGCAGTACTGCAATCGACGGTCTCTCGGGCAAGGGCAGGGGCGGACCCGAAATAGTCGCGGTAGGTTCCTGGCACCAGCGCCAGACACGAACCGGCTGCGCGATGTTCTTCAACGCCTGTTCGCCGGCATCCTCGAAGGCGACGTCGGTCTTGCCGGCAAGTTGCCTGAACGCGCTGTCAGAAATGCAGATGCCTCCCGGCTCCGACAGTGCTTCAAGCCGTGCAGCGATGTTCACGCCGTCCCCAAGCAGGTCGCCGTTCTCCACAACAACGTCACCGACGTTGATGCCTATCCGGAACACGATACGGGCCTCGGGAGGAACCTCCCGTTGGTGGACGGTTACCCCCTCCTGCACGGTGACGGCACAGGCCACGGCATCGATAACGGAGCCAAATTCAACGATCGCACCATCGCCCATCAGCTTGACGAGACGGCCCTTATGGTCTGCGATCAGCGGCGCTATGATCTGCGAGCGAAGGGCCCTGATCGCGGTGAGCGTACCAGCCTCATCCCGTTCGATAAGGCGCGAATAGGCCACAATGTCGGTGGCCATAATCGCAGCGAGCCGCCGCTCCACTCGAACAGTTGGCATAGGCGCTCTCCACGCGTAGTCCGGTAGGCTGTTCCTTCAAAATCCTCGCAGGTTCGATTGCGACCGGCAATGGCTACGCTGGCGTGGCACAGTAGCTGCGGTTCAAAGCAGGGAGAGCGTTATCGATCCTTCATCCGGTCTAACGTCCGCTTCAACTGCATGGCAGTCCAAGCGCCCCCTCTGGCTCTGGATGCCTGCCTTCTGCAACGCCTCCGCATCTCCCCAAGTGGCCCGTTGGCATCCCGTAGAGGTCGGATGAAGTTGATCACCCATGCCGCTCTTGGTCTGCCATCTACGTCAGCGCCGCGATGGCTTCCAAGATCACCCCCAACGATCACCCTGACCCGATGCATAGGCGCCCTTCCAAGTTGAGAGTTGGAGCTACGTCAGGTACAGCTTCAGCGTCAACTCGTAGCGGGCCTCAGCGCATGGCACGTGTGGTCATAATCGGTGGCAGCGGACATGTTGGGACCTATCTCGTTCCAGCCCTCGTGGAGCGCGGGCATGAGGTGACCAACGTCAGCCGAGGCCACGCCGCTCCGTACAGCCCCAACGCTGCTTGGGCTATGGTCGAGCAGGTCACTGCCGACCGCGTAGCGGAGGACCGAACGGGTATGTTCGGTGCGCGTATCGCGACCCTGCGCCCCGACATTGTCGTAGACATGATCTCGTTCGACCTGCCCAGTACACAGAAGTTGGTGGAGGCCCTGCGCGGGCAGGTGGAGCATTTCCTCCATTGTGGGACCATTTGGGTCTACGGCAGCAACACGGCGATACCTGCGACCGAAGACGATCCACTGGATGCATTTGGCGAGTACGGTACGCAGAAGGCCGCCGTCGAAACCTGGCTCCTCCATGAGGCCCGCCGAACTGGATTTCCCGCCACGGTATTTCGGCCGGGTCACATCGTCGGGCCGGGATGGGTGCCCATCAACCCTGTCGGAAATGTTAAGCCGGAGGTGTTCTCCCGGATGGCGCGGGGCGAGGAACTCGCTCTGCCGAACTTCGGGCTGGAGACCGTGCATCACGTCCATGCCGACGACGTAGCGCAACTGGTCATGGGTGCCATCCTTCATCGATCTGCAGCGGTCGGCGAAGCGTTCAACGCCGTCTCGCCACAGGCGATCAATCTGCAGGGCTACGCCGAGGCTATGTTCCGCTGGTTCGGGCACGAGCCGAAGCTGCGCTTCCAGCCGTTCGACGAGTGGAAGGCCGACCAGTCACCGGAAGACGCACAGGTTAGCTGGGAACACATCGTCCGAAGTTCATGCCACTCGATGGAGAAGGCCCGTGCCCGCCTTGATTACCAGCCACGCTACTCCAGTTTGGCAGCCATCCAAGAGGCCGTTGCTGCGTTGATTAAGGCGGGTCGCGTCGAAGCACCCACTCTGCGCCCGTGACATCGATGTCATGCACAAACACCCACCACCCATCCTCCAGCGTGTGTGCGGCTCTAAGCGTCGGCACCCTGATCAGTCCCTCTCGGGAGCCTCTTGGCAGTTCCAAGCAGAAGTCCTGTCGGTTCCCGAGGGTACATTGCGCGTTGCCGGACTTGCGGGGATCGCAATCGGCATCGTCTGGCTGGTGGGGGGATAACGCAAGATTGTGATTTTCTCGATAGGCATGGCCGCAAACACGCCCTATTTCAGGGTAGACCAGTTTGCGCGTGCGCTCATCGATGCTGGCATTATTCCAAAATCGTCGGGGCAAGGACATCAAGAAAATGTCGGCTGAACAACTGCTTCCTTTGCTCGCCGCCGTGGGTATGGCGGACAAGGTGTCAGACGTGGCGCGCGAGTTTGCCGCCCTGCCAATGCGAAGCCACGACGAGGCGGAAGGGAACATGCGCTACCTTTTTGCGCGTGATGAGAAAGAGCTAGAGCGCCTATTCCCTTTGGATGTTGGCGCGTGGGAAAGCAACGACTGATGTCCCGCCTTCCACCCCATGCACGCTGATTTTGTGAGTTTCAATTGATGGCCCGGATTATCTTGGGCGACAGGCCGCCGAGCTACCCTTCCAAGGCCACGCTTGCCGCTGAACTTGATGTCTCGGAGTCGACCGTCGATGACTACGTCAAGCGCGGCATTCTTCCCAAGCCAATACAACTTGGCGGTTCCGTCCGCTGGTCCTGGGCTCAGGTTCAAACCTCGCTGGGTTCCATGTCGAACCGAGGCGAAGCGCCCGTCAACGATCCTTTCCTAGCGGGGGCACGTGATGCCACGTCATCGTAATCGTTCCGCAGTCAGCTTGCCAAAGGGTGTCCACCGCGTTGTTGCTCGCGGCCGGGAATATTTCTACTTCCAGCTGGGAAGGGGCACAGATCATCAAGGCCCGCGTGTCGCCCTGCCGAACGATCCGCATTCGCCGGAGTTCTGGAACGCGATCAGGCAAGCGCAGGGCCTTACAGGCGCGGTGCCCGTCGACACGTTCGGCGCGGTGCTCGACGGGTATCTCGAGTTCATCAAAACATCCGGTACGATCACGGCCGGCACGATTGACCAATACGACCGCGCATTGAGAATCGGTCGCAAGGCATGGGGCAGCTTGCCGGCGAAGGGCCTTCGGCCTGTGCATGTGCAAGCCATCATGGACGGACTGTCTTCGACGCCCGGTAAGGCCAACAACTTTCTTAGCTCGATGCGGGCTCTGTCGACCTGGGCGCGCGTTCGCGATCACATCGAAGTGAACCCGTGGACGGCGAGGCGAAGCTCCTCACGGACTTCGACGGCGAGAACTTCTTCGATGTCCGCACCTTCGGCGCGGTGATGTCGACCGGCATCAATTGCGGACAGGTGAGAGGCCCGGTGCAGATGACGTTTGCCCAATCGGTCGAGTTGATCGTGCCCGTCGAAATCACCATCACCCGCATGGCCGCGACAAACGAGGCCGAGAAGAAGCAGCCAGGCCGAGGGCAGCGAGGAAGGCAACGATCGCACCGAGAACCGCACCATGGGCCGCAAGCACATCGTTCCATATGGCCTGTACCGTCGCGCGCGGCCATATCTCGGCCAAGTTCGCCGAGCGCTCGGGCTTCTCCCAAGGCGATCTCGACCTGCTGTTCGAGGCGCTTGGCTCGGATGTTCGAACATGATCGCTCCGCCGCCCGTGGCGAGATGTCGACCCGCAAGCTGATCGTTTTCAAGCATGAGAACGCGCTTGGCATCGTGCACGGCACACGCGCTGTTCGAGCGGGTGAAGATCGGCAGGAACATTGGCGGCGAGTTCCGCAGCGTCGAACGCCAACATGCTGTCCCTCGGCGACGGCGACGATACGATGTTTGGCCAGCTGGCCGCGACGAGCTTACCGGCGGCGCCGGCGCCGACGGGTTCCGAATACGTCCAGCGGCCGACAGCGGTGTCACCGCGGCGATGCGGGACGTGATCCACGACTTCAGCCAGGCCCAGCTTGACCGGCTCGACCTGCACAACTTCGACGCCGACGACAGCAAAGCCGGCGAGCAGAGCCTTCAGCTTCGTCGGCGGCAACGGGTTCAGCGCCGCCGGGCCAGGTGCGCTTCTTCTCCGAGGGCGACCACACCGTGGGGCGCTGAACACGGCCGGCAGCTCGGGCGCGGAGAGCACGATCAGCTCGACGGCCAGGTCATCTTGTCGGCTGCGACTTCCTCCTCTGATCCTTCCCCTCGTCTTCGCCCCGCGGCTTGACCGCCGGCGCCGCGCCGCCAGCCGCTTCCCCCGGAGGCCCGCCGCCACCCCGGTCCCGAGGGGGAGCGGGAGCGCGCTCCGGGTCGCGCCATCCCCGCCTCAGGCCGTGTCGCCGAAGGCGCGTAGCCAGACCATAGCCGCAGGCGAGCTGGACGAAGGCGAGGTAGTGCGCGGCGAGCTTGTCGTAGCGGGTCGCGACGCGCCGGAACTGCTTCAGCTTGCCGACCAGCCGCTCGACCAGGTTGCGCCCCCGGTAGCCTCACGGTCGAAGTCGGGGTTCTCGGGCTGGTCGGCCCGGTTCGGGATGATCGGGCACGATCCGCTTGCGGCGGAACGCTTCGAGCAGCCAGGCGGCGGAGTACGCCTTGTCGGCGATCACCGCCGCGGGCTTCCAGCGCGGCCGGCCGCGCCTGCCGGTGCGCAAGACGCCTTGCTCGAACAGCGGCTCGACCCCGAGCAGGTCGTGACGTTCGCCGCCGGTCAGGTGGAGCGCCACCGGCCGGCCGCGGGCGTCGCAGCGCAGGTGGAGCTTGGTCGAGAAGCCGCCGCGCGAGCGGCCGAGCGCCTGCTCGCCCGCCGCCTTTCGCGCGCCAGCGGCGTGGGTATGGGCGCGGACGACGGTGCTGTCGAGCATGTGCGCCTCCCAGCCCGCGTCCGGCGCCATCGCCCGCAGCGCGTCAATGATCGCGTCCCAGACGCCGGAGCCGTCCAGCGCTGCAGCCGGCGCCAGGCGGTGCGCCAGTTCATCAGCTCGGGCGGCAGGTCGCGCCACGGCGCACCGGTCCGCGCGAGCCAGAGCACGGCCTCGAGGAAGCGGCGGTGGTCGAGGGAGGGCCGCCCGGTCCGGGGCTTCTGGGGCGGCAGCAGGGGCGCGAGGCGCCCCCACATCGCCTCGCTCAGCATGGTCCTGATCGTCACCTGCCCAGATGGGATCAGGCCGGGTAGCCCCAAGTCAGCCGTATGGTATGGAGGCAGCCCGGTGCGCACGATCTGGGCCAGCCCGGCGTCGTCGTTGCGATCCTGTGTGGATGGCCCCCGGCCTGCAAGAGAGAAATGCTCGCTTCGGCGTGGATCATGCTCGCGGTCGTGTGTCCGGCCTGTTCGCGCGGCCTCACGGCCAGCGGCTGGACCCGCTCGATCCCCACCCTGCCGGCAAACCCATTGGTTTAAGGCGGAACGGGCCGTTGTTGGGTCATCTTCCTTAAACGACGGTCTCTCGGCGAGGTCGCAAGCTGTCGACCGCGCGCCCCAATGTCCTTGGCAGCTGGCCGCTATAGTGGAAATGTTGGCTGCAGTAAGTGCGGCGGCGATGAACCAGCGCGACATGCCCGGCGGCAGCCCGCGTGTGCCGACGGAGACCAGCGACCTTATCCGCGGCGTTTCTTTTCGCTGTTCTTCCTGGTCCCGTCTTTGATTCCCTTCATCGGTGACGGCCGCACTTGTCCCGCCGTGCCAGTACCCGCGATCAGGTTTTGCACCCGACGCCGGACCTCCTCGGGATCGAGCGGCTTTTCCAGCAGCTGGCCCCGGGCCGCCGGCAGCACGGCCGCCGCGGCCCGTAGCGTGTCGCCGGTCATGAACAGCAGCCGGGCAGCCAGATCCGGGCGGATCGCCTCGAGCTCCCGGGCCAAGCCCGGCCCGTCCAGGCGTGGCATCCGGAGGTCGCAGAGCACGGCCCCGAACCGCCCGTCCCGCAGGAGTTCGAGGGCAGCGACGCCGTCCGGCGCGGTCACGACCCGGTGCCCGTCGCGCGCGAGGGCTTCCTCGAGCATCGCCACGACCTCAGGCTCGTCGTCGACCACCAGAACGTCGCCGCCCGCGCCAGCCTTCGCCTCGGCCGGCGGCGGTTGCGTCGTGCCGACCCCAGCGTGGGATGCGGGCAGCGTGACCACGAACCGGGCGCCGCCGCCCGGGCGGTCGTCGACGGTGATCGTGCCGCCGTAGGCGAGGAGGATGCCATGGCAGACGGACAGGCCGAGGCCGGTGCCGGCGCCGACTGGCTTGGTGGTGAAGAACGGCTCGAGGATCCGGCTCCGCAGCTCGGCCGGCACGCCGGGGCCATTATCCGCCACCTCGACGCGCACGGCGCCATGTTCGGTCGCGGTGCGCAGCCACAGCACCCGAGGCGGGGGCATGGTCTCGAGCGCCTGCTGGGCGTTGACCAGGAGGTTGAGGAAGACCTGGTTGAGCTGATCCTCGTCGGCCGCCACCGGCGGCAGGTCGGCGGGATCCTCGCGGTAGATCTCGATCCCGGCGCTCCGCAGGCCGTAGGCGAGGTCGAGGACCGCGTCGAGCACCTTGCGGATATCGACCGGCTGAGCCTCGCGCGGCTTTTCCCGGGCGAGCGCCAGGAAGGTCTTGACGATCCGGGCGCAACGTTCGGCGGCAGCGCGCAGGCGGCTGAGGGAGACGCGGGCCACCGGGTCCTCTGCCTCGGCCTCGAGCATGATCGCCCGGCCTACGACCACCGACAGGGGATTGTTGAGCTCGTGCGCGACGCCGGCCAGCAGCGAGCCCAGCGACGCCAGCTTCTCCCGCAGGTGCGCGGCCTCGTGTTGACGCCGGATCTCGCTCTCGGCCCGCTTGCGCTCGGTGATGTCGCGGCCGACCGACTGAATCTCGACCAGCCGCCCAGTCTCGTCGAAGATCCCGGCATCGGTCCACTCCTCGTGGCACATGCCGCCGGCCTGCGGCGCCTCGAGCTCGTAGGTGACAGTCGGCCGTCCGGGGGACAAGCCGGCCCAGGCAGCGCGGATCCGCTCCTGGTCGGCGGCCGGGTAATGGCCAAGGCCGACATCGTTGAACCCGGCGAGCAGGACCTCGCGCGTTAGGCCACGGTATCGGCAGAAAGCGTCGTTGACGAAGGTCACCGTGCCGTCGGGGCGCAGGCGCAGGATGAACTCGGTCTGGCCTTCCACCACGGCACGGTAGCGGGCCTCGCTCTGCTTGAGCGCTTCCTCCGCCTCCCGGCGGGCGGTGACGTCGACGGTGAGCAGCACATGGCCCCCGTCGGGCATGCGGGCCTCGCGGACCCGCGCCCAGCGGCCGTCCGCCTGCTTGTGCTCGCGTTCGGTGCGCTCCCCGCGGCGGGCGGCAAGCCGCTGCCCGGCGTAGTCCGGGCCCATGTCGGCGTGGTAGACCGGACCGCGGGCGAGACCCTCCCGAAACCAATCCTCGAACCGCACGCCCGTGCGCAGCACCTGGCGCAGCGCCGGCGGCAACAGCTCGCGATACTGCTCGTTGTGGTAGACGATGCGATCCTCCGCATCGAGGATCAGAAGCCCGTCGGGAATACTCTCGGCCGCGCCCAGGAATCGTGCCTCGCTGGCGCGCAGGGCCTGCTCCGCCAGCTTGGCTTCCGTGATGTCGCGACCCACGGACTGGTACTCGACCAGCCGGCCGGCCTCGTCGTACAAGGCTCGATCGGTCCATTGCTCCCATCGCTTTCGTCCCGGCGGCGCGCGCGCCGCCACCTCGTAGGTCACCGTGGGGGAGGCAGGCGTGAGCGCGGCAAGCCGTGCCCGGAACACGCGCTGCTGATCCGTGGTCATGAAGTCCAGTATGCTGGTGCCCAGGAGCTCCTCGCGTGGGCGGCCCATCTGTCGAACGTAAGCCGTGTTCACGAAGGTGAGCCGGAAGTCGGCGGTGTAGCGCGAGATGAACTCCGTCTGATCCTCGATGATCGCGCGATAGCGGTCTTCGCTCGCCCTCAGCGCCTGCTCGGCCCCGCGGCGGTCCGTGATGTCCCGCAGGTAGGCGGTGAACAGCCGTCGCCCGCCAACCCGCACCTCGACGATGGCCAGCTCGACCGGGAACAGCGAACCGTCGGCGCGCATGCCTTCGGTCTCGATGCGGCGCCCCAGCATGTGGCGCTCGCCCGTCGCCAGATAGCGCCGCATGCCGCTGACATGCTGCTGGCGCAGGTGCGGCGGGACGATCAGCTCGGCGATCGGGCGGCCGATCGCCTCTTCCCTGCGATGGCCGAAGGTCGCCTCCGCACCCAAGTTGAACTCCAGCACCTGGCCGTGTTCGTCGACGGTGATGACGCTGTCGAATGCAGCCGCGAGAGTGGCGGCCAGCAGCGCCCGCTCCTTGGCGGCGCTGCCGAGCAGCTGCTTCCGCCGCGGCACATAGGCCTGGCGCCGAGGGGACACGCCGCGCCTCAGCTACCGAGCTCCGGCATCTCGCCGCCCGGCAGGAAAATGTAGCCGGCGCCTCGCACGGTCTTGATCGCCTGCGGCTTGTCGGGGTGGAGCTCGATCTTCTGCCGCAGGCGCGCCACACGGATATCGATGCTGCGGTCGAACGGGAAGCTGCCGTCCTTGTGCGCGAGATCCAGCAGCTGCTCGCGCGACAGCACGCGGTTGGGATGACGGGCGAATGCCGCCAGCAGGTCGAACTCCATCGCCGTGATCGGCACCTCGGCACCATCGAGGGTGAACAGCTGGCGAGTATCGAGGTCGAGCAGACAGCGACCCAGCCGCACGGTGCGACGGTCCGCAGCCGACCCGCCCGTGACCGCTGGCCGGGTTCGCCGAAGGACGCTGCGGATCCGCGCCAGCAGCTCGCGCGGATCGAACGGCTTGCCGACATAGTCGTCGGCGCCGACCTCCAGCCCGACCACCCGGTCCATGGTGTCACCCGAGGCGGTGAGCATGACCACGCCGATGTCGTCCCGCCCGCGCAGCTCGCGCGCCAGGGAGAGGCCGTCCTCGCCCGGCATCCGCAGGTCGAGGATCACGAGATCGACCTGCCGTGCTGCCAGAACCTCGCGGGCCTCTGGCACGCTCGCCGCGACGCTGACGGCGAAGCCCTGCTTGATCAGGTACTCCTGCAGCAGGTCCCGCACTTCGGCCTCGTCGTCGACGACGAGGACGTGCGCATCGCTGCTCACGGCTGTCTCCCTGGCAGCTGCCATAGCACGCCATTATAGCGGTGAGGCCGGGCCGCCTTCGAGGCTGCTGTCTTCGCGGTCAGGACGATTTGTCCGGACGCATCATGATACCCGAGAGTCGATCTCGCGCGGTTTCCCGCACGCAGTCGCGCGAGAGCCGCGTCCGGCCGATCCCGACGCCGGGCCACGAACTCCTGCTCTGCAGGCTTACAACGCTGCTTCTCGGCAGGACCCGGGCAGCGATGGCCAGCGAAACAACTGAAACGCTATTCGTCGCGCACAGAAGTAATCGCGACATCTTCGCCGATTACTGATGCCTCCGTCCACAGGTTGACGAACGGTTCGTTCGCGGCCCAGCCCAAGGGAGACCAACATGGCCACCGTGCTCGGCAGTCCTACTTTCGCTCACCCGCTTGCCGGCGCGAGCAGGAGCGACCGCGCGTGCTCCTTCTGGGCACGCGCTTCGACGCCGGCCATCCGTGTTCTGCACCTTTGGCTCGAGCGCGCGCGCCAGCGCCGGGCGCTGCTGCGGCTGTCCGACGCCCTCCTGGAGGACATCGGGGTCAGCCGAGCCGAGGCCAGGATTGCGGGCGGCAAGCCCTTCTGGCGGGCTTGAGCATCATCATGGCTCGAGCAGCCATGCGCCGCCAGCCACACCTGCCCCACTGAACTGGGCCTGGGGGCGGGCTTGGCGCCGCGATCTGCGCCTGCGGCTCGCCGCCAAGGTAACGTCCGTATCTCGCCGCTAGAAGTGAGTGCACCATGCCTGACCATCTAAGCCTCGTCACCTTAAGGCCGCGACGTGGGAGATTCAGCAGCTCTGATTCTACGGAATCATTCCACACACATTTACATAGATACACTGAAACAATATACATCATAGAATGAAGTATATTGACATGTTGCCATGATCAAATGCATCCGTTAACACGCTAGACGAGCAGATTGGCTGCTCGGTGGGCGTCGATATCTTAGCTGGATCCTTTCGTTGAGCGCGCGCTCGTAACCGGGTAGGAGCGGCATTCCCGTATTCGACCCCCCTCCCGAGAGCGCCGCTCATGACCACCGCCCGAGCCTTCCGCCGGCTTCCGCTTCCCGGCCGAGGTCATCCTTTAGGTGGTGCGCTCGGTATTGCCGCTACGGCATCAGCTACCGCGAGCGACTCGAGGCCATGCTGCCGACCGCGGCTGGCGGTAGACTACACGACCATGTATGCTAGGTCCAGCGCCTTTCGCCCCGAGTCGAAAGCGGGTACGCCGCCTCTCCGGCTGCCGCGGCCATGGCACGTCGACGAAACCTACCTCCGGGTCGACGGGCAGTGGCGCTACCTGTACCGGGCCAGCAATACGGTAACTGAAAGTCGAAAGGCGCCAAAAAAA
>CAWIWT010000008.1:0-22611 GCA_963839725.1 uncultured Alphaproteobacteria bacterium | reverse complement strand
GCTTCGAAACAACATACTCTCTCGAAGCGGAACACGTTGCCCTTTTCCGTGTGGCGGGCAGCGGGCCCATACATGCGCGAGGCGAGGTCGATGAAGTCTTTCAGATCCTCACGGGTCTTGCGAAGCATGAGACCTTTTGCGTCAACGCCGAAGCGCTCGGAATGCAGCCAGAAGTCCAGGCCCATTGCCCAGGATTTGCCCCCTCCCCGCGCTCATCTCCACCGCTTCGGAGGACACCCCGCAGTGTATCATCAAACTCGTCGGGCTGACGAAGGCGAACAATGTTGATAGACTCGTTCATGGCGTAGCGCTCTCCTCGAGAAATCCTGGCAGGCTCGTGACCCACGCGCACCCGTCGCACCTATCTCCGGACTTGGGCGAAGAACCGCGTCTTCTTACCGAGACGCGATTCACAAATGAGGCGCTCGAACATGCTGGACACAACCAAGTTCTTGCCGCCGACCGTTGCGCCGCCAACGCGCCCTCTCTCCATCCTACAATCCATCCGGGCCGCCCGGCGCAACGTGCTGGAGCTCATCCCGGAGCTGGCTTACGGCCAGCCGATGGTGTCGGGGCGCATGGGTGCGCGCTGGCATATGGTGCAGGATCCGGGGGCGCTTCGCCGCGTTCTTCTCGATAACGTCGAGAACTATCCAAAATCAGAGGTGATGCTGCGCATGCTGCGCCCGGCCGTTGGCGACAGCCTGTTCACCTCGGAAGGCGACGCATGGCGCTGGCAACGCAGAGCGGTCGCGCCGGTGTTCGCACAGCGCAACGTGACGGCACTGGCGCCGGTGATGACCGCAACAGCCGAGCGGGCGGCGGAGCGGCTCATGCGTGGCAGCGAGCATCCTGAGTTGGTCGGGGAGATGCTGTCAGCCACCTTTGACGTCATCTGCGAGGTGGCCTTGTCTGGCCGCGAGCACTTCGACGCCGACGCCTATACCCATGCCATCCTCAGGTATTTTGAGACCGCTGGGAAGGCGTCCCTGCTCGACTTTCTTCAAGTGCCGAACTGGATCCCTCGGCCCGGGGCGCTGCTCAGTCTCGGCGCGGTTCGAACCATGCACAGCATGGTAGCCCGAGCCATAGAAGCGCGGCGACAGGAGGCAGCCGGCGGTGCCGACGACCTTCTCGACTTTATGCTGAAGGCTCAGGATCCGGAAACCGGCAGGCGCATGTCGCCGACAGATGTTCTGCACAACATGCAGTTCTTCATCGTGGCCGGCCACGAAACCACGGCGCTGGCGCTGTCTTGGTCGCTGCTCCTTCTGGCTCTGGATCCAGAGGCGCAGGAGCGGGCTCACGCGGAAGCTCGTGCGGCCCTGGGAGATTCGCCTGCGGGCGCCGATCACATGGAAGCGACGCCCTACGTGAAGCAGGTGATCGAGGAGGCCATGCGTCTTTACCCGCCGGTCGGCATGCTGGCGCGCAATGTCCGAAGAGCCGACACCCTCGGCGGCCGGGAGATCCTGCCTAACGACGTGCTGTTCCTCCCAATCTACGCACTGCATCGGCATCAGATGTGGTGGGAGCGCCCGAATGAGTTTGACCCGGACAGGTTTTCGCCGGAGGCCGTGCGCGCTCGCGATCGCTATCTTTATCTTCCTTTCGGCGCGGGACCGCGCGTTTGCGTCGGCGCGAACTTTGCAATGATGCAGGCACACATCATCCTGGCTACTCTTCTCGCGCGCTTCCGCTTCGAGCTGGGGCCAAATTCCTTGCCGACGCCGACCATGTCCATGACTGTCCGCCCCGACACTGGCGTGCGGCTGGCGGTGAAGCGGATCTGACGCGAAGAGATCCTCTCCCGCCAGACGAGGCGAGTCCGATCGTCGTCAACCAAGTAGGTAACCCTATGGCGTCCGATAAACCCCTTTCTGACGTCATGGCGTTCTCGCCAAATTGCACAATCACGACGTTACCGAACGCGAAAAAATGACCCATTGCAGTCATCGGTGACGGACGCGGTGAACGGCTCGATTGAGCGGAAAGCGGACATGATGGTTTGATTGAGTGACAGCAAAACCGCGCGGGAGATCGGAACATTTTAAGGAGCGTTACCCGGGATCGCGGCGGGCGACCGTATGGTCTAATCGGGAGGCCGGCTTGGCGAAGGGCGTCCAGATAGCGCGCGCGGTTTTCGGCCTTCTTGTAGGGTGGCATCGTGATGTTGCCGATTGCGCCGTCTGGCCAGCGCGATCTCAAGCCTTGTATGATCCGGCGCGCCTGCTCGATGCGGCCGAGCTCCACCAGGCTTGCGGCTTTGGTCAGTTCTTCGAGGGGCATACTCATCGCACCCGAAAGCGCGAACTCGATTGCAGTCAGCGCATCTTCATATTCCGCGGTCGCAAAATGGCCGAACGCCACGGTCAAGCTCCGATTGTAATTGATCGGATCGCGCGCATCCATGTCGATGAGCTTGCGCATAATGGCGATGCCCTCCGCCTGACGGTCGCCGTTTGCAAACGATTCATCGCTTGGCTAACATCGCCGAAGGCTTCAGCGACGAACTGGGAACGTCGGCTGAGCATCAAAAATTCATCTAGGGAGGTGAACAAATGTCCAAGAGACGGCTTTACCTTGCGCTGATCACAGCGCTGGTCCTCGCGGCAGCTCCGCGCGCTGCTGACCGCCCAAGACAAGATCAAGATCGGCTTTCTGCCCGGCGTCGTCGATCCTTTCTATCAGGTGATGCAGCTTGGCGTTGAGGCTGCGGCGAAGGATCTGGGCGTCGAGGTCGTGACGCAGATCCCGCAGACGTGGGGCGTCGAGGCCCAGACGCCGATTTTGGACGCCATGGTGGCGCGCGGCGACCTCGACTACATCGTGACCGCGCCGACCGACAAGGACCAGATGATCGGTCCGCTCAAGGCCGCAGTCGATGCCGGCATCAAAGTCATCACCGTCGATACGTTCCTCGGCGACGGCGACTATGTGAACGGCCCGGTGACCTTCCCGATCAGCTATATCGGCTCTGACAACGTCGAAGGCGGACGCATTTCAGCCCGCGGCCTTGCCAAGGCAATCGGCGGGAAAGGGCTTCGTCTACATCAACTCCACGAATCCGAACGTCAGCTCGGTCGAGGGCCGCGAGCAGGGCTTCAAGGAAGTGATGGAAAAGGAGTTTCCGGACATCAAGGTTCTTGGGCCGGACTACAATCTCGATGACCAGAACAAGGCGGCGCAACAGACCGCGGCGGTCCTCGAACGCGAAGCCGGACCTCGCCGGCGTGTTCGGCACCAACGTGTTCAGCGCCCAGGGCGCCGGAACGGCCGTCGTCAACGCCGGATTGGGCGGCCACGTTCAAGTCGTCGCCTATGACGCGACGCAATTGGCAATCGAGCTTATGAACAACGGCGTCGTCTCGCTGGTGCTGGCGCAGAAACCGTTCGACATGGGCTACATGGCCGTGCAGTTCGCCGCGGCCGATGCTGCCGGCGTGACCAGCCTGCCGCGTCGTGTCGAGACCGGGTTCGCCATCATCGACAAGGACAACGTCAAAGACCCGGCGATTGCCCGCTTCATCTATAAGGTTCCGGCCAAGTAGCGGGGCGACGGTTGATTGGCCTGCTAGGGAGCGCCGATCGCGGCGCTCCCTACCTAGCTCGTGTGCTCTTATGAGGACGAGGTTACGTGGCTCGCGTTGAAATGAAGGCGGTGGCGGAGACGGGCGCCGCCGCGCAAACCCTGACGCTGCCGAAGCGATTCGTGCTGGCGCTGAGCCGGTTCTGGGCCTGGGCGTTCCTCGCCCTGATGATCGTCTTCTTCGTCATCACCGTACCGATCGTCAGCAACGGCGCCGTCAATTTCCTCACCGTCCGCAACTCGCAGAACATCCTCGTCGCCATCACACCGATACTTTTGCTCGGCCTCGGCCAGACCTTCGTCATCATCGCCGCCGGCATCGACCTCTCCGTCGGCTGGGTCATGAGCCTCGCCTCGGTGCTGTCGGCGCTGGCGATCCGCGCAGCCTTCAATGCCGGACTGCCGCTTTTTCCCTCCGTCGTTGTCGGATTCCTCGCCGCGGTGGCCGGCGCCGGTGTCGTCGGTTTCATCAATGGCGTGATCATCGCCAAGCTGAAGGTGCCGGCCTTCATCGTGACGCTAGGCAGCTCGTTCATCGTGCGTGGCGTCGCGCTGTTGATGTCGGAGAACACGACGGTGATCGGCCTGCCTCCAGGCATTCGCGCCTATGGCAATGACGCTCTCGTCTATTTTATCCGCGGCGAGGGCGGCGGCCTCTATTTCCTCGCAACGCCGGAGGTAAGCGGCGAGCTGCTCCGCCGCATGGACCGCATCCTTCCCTATCCCGTCGTCCTCACTGCCATCGTCGTCGCGATGGCGATCTTCGTTTTGCGAAAGACCCAGTTCGGCCGGCACACCTACGCCATCGGCGGCAATATCGAGGCGGCCATCCGCGCCGGCATCCCGGTCGACCGCCATATCATCTCGCTCTACATCCTCTCCTCCGCAACGGCAGGTATCGCCGGTTTCCTGTCGACACTCCGCTTCACTGCCGGCTCGGCGGTGATCGGCGATGCGTTGCTTCTCTCCTCGATCGCCGCCGTCATCATCGGCGGCGTCAGCCTGTTCGGCGGCGCCGGAAGCGTGATGGGCACCGTCATCGGCGCTTTGATCATCGCCGTGCTGACTACCGGTCTCGTCATGCTGAATGTCGAGGCGTTCTGGCAATTCATCGTCGTCGGCGTTGTGGTGATCGTTGCCGTCCTGATCGACCAGTCGCGAGACCTGATTATCGGCCGGGCGACAGGAGGGCCGCCGACGTGACGGAGCCTGTCCTTTCGATCAGGAAGCTGACCAAGCGCTTCGGCGGCCTTGTGGCCGTCAACGACTTAAGCTGGGATGTCTACCCTGGCGAGGTGGTTGCTCTGCTCGGCGACAACGGCGCCGGCAAGTCGACCCTCATCAAGTGCGTGTCGGGCGTCTATCAGCCGGACGAAGGCGAGATCCACTTCGAGGGCCGGCTCAGCCATTTTGCCCGCCCGATGGACGCGCGCCGACAGGGCATCGAGACGATCTACCAGGACCTGGCGCTCGCCAACAATCTCGATGTCAGCGCCAATATCTTTCTAGGGCGCGAGGTGAAGAAGCGCTACCTCGCCGGCCTAATCCGGACGCTCGACGAGCAGATGATGCTTCGGGAGTCCCGGGCGGCGCTGGAGTCGCTGGCTATCCAATTCCCGAGCCTCACGCAGCCGATCGAGAGCCTGTCCGGCGGGCAGCGTCAGGCGGTCGCCATCGCCCGCGCCGTCTATTGGGACGCCCGGTTGATGATCATGGACGAGCCGACCAACAATCTCGGCGTTCCCGAGCAGCACAAGGTCCTGGAGCTCATCAGGAAGCTGCGGGACCAGGGGGTCCCCGTCATCCTGATCACGCACACGCTGCCGGATGTGTTCGCGGTCTCAGACCGCCTCATGGTGATGCGCAGGGGCCACAAGGTGACGGAGAAGCGGACGGCGGAGACGCATACTCAGGAGCTTGTGCAATACATGGTGGGCGCCCTGGACGATACGCGTGTACAGTAGATGGCGGCGCTCGGTGTACTGGAAGAGATTATGACACCGAAGAGCATTGTCGCGTTTTGGTCGAAAATGGGCGACGGTTCCTTTCGAGAGCCATAGCATCAATCAGACGGGTGGCTTCTTCTATCTCGACGCCCAAGTCGGCCGATCGCGCAGCGTCCCGCGCGTCTTGCGCGCATCGAGTGCTCGCCTTGATGGGCCAGCGGCGAAGGCCACGAGTGTTAGCTTGGGGGTCGAGGCTTGCACCTCAGCTCTCCGGGGGAAGGTCCTTTTTGGGTCCGAGATGCGACCTTCTCGGGATCACCGGCAAGGTCCGGAAGTGGCGCAACTGCGACCTAGCAGGCTGTTGAAAAAGTCGGAAATGCCGAGATCGGCCATCCCAAACACGCAAAATACAAACCACTTTCTGCACTTTTCAGAACTGATTTTCCGCTGGATCTATCGTTAAGGGATCGATTTTGCGTGGTAACCACCTCCAAAATCCTATTTCAACAGCCTGCTAGCGCTTGTCATCGTTAAGTCTGCCTTCGGGCAGTGGCGAAGGCGCATTGAACAGCCGACTTGAGGCGCATTGCAGCCGCGTGAGTTCGTGTTTTGCAGCGTCAACTTGCGGCTTAATCGCGCATAGCTCCCGCCCACCACCTGGCTAGCTTACTGGATCGAAGTACGAGGGGCTGAATTGGATTGCATTTGTCTTGATGGCTTCGAATGCCATTGGATCCGAAGTTTATATTATTTCTTGTCGCATCAGCCCGAGCAGCACTAAAAGGGTTGCATGAGTTCCATTGCGCTCGGCTTCGTTGCATTTGGCTGCCTATTTTCAGCGGCTCTCGTTGGCGTATTCGCACAATACCGGCTGCCGGACGAGCATTTAGCTTCAGATTCAAAGGATGCCATAAAACTTGCGACAGCTGTGATTGGAACGCTGTCAGCGCTCGCGCTGGGCTTGCTGATCTCGTCCGCAAAATCCGCGCATGAGACAGCAGAGGGCGAGGTCAGGACCGCAGCGGCACACCTTGTGTTGATTGATCGAGTGCTCGCTCGCTATGGAGCCGAGACGGGCCCCGCTCGTCAGATAGTTCGCGAACTTGTTACCCAGCGTCTCCAGCAAAGCTGGGGCGACACGGGAAATGTCGCACCTCCCGAAGTTGCGTTCGGTGAGGGTGGGATCGAGCAGATGCAAGAGTTTCTGCGCACCTTGACGCCTGCTACGGAAAGCCAAAAATTATTGAGAGGCCAGGCGCTGGAGCTCAGTAACAAGATCGCGGAAGACAACTGGGCAATGATGGAAGCTGAAGATGAAGGCCTCCCGGCAGCGTTTCTAATAATATTGATACTTTGGCTGAGCCTGCTGTTTGCAACTTTTGGGCTGCTAGCGCCGCGAAATGTGACAGTTGTGGGGGTCCTGTGCTTGTCCTCCTTGTCAGTTGCAGCAGCGATCTATTTGATCGCGGATATGTCCCACCCCTACCTGGGCCTCATTACAATCTCAGACGTGCCGTTGAAAACGGCACTGAGCGTTATCGGCAAATAGTCCGGGCATTCCGCAACTTCAAGGTACCATGCAGGTATCAAATCATAGGCGATGTCCACTTCGGGCTCGCGCATCTCATCGCTTGTATGACCGATATGCGGCGCAGAGCTGCCGTTCACGTCGCGCCGAGTGCAAGTCGGCTTCGGGTCAGTTCGAGACCATATGTGTGTGGAGATGAACGTCCGCGTTGACAGTCCTCGCGGCGAAAGACGCCGGTCTGCTGTCGGGTCGATTGTTGCCATTCGGCAAGTCGCTTTGCCGGTTCCAAATACTGAAGTCGGGTCATAAAGGCCCGCTAATTGAAATCCACAACCTGATTGTTCAGCGGCAACACGGCGGTGTGGTCCCCATAGAGCTTTTTGTCGATTTTTGCCGGCTGGCCCTCCTGTATCGCATCGTCGGAACCGGCGGCGAGCACGCCTGGCTCGAAAAACGCGTGAACACAAACGGCAGCCCATTGGCATCCAATGGTGACGGACCATCCATGACATGGAAATGCAGGTGCGGAGCAGTCGAGTTGCCACTGTTGCCTAGTAACCCTAGAACTTGGCCTGTCTTGACGCGATCCCCGAGCTTCACTTTGAGGCTGCCACGCTGCATGTGCGCGTAGAATGTAAATGCGCCGCCACCGATATCGACCACCAACATGTTGCCGCCTATATTCTCGGTGGTAATGCCTTTGGCATCTGCACCCGGTACCTGTTCGTCGGTGTCGTCGTAAAGATTGACCACGACACCATCAGCAGCTGCATGTATCGGCGTTCCGTAATAGGCGTAGCTCGGCAACTTCGAAACGTCGCCGGCAAAGAGGTGGCCCAAGTCGTCGAGCTTCACCCAATCGATGGCGAAGCGTTCCGGTACGCGCAACTGACTGTTGATGGCCATCACCGCGCCGCGATGCGAGGTAATACTGTCACAGCAGCCATTCACCGCTACCCAGCCGTTCCCCTTGAGTGGCGGCTCAACGACAACTGCTTGCCGGCCTATAGTGGCGGCCGCTCCGGTGAAGGTGAATTTTGTTGGAACCGGGCTGTCCTGCGGCATAGGGGCTGGCTTTCCGTCCGCTCCGGAGGCCTGTCTTGTCGCCGTTATCCGTGCCGATACTGTGGAAGGCAGCTCGTCGCCTTTACCGAGGCTAACATCCATGAGCACCACGGACGTTCCGCCCGGTGAAATCATTCGATCCGTCCCACCGTAAGGAATTGTCATCGCCGCAAGACCTTCGCCTTCGATCGACCACAGGCTCTGGCCGCCACTGTCCACGGCCTCGATCCTATCAACCGTCACGAAAAGCTTACTCGGGTTGACCACCAGAAGTTCGTAAGCCAGATGCACACGGTTGTCCGCGCCGAGAACGGGATTGGGTGAACTGATCGGCCGAACGGCAATGGAACTGGGGATCTCATCGGACTTCAGCGACTGCCCCAAAAAGCGGCATGAGCTGAAGCGAGCACAACCGAAGCCGCAAGAATTGGCAATATGCGCATGTCCCTAGCCCGCCTTTTAGTTGTTAACTAGCCCATTCAGCGGTTTCGAAAGCCGATGTTCTGAAGCTGCATCCATCAGTCACTCCTATTTTGCGAAAAAGTTAAGCCAAGTCACGTTCTGAACGCAAGTCCAACCTAGAGCTGCAATTCTTACGAAGTCTCTGACCACAAACCGCCATTTGTGGCGTCGCCATCGATTTGCCAATAGACCCCACGTAGACTCTACAGCCCGCCAGGAACGTCAGAACGTGAACTCTCCGGCACGTCTAGGGCACTTGGCCGATGCAATCGATGGGGCGAATGACGGCCTTCCGCCCCGATGCTGACCTTGCAGCGTTACGAAACAGTCTTGAATGGGTCAGATCTTCGCGTTCAGCCACGACGCGGATGCGCTGTCTGGCATCCTTTGCGCTGGACACCGGGAAGGTCGCGATCGGGATCCAGAACAGACCTTCATGTTTGGGCGTCAAGCGGTTAAGCGCACGGTGACGTCAACCGCGGGTCGATGGGATGTTCGGGGTGCGCCGCCTCAATGATTAGCAGCAGCCCGAGCACGAACATGGGCCATCGCGGTCGAAGAGTGAACGTGCCGTTGACGGCCAAGAGCCGGAAAGGCTAGTCGGACGGCTCAACCTCAACCCGGTCGATATCCATGGTATCGACAGAAGGCAGGTAATCGCGATAGTGGCCGATCTTGAACTTGGTCTGCGATATCTTGCCGGGCGCCGGTTCATAGCCGATCTTTCCGGTGACCCTCACGATGAATCGGCCATTAGCATAGATCTCGATTGCTGCGGTCTTCGACCGACTCATCTGCACCCTGTATTGCATGTCCACCCACGCTCCGCGCGCAGAGGGTAGAACGGGATCCGCACCATATTCGAGAGTAAGGTCCGGTGTGCACGCCGTGTTGTCAGGATCGCCTAGCCGAGTTGATATGCAGTCATGTGCAACCCCGGGTCTGGCAGGCCAGATTGAGCCGTCAGGCATGGGTGCAGACGCCACTCGGCAACGGCAATCTCCGTCTTGAACAGTCACATGCAGCACGCCGTCGTCGAAGCGTTGAGCCAGCACCGGACTAGGGTCGTTGTAGGCGGGGCTGATGGGCTCTTGTTTCCACTGCGCGGTCACCCAACGGACCGAGTTCTTCGTGTCCTGAATAACTGCCGGCATGCGGAAACGCAGCTTGTAAGTGAATGGTTCGTCGGCGGCATGGGTGTACTGTGACTGAAAGCGCAGCTCCTGTCGCTGGATGCATCTTCCTTCCTCGCCCGCTGCTATCGCCTTTTGAATGATTGCACTGTCACAGTAGGGATCCCCATTTGTGTCGATGGCCGCCAACGGAACTATTTTTGGGTCATCGATGAAACTTGGCGCAAGGAGCTTCGGCGTATCCGGCTCTTCCACCGCACGAGGCCGGTCAGGAGATAGTGAGAATGCCGAAATGGGCTTTCCACATTCGTCGTCCGGCGCCCCCTTGCGGCACACATTGCCGCCGAGCGAATTGATGTCGACCGTGATCCGCGCATATTGATTGCCCGCATCATCGGGATCGTGCAGAAACTCGATCGGAGCCCTCTTCATATTTATCTGACAAGGACACCACAGGCCGCGATTTAGTTCTGACGTCGAAAAGTCGTCCGACCACTTGTCACCGGCCGAAGCCGGCCCGAGCACGACAATGTAGAGGCAAAGAACCGTCTTCCAGCAAAAGTTCATATGACCCCCTCCGAGTCTGGAAGAATTGCGCTCTGGTGTCCTCGCCGAGCTTGATCAATTGCCGCTCGATGCCGCTGATTTCGGCGCTGACCGGAAGTCGCCACCATTGCCAGGTCCGATGCCAGCGCGTTATGTCTGCTCCCTTGACTCGATAATACCCCGCGCAGCGCGGCCCGTCACGGCCGAGGCACGCAAAGCGACTCCCTTGCTGCATCGAATGTCTGAGAAGAGTCGGATATAAGAACGGCTGCTTTCTATGCTACGTCTCCAAAAGCCGACCGTCTGCTGTCGGCCCAGTTTCAGACGCTCGTTCGTCGACGTCGCAACGGCCGCTTCCAGGTCTTCCGAGGTCAGCAGCTCACCACTTCACGCCCATCGCTCGCAAAACGCGGCAGCTGCGACTTTACAGTCGTCTGTACCCGGTTTCCGGCCGACAGGCGCGAGGAATTTTCTCGACTTCGATGGTCGTCGCGATTTTAACCAGCCTGCTTGAGGCGGGAGCTTGCGCCGGGTGTTCCCCACTACACGCGAAACCCGCGCTGGGGCGCAACAGAAGCTCAGGTGGTACCACCTGTAGGCCCACCCCGCATTCTGCCTCTTGCGTGAATCGCCGGTGTATTCACATAAGCTTCGTGAAGGGCAGCTGTTTGCCGGTCTCCAAGAAGCGAGACGGGTTCTCTACATCGAGACCTGTCATCGCTGGATCGGCAGCCTTTCTGGAAACGGGAAAGGCATGGCGATGAACTGGAAAGATGCCCCAAACGGGCCCAACTCGGAAGCTCTTCGCGATTTCTCCAACGAGCGGCGCGCGGGCGTGTTCGCGCGCTGCGTCCGCCGCATCATCAACGGCAGCGAGCTCGAGGTTCCCGGCACCGGGTCCGGGAGAAGGGCGGCGCAATCAATTGCACGCACTTTGGGCCTGACCGCGATCGGGCAGTCGACCGGCATGGCTGTTGCGGCCCTGCGGCCAAGGTTGCATGTGAATGAAGGACACCACCTCGCGCTTCCGGCACGACAAGACCTGGGAGCGTTCGTTGTGAATAGCGTAGCGACAGGACCCGCCATCGAACGAAGCGATTGCAGCAGGTGGTGGAAGGTCCAGCGCTCGGGCCGCGGCAGGCGTTCCAGACCTCAAGACCCAGAAGATGCCATTCAGGACGCGCCTGTCATCCACACGCGGGACCCTCGCGGCGCAAGGAAAGATCGGGGGAACCAGCCGCCATTCGGCGTTGGTAAGGCGTGTCGCATGTTCAGGGCTCCTTTTCGGAGCTTGAATGACGCCGGCAAGCCCAAGTTCAATGTCGGCTCCGCCACCGATAGCGTTGAAGAAGTCGGCTGATGTGAGGTGTTCGGTAGCTCGCTGGGCTCAGAGGAGTAGAGGCCGGGCCTCTCATGCCGCTTCCGGCATCGGGCCTGGGATCAGCTTTGCCAGTTTGCGGAGATTTTGGGCGGTGGCTGCGAGGTGGAACTCATCGCGGGCACCGTTTGGTCCTCGTAGTCGCAGGCGGTCGAGCCTGAGGATGCGCTTTAGGTGGGCGAATAGCATCTCGACCTTCTTCCGCTCGCGTCGTGAGGTGACATAGGCGTCCGTGGTGGCGATGTCGCGGGCCATGTCGCGAGCGCCCTCGTGGATAGAGCGCAGGACTTTGCGGGCGGGTGCGTTCGGACAGCAGCGGGGCTTGAGGGCGCAGGCGTCGCAGTCGAGCTTGCTGGCGCGGTAGCGCATCAGCCCGTTCTCATCAACGAAGGGGCGCGGCATCCGATAGGCTTTCTGACGCTGCCTAAGCTCCTTGCCGCCCGGACAGGTGTAGAGATCACCCTTGAGGTCGTAGGTGAAGTCGGTCCGCTCGAATGTGCCGTCGCGGCGCTCGGACTTGTCGAAGACCGGAATGTGCGGCTCGATCCCGCGCTCATGCACCAGCCAAGCGAGCATCTCGGCTGAACCATAGGCGCTGTCGGCAGCCAGCCTCTCTGGATAAGCCCGAAGCGCTCCTGGGTACGCTCGATCATCGTGCGCGCCGCACCGACCTCGGCTTGGCGTATGGCCCGGCTCGCCTCGACGTCCACGATAACGGCATGATCCATATCGATCAGGTAGTTGGTGGCGTAAGCGAAGAAGGCGTGGCCCTTCATCGCGCCGGTCCACTGCGCCGCCGGATCTGATCTCGACACGAACTTGGGCTTCACTTCGCTCGCGGCACCCCAGGCCGCCTCATCGAGGGTGTCGAGATATTCCTGGACCGAGCGGCGGGTCTCGGCCATCGCCTCCCAGTCGACCGGCTCCGATCCTTCCGCCGAGCGCTGCTTGTTCGCATCCGCCTTGATGAGGCTGGCATCGACGGCAAAACCCTCACCGCCGACCAGTCCTTCCTCGATGCACCGGCGCACGGTCGTCTCGAACAGCTCGCGCAAGAGATCGCTGTCACGGAAGCGGCCGTGGCGGTTCTTGGAGAAGGTGGAGTGGTCCGGAATGTCTGCCTCCAGACCGAGTCGACAGAACCAGCGATAGGCGAGGTTCAAATGCACTTCTTCACACAAGCGGCGCTCGGAGCGGATGCCAAAGCAGTAGCCGATGATCAGCATCCGGATCATCAGTTCGGGATCGATCGAAGGTCGGCCGATATCGCTGTAGAAAGGCCGCAAATGCGAGCGCAGGCCGGACAGGTCGACGAAGCGATCAAGCGAGCGCAACAGGTGGTCGCCCGGGACATGGCGTTCGAGGCTGAACTCGTAGAACAGCGCCTCCTGCATCACCGTCCGCTCGCCCATCATCGCCGAATCCTCCAATTCCAAAGAGGACTGAATCAGCACTTCACGCCACAACAACACCGACTTTTTCAACAAAATCCCACCCAAAGACGACGTTCACACTTCGGATTGCCGAGATGGCAGCTTCGCGCCGCAAGTCGGCCGTTGGCTTGGCTGACGATCACTCCCGAAAGCGGACGTTCCATTTTTGCGCCGTTTGCCGACATCGAGCTTGCCCGACGGAAGATCAGCTCCGGCCAGCGGGACAGGAGCCGAGTGGACTCTGCCATAACCGATCATTACCATAGCGCGAGCTTGGTTCCGAGATCATACAGCATGGTCGAAAAGCGCGTTCAACGTCGACTCGCGGCGATTTTGGCCGCGGATGTCGTCGGCTATTCCCGCCTCATGGAGATGGACGAGGTAAGCACCCTCGCGATCCTCAAGGAAAAGCGGCGGAACGTCCTTGCGCCGTTGGTCGCCCAGTACGGTGGGCGGATATTCAAGCTGATGGGCGACGGCGTCCTGGTCGAATTCGCCAGCGCGACCGACGGTGTTCAGTGCGCGATCGAACTGCAAAGGCAGTTCAATCAGGCCGATCTGGACAAGCCCGCGACCGAACGCATCATCCTGCGCATTGGAATAAACCTGGGGGAGGTGATCCTCGAAGGATCCGACGTCTACGGCGACGGCGTGAATATCGCTGCCCGGCTGGAGAGCATCGCGCCAGAAGGCGGCATCGTCGTATCCAGCACGGTTCGCGACCACGTCGGCAACAAGCTGCCCGTCAAGTTCCATGACATGGGTGAACGCACGCTGAAGAACATCGAGCGACCGGTGCACGCATTCAGCGTCGCCGGTGATGAGCGCGCTCTGCAGCATAAGGGCAACCGAACCGCAGCTTCGGCGGCGATACCCGCGATCGCGGTGCTGCCGTTCACCAACATGTCCGGCGATGTCAACCAGGAATATCTCAGCGACGGCATCACCGAGGACATCATCACCGAGCTGTCGCCGCTTCCGGAACATTCTGGTGATCGCCAGGAATTCGTCGTTCTCGTACAAGGGAAAGGTCGTGAAGGTCGAAACGATCGGCGACGAGCTCGGGGTGGGTTTCGTCGTCGAAGGAAGCGTCCGTCGCATCGACGACCGCCTGCGCATCACGGCGCAGCTCGTAGACGTCGCCACCGGCGGCCACATCTGGGCCGAGCGTTACGACAGAGCCCCGGACGATGTCTTCGCCGTTCAGGACGACGTGGTGCGTTGCATCGTCGGCACCATCGAGGGCCGGCTCGCCAAGGCGATCCTCGAAAAGCTCACGGCCAAACCCAGGACGCCGGCCGAATCCTATGACTATGTGCTCAAGGCCCGTCGGCTGCTCGACAGCTACGAGGCGGAACCAGCCGAACCACTTTTATACCGCGCGCTCGAAATCGACCCCAACTATGCGCAGGCGCATGCCTGGCTGGCGATGGTGCATTGGGTCAAGTTCTTCGACGACCATAGCCCGGCGACGATCGACATCGCCGCGTCGTTGGCCCGCAGAGCGGTCGCGCTCGACGACGGCGATTCGATGTGCCACGCCCAGCTGGCGTTCGCCTATCTGTTTCAGCGGCGTTTCGACATGGCCGATATCCATAGCCGACGCGCCCTGGAAATAAACCCGGCGGACATGTTAGCGCTCTCCATGCGTGCGCATTGGTTTTGCCGGGTCGGCCAGTTGAACCAGTCCCTTTCGGTGATGGAACGGCTGCTGCGGCATGATCCGTTTCCACCGAACTGGTACTGGGAAAGCTCAGCGGTAGCTCTGATAACGGCACGAAGGTTCGAAGAGGCGATATCGGCGATCGGTCGGCTGAATCACTTCTTCTGGTGGGACCATTGCTACCTGGCGATCTGCCATGCTCAACTTGCCCGGGTATCCGAGGCAAAAGCCGAAGTCGCGCGCGCGCTCAACATTCGACCCAACACCACTATCACTGACACGATGAAGGGCGAGCCGTACAAGAACCCGGAGGATGCCCAGATCATGATCGACGGGCATGCGCGTCGCCGGGCTACCGGAGTGATCGCGACAAGGTCGCTCGAAACTGGAGACTTGGTCGTGTTGCGAAGAGGGCCGTCGTCGGGAGACGCAGCTGATAAGCGAATTCCCGAAGCCTCTCTACTAAGACCAATGATGATCTTAGTCACCGGTGTCAACGCGCGACAATATCGACCGCTTCGCGTGCCTGCTTCGCGAGAAGCTCGACAGCAGTTCGCCTGAACTTAGGCAGGCCTATGCCAGATTGATGCTTCGTTGAGGGTCGCTGTAAGCGAAGGCGACATCCGTATCAGCAATAGTCTAAGAGATACGATACTCATTACATCTACGGACGCTCGGATCGAACGAGACTGAATGGCACTTCCCGCTCTCCCTCCCGTAAACGGACGGGCCGCTTCCGGCCCAATACCTGACTTGCGGCCCCGCGCGATGGAGGGCCGCCTTGCGTCTCTTGCGCTTAATGAACCTCGGGGACCTCGTACGTCCAGACCCGAAACCCTTTCAGGACATGGGGCCCGAAGGAATTGATCAGTGGTATGTCGGTGGCGTCGCGACCGCGCGCGACAACGATCCTGCCGATCCGCGGCACGTTGTTGCGTGGATCGAACGTGTGCATTCCCCCTGCAGGTAGACCTCGATAGGCGCTGAAGTCCATCGGATCAACCACCGGAACCCCAATGTCGCCGAGATGGCCGTTGACGTAGCGTGCGGGGATGTTGAGGCAGCGGCAGAGCGTGAGTGCGAGGTGTGCAAAATCGCGGCATACGCCGACACGCTCGTAGATATGTCTCCATACGCTGTGCGCGTCGATCGGGCCTGCATATAGTCAAAGTGGATGTGATTGTGGACGAAGTCGCAGATCGCCTGAACACGACCCACCCAGGCGGCGTTGCGCCGAACAGGTCCCAGGCGATCTGGCTGAGCCGATCCGTTTCGCAGTATCGGCTGCCCATCAGATAAACAGGCAATCGTCCGGCAGATCCGGCACAGGGAATTCCCGCGCGCTGGGTAAATTGTCCGGTTTGCCATCATCATAGATGGTAGCATCGCCCACATCATCAAATCGCCCGCCGGCGCGACAAGCCGCCTGCACCGATACCGAAAAGATCGCGATAGGTCGATGTCGGCACATTTGGGTTGGAGAATATTGTTTCCGGAACTCTGATATCCGGATCGCGATCCTCGTGGACCGACAGCAGACACACCAACGCAGTGGGCTGCTGAGTGGTCAGCGTAATCTCGTCACCATAGCGTATGAGCATTTGGAGATCCCCGCCTCGGCCGGAGATCGGCGGCAGTTAGCGTGCACAAATGCGCCGCCCATGCGGAATCCTTTTTACGCTCGCATAGGAGGCGGCTATGCTTGCCAACGATGATGGAACAACTCAACGGGCAGGCCCTCTAGAGCCTTGGGCCGCAAACTCAAGCGGGTCAGGAGGCTGATCAAGTAGATAGAGGCATCAGATCGAAAGGTGCCCCCACTACGCCTGCTGAATTCAGCTATCGAGCGATTCCACCAGCTGCACCCTGTCTCGAGCCAGGGCTGGCCTTGCCCGGCGGGCATGGACCCGGATAAAGAGGGTAACACAGCGATGGCCCGGAGTCGAACTGAACAAAGTCGCCGTGCTGCGCTCTAGCCTCATCATACTCAAGTGATCGAATTCGGTGTATCGAAGCGCTTCAACTTGCCAGCATGCGCTGAGACCTCTTCCCAACTCCCGACCTCGAAGTCGATTACCACGAGGCCTGCGGTCGGCAGCTTGCTTTGGAGCCGCGCAAGTTCGCGGTTCTTTGCATCGCTGATCAAACGCAGCGCCAAGTCCCAAAGCACTGGATTGTGACCCACCAGGATCAAGTTACCGACCTTCTTTGGGGTCTCGCGGATGACCTTGAGAAGAGTGTCAGCAGAGGCGTCGTAAGCCCGCTTTCGGAGCGACAGACGATGTCCTGTTTGAAGCCGAGGCGGGCAAGGTCCCAGGTTTCCTGAGTGCGACTGGCAGTCGACACGATTCCTGGTCAGGCACCAGTTCCTCTCTTGCCATGTATTTGCCCATTTGCTTGCTGGCACGTCGGCCGATTTTGGAGAGGGGCCGGTCGTGGTCGGCGACCCCAGAAGGACAACTCGACTTAGCGTGGCGAAAAAGCATAAGGCGCATGGCCATAGCTAGTTGCTCCAACAGTCTGCCAACTCACTCTGATAAGATGAGCATCGCGAAGGCAGTCGACGCCAAGATAGCGAGCAAGACGCAAAGCACGCCAAAGAACCTTGGATTGTTGGGTTCGTAATGGTCGTTACGGCTCGAGTTGTGCATACGCATCAAACATCTGCAACCGTACCGGATTCCCTCTTCACACAAAAGAGAACTGCATCGGTTCACCCTACGGCGTGCTCTCATTAAGGGAAGGAGCAGGTAAGCTGTCTTCTCGACGGTTATCCCTCGCATCTCCGCCGCCAGTTAAATCAGTTCCCTGAGATCGCGGTCTTCCAATTCGGCAATCGCTGCACTCCTCTGTCGCGCGGCCTCGATGATATTTGACAGCCTCGCGGTTGAGCCCGAAGCGTATTTCGTGACGGCAGATTGGATAGCTTCGCTGACCGTGCCAGTTATCAAGTCTGCATTGGGCATTCCAGGCTCCCACAGTTTTTTCGACAAACTGAGACAACCGCCTTTTGTTTCCGCTGCTCGCAATCCAATTTACTGCGTGGTCCTTGCCTCGCGACCAAGGGTTGGGTTTTCATGCCCGAGTTCATGAGATGCGATCCGCTTAAGTCTTGATGCCAATATTCTTGGTCACCCACACAACCGCGTATCGCTACGCAAACAAGGTGAGGTTCGGCGAGCACCGGCTGATGTTTCGGCCGCGCGACAGCTATGACCAGGAGTTTCTGGATTCAACTCTGATTGTTGAGCCTCAGCCTAGTGTTGTGCGCTGGATCCACGACATCTTTGGAAACTGCGTGGCGGTCCTGAATTTTACGACCGCTGCCAAAAGAGCTGAGGTTCGAAACGCGGATTCGCTTGGACCATACGCCGCAGGACACGCCCGACTTTCAAATCGATAAAGCGGCTCTGAAATACCCGTTCAGTTACGACGACGATGAAACCGCGGATCTGGCGCGGACAATGGAGCGCCATTATCCAGACGATAGTGACGAAGTCGGCAAGTGGGCGCAGCAATTCGTAGGCGGGGCAGGACGGATTGATACCGGCAAGGTGCTTATGACGCTCTGCTACGCCATTCGCGAAAGCTTCTCTTATTCCCGGCGGGTTGACGCGGGAACACAGCCCCCGTTGATAACCTTGCGTCTGAGGCGAGGTACGTGTCGCGACTTTGCTCTGTTTATGATGGAAGCGGTTCGCTCCCCTTGGTTTCGCCGCGCGGTTCGTCACCGGATACATTTATGTTCCCAGTCGTGATGGCACGACTAAGCTCGGTGGCGGTTCGACGCGCGCCTGGTGTCAAATCTATCTACCCGGCGCCGGCTGGGTGGAATTCGACCCCACGAACGGCATAGTCGGCAATCGCGATCTTATTCGGGTCGCAGTGGCGCGCGATCCCCGCCAGGCGATACCACTCTATGGCAGCTACTCAGGTAAGGCTGCGATGCCCTGGGAATGACCGTGCAGGTGAATGTAACGACTATGCAAACGCCATGATTCAGCTGGTCACCGGACGCGACAGCAGTGGATTGGTTTTCGGCACGCCACCCTATTGACCGTACCTTCGCTCCATTAACGCCATGCCTATGGATGTTTAAAAGAAAAGGGTACGCGTCTTCGCTGCCATAGGAAACAGACCGGATTGTGTCACGGTGCTGTAGCCCTATGAACGCCCATTATGCTGGTTTGAAGCGCTGCATCTTAGCCGGCGATCCACGGTCATTGCGCTCGTAACCCGTCATCTCCAGATATCCCTTCTCCGTTTGGGTTCCGATCACCCGCACCGGCCCTTCCTAATAGGGGATGCGAAGGTCGAACCAGGCTCAGCGGGCGCAGGCCCGCGAGGGCGTGCTGGTGACGGAGTCGGCGTGCACATTGTGCCCATTCGCAGGGCAGCGGTACAGGCGCGATTGGGCCTTGATGATCAAGGGACTGGGTCGGTGAATGGCTCCTCGCTCAGGTCCCGCAGGTCAACAGCGGCGTTGACGTCTCCGACCATCTTCCATGGCTTCGTCGGTTGTCATGTTTGCCTCGCCACAGATAGATCCTCGTTCTCCAGCGCCCGGTGGAGAGATCAGCAGCCCTCTTGTGATAATGCAGCTTTTTTTAGTAAAAATATTCGACGATGAATACTTAGGCCAAGGACGCGGAGACATCGCACCCCATGAAGCCCGAGATCCTAGCAACCTTCACGGCGTCACATTTGTTTTCACAGCTTACGCATTGGCTAGTGCGAATAGTGATTGGCGCGCGTAGGGGCAACGAGCGGATGATGGCTGTCGCCGGGCCAGCTGCCATCACCGGGTCTGCGCTGACCGCTGTCTCGTCCCTCGCGCTCGCGACAGCCTATGTTCAGTCGGATTTTTCGGTCCTGAGCGTCTGGCAAAATTCCGTACCGCTGCAGCCGCTCCTCTACAGGATCACCGGGAAAGTGGGGCAATCACGAAGGATCGATGCTCCTTTGGGTCTTGATCCTTACCCTGTTCGGGGCGCTGGTGGCGGTCTTCGGCAACAACCTTCCGGCATCGCTGCGCGCCAAATGTCCTGGCCGTTCAGGGCTGGATCGGCGCGGCTTTCCTTGGCTTCATCCTGATGACGTCAAATCCTTTCACCCGCCTGACACCGGCCCCGATCGAGGGGCGCGAGCTGAACCCTGTGCTTCAGGATATCGGTCTCGCCATCCATCCGCCGCTTCTCTATCTCGGCTATGTCGGCTTTTCGGTCAGCTTTTCGTTTGCCGTCGCGGCGCTGATGGACGGCCGCATCAATGGGCCTGGGCGCGCTGGGTGCGGCCGTGGACGCTTGCCGCTTGGCTCACCGGCGGCGTCGCCATGGGGTCCTACTGGGCCTATTACGGAACTTCGGCTGGGGTCAATTATGGTTCTCGGACCCAATGGAGAACGCGTCATTCATGCCGTGGCTTGCCGGAACAGCACTTCTGCACTCCGCCATCGTCATGGAAAAGCGGTCGGCCCTGAAGATCTGGACGCTGCTTCTGGCGATCCTGACATTCTCGCTCTCGCTTCTCGGTACGTTTCTGGTGCGGTCCGGGAGTGCTTACTTCCGTCCATGCCTTCGCCACCGATCCGACCCGCGGCGTGTTCATCCTCGCCATCCTGACGATATTCATCGGCGGGTCGCTGGCGCTTTTCGCCTGGCGGGCCCCGACGCTGGCCGCCGGCGGCCTGTTCCCATCCCATATCGCGCGAGGGCTCGCTGGTTCTCAACAATCTTTTTCTGACGACCGCCGCCGCGACAGTTCTGATCGGTACGCTTTACCCGCTGCTGGTCGAGGCTTTCGCCGGCGACAAGATCTCGGTCGGCCCGCCGTTCTTCAACATGACCTTCGCTCCGTTGATAGTACCGCTTCTGGCCGCCGTGCCCTTCGGTCCGCTTCTCGCCTGGAAACGCGGCGACCTCTATGCCGTCTCGCAGCGCCTCGTTTTCGCCTTCGGCGCGGCACTCGTCGCGATCATGGTGACCTTGTTCTTCATCGATGGCATGTCGGTTCTGGCTGCGCTCGGTGTCGGCCTCGCCTTCTGGCTGATCCTCGGATCGCTGACCGACATCGCCATGAAGTCCGGTTTCGGCGACGTGTCACCGCGGATCATGTTGCGGCGCTTCGCCGGGCTACCGCGCTCTGTGTTCGGCACGGCGCTCGCCCATGTCGGCCTCGGCCTTTCGACGCTCGGCATCGTCAGCGCGAGTCTCGCTCAACACCGAACGCATCACCTCGATGCGGCCCGGCGATACGATCGCGCTGCGCGGCTATTCGCTGCGCTACGACGGGCATGCAGCCGCTCACGCGGCCCGAATTACACCGAAGACCGGGGCAGGTTCGCGCTGTTCGACGCCGCCGGAAAGCCGCTCGGCGAGATCGTCTTCGGCCAAACGCTTCTATGCGGCAAGGCAGATGCCCACGACCGAGGCAGGGATTGCGACGCGCGGTTTCAGCCAGATTTATGTTTCGCTCGGCAATTCCAAGCCCGATGGCGCCATCGTCGTCCGGGTCTGGTGGAAACCGTTCGTCACCCTTATCTGGATCGGCGCGTTGGTGATGGCGGCCGGCGGCGCGGTCTCGCTGTTCGACCGGCGACTGAGGATCGGCGCGCCGGCGCGGCGGCGAACGCTCGGTGAAAAGCCCAGTCCGGGTCTGCCATGACCGGCAAGCGATATCTCGCTCCGCTCGCAATCGCCCTGGCACTGGCGATGTCCGAGGCCGCCGACGCGGTCCAGCCGGGCGAGGTGCTGGCGGACCCCGCGCTCGAGGCGAGGGCGCGCGACCTGTCGGCGGAACTGCGCTGCATGGTCTGCCAGAACCAGTCGATCGACGATTCGAATGCGGACCTCGCCGGCGATCTGCGTGTTCTCGTCCGCGAACGGCTCGTGGCCGGCGATACCGACGGCGAGGTCATTGATTTCGTCGTATCGCGCTATGGCGAATTCGTCCTCTTGAAGCCGCGGTTCAGCCCGCGCAATGCGTTGTTGTGGGCGACACCGCTGATCCTGCTTCTCGGCGGCGGCGCAGCGATCGTCTTCAATGTTCGGAACCGCAGGCGTGAAGAGGTCGCAGGCCTTACCGCCAAGGAAAGAGAGGCGCTGGGGACGATCCTTCAGGATCGCAATTAAAGTGGGTTTGGCGAGCACCGCTAGATTGCAGCTCCTGACCTATGTCCATTCAAACCGCGGCGCGATCATCAACTATGGAAAGCGCTACCGGGCCGGACTTCGCGTCGCCACGACCCTCGCCGAATCAGCGGTGAATTCACTCGTTGGCAAGCGGATGGCAAAGGAACAGCAGATGCGCTGGTCCCTCCACGGCGCTCACATGCTGATGCAGGTTCGGACGGCCGAGATCAATGGCGAGCTTCGGGATCGACTGCGGGCCAGATTTCGCAAGCCAGAGCAGAATGTGCCCTCCCTTTTCAAGCCCAAACCGCCCCTCCTACGCGCCGCCTAACCCCAGAGAAGTTACCGGTCTCCAATTCCAGCGCAGCCGAGGGTGTCGGTACACGTATAAGCTGTGCTCTTTTAGATTCCTGGTAAGGAAGAGGTCACAGGCCGGACTGAGACAGAAAAAAGATAATGAAATGAATATGTTACATCACAAACTTGCTGCGGCGCCTGATGAGAGTATCCACGAACTACGAATCTGGGGGTCAGGAGTTCGAATCTCTTCGGGCGCGCCATTTGTGATGTGCATTCCAAAATCGTGTGGCGCGACGTCCGGTTCTGACCCCAATACAGACCATCGTAGTGCACGCCACGGACGGCAGCTTTGCGCCGCATATCGGCCGTTGAAGTCCGCTTTGCCACCGCCTGAAAGCGGACATTACCGGCGACCACGCTGGAGGTCGCGGTTGCGCC